>MGTD01000052.1:0-5472 GCA_001799285.1 Deltaproteobacteria bacterium RIFOXYD12_FULL_56_24
GAAGGTGATGCGGAGAAGTCGGCGTAGCCGACCCCGCCAGCTTTAGCTGTTATCCGAAGCCACCGGCTTTAGCCGGTGGAGTATTCACTTTTCTGGCTATCATGATTTTCGACATGATAGCCAGATCCGCTGAATAAATTGTTGGGCGTCGAGACCAATCGTCATGCCATACCCACACCTTGAAGCGGCCCTAGACAAACTGCTAGATCAGTATCGCCGCCTCAAGTCGCCTGGAAGCTATTATTACGCCCATCACGGGAAACCACTGGCTGTTTACTAACCTGGGATGAGCACGTTCATCCCAACTATGAGCCTTATATGTTTGGTCTCTCTGCTCGACGATGCATTTGACGAATTCATTCAACAGAACAATCTCGGTTCCGCCACAAAACTATTTCACAAGATTGAGTTACTACATACTCGAGGTCTGCTTGCAGACTCCTGCTATCCGCGATCTCCGCAACGATTGCGCGCACGATCCAAACAAGTTCATTCAATGGTTTTTTTTTACGAGTCGATCTGTTCGGGTTTCATCTCTTTGGTGGCATAGATGCGGCAGAGGCCGGATTCAACAAAGAGGTCAAAGATGGTTGAGTCAATGTGGCAGTCTTTTTTCATGAACTCCATGATTCGAATCGCTTGGGAAAGCCGCATGGGCTCGCGGTATGGGCGGTCTTTGGCGGTTAGGGCTTCGAAGATGTCGGCAATAGCCAAGATCCGAACCTGTAATGGGAGTTGCTCCCCGGTAAGCCCAAGTGGGTAGCCGGAACCATCCAGTTTCTCGTGGTGTCCACCGGCATAGTTGGGCACCTTGGCAAGATTCTTAGGAAACGGCAACTGGTTAAGGATCTTGCTGGTCATTGTGGCGTGGTTATCGATGATCTTCCGCTCCCTTTGGTTAAGGTTGCCCTTGCGAATGCAGAGATTTTCCACCTCATCTGCGGTCAGGTACGGATGCTCCTCTCCGTCGCGGATATAAGTGCCGGCCGAAATTGCCTTGATCCGAGCGATTTTGTCGTCACTCATAAATTCAGAGGCCAAGTTGCACTCCTTAATGAAGGCCATATCTTCCTTAAGCCCTAGAAGCCGGCTGTTCAACTCCGCCTCCATGGAAGAAAGCTCAGTTTTATCGCCATTCTCGATAAGGGCTATTTTATGCCGCAGAAATTCGTTCTCCAGCTGCTGGATGATGAGCCCGAAACGGGTCTCAACCAGCCGGATACGGGAAAAAATGGTCTGGAGCTTGTCGGCTTTGTCCACCACATAATCAGGGGTGGTAATCTTGCCCACGTCGTGCATCCAGGCGGCCAGCCGTAATTCCTCCATCTCTTCCGCGCTGAACCGCACCTGGCCGAACGGCCCTTGTTCGGTTTCGTTAATCTTCTCGGCAATCATCATGGTCAGTTCAAATACCCGACGGATATGGCCGCCGGTGTAAGGCGATTTTTCATCAATGGCCGTGGCAATGCTCTGAATGAAGGCGTAGAAAAGATTCTGTTGGTCCTTCACCAACTGGATGTTGGTGAGCGACATGGCTGCCTGGGAGGCAAGGGAGGAGACCAGCTTCACATAATCATCGGCGAAGGCGATTACCTCACCGGTGTCCAGGTCCAGAGCATTGATGAGTTGGAGCACCCCGATGATTTCATTCATGTGGTTTTTTAGAGCAATAACCAGCATGGATTTGGAACGGTAGCCCGTAGCCAGATCGTAACGCCGCGGCCCGGTAAAGTCGAAGTTCGCAGCCTCGTACACATCTGGGATATTAACGATCTGATCGGTGAGAGCCACGTAAGAGGCTACATTGTTATAATTGGGACGACCATCTTCCTGATAGAGGGGTACCTGTGGAAAGACTGCGCCGGAATCTGTGCCTCGCAGTCTGGTCTTCATGGTGTCGTTCTGCAGAATCGCAAAGCGCAGGTGGCAACCATCGGGTTCGACGATGTAGAGAGTGCCGCCGTCCGCCTTGGAGAGGAGTCGGGCCGCGTCCACAATCATTTCGAGAAGCCGGTCGTTGTCCTTCTCCCCTGAAAGCGCCAACCCGATCTGGGCAAAGGCGCGGTAGTTCTGCTCGCTCTCCCAGAGCTGCTGCGCCGCTGAGATGCGGTCGATGATGTCGGCGAGGACTCGGGCCACGACGATCAGTACTTCCTCCACCCGCTGGTCCTGTCCGTAACCAGCCTGGAGAGAAACGGCAAAGACGCCAAGCTGTCGTTGACTGACGGAGAGAATCGGCACAAAGTAGCGACCATGCTTGTTAATGTCGGTGTCGCTCATCAGATTATCGTCTTCTCCGTCGACATAGACCGGTTCGACCTTGGTGGTGTCAAGACCGCGCAGGCAATGGCCGAAAGACATCTGCGTGCAACTGGTTACCCAATTCTCCGGCACCCCATGGTGGGCACGAAGCGACAGGATTCCAGGTTGGTGGCCAGCCAGAAAAACCGCTCCGGAAGGCGCCAGCCCTATCCAGGAAAAGGAAGCAAGTTTCTCCAAAAACTGTTCTAAAATCTCGCCAAGGGTGACATCTTCGAGCGAAAGCTGGAGCAACTCACTAATGGCTGCCTGGGTTCGATAATTATGACGGAGTTCCTCCTCGTACCCCTTCCGTTCCGTGATATCGCGAAGTATGACAAGAATGAACCTCTGCTCGTCTTCTTGCACACTCAGACAGGAAAGCGAGACCATCCGGCCATACAGGATCAGGGGCTCGTCCTCGCCGATGGTCCGCGGTTCGCTGGTGGCGCCCTCTATCAGCCGAGCTATCCGTGGCCGAGCACTTTCCTGAAAATAATCAAACAGGGAGGTAGACAGCAGCGGTATTTCATCCTGCTGTCGGAAAAAGACTGCGGCCAGGGGGTTGGCATAGACAATCATGGCCTCGGTCGTACACTCCAGAATACCATCGGAGATATTGCCCAGGATGATCTCGACATGCCGCTTGGAGGCGAGCAATTCCTGCGTTTCCTGCCGGTGGTAGAGGTCTTTCTGACCATAGATCATCGAGATATCGGCTTGCCTGTCGTTGGGTGCAAGTCGGCTTAGGACCTCCAGAATGTGACGGGAGGTGGCCAGAAAAGGCCCCTTGGCGATGCAGGCATTGGCACCAAAAGACTGGTAATCGAAGTTTTCCTCGGCAGCGAGCCCGGAAAGGATAACCAGGTAGACATCGACCAAATGCGGCATGCCGCGGATAATGCGGCAGAGCTTGTCGCCACTTATTTTGGGCATGATCATGTCGATAAAGATGATCTTGGGAACAAAATCCCGAAGAATGTCAATGGCGGTAAGGCCGTCACAGGCAGTCTTCACTATATGACCCTCCTGCCGTTCCAGCAGGTTGACCATCAGCTTCAGGATTACCGGGTTATCATCGATTACCAGGATTTTCATAAGCTTCCCTAAAAAGTAGACAATCTGGACATTCTGGACAGGCCACGTTTATCAAGGCATTCTTTTGTCACGGAGGGAAAATGGCATCCTTGAAACTTGAAGCTTCGTGCTATCTTCAAACATATTGTAAGAAGAATCCCATACTCCCACGCTGATTGTCAATCCAGAAAAAGGAGAGACCTGCGACATGGGAAAGACAACGCACTTATTCCGTTGGTCGTATATCCGATCAACCCGCCTTCTTCACAAACTTCGTCAAAATCACAATGCGCTGGCCGTTTACCCTAGCCTCAATCTGCTCCGGATTATCTGCCACCGGCGCGATGCCCCGCACTATGGTGCCGCGTTTGGCCGTAAAGTTGGCCCCTTTTACATCCAAGTCCTTAATCAGCGTTACCGTGTCTCCTGTCGCAAGCAGGGCGCCGTTGCTGTCGAGATGCCGGATGGTCTCTCCCTTGCTTTGCCCTTCGCCCATTGCCTGCGCCCAGGCCTGGGTGGCCTCATCCAGGTAGAGCATATTGAGGAGATCCTGGGCCCAGCCTTCAGCGCTCAACCGCTTGAGCATCCACCAAGCCAGCACCTGCACCGCCGGGATCTGGCTCCACATGCTTTCGTTGAGGCAGCGCCAGTGATCGACCTCGACCTTTTCCGGCTCTTCAATCTGTCCGCGGCAGGTCGCACAGAGAAGTACGCATTCATCGGCACTGCCGTTTGACTTTGGGGGAACTTCATACACCGCCAGGTTCTCGGTGGCGCCGCACAATTCACATTTTGATTCGCTGCGGGCCTGTAGAGTTTTTTCTATACTCATTGATCGTTGTTCCTCAAGGTTTAAGATGGAGATTATGCCTGCCGGTCCGGAATAGTTTGCCGAATTGGGGGCGAGTTGTTCAATTGTCCGGGGTGAGACATTCTGGCCTCGGAGATTCTGGTTAGCTCAGCGCCCAGCAGGGGTGGCTCCGGTACAGAGTAACCTCTGAGCCTTCCGCGCCAAAGGCGGAATCCGGCTGTTTGTCGAAAATCCCGGTAAAGGGCGGGGCCGATCCGTTTGATGAATACCACGCCTCGGGGCCAGTTGCTACGCTCGATTCTGAGGCGGCATATAGAATGCAGGTTTATCGGGGCATGACCGCCTCAATCGCTGCCGAAACTACATAGTCCGCAACGGTGGTGCCCGGAGCCCACTCGCGGATAAACGACCGGCTTTCTTCCTTGGGCATCACGCGGATCTCCTGGAACCCGGCGGCGAGCAGCATTGCTTCTACTTCGGCAATCAGCGAAGCGCCTGCCAGGCAGCCCGTATAAAGGGCCATGTCCTTGCGGATCTCCTCGGGCAGCTCGGCGGTGGCGACAACATCGGAGATGGCCAGCCGTCCCCCCGGCTTCAAGACCCGGCAGGCCTCGGCAAAGACGCGGGGTTTATTGGGGGAGAGGTTGATGACGCAGTTTGAGAGGATGACATCGATGGTCCCGTCTGCCACCGGCAGATTTTCGATCTCTCCAAGGCGGAATTCGACATTCCGGTAGCCGCCTTTTTCCGCGTTGGCGCGGGCCTTGGAAATCATTTCCGGGGTCATGTCCACCCCGATGACCCACCCTGTTTCGCCGACCTGCTGCCCGGCGAGGAAGCAGTCAAAGCCGCCGCCGCAGCCGAGATCGAGGACCGTCTCTCCTGGTTTGAGCGCGGCGATGGCCTGGGGGTTTCCGCAACCTAAGCCCATGTTGGCCCCCTCCGGCACGGTGCCGACTTCCTCAGCGCTGTAGCCAAGCTGCTGGGACAAGGCCTCGGCGTTGGGAGCGGGGGTGCTGCAGCAGGTCGGGGCGCAGCCGCAACCTGCTGCGCGGCTTTCCGCCACCCGCCCATATTGTTGGCGCACGGCCCGGCGTATTTCGTCATTTTTTAAAGCATCCATAACTAGCTCCTGTCGTTGTGGGTGTGATGTTGAGTACATCGTAACTGTCCAGCTCAAGGCCGGAAACGAATAAAAACAACCCAAACCGTAACTATCCAGCAGTGCCGTAGCTGCTAGGCAGAAGCCTGCGACGTGTGCTGGTGCCCATGAGCAGGCTGATAAC
>MGTD01000052.1:5485-27251 GCA_001799285.1 Deltaproteobacteria bacterium RIFOXYD12_FULL_56_24
TGCGACGTGTGCTGGTGCCCATGAGCAGGCTGATAACAACGCAGATGCGGTGCTGCTGGATAGTTACAGTACATCTTACCTGTATAGACGGAGACGAGGCGAAAAAGACGCAAGTTTTTTGGTCAGCAGCAGCTGCCGTCACGGTTTTTGTTGCGTGGTTCGTAGCCGAGAATGCCGCCCCTGCCGGTTTCGATGTCGCAGCAGTCAAGCAAGCGTCGGCGCAACATCTCCCGGCCGCGTTGCACCCTGGATTTTGCGCCGGAAAGGGAAAGGCCCAGACGTTTGGCTACCTCTTTCTGCGGCAAATCCTCAAGCTCCGAGAGGACAAGGGCGGCTTGATAGATTTCGGGCAGGTTATGGATAAGCGGCTGCAGACAGGCCGCCAACTCAGCGGTATAGTCGCGTTCAGGTTCAGGGGCCGTCAATTCCTTGGGAAGCGTAAGCCACGAAGGCCGGGCTCGGTAATGATCGATAATGGCATTGGCGGCAAGGCGGTACAGCCAGGCAGTGAGGCTGCCGGGGGATTTGAGGGTGTGCAGGCTGGTGTGCGCTTTGAGGAAGATCTCCTGGAGGATGTCGTCCACGGCATCGCGCTCCCGCACCCGTTTGGCGATATAGCTCCGCAAACGCGTTTTGTGTTCCTGCCAGAAGTCAGCCGTTGGAGTCATTGAGAGGCAAAAAAGGGTGGTTGATTTGTTGAGTTAAAAAGCTTCTTGCAAAAGGCGGTATTTTGTTCAGCCCTGCCCGTTCTGTCGCCAGCGCCCGCCTTTGCCGCCGTTCCGGGGCTGGATCTCCGCCTTGGTTTTCAGGTATCTCACCGCCGAATAGCCCAGCAACTCTGCCACCGCCCCATCGAATTCCTTGCAGGGCCGCACGGTGAAATCGTTGGGCGGCTCGATATCCACCTCGCCTCGGCCGGCAAAATGGATGGTCAGGGAAACCGGGCAGGTGCCGTGAAACTCGCGCACCTTGGTTCTCAGGCTTTCCAGCTTCTGCCGGCTCACCAGTTCTGATTTGAGCAGGATGCGGGCGCCGTTGGTGTATTTGCTCCGCGCCTCGCTCAGGCTGTCCACCGATTCGGCGATGATCTTGGCCCCTTGTTCCTCCTGCTTGACCGTGCCGAGCACGATGAGCGGTTCATCGGAGGTGAGGAGATGGGCGCACTTGGCAAAGGCCTCCGGGAAAACGACCACCTCGACGGCGCCGGCCCGGTCTTCGAGGATGACGAAGGCCATACGGTCGCCTTTTTTGCTGCGGTGATCCTTGTATTCCCGGATCAGGCCGCCCACCCGCACCGGCTGGTTGTCGCCCCAGTCACCAAGGCTGGTGAGGTCGGTATCGGCCACGGCCATGATCTCCTGGTAAAAGTTGTCTAGGGGATGGCCGGTGAGGTAGAAGCCCACGGTCTCTTTTTCAAAGATAAGCCGCTCTTTTTCGCTCCATTCGGCGATGTCGGGCAGGTCGATGGCGCTGGCCTTGCTGCTCTGCGCCTGGGGCATGGCCGCAAACAGGGAGATCTGGCCGCTTAAGCGGTCCCGCTGCGCAGACTGGGCCTGGTCCAAGGCGATATCCAGGATGGCGAAGAGCTGGGAGCGCTTGGCCCCCAGGGAATCGAAGGCCCCGGCCTTGATCAGGCTTTCGATGACCCGCCGGTTCACCTTGCGGGAATCCACCCGGTCGCAGAAATCCTCCAGCCCGTGGTAAGGGCCATCGGCGGCCCGCACCTCCATGATGGAGTCCAGGGCCGCGCCACCCACGTTTTTCACTGCGGCCAGGCCGAAGCGGATGCGGTCGTTGACCACGGCAAAGTCCTTGTCCGACTCGTTGATGTCCGGCGGCAGTACCTCGATCTCATGGTCGCGGCACTCGATGATGTAGCGCACCACCTTGTCGGTGTTGCCCACGTCGCAGGAGAGCAGGGCGGCCATGAACTGGGCCGGGTAGTGGGCTTTAAGCCAGGCGGTCTGGTAGGCGATCAGGGCGTAGGCCGCGCTGTGGCTCTTGTTGAAGCCGTAGCCCGCAAACTTGGCCATCAGGTCGAAGACGTACTCTGCCTTGTCGGCGGGGATATTGCTCTTTTTGGCCCCGGCCAGGAATTTTTCCTTCTCCGCCTCCATGACCTCGGCCTTTTTCTTGCCCATGGCCCTCCGCAGGTTGTCGGCATCGCCCAAGGAGTAGCCGGCCAGGACGTTGGCGATCTTCATCACCTGCTCCTGGTAGACGATCACCCCGTAGGTTTCCTTGAGGATCGGTTCCAACTGCGGCAGTGGATAAATGGCCTGCATCCGGCCGTGCTTGGTATCGACGAACTGATCGACCATGCCGGATTCCAGCGGGCCGGGGCGGTAGAGGGCCACCAGGGCGATGAGGTCGGAAAAAACTTCGGGCTTCATCTTCATCAGCAGGCCGCGCATCCCGGAGCTTTCCAGCTGGAAAATTCCCAGGGCGTCGCCCTTGATCAGCAGGTCGTAGGTTTTGGTGTCGTCCAGGGGGATGCGGTTGATGTCGGGCCGTTGGCCGATATCCGCCGCGATCAGCTTGAGGGCCCGGTCGATGACGGTGAGGGTTTTGAGGCCCAAAAAGTCGAACTTGATCAACCCGGTCATCTCGGTGTGGGTCATGTCGTATTGGGTCAAAACCTCGCCCTTGGGGCCCTTGCAGACCGGCAGGTATTCGACCATGGGCCTGGGCGAGATCACCACCCCGGCGGCGTGGGTGGAGGTATGGCGATTGAGGCCCTCCAGGGTCTGGGCGATGCGGATCAGCTCCTCCACCTGGGGGTCGCGTTTCATCAGTTCCAGAAGGCGGGGCTCGGCTTCGATGGCCTTTTTGATGGTGATCTTCAGTTCTTCCGGGATGAGCTTGGCAATGCGGTCCACATCGCCGTAGGCCATGCCCAGAGCCCGGCCCACGTCGCGGATTACGGCCCGGGCCTTCATGGAGCCGTAGGTGACGATCTGGGCGACATGCGCGTCGCCGCCGTAACGCTGCTGCACGTACTCGATGACCTCGCCTCGCCGCTCCTGGCAGAAATCCACGTCAAAGTCGGGCATGGACTTGCGCTCGATGTTCAAAAACCGCTCGAAGATCAGGCCGTAGGGCAGGGGGTCGATGTCGGTGATCCGCAGGGAATAGGCGGCAAGGCTGCCCGCGCCGGAGCCGCGGCCCGGACCCACCGGAATCTCGTGATCCTTGGCCCAGTTGATGAAGTCGGCCACAATGAGGAAATAGCCGGGAAAGCCCATTTTGATAATGACGTCGATTTCGTGGCTCAACCGGTCGCGGTAGGTCTTTTCCAGCTCCGGGGTCAGCTCGCCGGTTTCCCGCAGGTCGGTGAGCCGCTCTTCCAGCCCGGCCAGGGCGGACTTCTCGAACAGGGAGTCAAGGGTTTCGCCTTCGGGCACCGGGAAGATGGGGAAATGGGATTCGCCAAAGCTCAGCTCGACATTGCAGCGTTCCGCCAGGCGGACCGTCTCGGTGATGGCCTCAGGCGAGTGGGCAAAAGCCTTTTTCATCTCAGTCGGCGACTTGAAGTAAAGCTCGTCGGTGGAGAAGCGGAAGCGGCCGGCATCATGCATGGTCTTGCCGGTCTGGATGCAGAGCAGCACCTCGTGGGCCTGGGCCTCTTCCCGGTTGAGATAATGGCAGTCGTTGGTGGCGATGAGCGGGATGCCCAGCTCCTGGGAGAGCTGTTTGAGACCAGTGTTGACCACGGTTTGTTCCGGGATATTGTTTTCCTGCATCTCCAGGTAGAGCCGGTCGCCGAACAGAGCCATGAGCCGGCGGGCCTCTTTGCGGGCGCCATCCATGTCGCCGGCGGTGATACGCATGGGGATGCCGCCGTGCAGACAGGCGGTGAGGGCGATTAGCCCTTCGGCATGGGCTTCCAGCACCTCCAAGTCGATGCGCGGCTTGTAGTGGAACCCTTCCAGCTGGGCCAGGCTGGCCAGCTTGAGCAGGTTCTGGTAGCCGGTGTTGTTCATGGCCAGGAGTACGAGATGGAAGGCGGCCTTGCCCGCGCTCTTCGCCGATTTATCAAAACGGTGGCTGGGAGAGACATAGAACTCGCAGCCGATGATGGGCTTGATCCCGGCCTTTTTCGCCTGGACATAGAATTCCAGGGCGCCGAACATGGAGCCGTGGTCGGTGATGGCCACCGCGTCCATCCCGTATTCCTTGCACTTGGCCAGCAGGTCGCCGACCCGGATGGCCCCGTCGAGCAGGCTGTACTGGGTGTGGACATGGAGGTGGACGAAATTGGCTGGTTCGGGCTGGTCGGACATAGTGGTTCCAGTTGTCAGGGATTATTTTTTGCCACGAAATCCACGAAAGAACACGAAAAGTAAAAAAACAAAAAGATCATCGTTCATGGGGTTACACGCCGATGGCCGCTGTCTACGACAGGCGGACAAGTATCGTGTAAAACTTTCGTGTTCTTTCGTGGATTTCGTGGCAAATCTTAAAAAATATTCATCCGATCCAAGGCTTCGAGGCTTTCCCACAGATCATCCACGCTGTGGGGCTCCAAAGTGATCAGTGGTTGCAATCGCTGCTCTTTGAGATAACGGAACAGTCCGGGAAAATCAAAGTTTCCCCTCCCCGGAGCCAGGTGCGCGTCCCGATCGCCGTGGTTGTCGTGGAGGTGGAGCTGGCCGAGCCAGGGGACAAGGGCTGGCAGCCACTCCTGCCAGCTGTTTTTGGCAAAGGCCGAGACATGGCCTGTATCGAGGCAGAATCTGGCCAGGGGCGAGTTTAGGGCAGCGAGTATTTTTTTATGCTGCCCCGGTCCTGTCTCGTAAGTGTTTTCCAGCATCAGCGGTACTTTGTGCGCGGCTGCTTTAGCCAGCAGCTCCTGCCAGGTTGCCAGGGAAGTGCTGACCCAGGCGGATTCCTTGTAGCCGTGCTTGTTCTCTTCGTAGTTCAGGTGGCAGACCACCGAGGCCGGCCGGAACACTTCGATAAGGTCAAAGGACTTGCCCAGCTTGGTGCGGCTGGCCGCCAGAATCTTGTCGTCCAGCCCCCCCGGCGCCAGGTCGAAAAAAGGGGCGTGCAGGGTGCAGCCCAGCCCGGCTTTGGCCAGCGCCTCGGCGATCTCCCGGTATTCGGCGCCGGTAGCGGTGTACAGCGTATCGCCTTCCAGGCCGATTTCCGGCTGGATCCGGTGGGCGAGAACAAAATCCAGCTCCTGCTGGAGCCGACGAAACGGGAAATTGATGAAACAGTGCGAGGTTATGTGTTCGTAGTCCATGGAGCTGAAAGCCTAGTGCTGAGTGCTGAGGGTCGAGTTCCGAGTGCAGATTGCCAAGGGCTGGATCTTTTTCTCAATACTCATCACTTACTACTCAACATTTTCAGTTAATTTTTTTGGCCTCGTCGATAAGCATGATGGGGATGTCGTCACGAATTTCGTAAAGAAGCTGGCAGTTCTCGCAGACTAGGCCGTCTTTTTTCTCGGTGAGCGTCAGCTCTCCTTTGCATTTGGGGCAGGCAAGGATATCAAGCAGTTCCTGGCTGATCATGGGGCGGCTCCGGTTGATGATAATTGGCGGCAGATGGGGTGTTCGCCACGGCAGGCAACACAGGCGTAAACGCTATCTAATAACTTTCTATTTATGGCAAAATGCGCTAGGATAACGGACCTTTTCAGGTTGCCGGCTCATGCCGGACGGATCGTATGCTGAAGATAAAATGCCCCGTCAAGAAAAGCAAGTCTTTCCGTGGAGGCGGTAATTGGCCCAGTGGTGGGCCTCTTTGTTTGGAAGAAGGTAACCGTTCAGCAGCACCACATCTTCGGACGATCGGCTCGGCTTACGTACACGAGGTGCGCAGCGCCGGTCCGCTTGTCCAAATCTGCACCACTGCTGAACGGTTACAGTCCGGTGGTTTTGGTACTTTGCCGCCCCCCCCGGTGAACGGTTATGGGAGAAGAACGAACATGAAAGGAATAATCCTGGCAGGCGGTTCCGGCACGAGGCTCTATCCGCTGACCCGTTCGGTGAGCAAGCAGCTGCTGCCGGTTTATGATAAACCCATGATCTATTACCCTCTGTCCACCCTCATGCTGGCAGGGATTCGGGAGATCCTTCTCATTACCACCCCGGAGGACCAGGGGCAGTTTATTGAGCTGTTGGGCGATGGCAGCCAGTGGGGCCTCAGCCTGGAGTACGCGGTGCAGCCAAGGCCCGAGGGCATTGCCCAGGCCTTTGTGATCGGGGAGAAATTCATCGGCAATGCGCCGGTCTGTCTTATCCTCGGGGACAACATCTTCTATGGACATGGTCTGGCCAAGACCCTTCTCGATAAAGGGGCCGACCCGCAAGGCGGGATGGTCTTCGGCTACTATGTGCGTGACCCCGAGCGTTATGGGGTGATCTCCTTTGCCCCGGACCGGACCGTGCTGGATATCGAGGAAAAACCGGCCAAGCCTAAATCCCGTTATGCTGTAACCGGTCTTTATTTCTATGACAGCCAGGTGGTGGAGATTGCCAAAAATCTCAAGCCTTCCGCCCGCGGGGAACTGGAGATAACCGATGTCAACCGGGCCTATCTGGCCAAGGGGCAACTGCAGGTCGAACTTCTCGGCCGGGGCACGGCCTGGCTTGACACCGGCACCCATAATTCCCTGCTGGATGCGGCCAACTTCATCAAGGTTGTGGAAGACCGGCAGGGCTTGAAGATCGCCTGCCTTGAGGAAATCGCCTTTCGGATGGACTACATCGACGCAGCGCAGTTGGCGCGGCTGGCCGAGCCTCTGAAGAAAAACGGCTATGGTCAGTATCTGCTGCATATTCTTGAGGAGGAGCAGGGGCAATGAGGTTTCTGCCTACTGAGATTCCCGAGGTATTGCTCATCGAGCCCCAGGTTTTTGGGGATAGTCGCGGGTTTTTCATGGAGACCTGGCATGCCGCGAAGTTTGCCGCCGCCGGTCTTGATCTCAGTTTTGTCCAGGACAACCACAGCAAGTCGGTGCAGGGAACCCTGCGCGGGCTTCATTATCAGGTCAGAAAGCCCCAGGGGAAGCTGGTGCGGGTAATCAGCGGCGAGGTGTTTGACGTGGCCGTTGACCTAAGGAAAAGCTCACCTTTCTTCGGCAGATGGGTCGGGGAGATTATCTCGGCGGAAAGCAAGAAGATGCTCTGGGTGCCGCCGGGTTTCGGCCACGGCTTTTACGTGCTGAGTCCCGAGGCGGAATTTGTCTACAAGTGTACGGAGTTATATGCCCCGGAGCATGAGCGCTGCATCCGCTGGGATGATCCCGGGCTGGGTATTGTCTGGCCGTTGCTGACTCAGGCACCGCTGCTGTCTGCCAAGGACCTGGCCGGGGACTCGCTGGCCGCGGCGGAGTTGTATCCGTGAGGGTGCTGCTTGCCGGCGGCAGCGGCCAGCTGGGCAGGGAGCTGCAGCGCTGCAAGCCTGCCGATGTTGCGCTGCTGGCCTTGGGCTCACAGGAGCTTGACCTGAGGAATTCAGCGCTTGTGGCGGCCAGGGTGAGCGCCTTCCGGCCCCAGGTGGTGATCAACGCCGCCGCCTATACCGCGGTGGACCGGGCGGAAAGCGAGCCGGAGGCCGCCTTTGGGGTCAACGGTCAGGGCGCGGCAAACCTGGCCCAGGCGGCTCGTACGGTGGATGCATATTGCCTGCAGGTGTCCACGGATTTTGTTTTTGACGGAGCGCAATCCCGCCCCTATCTGCGTACGGACCATACAAACCCTTTGGGGGTTTACGGAGCCAGCAAGCTGGCCGGCGAGCAATTGGCGCTTACGGCCTACCCGGATGGGGTGGCTGTTGTCCGTACCGCCTGGCTCTATTCCGCTTTCGGCAATAATTTTGTCACCACCATGCTGCGGCTCATGGGAGAGCGGGATAATTTGCGGGTGGTGGCGGATCAGGTCGGCACCCCGACCTGGGCACGTGGTTTGGCCGAGGCGCTTTGGCAGATGTGCCGGGTGCAACCAAAGGGCCTTCACCACTGGACCGATGCCGGGGTGGCCGGTTGGTATGATTTTGCCGTGGCCATTCAGGAAGAGGCGCTTGGTTGCGGACTGCTTGCCCGGGAGATCCCCATTCAACCCATCAATACCGCAGATTATCCCACTCCGGCCCGGCGGCCAAGTTACAGTGTGCTGGACAAGACCGATACCTGGTCGGCCCTGGTGATGACGCCACCTCATTGGCGTGTTGCCCTGCGGCAGATGTTGCATGAATATAAGGAGAACCGTGGTGCATAAAGCTGAGTTGAGCAGCTTGTCTGCTCAAACGAAACTTATCCCCCCTGGGTGCAAGCTATTGGTTACCGGCGGGGCCGGTTTCATCGGGGCCAATTTCGTCTATTACTGGCTGGCGCACTATCCGCAGGACCGGGTGGTGGTACTCGATGCCCTGACCTATGCCGGGAACATGGCCAGCCTTGCCGGTTGCCTGGAGCAGGAGAACTTCCGCTTTGTCCATGGCGACATCGGGGACCAGGATCTGGTCGAATCCCTGCTGGCTGAAGAGGGGCTTGACACCGTGGTCAACTTTGCCGCCGAATCCCATGTGGATCGCTCCATCCACGGCCCGGATCCCTTCGTGACCACCAACGTGGTCGGCACCCACAGCCTGCTCAAGGCGGCGAAGAAGGTCTGGCTGGACGGGGGTGGGCGGCCGCACCGGTTTCACCACGTTTCCACCGATGAGGTCTACGGCTCCCTCACCCCGGAGGAGCCGCCTTTTACGGAATCCTCCGCCTATGCCCCCAACTCGCCCTACTCGGCTAGCAAGGCGGCCTCCGACCATCTGGTTCGGGCCTATCACCACACTTACGGGCTGGAGGTTACCACCAGCAACTGCTCGAACAACTACGGTCCCTATCAGTTTCCGGAAAAGCTGATCCCGCTTATTATCCTCAATATCCTGGAGGCCAAGCCGCTGCCCATCTACGGCGACGGCCTTAACATCCGCGACTGGCTCCATGTGGCGGATCATTGCCGGGGCATCGACCTGGTGCTGCGTAAGGGCAAGGTCGGAGAGGTGTACAATATCGGGGGCAACAATGAATGGCGCAATATTGAGATCGTCCGGCTGGTCTGCACTCTGGTGGACGAACGGCTCGCCGCCTCGGATAGCTTGCGGCAGAGCTTCCCGCGCTCTCCCGTCTGTCTGGGCCACCCGGCGGAATCCCTGATTACCTTTGTCAAGGACCGGCCCGGCCATGATCGGCGCTATGCCATCAATGCCGAAAAAAGCCGGAACGAGCTGGGATATGCGCCCCTGGAATCCTTTGAGGCCGGGATCAGGAAGACCATTGACTGGTACCTGGCCAACGAACCGTGGTGGCGGGCGGTGATGAACGGCAGCTACCGGAATTGGCTGGAAAAGCAGTATGACTAGTGCCAAGCTGCCACTGTCCGTGGCCATCATCACCAGAAACGAGGAGGAACGGTTGCCCGAGTGTCTGGCCAGCGTTGCCTTTGCCGACGAGGTCGTGGTCGTGGATTCGGGCAGCACGGACAAGACCGTGGAGATTGCCCGCGAATTCGGGGCTCTGGTGTATGTCGAGCCTTGGCAGGGGTTTGGTCGCCAGAAGCAGCTGGCCATTGACCGCTGCCGCCGCGACTGGGTGCTGGTACTCGATGCCGATGAACGGGTCGCTCCAGAGACGCAGGGGGAGTTCAGGGAGGTGCTGGCCGCAGGAACCTGTATCGCCTACAGCCTTCCCCGCAAGAATTATTTCTGCGGCCGCTGGCTCAGGCATGCCGGCTGGTGGCCGGACCGGGTTGTCCGGTTGTTTCGCAAGGATTCCGCCAGGATGTCCGAACGCTCGGTGCATGAATCCCTGGAGGTGCATGGCCCGGTGGGGGCTCTCCGCCAGCCCCTGATCCATTACGCCAACAAAGATCTGGCGCAGACCTTGAGCAAGGTGAACCATTATTCTTCAGCCGGGGCCAACGAGTTGTTTGCCCAAGGGAAAACCGCCTCGGTTTTCAAGGCGTATCTGCGGGCGGCCTGGTCTTTTCTGCACAGCTATATCCTCCGGGGCGGTTTCCTCGACCGGGGTGAAGGCTTTATCATGGCTGTTTCCGATTTTATGAACGTATTTTTCAAGTATGCCAAGCTGCGTGAGCTGCAAAAGCAAAAAGAAAAAGATTTGTCGTCCTGATCCGGGTGCCGTGAATATTCTCATCGTCAAGACCAGCGCCATCGGCGACGTCATCCATACCCTGCCCGCCCTCAACGCCTTGCGCCGCAAGTATCCGGAGGCCAGGATCGACTGGCTGGTGGAAGAGGCAGCGGCCGATTTGCTCATCGGCCATAAGTCCCTTGATACCGTGCTGGTGTCCCGGCGTAAGGCATGGATTCGGGATTTGAAACAGGGGCGGGTGCGGGCAGCCTGGCGGGGGTTCACTGACTTTGTCAAAAGATTGCGGGGTACGGAGTACGATCTGCTCCTCGATTTTCAGGGACTGCTGAAAAGCGGGATCTTTGTCGGGCTGGCCAGGGCCAAAAGAAAAGTCGGCTTCGGCAAGGGGATGGAGCATGCCGAAGGCAGCTATGTTTTTCTCAACGAGCCCATCCCCCCGGTGAACATGAATCAGCATGCGGTCATCCGCGAGTTGTTGCTGCTCAAGGCCATCGGCATTGAGAGCGAAGAGGTTGTTTTTGCTTTGCCGGTTACCGATGAACAGCGGGAAAAGATCGGGCAACTGCTTGCGGCCGAAGGAATCGATCCGGCCCGGCCGTTGGTGGCGATTAACCCCATGACCACCTGGGAAACCAAGCACTGGCGCAACGAGCGGTTTGCCTTGGTTGCCGACCAGCTGCTTGACAAGGGCATGGCGGTGGTTTTCAGTGGTGGCCCCCAGGATGTGCCGGGCATCGAAGCGATCCGCGCCGTCGTGACCGGCAAGGCCGTGAGTCTGGCGGGCAGGACAACCTTGAAGGAACTGGCCGCCTTGTATGAAAGGGCGGCCGTACTCATTACCACCGACACCGGCCCCATGCATCTTGCCGCGGCAGCGGGCACGCCGGTTGTTGCCCTGTTCGGGCCGACCGCACCCTGGCGGACCGGGCCATTCGGCGAGAGTCACAGAATCTTGCGAGCGAAAATTTCCTGCAGCCCCTGCCTGAAAAAGCATTGCGATCGGGAACATGCCTGCATGGAGCAGCTCACCGTGGAACAGGTGGTACAGGCAGCGCAAGCGGTGCTGCGGGGTGGGAGCTGAGCGCATGGACCTTTCCATTGTTATCGTGAACTGGAATACCAGGGAATTGCTGCTGGATTGCCTGGCTTCGGTGTATGCTACGGTCTCGGGTTTGTGCTTTGAGGTGTTCCTGGTGGACAACGCCTCCAGCGATGGCAGTGTTGCCGCGGTGCGCGCGGAGTATCCGCAGGTCACGGTCATTCAAAATGAAAAGAATCTTGGCTTTGCCGCCGCCAACAACAAGGCCTTGCGGATCATGCAGGGCAAGTACGCGCTGCTGCTCAATACCGACACGGTATTAACGGAAGGGGCCATTGCCAAACTTTTTGCATACCTGGAAAACCACGCGGAGGCAGGCATGGCCTGCGGCCAGTTGCTTAATGCGGACGGCGCAAAGCAGAATTCCATTGCCAATTTTCCCAGCTTGTTGAGCCTGTTCTGTAACGAAACCGTTTTGCGCCTGCTGTGGCCGCGCAGATTCCCGAGCAAAAGGCAGGAATATCGGGCGCCCATTGAGGTTGAATCCTGCATCGGCGCCTGCTTGATGGTACGCAAGGCGGCCATGGAGGCGGTGGGATTGCTGGATGAACGCTACTTTTTTTTCATGGAAGAGACGGACTGGGCGCTGGCTATGCACAGGGCGGGCTGGGCATCCTGCTTTGTCCCCGAGGCCAGGATCTACCATTTGCAAGGGCAGAGCGCCGGACATAATGTCAGGGCCAGGATCATGTTTTACCGGGCGCGATATCAATATCTCCGCAAGTGGTTCCCGCGGAGTTGGCCGATTCATGGCTTGATGCTTGTGACGCGTCTGTTCATCAACGTTTTGTTGAACGGGCTCGGCCTGATCCTGACCCTGGGGTTGCATGTGGGCATCCGGGGGAGGTTGATGCTTTACCTGCAACTGCTTGCATGGCATCTGCGGGGTTGCCCCTGAGGCTTTGTAACCGTTCACCGGGGCGGTCACCAAAGCACCAATAACCGCCGGACTGTAACCATTCAGCAGTGCCGCAGATTTGGACAAGCGGATCGGCGCTGCGTACCTCGTGTACGTAAGCCGGGCCGATCGTCCGAAGATGTGGTGCTACGGTTACGAGGCCTTTATGGATACGAGCCTGATAACAGGAAAAAAAGCGATCACAGGATCTCCGCGCAGCATCCTGCTTATTCAGTTCGGCGATATCGGCGATGTCGTGCTGACCCTGCCCTGTATCAGAGCCGTGCGGGAGACATATCCACAGGCGCGCATTGCTGTGGCGGTATGGGACAAGGCCGCCGAATTGATAGAGGATTGTCCCTGGCTTGATCAGGTCATTTCGGTCACAGAGCGTTCTTTGCCCCTTTTGGAAACCCTGAGATTTCAGGCTGATTTTTTCCGCAATCTGCGAAGACTTCAATGTGATCTGGCCATTGATTTCCGCACCGGAACCCGCGGCGTCATAATGGCATTTTTCTCCGGGGCCTCCCAGAGAATCGGTTTGTATGCCGATGATGGCAAATTGTGGCGAAATCGCCTGTTTACCAGCCTGTGGCAGCGGGATTACTCCCTCGATCTGCATGTCGCCGACTATCTTCTCGGTCTCTGCGAAGCATTCGGGATAAGAACCGGCCAGAGAATTCCGGAGCTTGTCGTTGCTGGGGATAAACAGGAGAAAATCCGGCTGCTCATTGCAGGGGAGGCGATCCCTCAAGATAAACAGATTGTTGCGTTGCAACCGTTTTCCCTGTGGGGGTATAAGGAGTGGGGCAAGGAGAAATATGTCAGCCTCATTCGCTGGCTGGTGGCGGAATACGGGGCGGCGGTGATTGTCACCGGATCTGCTGCGGAAAAGGAAAGGGCTGCGGAAATTGTCAACAGTTGCGGGGCGGGATGCTATAACTTTGCCGGGAAGACCTCCATCGCCATGTATGCCGCGCTGTTGCAGAAATGCCAGTTTTTTATAGGAGTAGACAGCGCCGGCCTGCATATTGCCGCCGCGGTGGGAACTCCGACGGTCGGGATATTTGGCCCGTCATCTCCGGTTTCCTGGGCGCCGGTGGGCAAACAACATCTCATCGTCCAGAAAAAGCTGCCGTGTGTTCCATGTTGGCAAAAGGGATGCAACGATAGTGAAAAAAGCAGATGTCTTGATGAACTGACTCTGGAAGAGGTTCGGGAATTGATAGCGGTTCATTTAGCTGAAAAATAACGGTGGAGTAACTTTGCGATAACCCGGCATTACAGGTGGCTTTACTGGTAATGGCTGGGTTTTCCGGGATCGGGAGGTTGTGGTGCGATACGTGAATTTGGTGAAAAGTCTGTCCAATTGGTGGTTGCATTTTGCCGTGAAATTCGGGCTGACCGAAGCAGATCCCGTGATCTTTCGGACTCGGGGGGGAGTTGAGATCGAGGTGCCCCGACGGCTTATGCATGAATTCAAAGAGGTTTTTTTGGAAGATGTATACCTTGCCGGAATGGAGGCCCCTCTGCCCGCCAGGCCGATAATTGTCGATGTCGGGGCAAATGCCGGTTTTTTCACGCTTTTCGCTGCTTCGTTGTTCCCGGGGGCAACTGTCTACGCATGCGAGCCTGTCCCGGCGAACTTTCACCAGCTCAAGCGGAATAGAGAGCGCAATGGGCAACGGGATATCTTTTGTCTTCCCATGGCGGTTTGCAGCCATGATGGGGAAGTTTTTCTGAATTTCGTGCTGGAGGAGAATTTTACCACCGCGGCGACCATCGTGGGTAATGGAGGGGGAACTGACAAAGGCCTCACGGTGCCTTGTGTAACCTTGGCAACCCTGTTTAAAACCCATGGGATCGATTGTTGTAATTTGTTGAAACTCGATTGCGAGGGGGCGGAGTTTGATATCTTATATGGCTGCGCTCCTGAATTTTTCTCTCGCATAGAGCGGATAGCAATGGAGGTGCATGAAGGACCGAGCGAGAAGCATAATATGCAGACGCTGGCGGCCTTTCTTGAGTCGCATGGTTTTGTGGTCAGGCATCGGGGGCATGTGTTATGGGCCTGGCGTTCCACGCTTTCCTGAGCTGTTGTCGCAGGGCTGATTTGATCTATGCCTCGATCGTTATTGAACATCCGGCTGAATGTTCTCTTGCAAAGATGAGCAAAAGGAAGAGAAGTTGAAAAAGATTGCCTTGGCCATAGAAAATTTTGACCGATTTGGGGGCGGGGCCGAGTCCTATGCGGTTGAATTGTCTGAGACCCTGATAAAAGAAGGATGGGAGGTGCATTTTTTCGGAGAGAGGTGGGGCGGGGAGCCAAAGGCGGTGGTGTTTCATCCTATTCGCATCCCGGGGTATCTGCCATCCTGGTTAAAGATTTTGCTCTTTGCCCTGCGGCACAGGCGGCTGGTTCGCCGGGAGAATTTTGAGGTGGTTCTCGGTTTCGGCAATACTATCTGCATGAATGTGTATCAGAGCCACGGCGGAGTGCATTGGTTCTCAACCTTCCGCAAGGTCTATTGTGAGCACAATCCCGTTCTCCGTTTCTTTAAGCGTCTGACCATCCTTCTGAGTTTGAAACAGCATGTGCGCAACTGGATAGAGTCAGCCCCCTTTCGTACTGTTCCCGTGCCTCGAATTATTGCCATCTCCGATATGATCCGTCGGGATTACGTGAAGTATTATCACGTCGATGAAGAGCATATCATCGATCTGGTTTACAACGGTATTGATCCGGATAAATTCAATGTGAAACTGCTGAGCAAATACAGGCAGGAAGTGCGCAATCGATATGGGATATCGGAGGATGAAATTGTTTTTGTTTTTGTTTCCTACGATCTGAAGAAAAAAGGGATTGAGCCATTGGTCAAGGCCGCCGGTATTCTAAAACAAGGCACGGCATTGCCTTTTCGGATACTTATTGTCGGAGGCCAGCCCTATCCTTCTCTCCAGAGAATGGTGAAAAAAAAGGGGTTGACTGAAACGATTATTTTCACCGGACCCAGCAAGGCGGTGCCGGAGATCTATGCTGCGAGCGATGTGTTTGTCCTGCCCACCTACTACGATGCCTGCTCTCTTGTCGTCCTGGAGGCGATGCTCTGCGGACTCCCGGCGATAACCACAGAATATAACGGGATAGCCGGGATTTTGAGTGATGGGAAAAATAGTTATGTGATCTCCCATCCTCCGGACGGTGCCGAGCTTGCGGCCCGAATGCAGGATCTTCTTTGCGCGGAGAGGAGAATTGCCTTGTCCAGGGAGGCTGTGCAGCTTGGACAACTGTATACAAAGTCCAGAAACCACAACGCTATGCTCAAGATAATTAACGAAGTTGCTGCCGGTTAACAGCCAAAAGGACATCAGTGATGAATGATTTGGAAAAATACTTCACAGAAAATACGGGAAGACTCATCCATAAGTGGAAACACTATTTTGAAATTTATGACCGACATTTTTCGCGGTTTAGAGACAGAGAAGTTTACGTTGTTGAATTCGGTGTGTCTCAGGGTGGTTCTTTGCAGATGTGGAAAGAGTATTTCGGACCTAAAGCCAAAATATTCGGTATAGATATCAACCCGCATTGTAAAAAATTCGAAGACGAACAGGTCGAAATACTCATAGGTGATCAGGAAGATAGAGTCTTCTTGAAATCGTTGATTAAAAAGATTCCCAGGATAGATATCCTGATCGACGACGGCGGTCACACAATGCAGCAGCAGATAAACACTTTTGAAGAGCTTTTTCCGTACACTGACGATAATGGCGTGTATCTATGCGAGGACCTGCATACATCATATTGGCCGGAATGGGGCGGGGGCTATAAAAAACGCGGCACTTTTATTGAGTACAGCAAGAACTTTATAGACTTTATAAATGCTTGGCATTCTGTGCAAAAAAACAAGTTACGAGTTACGGATTTCACGCGTTCAGCCCATTCTCTGCATTATTACGATAGCGTTCTGGTGATTGAGAAGCGGGCCATGGAAAAACCTTTTCACTTGAAAACCGGAACAGCGACAATTCCCGATTTGAATCCGCCGATGAGTGCGTTCAGGCGCTTCAAGGGGCAGCTGAGGCGAACAATGGACCGCATGGCCGGAGGGCGTTAGTTGTTGCCCCGATTTTACTTCGAAAATCGGGGACGGTGTGAGCGAGCTGTCTCAGTTCCGGGATTGGCAGGTGTGTTTCGCTACGTGATGATTCGCTGGTGGAAAAGGGCGGAATATTTTTCAGCTATTGTTTTTTCATCAAAAACGCCCATCAAGGATTGTCTTGCAGTAAGGCCAATTGCCTTGCTCTGCGCCGGGTTTTCCGTGAGGAATTGTAATTTTTCAAACCAATCGGTCGGGTTTGCAGCTAATAATCCGTTGTGTCCATCTCGGATTATTTTTGAAGTAACCGCAGTTGTCGAAGAAACAGAGGAAAGGCCGCAAGCCATATATTGCAGCAGTTTTAAGGCGCATTTTCCTCTTGTCCATTTGTCTTCGGTAAGTGGCGATAGTCCGATATCAAAACTTTGAATGTCTGCTAGTTCATCATCCTTACGCCATACTTTTTTTTCGGTCGGGCAATGAAAGCCATCGATAAAACCATCGCAAACGATCTTGAGTCTGAAATTTTTATTTACCGAATACAATCTGTTAATGGGATCGATCAAGGTCTGCAAATACATAAGGTTGGGTTGGGAGCCGATCCAGCCAAGGGTGAGCGGGTGATCGGGTTCGTGAACCTTTCCCGGCGTATAAAATTGGGTGTTGATGCCGGTAGGGATAACAACTACATTTTTGTTAAATGGTTGTACTAATTCTTTCAGATAGTCATTGCCGGTTATGACTAGATCAACTTTTCCGGTCGTATATTTAAATCTGTTCTGCCGCGAGGTTGAATGGAAATCGGCAGCATTAGAATCGCGGAACATGATCGCATCATCAAAATCAAAGAAGAGAACCTTCGCTTTCATTTTGAGATAGTTTAAAAACCAGGGTTGGAATAATTTGCGCTGAAGAACAGCAATATCAAAGGCGGAAATGGTGTTGAACAGTTTTAGCCGGGAGAGAATCCCTTTCGGGATCGGACTGACGGTAATATCAATATTAAGTCTTTCAAATTCAGATATAAATTGCAAAATCCGAAAGCGAGTGCTGGGGGAATTGATTGGTTCGGTGAGGAAAATAACTTTCAACCTGTGTGGATGATTCATGTTCGATGGGAGACTCCTGCGCATTTTTTAACTCGAATTTGTTGAGACTTTAATTTTTTTTTCTTGTTTAAACAAGCAGTTATTTGGTGATAGTTATGCAAAAAAATGATTTGGATCTCTGCCATTTGTGTGGACATAGTGGTAAAGAAAAAATATTCAGCGAGAACGAATGGCACGTCTATAAATGCACATCTTGCGGACTGGGCTTGTTGCAACCACTTCCCTCGGATGAGGAGATTGCCAAGCTTTATAACGAGGAGTACTGCAAGGAGCAGTTTGTTGAGGGGGGGGAAACAGGCTCAGCGGATTTCAAAAAAAGATTAAGAAACGAAAAGCACCGGGTGCAGTTGTTTAGCGGGATAATTAAGAAAGGCAAGGTGCTGGATGTTGGGTGCGGATATGGGTATTTTTTGGCTGCGTGTCGAGCAAAGGGCTATGAAGTGCAGGGGCTGGATATCTCAGACTGGTCAGCGGAATACACCAGGAAAAAACTGAATATTCCCGTATTCATCGGCAGTCTTGATATGTTCGAAAAGGAGCGCCATAGCTTTGACGTTATAACTATGTGGCATTTTCTTGAGCACACTCGTAATCCGCGGCAGATTTTACTGCAGGCCAAAAAGATGTTGAAGGCGAATGGATTGCTGGTGGTGGAGGTGCCAAATTATGAAGGAACAGATGCTCAGCGAAGCTGGGAGAACTGGGTGGGGTGGCAATTACCCTATCATTTTTATCATTTCACGCAAGAAAATTTAACTGCTCTGTTGGACCAGGTCGGCTTCGAAGTCATAAGAACCAAGGATTACCATTCTGAAACGGTTAAAATGTCTTTGCAGTCTGTTCCCGTCGTGAAATACTTTGCCAGAATAATAGCCAAAATGTATTCAGGACACAGCGTTGCCATGGTTGCAAGATTGAAAAATAAAGGCTGAGCAATAGTGCTATTGCCCGAGGGAGGGGGACGATTCCGGCAATCGACCGATTCTGTAAAGGGTTATTTGGCCGAGGTCGGAGTGGTGCCATTCCGCCAGTTGTGTTGCAAAGGGAGACAGATATGGATGCTGGTTGCCCCTTTCACTTTTCGTGTTGATCGATTCATCAAGTAAAACATACTTCGTGTTTTTTATTTCAAGTTTTGTAACAAAATCTGAGGGATTCTCGATGTCGTTCTCGGTGATGAAGAAACCTTTATTGAAACAAATCGCTTGCGGCTGAGTGAGGTTCACATAGAATTCAACAAGAGCACGTGCGTGTTCTGCCCGTTGGGTTGCGGCAACATACACAGGTTCCCTGTTTTCTTGTTGTTCGCTGAGTATTGTCTGTGCAATTTCAAGGACGATAGTTTGTTGTGTATAGTTTTGCCTTAATAATTTCGTTGCGCCGGGCAGAATGATAAGACCGCCGATGAGGATGGCTGCCATTTTAGAAGAGAGGTGGAATTTACCTCTCAGGGCAAGATCAAGGCGTTGAAGCCCGTAGCCTGCGAACACCGCAGCGGATAGAATTGCTGCGCCGAGCCAACGATACTCTAAATCCCAGTTCTTGATGACTCGAGCATAGAGCAGGATAAAGGCGCTAAGTGTCATCCAGAGAAGGTAGCGCCGACGATGGTCGCCTTTGGTTGCACTGTGCAGAATGATCCCCGACAGAAACAGGGGGAGATAGAAGTAGGACACTGCTTCACAGAGATGGGTGGCGATCATGCCCAAGGCGATGAGCCAAAGGAGATTCGCCGATTGTGGGAGAAAGTTTTTCAGGACAACAACGTTTTCCTCATTTGGCAAGGTGGCGACGAGAACTTTGAGTTGTTTTTGTAATTCGGTATAGCTGCCAAGTAATCCTTTGGCGGTCTCGGTGTTGATTGGTGGCGGTTTGCGGACATAATGTTCGACTTGTGAAAAAAGACCACCAGGCACAGAAAGCACGACAACAATTACCAATGGAGCTAAAAAAGAAAAGAGCGCAGCCATTCGCATTCTGCGTAAATGAGGTGTAGTAAGCAAGAATAGTGCTGATAACAGGTAGAAGAAAAAAAACTCCCCTCTTGCCCAAGATGACAGGAGAAAAAAAGCGGCGCAAGAAAATAGACTGGTTGGAGAGTTTTTCTCCTGGTTCTTGATAAATAACAGTATTGCAAAAGAAAAGAACATCCAGGCTATCGGATCGCGGATGATCTCAACCGAAGAATTCACCAGGATAGGGATGAGGCTGCAGAGCAGGAGAAGCAGGATGCAGATTCGTTCCTCAAAGAATCTTTTGGCAATGAGATATATCGGCACAAGAGCCGCCCCGCCGCATAAGAGAGAAACGGCTTTTGCCGCTAGTATCCAGCCTGGCAGAAAAAGGGAGAAAAAAGCTATGAGAACGGAGTTGAGGGGCAGAAAGCCGAAAAGGCAGGCAAGGTCTTCCGCAATAGTGCCTTGGATAAGAGCCTTCGCCTGGTTGATGTAAAGAATTCCGTCAAGATTGATAACTGGTGTGGCCAAGGTCGCCGCCAGTCGTATGGCAAACGCGAAGGCCAGAACAGCGATGGCCGATCTGGAAAAAGTAACTCTCATATCAATGCTGTCTGCCGTGGAGCATATAATAAGCCCCTTTGTTCTCAAGCAGGGTTTGGTGATTCCCCTCCTCAACTATCGTTCCATCCTGAATCACGATGATGCGATCCGCGTTGCGAATGGTGGAGAGACGATGGGCAATGACAAAGGTGGTGCGGTCTTTCATCAGATTTTCAAGGGCCTTCTGCACTTCCTGTTCCGACTCTGTATCAAGCGCCGAAGTTGCTTCGTCCAAAATTAGGATGGGGGCGTTTTTCAAAAGAGCCCGGGCTATGGAGAGGCGTTGCTGTTGCCCACCGGAGAGACGGGCGCCTGACTCACCCACCACCGTGTCAAAGCCGTTTGGCAGTTCTTTGATAAAGTCATAGGCGTGTGCTGCTTTTGCCGCGGCAATGATTTCCTGGTCACTTCTGCTCGGGTCGCCATAAGCGATGTTGCTTTTTACCGTATCATTGAACAGGATGGTCTGTTGCGAAACAATGGCCATCTGGTTCCGCAGGGAGGTCATGGTAAGGTCGCGTAAATCATGGCCGTCGATCTTGATGCTGCCTTTAGTCACATCAAAGAATCTTGGCAGCAGATTAACCAATGTTGTTTTCCCGCCGCCACTTGTGCCTACCAGCGCAATAACCTCTCCGAATCTAACTGTCAGATTAATATCTTTCAGCACATCGATTTTGCCGTCGTAGCTGAAAGAGACATCAGCGAACCCGATCTCCTTTTGGAATGGAGGTAGCGGGATTGCTTCGGCTTTATCCTGAATTGAAGATTTGGTGTCCAAGAGGGTGAAGATGCGGGTCGCGGAGGCAAGGCCTTGCTGGATGGCGCTGTTGATATTGCTGACCCCTTTTATGGGGTTGTAAATCATAATAATGGAGGTGAGAAAAGCAAAGAAGATCCCGGGGGTTGATTGGCCGGTTATTACCTGGTGGCCGCCGTACCAAATGATAGCTGTGATGCCGAGGCCGCCCAAAAGTTCCATTATTGGTCCTTGCAGGCTATTGTTTTTTATGTCCTTCACAATGATGCCGAACAGTTTGTCTACTGTTTCAGAAAATCTTTTTATTTCATACCGTTCCATCCCGAAGGCTTTAACGATTTTATGTCCGGTAATGGTTTCGTGAAGGATGTTGGAAACTTGGGCGACGGTTTGTTGATTCGTGGTACTGAGTTTCCGGAATTTTCGGCCGAAATGTGAGACAGGAATAAAGGCAAGGGGAAGAAAAACAAGTGCTACCAAGGCAAGTTTCCAATTCAGATAGACCACCACAAAGATAAGGCCGAAAACCTGAAAAAGATCTTTGAAGACCCCAGCCAATGCCCGCGAAACCGCCATTTGAATGAGAGTCGAATCGTTAATGACCCTGGAGATAAGCTCTCCTGTCGGGGTGGTATGGAAAAACGAGATGGGAAGCGAATGGATGTGGGAGAATATCTTCTTACGCAGGTCTCGAATAATGCCTTGGCCAAGGGTGTCAAGAAGGAAGGTGGAGAAGTAGTTGGAAATTCCTTTCAGCAGAAAAACCAAGATCAGGACAAAAGGAAGGATATTGAGCATCCAGCGATCTTTGTTAACAAAGATTTCATCAAGAAGCGGTTTGATCATGTACGCCTGGGCAGAGGTTAAACCTGAGCCCAGGATCATGCAGAGGATAGCCAGGAAGATTTTTGTCTTATGTGGCTTCAGGAAAGATAGAAGTCGGATAATAAGTTCTTTTTCTTGCATGTTAATTAAGGACGCTGTTTTCTTCCCACTTGTTAGCGGTTTCGCAGATCAGATTGATATCCTGCAATGCCGGACGTTGTCAATGGTCATCTGAAAGTGTACCAGTTCTGGTCATTTGAAAGTGTACCACTTTAGTATGACGAAGAGAGTCGAGGC
>MGTD01000053.1 GCA_001799285.1 Deltaproteobacteria bacterium RIFOXYD12_FULL_56_24
ATTTAAGGGGACCGGCAGGTTGAGGGTTGAGAGATCGGGGTCGGCGGAGTCGGCCGGCCGGGTTGGCGGATTGATGGGTTTGATTTGTTGTTCGAGGTGATGGTTTTTAAGTTGGCGACGGACGTCTTTTGGCAGGGCGGTCAACTCGTAGACCCTGCCGCCGCCTTTGGCGCGGTCGCCATTTGGCTGCCAGTCCTGCTTAGTGGCTCGTTTAGCCACTGCCTGTTTTGATATATTAAGAGCGGCAGCGATGTCTGCGATGGTGATTTTCACTTAGGCCTCCATCAATCCATGGAAAATTCGCGCCGACAATCAGCGACCAATCTCATGGCCTTCCTCATGATATTCTTTTGTATCAAGATAAAGGCCTGCAACTCTTCCACTGTGCCCAGTAATGCCTCCATCTGATGATTTGGATGCGCAGCGTTTTCTTTTTTGTGCTTGCGCCACAATAGGCGGACGGCACGCGGGAGAGTGGCGGGGTTGTAACGCCGGAGCTGACCACCACGCACGGTGGTTTCCTGGTAGGGCCAGTTCTCTTTTGTCGCGCGACGCTGGACGCTGGTGACATGCACCTCAAGCGCTTCGGCGATCTCGCGGGCCGTGGGCCATTTTTCTGTGGTGGATTTTAAAGCTCCCATTGTTGACTTCACCTGTTCGAATTGGTAGGCTGGTTGGAGGCAGTAACCGCCGCTTCCGCCATCGTCACGAGTGCGTCAAAAGAGATCGGGAGGTTGAAATCAGATGACAGCTTGGTCTTTGACCTGTAAGGAGTATGGAATTCCGTTTGAACTACGCAGCAGAGAGGATATGCGCGGCTGCATCGTAAGCATCGATCCAGGCTCGCCATACCGAAAGCCTCGTTTGCCATTTTCTGCAAACGCTTCCAGGCTGCATCATCTGCTACAAGCATGGAAAGGAGTTCGGCTTTGTCTGGATGTCGCTTGCACAGAACTCCCAAGCAAAGTTCAGGAAGAATATCGCGTTGTCCGGCCAATATATGACCTTGAAACGGCGAAGTTTGACCTTGACTTCTGCGAACTTGGCAAGAGCTGGCTTGGCCAGGGAGCGCCGCATCCACTCCTGGTTGTTGGCTTCTTTCTGCAATCCTGGGACCATGGCTGGCATGCTTGCTCATTTGATCTCTCCCTTTTGAAAATTAACGACCCGGAATTCACTATTTATCCGTTGCCGCCCGGCCTCGATCGGGCGTTTCTCAAAACTGCCTCAATCGCGGCAATTGGCGTCAATAATTGCGTCAGCGAGCTTTTCGACCTCGGCTACATCCTGTGCCCTGCGGAGTTTTTCGATTGCCGGGCTTTTCTGCAACCCAGGGAGCAACCGATCTTGCTGTAGCCGCCGCTCATTTCTCCATCTCCTTTAAAAAGAGTTCGCGTTTGCGTTTCTCGCGGGTAATGTGCCGCGCTTCTTCGTCTAGTTTCTGGATCTCGGCCCGCAGCGCATCCGGCCCCGGCAGGGTAAATACCCCCGCCGCCTCGGCCAGCAGGCGCAGCGGCTCGATGCTGCCGGTTGCCTGGCAAAACGCGGGCAATAATTCGGCGGGGATGCGGTGGGGGTGACTGTCGGCGGTCCAGTTGTTGACCTGGTGGACGCTCACCGGTTGGCCGGCAAGCCCGGTCATCTCCTCGGCGATGGTCTCGCGGCTCTTCGGGGCCTGGCGGATCGCCTCGCGAATGGCGGCATGGAGGGTGGCAACCACGTTTAACCGGCCTGAAACGGAGGCGGCGCGCTGCTCCCGCTCCTGAATAAGCAGATCAAATAGGCTCATCTGGCCTGGACCGACGAATCTTTTACGTGACTTCGTCATTGCTTGCGCTGTCTCCGCCTGCTATTCTGTTTTTTAGGTTGGTACCGCTCCGGCCAGATGACCTCGGGAGGAACGCCGATCTTTTCGGCGATGATGCGCTCCATCCTTGGGTATGGCTTATCTAGGGCCATCTTTGCCGCCGTCCGGTATAAACCAAGCTCTTTCGAGAGGCCGGAAAGACTGTACCCGACCAGTTCCAAGCGATACTTGATCCAGGCCCGCCTCTCGGCGGGTTTTTGTGGGGGTGTTTGCTTATTCATGGGGTAAAGATACAACCACGATTATGGTAAAGTCAACAACAAATTTGGTTGTCGATTCATTTTTTTAAGATGACAACCAAAAATAAAAAATAATGCGTGATTAATAACGCAAAAACAAACAGATGACGCTATCGACAACCTGTTGCAATTTTAGGTGACTTGGTTGTCGTTAAAGAAAACACTTAATAGACAACCACAAACGTGACATGAAAACACTCGGAGAGCGAATAAAAATTATCAGGGGAGCCACATCTCGCGAGAAATTTGCCCCTGCCCTGGGTGTCAGCAAAAACACCATAGTCAACTACGAAACAGGCACAAGAGCCCCTGATACCAACTTTGTGGTGCGACTTCTCGACCTGTATCCAGACATCGACCCAACCTGGCTCCTTACCGGCGAAGGTCAGATGTATGTGGAACCGCGCTACCGCGAGGCTGCGGTGGACTTGGCGAAAGACCTTTTATTGGGAGACAAGGATGCTGCCAAGCGCCGCCAGGAGAAGAGGAAGGGAATAGGATCTGCACTGCGGTCCGCCAGGGAGGCCACCGGCCAGGTGTGGCACGAGATTGGCGGCGACACCCTGCCCGAACCGCAGACCGCCGCTGAAAAACAGCTTTCCACCGCCCTAGCCGGATTAAAAACAAGGTATGAAGCCGCCGAGCTTGGCAGGCTTGCAGCAGAGCAGCAGGCAAACGAGCTTGCTGTGGGGCCTGCGGCAAAAGCAGCGGGCGGGACAGGCGACTTTCACCTCAGTATGGGCGACAGCATGGAGCTGCTCGTCAACATTCATAAATCAGGCAACAACATCCTGATCCGCGCCATCAACGCCAATCTCATGGCCTTTAACGAGGCTATCGAAAACCGCACCAGGTCTGAGACCACCATCAACGCTATTCGGGAGATGCGAGAACAAATGAATGTAATGCAGGGGGATCTTGCCACGCTGCGGCAAGAAAATCAGGAGCTGCAACGAAAACTTCTATCGAGGGGCGATCGGGAACAGGAGAAAGCGGCAGGATAAGGGGCGGAGGGTGGGTAGCAAGGCAGACCGGTTACTTATAGGTTGGCAAGCTACCAATGGGGCCGCAGCCGTTGCGGTAAGGTGGTGTTTCCTTTTCTGGTGGTAAATTAAGGGGGAGAAAAATCAGTATAAAATTTTCTGGTTTTACTTGCAAAATATTGGCTGATTTCTATTAACTTTGGCAAATTTTCTTAACATGAAAATCGCACCGTTTTTCTATCTCAAAAATCCCGCAAACTCCCACCACATCTAAGAAAATCCCGCATAAATTCTGCAAAATTCTTTTTCTTAGTTTATTTGCGTGCCTATAACGGCTGACCCTATAGCGATCCTATGAGGCAATAAAACAAAAAAAGCACTTACCTCAAAAAGAGATAAGTGCTTGATTTTACTGGTGCGCCCGGCACGATTCGAACGTGCGACCTGCGGATTCGTAGTCCGACACTCTATCCAGCTGAGCTACGGGCGCATGAATGAGATGGGATTTATAACGCACATTGTTCTGTTCGGCAACAAGTTTATAGGGAAAAACTCCGTTGCAATTTTTCGCTGATATTCAAAGGGGCTTGAGGGTGTAGGGGGCGAGAAAACTGAAGCCGGTGCGGTTTAGCACTTCGCCGAATCGTTCCCCCTGCCGGTTTTCCGCCTTGAAATGGCTGAGGCAGGTTGCGATGATGGCCAGGGTGGTTTCCGCGGAAAAGACTCCGGAAAGTTCCCGGCCAAGCTGCGGGTGGCGGCCAAGTTTGCCGCCCAGCAGGATGCGGTAGCCGGTGAGGCCAAAAGCGATGGCGCCGGTTGGGCATGCTTTGACGCATTGGCCGCAGGCCAGGCAGCGCTGCCAGTCGAACTTTGGGCCGGTTTCCGGCCCGGCAAGGGTGATTCCCTCCTCTCGGCAGGCGGCAAGGCAGGCGCCGCACTCCGAGCAGGGAGAGCCGCCCCGCACAGGAAGAGAAGCGCTGATCAGGCCGATGTCGACAATCTGGGGCCGGGAGCAACTGTTGGGGCAATCGGCCATGGTGACCCGGAACTCGTGGTGCAGCTTGAGCGAGCCGGAAACCCGGCTTTGCATGAATTCTTTCAGGTTGTGGGAGCGCAGCAGGGATTCAAGCCGCTTGGTAAGATCCTCCCCGGTGTCGATGCGGTTGGGGCAGCCGCTCTGCCCGAAGCAGGCCTCCAGGGTAAAGCCCTGCACTTCGTCCTCCTGGTGGTGCAGGTAGCGTTGCCGGCAGGCCGTGACATGTGCCATCGTTACCATGGCGGCGCCACCCTGCTGCGCCTCGGCCTCCACCCTTTTTCGCACGCGCTTGCGGACGAAAAAAGGCACCTTGGCCACAGCCTGTTCCGCATCCTTGTTCCACTGCATGGTTCACCTCTGAGTGTGATTTTTTGTCAAGGGTAGCGCAAAATACGACGGAATGCCTTGATCCAAGTCAAGGTGTTCCGTCGCAAGTGAACCGCTCGTTTGCTATGGCAAGGAGGGATGCTTTTTGGTCTCGCACTCCTTTGTTTTTGCGGAAGGGGTATTGCAGCCGCCGCAGCCGCCGCTGCAACCGCAGCCGCTATTGCTTCCCTTAAGCTGGCTGCGGATGCGGCGGCCGATGAAAAAGAGGCAGGCCACGATGATGAAAATAAGGATGATGTTCTGCCACATGGCCTACCTCCTTGGTTTTGGATGGTTTCAACCGGCCAGGCCCAGCACCTTGCCGCCCTGATAGACCAGGGTGGCAAGGGAGAAAGCGAAGGCGGTATTAAAGCAGATGGCGAACAGCCCCCATTTCCAGGAGCCGGACTCCCTGGAGATGCACACCACCGTGACAAAGCAGGGTGCGTAGAACATGACAAAGACGATGAGGGCCATGGCCACCAGCGGGTTCCAGTGCGGGTCCCTGGCCAGGGTTTCGGAAAGGGAGGCGGTGTCCTCCGGGTCGGTCTCGCCCAGGGAGTAGGCGGTGCCCAAGGTGGCGATGATGACCTCCTTGGCGGCAAACCCGCCGACCAGGGCGATATTGGTCCGCCAGTCAAAGCCGGGCAGCCAGCTCACGGTTTCCATGGCGGTGCCGATCCTGCCCGCCAGGGAGTGGCGCAGGGCGCGGCCCGCCTGCTCGCTGTCGAGAGCGGTCAGCTTTTTTTTCAGTTGCAGGGCCTCCTCCGGCAGGGGAGATGCTTCATTTTTCAGCGCCTCTCTTGCCGGGCCAGGGGAAGCGGTCAGGATCTCCTGGTGCTGCCGGGTGAAGTTGTCTTCTTCCGAAGCCGGCAGCCCCGGAAAGGTCATCATGGCCCAGATCAGAATGGAGATGGTCAGGATGATGGTGCCCGCCTTCTTGATATACTGCCAGGTCCTTTCCCAGGTGTGGATGATAAGCCCCCGGAAGGTGGGAAAGCGGTAGGGCGGCAGCTCCATGAGAAAGGGGGTGGAGTCGCCGCGCAATACGGTGAGGCGCAGGAACTTGGCGGCGAGGAGCGCCACGACCCAGGCCAGCAGGGTCAACAGAAACATGAGTTGTGCCTGGTTTTCGGCAAAGAAGGTGGCGGTGAGCAGGGCGAGTACCGGCAGCTTGGCCCCGCAGTTCATGAAGGAAACGGTGAGCAGGGTGGCCAGCCGTTCGCGGGGGGAGCGCAGGGTGCGGGCGGCCATGACCCCGGGCACGGCGCAGCCCCCGGCAATGCCGCCGGAAACGATGTAGGGCATGACCGAACTGCCGTGCAGCCCGAAGATGCGGAAGACCCGGTCCATCATGAAGGCGACCCTGGCCAGGTAGCCGGAGTCCTCGAGGATGGCGATGCCGAAGAACATGAACATGATCATCGGTACAAAACCGAGCACCCCGCCCATCCCGTCGATGACCCCGGAGATAATCATGGATTTGAGGTGGCCGTCCGGCAGCAAGGTCTCCACGTTGGTGCCCAGCCAGCCGAAAAAGGCCTCGAACCAGGCGACGGGCAGCTCGCTGTAGGTGAAGGTGAATTTGTAGAGGCCCATGAGCACACCCAGCATGATGATCGGTCCCGCGAACCGGTTGGTCAGGATCTTGTCGATCCGGTCCGAGGCGTGGAGCCGATCGACGTCGAATTTATGGGTGATCACCTCCTGGCGGAGCACCGATTTGATGTAGCCGTAGCGGTGGTCGGCGATGATCGCCTCCGGGTGGGCTTCCATGGTTTTGTCCAGGTGCGCGGAGACCGTGGTCACGATCTCCTGGAGTTCCGCGTCCAGGGCCGGATTGTACGCCCGCCCCTTTTTCCGGATCTGGTTGTCGCCCTCCAGGTACTTGAGCGCCAGCCAGCGCGGGGCGTAGTTTTCGGTCATGAAGCCGGCGGCGGTGATGCGCTCGGTCATGGTCTGCAGGGCGAGGTCCACGTCTTCGCCGTAGGAGATGTGCAGGGGGTTCCAGGCGGCGTTCTCTTTGGCCAGCTCCAGGGCCGCGGCCATCAGCTCGGCGGTGCCTTTGCCGGAGCGGGCGATAATGGGGATGACCGGCACCTTGAGGAGGTCGGCGAGCTTTTGCGCATCAAGGCTGATGCCGCGATCCTGGGCCACATCGACCATGTTGAGGGCGATGACCATGGGCACCCCGAGTTCGAGAAACTGGGTGGAGAGATAGAGGTTGCGTTCCAGGTTGGAGGCGTCGGTGATATTGATGACCACATCGGGCTTTTCCTGCACCAGATAGTCGCGGGCCACCACCTCTTCCATGGAATAGGCGGAGAGGGAATAGGTGCCGGGCAGATCGATGATCGTGGCTTGCTCGCCGGTGGCAAAGGTGTAACTCCCCTCTTTTTTTTCCACGGTGACGCCGGGGTAGTTGCCCACATGCTGGCGGGCCCCGGTCAGAGTGTTGAAGAGGGTGGTTTTGCCCGAGTTGGGGTTGCCGGCCAGGGCTATGCTGATCGTTGCCATTACAGGTTCTCCCCGGGGTTGGCGATCTCCACCTCGATGTGGTCCGCCTCGTTGTTGCGCAGGGTCAGGGTGCCGCCCATGATTCTGATCGCCACCGGATCAAAGAGGGGGGCGCGGCCCATGATGGTGATCCGGGTGCCGGGCACCATGCCCATTTCGCGGATGCGCCGGCCAAGCTCACCGCCGACCTTGACCGCGGTGATGGTGCCGGATTGGTCTTTTTGCATGGCGCGGAGCAAAATAGCTGACATGTGTGTTCTCCTCGATGCTGGGAGTTGGCCAATATTTAAGAGCGGCAATAATAAAAAGCCGCGATTAAGAAGTCAATATTTATTTTAGGTTCTAGAATAAAATTACACAACCCGAACTTATTGCTCTGGGTCACTTTCGGGTCTGGTCAGGGGGCTAAGGTGAGGCGAAGAGAGTGGTAGGCAGAACGGTGCCGCCCCACTCCCTAAGGCAAGAGAGTGGGGCGGCGGCAGAGAGTCGAAAAATGGGGGGAAAATCCCTGTGCTGCGGCTACTCTCGGGTGTTGCGCATCATGCCCAGGGAGTTGGGGTGGTGCAGGTCCGTGTCCATATCCACGGTATGGCAGACCTTGCAGTTGCGGTTGGCACCCAGCGGGTAGGGGTTGCCCTGATACTGCCGGGGGGTGAAGTTGTCCCGCTCCTTTTCGTAGGGGTTGGTGGCGGGATACTCGGCATGGGGACTGCCGTGGCAGGCGGCGCAATGGATGCTGCCCGACTCATCTTGCCGGTTGCGGTAAAGATCTTCGCCGCCTGCGGTCCAGACGCCAAAAGCGCTGTCTGCTTCCGGCGGTCCAAAATTCGCATGGCAGGTAAGGCAGTCCGGTTGTTGCAGCCAGGGGGGGCGCGGTTTTATTTCGGCAAGGGTTGCCCCTCCCGAAGGTTTGAGATGCTGCATCAGTCGGATCGCCCCGGCCTTGCCCGCCTTTTTTTCGGCCAACAGCAGGGCCAGGGCGTGATTTTCCAGGGCGCCGTGGCAGTTGGTGCAGTCCAGCCCGACCTCGTGGTGGACGCCGCGGAGGAAGCGGGTGGCGCCCTGCGGGTTGCTGGGATGGCAGAGACCGCAGGCCTCAGCGCCACGGCCGCTCAAATAGTTGGCATGGAAGCCGTGGATGGCGGCGGAGAGGTTGAGAAGGCCGGGTTTGCCGGGGGCATTCAGCATCGGGTCCGGGTGGCAGCCCTGGCAGAGGACGGGTTTGCCTGCCTTGGCCATGGCCAGCAGGTTGGTCTTGCTCCGCCGGTCATGGACGGTCAGGATACCCTGGGCGGTGGTGGCCGAGATCCCTGCCGTTTCCTTGCGCCAACCGCCGCCATGGCAGATTTTGCAGCCCATCTCGGTGGCAACCGGCGCCACCATGCGGGTGGTGGCGAGGAGGGTGTTGGTGGTCATGTCCCGGGCCTCGATGGTAAAGCTTGGATAAGGCTGATAGCCCCCCTGGGCGGGATAGGGAACCACCGGCACCTTTTCGGCGACAAAGGCCTTGCCTTCTTTTTTGCGCTGCATGACCCCGGAAAGGCTCTGGCCGGAAAGGCCTGTATTGTCAGGCCGAGTCAGGCCGAACAGGGAGGGCAGGTATTTCCAGAACTCCACCCGCCTGGCCGGCTTCTCGAAGCTCGGCTCCACCCTATAGGAAAGAACCACGCCTTCGGTGACGACCTCCGGGGTTGGCCCGCGCCGGATGAGCTGGGCAAAGAGATTGTTTGCCGGAGGCATCAGGCTGAAAAAACCGTCCGCATCGCTGATACTGTGCATGCCCAGGTTGTTCCAGGCCAGGAGAACGTAGCCGTCCTGGTCCGGGTTAAAGGGGAGCGGGGCAAGCGGAGGGAGCTTGAGTAGCGAGACCTCCGCCGCCTGTTCCTTACTGCCGTGCAGCTCTTCCATTATAAAGGCGGCCAGGGCGCGGCGTTCCTGGTCGGAGCCGGGGAAAGGCGGCATTGAGAGGTTCAGTTTGCCCTGCCCGCTGATCCCCGCCTCCAAGGCAGAGACCGAGTCATACTTGGCGCTCAGCTTCTTGATATCCCGCATGGGGCCGCCCACGGAATGGCAGGGGGAGCACATGATATTGAAGAGCTGCCGGCCAACCAGCAGCCGGTTTTTCTCGGTGATCTCCTTGTTGACCCATTTGGCCGAGGCCAGGAGGCCTTGGGCCTGAACCGTCTCGAGATCCTTTGCCAGAATGGAATTGGCGTAGATATGCCCGAACAGGGTGAAGGGCCGGCGGCTGCCTTCCCGGATGTATTCAAAGGCGCCCATGTAGGTGATGCCCAACAGGAGCAGGACCACGGCCAGGGAGCGGGTGGCGGCCTGCGGCAGCCGGATCACCATGAGCAGGCCGCCGAGAAAAAGAAGTGGTGAGCCCCAGAGAAAGACGGTGAGAAAGGGAGCCAGTTCCGGGCTGAAGGTTGCAATCCAAGCCCGTTGCGGTTCGGGCAGGGTCTGGACATACCACCAGGCCGAAGCCAGGAAGAGGAGAAAGGGGGCCAAAAGCCAGGTGGCGCAGTAGCGCACCATGCGCAGGCGAAAGGCTTCTTCCTTGATGGCGGTGGAAGTGAGGAAGCCGTAAAGCCCGGCCAGCATCAGACAGAGGAAGGTCCGGAAAAAGAGGGCCGGCCAGAAGGAGGGATTGAAGAAGCCGTCCCAGAAGTTGCCGGTGCGCAGCCATTTTCCCGGGGTGAGCATGAAGCCGATGATCCCGTTGATGGCAAAGAGGGAGAGCCAGGCGAAGATAAAATAAAGCCAGCCGATGATCAGGTGGTTGCGCCGCTCCATCCGGCCGAAGGTTTGATAGTAGATGAGGATGGCCACGATCTCCCCGAGAAAGAAGACCCATTCGATGGCCCAGGCAAAAACAAAGTTGTGAATGAGAATGGAGGTGGCGGCCGGGGCAAGGAGGGAGATGGTGAACCAGATGCCCACCCCGGTCATGGCACCCAGCACCAGAGTGAGGAGCAGGAAGAATCTGGTGTGTTTTCGGGTGTAGTCGAGAATGGGCTGCGATCCTTCCCGATAGCCTTTCATCTCGGTGAGCACCAGAAAGAGACCGCCGCCGATGGCGAAATGGGAGATGTACACATGGAGGATGGCGATGAGGGCGATGAGCAGGCCACCGCCGGCAAAATCCAACTGCCAGACCGGATAATTCATCTTTCCACCTCCTCAGACACCCGGGCCGCCCGCCGGAGCATGTAGATGACCACCGCAACCCCGATTACCAGGATGGCCAGGAAGAGAAACAGCGGTGACCACTGCGGCATAACCCGCAGGTCGGCGGGATGGAAGTAAGGGGCCAGGTAGGCCTGCCTGACCAGATCCCGCATCAGCACCATGAAAAGGACGGTGGCCGCCAGGGCGGAGGTGGTCGGCCAGACTCGCTGCCTGGTGCCATAGTGAAGGGTGAAATAGACCGCGAGCAGGGCGGCGGCGAAAAGGGAAGTGTGCAGGAGCGAGTCGCCGACAAAGAGCTGGTACACGTTTTTAGGCAGGGAAAAAAAGAAGATGATGCCGATCCCGATTTGCACCACGGTGGCGGAGGTAAACCAATGCAACCCTGCGTGCAGACGTTTCTCCGCGCCGGGCTCGCTCTTTTTCTCTTGAAAATAGGCGAGAATCGCCAGAAAAAGACCGCCGACCGCCACGGAGGCCGTCACAAAATGCAGGTAGCGGGGAATAAGGATGGGGTCGTCCAGATTCAAAAGGGTGGTGCCCGCGCGTTGAAAATAAGCATCCCAGGCTTGGGGCGTCAACATCAAGGTCATATTGTTGACAAAGAAAAAGGCGATGGTCAGCAGAAGCAGGAGACTTGTGCCTATCGTCAGCCTTCTGGCGGTGGCGGACAGGCCACCTGCCATCTTGTAAAGATAGGCGCTGTAATAGGCGAGAATGAGCAGGCCGATGATGGAAAGCCAGTAACCGCCCATGAGGATGGAACTGGTATAGATGAAATGGCCGTAGAGCACCTGGAGAAACAGAAGGGGCGCCACCCCGAAGTTTACGGCAAAGGCGATGATGTACGGCAGTTTGCCGGCAATATCCCGGCAGGGCGGGGGGGCGTCGGGCCGGGTGCGCATTTCCCTGACCAGAGCGATCAAAGCGGTGCCCAGCATGGCATTCATGAAAAGAAGGTGGGCAAAAAAGGTCAGGATAAGGAGAAACTCAAAAAAACCCCAGGGCGCCGGAATGGTGTCGGGGGTGGGGATAAGGTAGGCTGGGTCCATGGCTGGTCTCCTTGGTGATAACAATTCGTTGCTAAAGATACCGTAAGGAAAGGAGCAAAGGTAATATGGGCCATTATTTTGTACAGTTCTTAAGTATAGCATGAAAATGATTTCCAGAAGGGTTTTCAGGAAAAAATTCGGCAGAACAGGGGCATGCTGGAAACTGGGAAAATGGCCGGAGTTGTAAAGAAGATAAAATGAGATAATAGGAGTAATATGGAGATATGAAGAGAAATTGATAATGTTTAGTGGTTAATGAAATGTTATCTTTTTCTTGTGAGACTAGTGTAACCGCATGGAATTTTGCGCTTTTTGACGCCATCGGCAAAATGGGTGAAATATCCAGTCGTTAGAGGGTATTCCGGGGATTATCGGCCGTTTATCCGGGGTTGTGGGCTGTTGAAAACTTGCGAGGCACCGAGGGGAAAATTCCTTGAGACCGGTTTTGACAGGGGGCATGGTTTTCCTTTAAAAAAACGGACAGAAATTATCCCAGCGGTCTCAATTCGCTTTAATCGATTGTTTTTTCGTGACTGAATTAGGGGAAAAAAATGTTTTGGCAGCGAGTTAAGAGTGTTTTGTCGCAGAAGTTTTCCGATCACGATTTCAAACTGTGGATCGAACCCCTGCAATGCGTGCATGACGATGCGCAGAGCATTCAACTGGCGGGACCTGATCCGTATTTTTGTTCCTGGATAAAAGATAATTATTTGCCTGATATTCAGGCGGCCTTGCAGGATGCCGGCTTTACCGGTATGGCGGTGCAACTTTCGGTGAGCCAGGCCGGTAAGGTGCAGGCGTTTTTGCCGGAACCGGAAAAGAAGCAGAGCCAGCTCCGGCTGCCCAGCATGCCGGTGGCCCGTTCCGTGGTGCGGACCCTGCACCCGCGCTATATCTTTGATGAGTTCATGGTCGGCGAAAGTAACGCCTTGGCCTATTCAGCCTGCGAGGCCATGGCCAACGGCGATTCCACCCTGAGCCCCTGTCTGTTTATTGAAGCGGGAACGGGCTTGGGGAAGAGCCATCTGACCCATGCGGTGGCCCATCATATCACCAGTCATTCACCCGGCACCCGGCTGCATTATGTGACCTCCCAGCAGCTTACCTCCGAAATGGTGCGCAGCATCAAGAATAACACCATGGAGCATTTCAAAGATAAGTACCATAACCAGTGCGATGTGCTGTTGATGGAGGATGTGCAGTCCCTGGCCGGTCGGACCAAAACCCAGGCCGAGCTGGCCGAGGCCCTTGATGTCCTGATGGATTGCGGAAAAAGGGTGATCTTCACCGGCGCTGTTTCCCCGCGCCATATCCCGGACATGGATGACGGGGTGCGCTCCCGGCTCTCCTCCGGGCTGATTACCACCATCAATCCTCCGGACCGGCGGACCCGTTGTCTGATCATCGAGCGCAAGGCCCGCAACAACAAACTGCCCCTTTCCGGGGAGATTATCGAGTTTCTGGCCGACCGGATCCACGGCGACATCCGGCGGGTGGAAAGTGCCATTATCGGCCTTAAGGCCAAGGCCTCCCTGCATAAAATTTCGCCGAACCTGGATATGGCCAAGGAGATTGTCGCCGGAATCATCGGGCAGCGGCAAGATTTGTCAACGGTGCTGATCCGTAATTTCGTGGCCGGTCAGTTCAATGTCTCCATCGAAGAGATGCAGTCGAAGGAGAGGAAAAAGACGATCGTCTTTCCCCGGCAGGTTTCCATGTATCTGGCCAGGAAGTTAACCGAGGAAGCGTTGTCGGAAATCGGCAAGGCGTTTAATCGGGATCATTCAACCGTAGTTCATTCCATCCGGGTCATCACCGAAGCCATTGTCCGCAGCGGCAGCATCCGGGGGCAGGTGGATCATCTGGTTGAGCGTCTGAAGAATCAGGGGTAAAGGTAACCGTTCAGCAGCACCACATATTCGGACGATCGGCCCGGCTTACGTACAAGAGGTACGCAGCGCCAGTCCGCTTGTCCAAATCTGCGGCACTGCTGAACGGTTACAGTTCGGTGGTTTTGGTACTTTGACGACCGCCCCTGTGAACGGTTACGGGTGAAGGTAAGAGGAAAGGTCAGGGGTTGGGTTCTCCCCTGGCCGTAGTCTGAACACCATCAAAAATAAACTGGCTTTACTTCGGGTTCCGGTCGTTTCCCCCCTGTTTGCAGCAGTATTTTGTCGGCCACCATCTTGGCCGTCTTCATCATGTCGTTCATGCCGATGCCTTCCCAGCCAAAGCCGCAGAGATGCAAACCAGCCAGTTCCTGTTCCAGGGAATCCTTCCAGGCCAGCAGCGCTGGGTAGCCCATTTCCAGTTGGGGGATACCGCTGTCGCCGCGCAGAACCCGGCTGAAGCAGGGGGGCTCGGGCAAAGGGATCAGTTGCCGGAGATCATCATAAATCCGGCTGATCAGCTCATCGTCGGACAGCTCCAGCCGTTCCGGATGGCGGCGGCCTCCGACCAGGGCCTCCATCAGCACCCTGCCTTGGGGGGCGCGGCCGGGAAACATCCGGGTGGAAAAAAGGGCGCCCATGGCGAAGCGATTTTCCCGTTCAGGGGCCAGATAGCCGAAGCCGAAAGGCACCTGCGCCTTGTCCGTGAAGCCCAGAGCCACCGTGGCAATGCCGGCTGTGGGGAGGGCGGCCAGGGGCGGGGCATGGTCGGCCAGCAGCGTCAAGGCGCGGTTGACCGGTAGAGCGAGAATGACGGTGGCTGCCCGGTAGGTTTTGGCCCCGGTGTGTATCTCCCAGGCCTCGTTCCCGCGGCTGATGGCCCGCACCGGGCTGTGATAGAGGATGTTTGGCCCTGTCGCCAGGGTGGTGATGAGCTGCTCCATACCCAGGGGAAAGCTGGTCATGGCCGGCAGCACCCCTGCCCCCCTTTTTTTTCTGAGCAGCCCTTTGAGCACCGAGCCAGCTTCCTTTTCCAGGGCGCGGACTCCCGGCATCACTCCATCGATGCTGAGTCGTTCATAATCCCCGGCAAAGGTGCCGGTGATCGCGGCATCCACCAGGGGCAATATTTCAGGGCCGAAGCGGTATGCCGCCCACTGGCCGACGCTTTGTTCTTCGAGCCGCGGCTTTTTGAAAAGATCGCCAAGCAGCCGCAATTTTCCCAGAGGGGATAACAAGGGGGTCTTGAGCAGGGCGAAAGGACTCTGCGGCAGCTGTACCAGCCGCCCGGCATGACATACATAGCGGACAAAGCTGCCCAGGGGCGCTTTCTGGGCGATGCGGTCCAGACCGGTCTCGCTGAGCAGGGCGCGGCTAGCCGGGTTGTTGTCCAGAAAACCGTGCGGCCCCCATTCGGCCAGGTAGCCGTGTTCACTAAAGGAGCGAACCGCGCCGCCAGGGCGGCCATCCTGCTCAAGAATGAGGATGTCTGTTCCCGGCGCGCTGCTGTGCAAAAAATGGGCGGCGCTCAAACCGGAAAGGCCTGCGCCGACAATGATTATTTCGTGTGTTTCAGGCATGAATCGCATATCCTCGGTTAAGGGACTCGTCTAAGGATATTATCTTAGCCGAGTCCTGGGGCAGGTTGCCCTCTTCAGGGGGCTATGATATATGGTAGAAGGAATTTTACCCTATATTGTAAGAGCCAGGAATGAAAAAATGTAAACGTTCAGCAGCACCGCATCTGCTTTGTCCTCGGCCTGCTCATGCGTACCAGCACACTTCGCAGACCTCTTTGTCGGACACTTCTGCCGACGACTGACACGCGCATCTGTGGCACTGCTGAACGTTTACAGTCCAGAGGTTTAGCCACTTTTTTTCGTTCCTGGTGAACGATTACAAAAAAACAACCGCAGGGTGGGGTGGCTCGGCGGCAGAATACTTGTTTCCCCTCAATGGTGTCGTGAAAAAGAATGCAGCCCGCAGATTCCAGACCGGTGAAGGTTCTCATCCTCTTTTACTCATTCAGCGCCCAGACCAGCGGCCTTATCCACCGGCTTGGCGCCGGTCTTGAGGGGCAAGGGGTGCAGCTGACCTGTGAGCGGCTCCAGCCCATCACTCCCCGCCATTTCCCCATCGGCACGATGCCGGCCACCTTGCTCATGATGTTCAGCACTTTTCTGCGGGTGAGGATTCCCATCCAGCCGCTGTCTCCCGCCTGTTGGGAACAATATGATCTGATTGTTCTGGCCGGTCCCACCTGGTCTTATAATCCCAGCGGTCCGGTCCTCTCCCTGCTTGACCGGGACGGGGCAAGGCTTTTTGCCGGCCGGCAGGTTCTGCCGCTGATTTCCTGTCGAGGTTACTGGCGGATGCACTGGCTGAACCTGCGCTGGCAGCTTGAGCGTTGTGGGGCCAGGGTGGTCAACCGGATGATCTTTACCCACCCCAGCAAGGAGCCCTGGCGGACCATCGGAGTATTTTTGAAACTTGCCGGGCGGGTGCCGGAACGAAGCAGATGGCTTGGCCGATTTTATCCGCGTTACGGGCATAGCCGGGAGCAACAGGATCAGGCCTTCGCTTTTGGCGAGCTCATCGGCCAGGCGCTCAAGCGCGGGAGTTCCCTGACTGATCTCTCTTTTGCCTCTGGCCGGGTCGGCCAGGACGGAGCGTAACCCGTAAGCGTTCAGCAGCACCACATCTGCTTTGTCATCGGCCTGCTCATGTGCAATAGCACACTTCGCAGGCCTCTTTGTCGGACACTTCTGCCGACGACTGACACGCGCATCTGCGGCACTGCTGCACGCTTACATTCCTGGGTTTATCTTAAATTTTGGTGCCCCTGGTGAACGATTACCATAATCCGGCCCGCCGGATTGTCAAAATTCAATGCCCTTTTGGGCCTTGAGTCCTTTCGCAAAGGGATGCTTTATGGCGCACATCTCGGTGACCAGATCTGCGGAGTCGATGAGCCTCGGGCTGGCGTCGCGGCCGGTGATCACGAGGTGCAGCCGTTCTGGCCGCTTGCGCAACAGGGAGATAATCTCCTCTTCTGGTACAATGGCGAAGCCGATCAGGTAAGTGAGTTCGTCGAGAACGAGCAGGTCGTAGGCATCGCTTAAGATTTTTTCCTTGGCGAGTTCCCAGCCGGCCAGGGCCGCTGCTTTCACGGTCTCCCTCTCCTGCTGCCAGGTAAAGCCGGTTCCGGCGAGATGTAATTCAATCCGACCGGGAAAGGCGGAGGCTAAGGCGAGAGCTTCGCCGGTTTTCGCCTGCCCCTTGATGAATTGAATGATGCAGACCTTCAGCCCCTGGCCCGCCGCCCGGAGCGCCTGCCCGAAAGCCGCCGTGCTTTTTCCCTTGCCGTGCCCCGTATTAAGGATAACCAGGCCTTGTGTCGTCATCTGATGCCTCCTTGCCGCAACCTGCGGCACCTGTAGCCGCTGCTTCGGTGGCTCTAAGTCTTCTCGTCTTCGCTTCTCATGGAGTATCGGTGTTCGTCCCTGTTTCCGGGAAGATGGTGGCGGCCGAATAGTTGGTGGTGCGAAATTTTTCCAGTTGCCGGTGGTAAAAATCCTTGTGCGGCCCTGCTTTGGCCAGGGCTTCTTCTTCGAGGGCCAGAGCCTCTTCCCGTTTACCGTTTGCCCAGTACGCCGTGGCCAGAGTGTCGAGTACCTGGGGAGTTCTTCCTACTGCCGCCGCTTTTTGCGCCAGGCGCTGAGCCCTTTCGGGGTTGCGCAGACCTGGCTCTTTGGCGGTGAGGAGGAGCCAGGCCAGATTGTTCAAGGTTTCCGGGTTGGCGGGAGCTTTGAGCAGCGCCTGTTCATAAGCGTCGCGGGCGGCCTGTTCCTGGTTGCGGCTGTATTGCAGATCGCCCAGCAGTTGGAACCAGAGGCCGTTGTCCGGTTGGTCCCTTATTTTTTGCCGGATCAGTGCTTCGGCAAATCTGGTTTTGGCTGTTTCGCCCAGAAGGTCCGGGGGCAGGTAAAAGGCGGCCAGGGCGGTGGTGAGCATGGTTAAAGCGTAGAGAGCCAGGGCCAGGCGAACCTTGCGGTGATGGCGGGGAATCAAGGCCGGATCTTTTTCGCAGCGGTGCAGATAGTCGATGCGCTGTCCCAGGCCGAAGTGGTGCCAGCTGGGCAGTTCCCGGATATTGCCGCCGAGCAGGGCGATCTTTTCAAAGACTCGGATCAGGGGAGAGGCGTACCCCATGGCGCTCAAGGCATACAGGTCCGCCTGCCGTTCAAAGTTGCGCATGAAAAAGCCAAAGATGAAGCGGAAATAGCCCAGCATCAGGGCAAAAAGGATGAAGGCGCCGGCCAGGGCCAGGATCGTTTCCGGAGAGGTTCCGGTCAGCGCGACCAGCTGGTAAAAAAGATCCGCGCTGAGCAGGAGCAGCAGCAGGGGGGCGACGCTCACCTGGGTCAGCAGGCCAAAGCCGAGAAGGATAAACAGGTAGAGCTGGAGATGGAAGTGTTTGACATGTCCAAGTTCATGGGCCATGACCGCTTCCATCTCCTCCGGGGTCGTGGCCTCGAGCAGGGCGGGAGTGACCAGGAGATAGCGGAAGCGGCCGGTGAGGCCGATGACTCCAGCGGTCAGCATGCGGCCCTCAAAGAGCGGCCAGAGGAGGAGGTCGGCAAACCGCAACCGCTGTTCGCGGCAGAACTCTTCAATCCGGTGCCTGGCCGGGCCTTGGGGGAGAGGCGTGCAGCCCCAGAGGCGAATAATGGCCAGGGGCAGAAAAAAGATCAGGCCCAAAAGAGAGAGCAGCACCAGAATTGGTTCACCCCAGGGCGAGGCAAGAAATTCTTGCAGCCGGGGAAAGGGGGCAAGCAGGAGAAGATCGAAAAGGGCGGAGATGATCAGCCAAGGCAGAAGAATGGCGAGGTTGATTTTGAGGTTTGCCGCAATAAAGGAGCGGGCGGCAATGGCTCTGGCGAAGGTGCGCCGATAGCTGGGAAGCCCTGCCAGCCAGATGAGGCTGAGATAGCCGAAGAAAAGAAAAATTCCTGCCAGATGGGCAAGAATTGGGAGTTCTTCGGCAAACGGCAGCCGGCTCAGGTAGTAGCGGCCTTCCAGCAGGAAGACATCCGCGGCCAGAAAAATGATGGCCAGGATGGAGAGCCGTTGTTCCACGGCAAAATAGCGGGCTGCCGTGGCGGGGGGCTTGCGCCGGAAAAAATAACGAGCCAGCTGGTTGAACAAAACGCCTTTGCCGAAAAAAAGCAACAGGGCCATGGCCCAGGGAAGCTGTGCTTGCTCCGGGCTTGGCCCGGTGGCAAGAAGCAGGATGACTACCAGGAGATAGATGAGATTATTGTACATGGGGGTAGATTATGGGCTTAGGGGGTAAGGCATGGCCCCGGCGCGGCATCAGGCCGGTGGCACTTCCCCCGTGATCGGTTACAGGTCAAGATCATCAGCGCCGGAAAGCTGAGCCAGGCATCTGGCCGGAAATATTGGCGTTGTGCTCCTGATATTGCTGGAGCAGGGCCCGCAACTCCTCCGGCGCCAGGATTTGTTTTTCCAGAAAAAATTCGCCGAACTTTTTCTGCAGCCGCTTCTGGTGGGCAACGAGCATCTGGAGCTGGGGCTGGGAAAGCAACCCCAGCTCCAGGGCGGTCTGACCAAATGGCTGTAATATCGGACGGTTGCGGATGATATGGAGCACCTCTGCTTCGTTGAGCAGGCCAAAACGCTGGCCGATTTCGCCCAGACGCGGGCGTTCGCTGCGCTGCCAGATCAGGGCCTGGATAATGGTCCGCCAGTTGATCAGGCCGGAATAGTAGAGAAAATGGCCAAGCAGCAGGCGGCGATTGGGCAGGGCGCCCTGGTAGAGGCTTTCCGTATCCCAGAAAACAGAAGGCTGGCTAAAGGGATTCCGGAACTCGGCTTTTGTCTGGGCGGTGGCCTTGGCCTGCCGGCGGGGTTCGGCCCTGTCCTGGTTCGGCCTGGTTTGCCGGGGCCGGTGGGGCTTGGGCTGCGCCGGGCGGGCGGGCGGGGTTCGAGGCGGTGCCGGGCGGGCAGGGGGAGGCAGGCGGTAGCCTTTTTCCTTGGCGTCAAGAAAGGCGATCAGGTTTTCGTAGGCCTCCTGCACGGAGTGGAACAGATCGTGGCGTTGCCGTTGCACCCGGTCATTTTCCATGGCGGCCCGGTCCGGGTGGGTTTCCATGGCCCGTTTGCGGTAGGCGCTTTTGATGCCGGAGAGTTGAAGATAGTCGAGAAATTCGCGGGAGATGCTGAGCTCCGGGCCAAAAATGATCTCGCAAGAGTGGAAAAGGTCCTTTTCAGCGGCAACTGTTTCCATGGCGGGCCCCGTACTCCCTGGAGGTTAGAGTGAAAAAGGAAAGTCTTGCGAGCAATGCGCTCGGGCCGGCGAAAGGCGGGATTTTTTGCCGGCGGCTCCGTAGAAAAAAATATACTGGAGTGTAACTCCTGTACAACGATATGGCCAGGTTATGATAAAATACACTCGCAAAAGGACGGCAAGCATCGAATGATAGGTTGTCGTTGAAAATAACCTGATCGTTCCGCATGGCCAAAACGGCAGCAGCGTAAGCGGCATAAGGATCCCAAAGGAACTCCTGAAATTGTATAAGCTATTTTGTAACGATTTTTAAGTAATTAACAGTATTATCTGGCAGATAACATCTTATTTTTTATTCATGATCTTTATGAAATTATGCTGGAACGGGGATTTTTTTTATGGAACAGTCAGCCGGAACCGGGGGGCAAGGCGTGGTGGAGTCTTATTTTTCTTGTGATTTCAATATGATGACGGCATGGACAAAACTGGGGGAGCTTGCCAGAGCGCCCTATGACCTGACCGCGCCCGGCGCCCTTTCTCCGGCAAGAATCAGAAGTTACCGGGCGCAGGCCGCCGGAATTGATCTGTTGTACGCCACCCAGCGGGTGGACGAACCTGTGCTTGCGGCCCTGCAGCGGCTTGCCGAACAGAGCGGGGCGGTGGCCCAGTTTTTGTTGATGAAAAGGGGCGAGGTGCTGAATCGGATTGAGGGTTACGCCAGCGAGGAGCGTCCGGTGCTGCACACCGCCTGCCGCGATATCTTTGCCCCGGTCAGCCTGGCACCCGAGGTCTCGGCCCAGGCCAAGGCCGAACTGGAAAAGCTGGCCGATTTTCTGGCAGCCCTTGAGGCAGGGGCTATTGTCAACGTGGCCGGCGAGCCGTTCACCGATCTGGTCCAGGTGGGGATCGGCGGCTCCGACCTTGGCCCCCGGGCCTTGTACCTGGCCCTGGCCGCCTATAAAATCCCCGGCCGGCGAGTGCATTTTATCAGCAATGTGGATCCCGATGATGCCGCCGCCATCCTGAACGGGCTTGATCTTGCAAGAACCCTGGTGAATGTGGTGTCGAAAAGCGGATCCACCCTCGAAACCTTGACCAACGAAGAGCTGGTCCGTCAGGCTTACGCCGAGGCAGGGCTGGAGCCTAGTCGCCATTTTCTGGCGGTTACCGGCAAGGGCTCGCCCATGGACAACCCCGCCAGGTATCTCCGCTCTTTTTACATGTTCGACTCCATTGGCGGCCGTTACAGCGTTACCTCCATGGTTGGCGCGGTGTTGCTCGGTTTCGGCCTGGGATACCCGCAGCTTCTGGAGATTCTCCGAGGGGCCAACGCCATGGATCTGGCCGCGGAAGAACCGGACATCCGCCGCAATCCTGCTTTGCTTCTGGCCCTGCTGGGTATCTGGAACCATAATTTTCTAGGCTGTGAAACTCTGGCCATCCTGCCGTACAGCCAGGCCCTTGTCCGCTTTACCGCCCATCTCCAGCAATGCGACATGGAGTCTAGCGGTAAATCCGTGACCAGGCAGGGTAAACCCCTGGCCTGGAAAAGCGGCCCCATTATCTGGGGCGAGCCGGGAACCAACGGCCAGCATGCCTTTTACCAGCTGATCCACCAGGGAACCATCATCGTTCCCGTCGAATTCATCGGCTTTCGCGCCAGTCAGTATGGCCGCGACCTGCTCATCGAACAGACCACCTCCCAGGAAAAACTGGTGGCCAACCTGCTGGCCCAGGCTCTAGCCCTAGCCACCGGACAGGCCAATGAAAATCCCAACCGGAGTTTCGCCGGGAACCGTCCCAGCGCCGTGCTCATGGCCGACCGGCTGACGCCATACACCATGGGCGCTCTGCTGGCCCTCTATGAGGCCAAGGTGGTGTTCCAGGGATTTATTTGGAATATCAACTCGTTTGATCAGGAAGGGGTGCAGCTGGGGAAGAAGCTGGCCGGCAGGCTGCTGGATCACCTTGCCGCTCGTCGGGAGGGCCAGGACGGGGCGGCTGAAGCCGAGGATGATCCCGGCCTGGCGCTGCTGGCAGAAGTCAGCAAAAAAGTATAGGTCCTATAGGTCCTATACTTTGTTCAATAAAGCAGCTCGAACCGTTTCCAGAAATCCGGAAAGGATTTGCCCACACACCCTTCCCCCCGGATCCGGACCCCCGGCACCATCAGCCCGGCCACGGCAAAGCTCATGGCGATGCGGTGGTCGTTGTAGGTGTCGATCTCCGCGCCAGAGAGGGGGCTGTTTCCATCTCTCCCTGCGATGATCATGGCGTCCGGCTGTTCTTCGGCCCGGATCCCCAACTTGGCCAGTTCCGTGACCATGACGTGGAGGCGGTCGCATTCCTTGATCCGCAGATGGGCGATGTTTTTGATCACCGTTCTGCCCTTGGCGAAACCGGCAACCACCGCCAGGGTGGGGACCACGTCCGGGCAGTCGCCCATGTCCACCTCTACCCCGCGCAGCTCCTTGCTGCCGGTTACGGTAATCCCCGCCGCAAAACGCTCCACCGCGCAACCCATCCGGGCCAGGATCTCCACCAGCACCGCATCTCCCTGTAACGATGGCGAGGGAACGTTTGCCACCGTCACCCTGCCGCCGGTCACCGCGGCGGCAGCCCAGAAATAGGAGGCGCTGGAGGCATCGCCCTCAACTGCGTATTTTCTGGCCTGGTAACAGCCTTGGGGGATAAGAAAGTGATTAAGCTCGGAATTGGCGGTTACTTCAAGGCCGAAATCCCGCATCACGGCCAGGGTCATGCTGACATAGGGTTTGGACAGAACCTCCCCTGCCACCAGGAGTTCAGCGGGTTGTTCGGCATAGGGCGCGACCAGCAGCAGGGAGGAGAGGTACTGGCTGCTTTTCCCTTCCGGCAGCAAGGTCTTGCCGCCCTTGATCCCCTTGGCCGCAATGGCCACCGGCGGGCAGCCCGTGTTGTGGAGGCTGCGGATTGCAACCCCCCAGCCGGCCAGGGCCTCCATCAAGGGCTTGATCGGCCGCTCGTGCATGCGCTGGTCGCCGTTGATGGTAAAGATGCCGTGCCCGAGCGCCGCCACCGAGGTGAGAAAGCGGGTGGCGGTGCCGTTGTTACCGAGAAATATTTCTTGCTCCGGGGTGGCGATGACCCCGCCCTTGCCTTCTACCCGCCATTGTTCTTGGCCGGGCGTAACGGTGATGCCCATGGCGGCCAAGGCCTGGGAGGTGTATTCGGTGTCCTCGCTGGCCAGGGGGTATTGGAGAATGCTTTCCCCGTTCGCCAGGGCCGCGGCGATAAGAGCCCGTTGGGTCAGGCTTTTTGAGCCGGGTACGGTGAGGGTGGTATCGGTTGTGACAAGGGGACGGATTTCTTTCATGGTTTGTAATCGTCAGGGTTGTAGCCGAGGCTGTTGAGCAGGCTCTGACGCATCACGTCCACCGGGGCTTGTTGGCCGGTCCACAGTTCAAACTGGGCTGCGCCCTGATAGAGCAGCATATCGAGGCCGTTGATGGTCTGGCATCCTGCCTGCTCCGCCTCCTGCAGCAAGCGGGTTGCCAGGGGGGCATAGACGATGTCCATAACCACGCCGAAGTTGACCAGGGCTTCCCTGGCAATGGGCAGCAGTTCCTGCTGGGGGGCCATGCCCAGCGAGGTGGCGTTGATCAGGATATCTGCCCTGGCGGTGGCGGCCTCGGCCAGGGGCAGCCAGGGGCAGCCGAGCAGTCTGGCCAGGGCGATCCCTTTTTCCGGGGTCAGGCTGGCAATGGTGAGCGAGACCCCGGCCTCAAGCAGGCCAAAGCCGATGGCCCTGGCCGAGCCGCCGGCACCCAGGAGCAGCACCGAGGCGCTTTTCAGTTGGATCTTTTCGGCGAGGGCCCGGTTGGCTCCGAGCCAGTCGGTGTTGGCCCCGTGGATGGTGTTGTTGTCGATGATCAGGGTGTTTACCGCGCCGATTTTTTCGGCGACCGGATCGAGGGAATCAAGATGTTCGATCACCGCCTGTTTGTGGGGGATGGTGACGCTAACGCCTTTGACGCCAAGGGCTCGGAAGCCGGTCATGGCCAGAGCCACATCCTGCACGGCAAAGGGAAGATAGACCTTGTTCAGGCCAAGGGCGGCAAAGGCTCCATTGTGCATGGCCGGGCTCAGGCTGTGGGCCACCGGGTTGCCCATGATGCCGTAAAGTTCGGTGGCGCCGTTAATCTCCATGCTCAAGCTCCGTGAAGATGCGACGCAGGGCCGAGGCGGGCAGCTGGCCGGGTGCGGTGGCCTGACCATGATCCGGGGCGGCGTAGGTCATGTAGCCGCCCAGATCGGTGGTGGCCACCCGGCTGATCATGCCGTGCGGCCCCATGCAGAAGGCGATGAGGGGAAATCCCAGTTCGGCCGCCAGTTCCTGCAAGGCGAGAACCCGGAAAACGTCCTGAAAGCAGCGGGCCGTGGTGACGATTTTGCCGATATCGGCGCCGCTCCGGCATTGGCGCTGAAAGATTTCGTTCAAGGCCTGCCTGGAGGCGGTGCACTTGAAATCATGCCAGGAGACGATGGTCCGGCAGTTGTTCGCCCGGGCCGCCCCAATGAGTTCGCCGGCCAGGGTGGAATCGGTGTTGAGTTCGAGGTCAACATAGGCAGCCCCGGTTTCAGCCGCCTTTCTGAGCAGCCCGATCCGTTCCTTTTCCTCGCCCGTCCAGCTGCCGCCTTCCCAGGTGGGCCGGTTGGTGAAGAGCAGGGGTTTGGCGAGGCTATGCAGAAAGAGCTGGATGTCCGGGTTTGTCAGGCTGTCCAGGCGGATCTCGATGACATCGGCAACCGGTTCCGATTCTGTGGCCAAGGTCAGCGCCTCGGCCTGGGTGGCTGCGGCAATTGAGACGCAGAGGCGGCGTGCGGCACTGGTTGTGACATTCAGCATGGATTGCTCCGAGGGAAAGGGCTTAGAAAAAACTATAAAATAATGACGAATACTCTCATAATAATGAAAGGCAAAACTATTCCATCGCGGATCGCTTGTCAACAGGCATGAGCAGGGCTTGCCTGCCTCGGAGGGTCGCAATTTTACCCGGTCAGCAAAACCACGGCGTGGGCGCTGATCCCTTCCTCGCGGCCGGTATAGCCCATCTTTTCCGTGGTGCTGGCCTTGAGGTTGATGGCTGCGGGTTCAACCAGGCAGGCCTCGGCGATAATTTTTCGCATGGCCGGGAAATGGGGGGCGAGCTTGGGTTGTTCGGCCACCACGGTTATGTCGGCATTGACCAGGCGAAGATGCCTTGCTGCGGCCAGCCCGATCACCTGCGCCAGCAACTTGATGCTGGAAATTCCCTTGTACCTCTGGTCGCTGTCCGGAAAATGGCGGCCGATATCGCCTTCGCCGCAGGCGCCCAAAATGGCATCGCACAGGGCATGGCTGAGGACATCGGCGTCCGAGTGGCCCAGCAAGCCCAAGACGTGAGGGATTTCCAGGCCGCCTAGGATCAGCGGTCGGCCAGGGACCAGGCGGTGGGCGTCAAAGCCATGGCCGATCCGCATTTGCCTGGCTGGTTGTTTCTGCATGAGAATGGCCTCCGCCATGCGCAGATCATCCGGACGGGTGATCTTGAGGTTGGTTTCTGAGCCTTCCACCATCATGACCGGCCAGCCGCCGTGCTCCAGAAGGGCTGCCTCATCGGTGCCGACAAAGGAGTCCTGGTCAGCCCTGGCAAAGGCCTTTTTCAGGAGGTCGGTTTGGACCACCTGGGGGGTTTGCGCCTGCCAGAGGGATTCTCGCTCTACGGTATGGCGGATAGTAGTGTCCGCAGCCACGGTCTTGAGGGTGTCCTTCACCGGCACCCCCAGGATCGCAGCGCCTTTGTCTGCGGCTGCCTCCAGGCAACGCTGGATATCTGCGGGGTCGATGAGCGGCCGGGCGCCGTCGTGTACCGCCACCAGAGGTGAATCTTCCGGGACCAGGGCCAGGCCGATGCGCACCGAATCCTGGCGGAGCTTGCCGCCGCTTATTACCGTGCAGTGGTCGGCCAGCTGGTAACGGGCCAGGAGGGCGCAGGTAAGCGCCCGGTGTTGGGCCGGGGCCACTACGATAATGGCGGTGATGGCGGGAACCTGACGAAAGGCGCGGATGGTATGGATCAGGATGGGAACGCCAAGCAGTTCGCTGAACTGTTTGGGGGTGGAGGTTCCCATGCGCAGGCCTGCGCCGCCTGCGGCAATGATCGCTGTTGCTTTTTGCATGTAAGGATAAAAAAAGGGGAGTGGGTTATAAGCCGGATTCTGTACCCCTTTGCAAGGGCCATGATCATTTCTCTATGGATGCCGGTTGCCCGGCATCTCTTGCAACCTACCCGGAAGCCTCGGGCGGGCCGCCCTCAAACGCTTCCCTATTTGGTTTTGCTCCAGGAGGGGTTTGCCGTGCCTTCCGTGTCGCCACGCAAGCGGTGGGCTCTTACCCCACCTTTTCACCCTTACCGGTTGCCCGGCGGTTTGTTTTCTGTGGCACTTTCCTCGGGGTCGCCCCCAGTTCGTGTTACGAACCTCCTTGCCCTGCGGAGTCCGGACTTTCCTCTGGCGGCTAACATCCCGCCAGCGACCATGCACCCACTCCCCACACTGAGACAACTATAAGCAGGACCGGAAAAGGTCAAGGCTTTTTAGGTGGTTGGCCTCCCTTAATCCTGCGATGTTTCTGTAATTGCAACCGGTTGCCTTATTCTTCCTCGGTCTCCGGTTCGTGGAACATGATCCGGTGACAGGTGGGGCAGGAGATGAGTTTATCTTCCCTCATCAGCTCATTATACAGCTGTGGGGGGATGTTCATGAAGCAGCCCCGGCAAACGCTGCCGGTCACCGCGACAATTGCCAGACCGTTGCGCTTGTCCCGGATGGCGGTATATTTTTTCAGCAAGCTGGCGGATACGGCACCGGCCTTGCTTTCGCGGGTCTTAAGAATCTTGCTTTTTTCCGCATTGAATTGGCTGATTTTTTTCTCAACCGCAGCGATGTCATCGGCAAGCATTTTTTCATCCTCGGCGCAGATCTTGGTTTCTTCCTCGATCTGTGCGGTCAGGGCCTCGATCTGTTCCATGAGCTGAACAACGGCCTCTTCCCTCTGGGTGTTGGCTTTTTTGCCGTCTTCCGTTTCCTTGAGAATGCTCTGGTATTCGCGGTTGGTCTGGACATTCATCAGTTTGCCCTGCCGGTCTTTGATCCGAACCGCTTCGTCTTCCAGTTCGGCTTCGAGTTCACGGCGGCGTTGTTCGTTAACGGCGATTTTTTCGTTCAACTGGGCAAGAGTGTCTTTGTGGCCGTCGAGACTGGCGCGGCGGGTGTCAATTTCGCCGCAGCCGACCGCGATTTCCTTGTCCAGCGTGCTGATTTTTTGATCAATGGCCTGGAGTTCCCTGAGATGCGAGATGTTTGCTTTCAATGGTGCTTCCTCAATGGTTCTATGGGTTGACAGAATATGGGTTTGTTATCATGCAGGACAGCCCATTGCATGGGATTGCCCTGTTTGGCGGTGGTTATAATGGCCGGGGTAAACCCCTGGTCTGCGCAGGATTTTTTAAGGATCTCTGCCAGAACCGGCACGATGAGGTTTTCGGTTGGGTAATGGCCGGCGTCAATCACGCAGAAACCCGCAGCCTCTGCCCAGCGGGCCACGCTGTGTTTCACCTCGCCGGTAATATAGACTTGGGCGCCCATGGCCCGGGCGGTTTCGGCCAGCTCGGAGCCGCTGCCGCCGCAGAGGGCCACGGTATGGATGGTTTCCGGCAACAGGCCGGCAATCTGTATTCCCGGCGCAGCCAGAGCGGTCAGCAACCGGCTGATGAATTGGCCGGAGTCTAATGGCGCGGGCAGGTTGCCGATTTTACCGAAGCCAGCATTCTGCCCAGGTGCGGCAGACCCTTGGCCGCTTGTTCCGAGGTTATTTGACCTTTGTGGGCTTATCCCGTGATTGGTTACGGTGAGCGGTCTGGTGTCGCGCAATTCAAGTTTTTCCGCCAGGGCGTTGCTGACCCCGGCGGCGGCAATGTCGAGATTGGTGTGGCAGGCAATGAGAGTAAGATCGTGGCTCAGGGCTGTTTTCAGCATGCGGCCCATGGGGGTGTTGCCGGGGATTGTTTTCAGGGGATGGAAGATCAGGGGGTGGTGGGTGAGGATGGTGTTCAGGTTCTGCGCGAGGGCCTCGTGGATGAGGGCTTCGGTCGGGTCGAGTCCGATCAGGATCCCGGTGACCTGTTGCTCCGGGTCCCCCACCATCAACCCGACGTTGTCCCATGGTTCAGCCATGGCAAACGGGGCAATGGAGTTGAGGATCGAGAGAAGCGCTGTGGTGAAAATTTTTTTTTCCGGCATCCTTTGCTGGTGTCCGTGGGCAGCCTGACTAAGCCGTCGTTTGAAAATAAAAAAAGGTGCTAACCTTGTCTGGTCGCACCTTCTATTCGGAATCCTGCCTTGGCCTTGCCAAAACTTGTATTCGGATGGCTTGATTTCTGTTGCGTGTCCAATGAATCCCTGCTCTGTCGGTTCTGGCTTGGGGTGGTGGGCCTACCTGGATTCGAACCAGGGACCGACCGGTTATGAGCCGGTGGCTCTAGCCAGTTGAGCTATAGGCCCATATCTCTAACGAAAAACGAATCGTATAACATAGCAGATACTTAATTATTGTCAATAATATTTTGTGCCGTTTTGGCCTGACAAAATGCCCAGGCTGTTTTTTAAAGCTGAGTTGAGCAGCTTGCCTGCTCAAACGAAACTTGATGAACTCGCAACAACCTGAAAAGTTTACAGGCCCACCACACAAAATTAGATACTTACACATTAATACCCGTTGTAATCGTGGCTTTTTACGATTTCAACAAACTTATGCCCTTTGGGTGCAACAACGCAGATGCGGTGCTGCTGGATAGTTACGACTTATCCGGCAAGCACGGCTGCCTTGAAGTTCTCGAAGCCGACCCTGTCCATAAATCGGCCCATGCGCTCGCCCTTCTTGCCGTTTTCCTTGAAATAGGTGATGATCCGCTCGCAGGTGGCCAGCGCTTCTTCGCTGGAAAGGGTTTCGCAAAGAACTGTGCCGATTCTGGGTCGGGAGGCGGCGTTGCCCCCGACCAGAATGGTCCAGCCCTTGGCCTTGCCGAACAACCCCAGATCTTTCAGCGAGGTTTCGGCGCACTGGTTGGGACAGCCGGAGACCCCCATCTTCAGCTTGCCGGGCAAGGCGAGGCCATGGTAGCGCTTGTCAAGCTCCAGGCCCATTGCCAGGGCGTCCTGCTGGCCGAAGCGGCAGAAAGTGTTGCCGGGGCAGGCCTTGATGCTGCGGACACAAAGGCCGACCGCGGCTCCCGGATTCATGCCGAGATCCTGCCAGGCCTGGTCGATATCTTCTTCCTTGAGGCCGATAATGGCGATGCGTGCCGCGCTGGTGATTTTGAGGGAGGCAGGGGGGTATTTTTCGGCGACCTCGGCAATTTTTCGCAGTTGCGCCGGGGTGACGCGGCCGAGGGGAAGATGGGGGACAATGGCATAGGTTTCTTTGTCGCGTTGCACTACCACTCCTTTTTCGCCATCGTTCAGCATGGGTATTCTCCTTGGGAAAAAACATTTTGCGATAAAGAAAGAAAAGGGATCAGCTGGTGAACCCTTTTGGTGTCTGTGTTAAAGTTATAGGAGCCCTGTCTGGTAAAGAGCAAAGGCGTGCAGGGAGGTCAGCGCGTTTATTGTCCCCGCTTGGGAGGGTTAAAACCCCCACCTTTAGGTGGCAGCTTTAGCGTATAATTGCTAAATTTCGAGTCATGACATA
>MGTD01000054.1:0-10933 GCA_001799285.1 Deltaproteobacteria bacterium RIFOXYD12_FULL_56_24
CCGGAACAATATGAGCTTTTGACAAATGCTGCTTAATCAACTGTCCGTGAAAGCGGGGGTAGCTCATCCTGACCCCAGATTACTCCTAAACTTATGGGCGTCCCCATCTCCTGTCTTGGGTCCGAAAAAGCTGATTTTCCAGACCTGGCCCCACTTACTGGGCCCCACTTACTGTTCGGAGGTGAATACCTCCGGGTTTTCCCATCGGGGGGAACAATATCCGGCCCGTGGGATTCTTGAGGAGGCTATTGCCCTGGGGGTTCCGCTGGTGGCGGGGTCGGATGCGCATCGGCCCAGCGAGGTGGGGCGGCATTTTGAGAGGTTGAGATAAGCCCGTCCGCAGGACTGTCAGGATTGCGCCGCACTCATCTCTGAGCGGACTTCATGCCGAGGTGCAATCCCCACCCGAGTATCGCTGTGCTCACTATCTGGACAAGGTGAAAGACCCCATTGTGATCAAAGGGGACAAGAAGGTGGAGCGAGACATTGCTCGCCTGCACGGCGGCCGCAGCCAGATTGAGGAGGATTGCCAGGGCAACGACCGCGGCGCCTTGCAAACGATGGCTGGCGGCGAGAAAGGTATAGATGGCCAAGGCGCTCAGCAGAACCGCAGCCGCGTAAACGATGAAAACGATAAACGCTCCGCCCAGAAGCGCGGTCAGCCCGAGAAAGGCAGCGCTCACCCCGATGCCCCATGGGACAAGACGCATAGCTGCGACTCGCCCCCGCCAATCAGCCACAGCCCCCACGATGAACAGCACCACAAGAATCCCCAGGCTCAGGTAGAGAACCGCCCATAGTGCCATGCGAATGGACTTTGGCATCTCCAGGCCATGAGCCATGGCGCCGAGAAAGGATGCAATTGCTAGCAGGCCAAACACCCAGCACCAGAGGTTTGTTCGCCAGCGATCGACTGGCGCGGTGCGCAGGAGGAGGGTGATGATCACGGTGCATTCGATGGCCAGCAGGGCATCGGTGGCGCTGGTTGTGAGTTCGGTGGGGGAAGTGATTAGAGGCATGGGGAGTTCGTTGGTTTTAAGGCTGGGGAAATTTGAGGGGAAACCCCCTCGAATTCGAGGGGGTTAAAATCTGGTAGCTGTGAATGCTGATTTTCTAGACCCCACCTTTCCGGTGTTTTTATTATCCGTTGATTAATACCAATAAATATTATATGGTAATATCATAATGGCATCAATGGAGGTAAAATCATGCAAAAAAATACCAGTGTCACTCTTGGCAAACACTACGAAAACTTCATTTCTCAGCAGGTTATCCAAGGTCGTTTTGGCTCAGCAAGCGAAACAATCCGTGCTGGTCTGCGACTGCTTGAAGAACGGGAAACCAAACTGTCCTTGTTGAGGCGGGCACTTATTGAGGGTGAAGAAAGCGGCACCTCCGATTATTCGCTCAAGGGCTTACTTTCTGAGCTTGACGGTGAAAATCTTAGCTGATGCCCACTTTTACCCTCACAAACAGGGCGAAGGCAGATCTGAAAGAGATCGCTATTTTCACCCAAAACCGTTGGGGACGCGAACAGCGCAACTTGTATCTGCAAATGCTGGACGTTTCATTTAAACAGTTGGCAGTCAACCCACTCAAGGGGAAAGATTGTCCTGAAATTCGTATCGGTTACCGAAAATTTAACGCTGGCAGTCATGTGATTTTTTACCGTCAAACGCTTGCCGATATGATCGAGATTGTTCGTGTTTTGCACGGGCATATGGACATTGAAACGCACTTTCCGTGACGTATTGCGGGGATGTTCCCCTCTTCCTCTTGTTTTCCTTTGGTCTGGCACTTCCTGAATTGTTTGTGGTCAAGGCGGCATATTTCCGAAATTGAGAACGACAAGCGAACCATTTTTACGAAGACGCTTGACAATATATATTTTTATATGCATATTTTGTCTATGCAGTTCATATGGCACGAAACAAAACGGAAAACGAATCTGAAAAAGCACGGGTTTGACTTCGCCGTTGCCGAGCAGGTTTTTTCCGGCCCTACCGCGACCATCGAAGATGAAGGGCCGCACAGCGGGGAGCAGCGCTTCAACACTACTGGCTTACTTGGCATCAGGGTGGTGGTCGTCACCCACACCGAAACAGAAAGCGAAATCAGAATCATCTCCATGCGGGAGGCCGAAAAACATGAAATCAAAGAATTCTTCTCCTACCTTTGAGCGTAAGCCCCGGCTGCGCGTAGGGCTAAAGGATGTTGACCGTGAGACCTTTGCGGCGGCGGTTAACGAGCGGCTTGGCAAACAGCGTGTCTCAATTATGCTGGACAGCGCGGTGATCGAATTTTTCAAAGCCAAGGCCGGAGAACGTGGCTATCAGACCATGATCAATCAATCACTGCATCAGGCCATGCACGCAGAACAGATCGAAACCGTATTGCGGCGGGTTATACGCGAAGAGCTTTCTCACACCTGATTACGGAAGTGTTAACTTACCGCCGTTATCGCCATCCAAGTGCAGAGGGTGATTCAGTGAACTGCCTCCGGAATATCCCCAAGGGGAATGGCAGTAAGTCAAGCCCCGATGGTCCCCCTTCGCCCTGGATGTCCCCGGAATTATCCCCGACTACACGACGAAATATTCTGATCAAGCGGCATGACAAAAATCTTTCACCTTCAAATTTGTTGTCTTTTGCTGGGCATGCCACAGGTCAAACTGCATCTGGTGGTTTAACCAGCTTTCAGGGCTTCCGCCAAAGGCTTTTGATAAGCGAATGGCCATAACCGGTGTCACACAGGAATGCCCGTTCAAAAGACTGGACAATGTTTTCCTGGTTACGCCAAGCCCGGCGGCGGCATCAGTAACGGTAAGGCCCAAAGGTTCAAGGCATATGTCCCGGATCAATTCACCGGGATGTGGCGGATCGTGCATCAACATAGTTGCCCTCATTAATGGTAATCAAGATAATCGACATTCACGGCATCATTTCCTTCAAACCTAAAAATAACTCTCCAGTTACCAGAAACTGTCACCGCATAATACCCTTGCCTCTCACCTTTCAAGGCATGCAGCTTGAAGCCAGGTAGAATCATATCGTCCGGCGAAATGCTCGCATGCAGACGAATTAAAATCAGTTTTAATCTTTTTTCATGCTCGGCGATTATCCCTTTCCGGCTGCCATTCATGAAAAAATCGCGCAATCCTTTATGATTGAAACTTTTGATCATGGCGGAATGTAACCTGTAACGTGATGGGTGTCAAATGGGGCAAAGATTTTTGCTGTGTCGCGGGCACGAAATGCCCAGGGTGCCAGGAAACAGATTTGGGAAGATCACAACTTGGCAACTTGGAAGCCTACCCCCAGCTTATTCACCCGGAATATCTCCCAGGTGAATGGCAGTAAGTCAAGCCTGACCCCGATGGTCCCTCATTTCTCGTTGCCCCTCATTCTTCCTTTGACTCTCCAGGGTACTCGGGGTGCTCATGGATGCGGCGTCTTCTTTTTACTACGCCTTTACCAGGGCCAGTAGCCCAATATGTCTGATATTGGGGGCCGTCTGATTTCGGCTTGGTGCTTGGTTCGTGGATCTGGATCGTTAGCGGGATCGGAAAATCGGTTCCAATGATGGCGGCTTCTCCCGGACGCAAGTTGGGCAGGAATGCGGACGCCGCGCGATCGATCTCGCCGCAAGCACGCTCCACCACCTCACGATCGCGTTCATTGGTCAGTCGGTGCACGATCAATGTTCCCATCTGGCTCAGTACGCCCTCGGTAATATCGCGCGGGCGTTGGCTGGCCAGACAGATATTTAGGCCGTACTTTCTGCCCTCTTTTGCGATCAACTCAAAGGCATCGAGTCTGGCCGCGTAATCTTCGCTACCGATGTGTCGGCCAAGAAAATTGTGCGCCTCATCGACCATGACCACGGTCGGTCGTTGCTGAAACGCGCCGGAGCGGGCTTTTGTTAGGAGTTGCCGACCTATGACATTGGCGATGATTTCTCTTGCGTTGAACTCGTAAGCAATCCCACTCAAGTCGATTCTGAGTAACTTGCCGGTATCATTGATAAGCTCGTCGATTTTGGTGATCAGCGCCGGTTCGTTACTGACACTAAACACGCACTTGAAAGCTGGTGAAGTTAGGGTTCCATTGATGCGCGTAAGCATTGAAGCGCAGTAGCCAACTTCCGCCTCGTTAGGACCTTTCCATTTCGCGTCACCATAGTCCTGCACGCATTCATTTACGATTTGCTGGGGCAAATAACGAACATCGAACAGCCCCCTCGGATCGTTGACCTTAGATGCATGTCGGGACATTGCTTCGTTGAATAGGGTCTTGTCTTTGTTTACTTTGATGATCAGACCATTGTCGGCAAGTGACGGCTCCAACTCCACCAGTCTGAGACTCTGGATGGCCGCACGCAACTTGGGACCTTGAACTTTTCCAGACGGCTCAAACATCGCAATAAAATCTGATTCCAAAAAACATGTTGGCGGTAGTAAGCACGCGACCGAATTTGTGTTTTTATGTGGTGGCTCGCCGAGATGGCAATGCAATATCTCATCGCCGGTAAAGTCCCGGTACTCTCCGGTGGCGTCAATTAGTATCAGCTTCGCCTTGTGCTTGATGCACTCCTCAATGATCCGCGCCGTAGTCCAACTTTTGCCGCCGCCAGTTGCTCCAAGAATGGCGCAATGGCGACCGAAGAGGCGCTCAGGCTTGATGGAAACGGTGCTCTCATGGGCCACATCGACCGCCCCAAGGTTCAGGGTAACAGGTTCGTGGTCAGCTTCATCGCGTTCCATAAGTCGTGGCAACAGTGCAATAAACCGATGCGGCGCGGCATATATGCGGTCGCCTAGGCGCGGATAAGCGTCGACGCCGGCCGTCACCTTCAGATCGTCCATGGCAACGCAACCCAGCAGTTGAATCTGTCCCAAGGCATCAAGATCACTGCTACCCGCGAAGTCAGGCTTGATGGAACGCCGTTCAGTGTCGCGCAGATGAACCTCGGCAATACGGCCCAGCAACAGGCTTTGCTGTCCCTCAATCAATACGAACTCACCAACCTCGCCACGGCCATAACGACCACCCGAAAAATGTGAACCGCTAGGGCTGCCCGCCTCGCTGAGATTGACCCCCACCGTCCGCGCCGTGATTGAGGACGCAACTCCGAGAAATAATTCGGGCCGTAACAGTCCTTGCGGAAACTCCTCATCAATGGATAGAGTCCTCATTTCGCTCTCGTCACTTCTTGTATGGCTTTCATCAGTGTGTCCGCAGGCGGAAGCGATTTCAGGTCGGGAATCATTCTGGCGAAATCCTCGAAGCCAGCTGTGATAAACCAGATATCTTCTCCGCAATTACCAAGCTCGAAAAACTGCTTCCAGTATCCGTTGCTATTTTTGGCATTCGCCTCAGCCTTCGGGTCGACAATGACCAGCCGCAAATGCGGGTTCGACCTGGCCGCAGCCAGCAAGGGCTCGGCCAAATGATTGTCATTAAAACCGAAGCCCACGATCAGCACACAGGTATTCGGCTCGCGCACGGCAGCGAGATACTGCGCCATTGACTCCAGATGTGGCTGTGTAAAGCTCTGTTGATACTTCCCCCTGGCCGGATATATCAGACACGCCTCTTCCGGCTCTGGCTTCTCCTTCTCGAAAATCGTCCCACTATCGTCCCGCGCCCAGTTCACAGAGCCATGAAGCTTGTAGAGCAGGAATACGCCTTCGAGATAGTTTCCAAGATCATCACCGCTGCGAGGGCGGCGGATGATGTCGTAACTGAAGAATCGCGGATCGAAGCGCCGCGGTGCCACAAATGAAAATCCGTCCAATGCCACTCCGCCAAGTTCACTGGCAGCCCGTTCAAAACAGAGATCGTAATTGGTAGTGAAGACCTTCAGTCGCTGGTCGCGGACCCGACGTCGAGACAGACGATGCAGAAAAGTCTTGTGAGCATCGAGTTTGTCGGTTTGCAGAAACCCGGAGCACTTGCCCAAAATCACCTTCTTGCTTGCGCTAAGGAAGTCTGCGATCTCCTTGTTGTCGTCGTTCACATGCAGGAACGCTTCGACTCTGGAAAGAAACGCCTCAATGTTCTTGTCCGCGAGCTCGTGATGCACCTTGGCGGCAATTTCTTTTGTCCTGTCGGTAGGCTCCTTGCCGACAGTATGGTTCCACAGGTCCAGCATCGACGGGCCACCTGATGATAGTGAACTGCCCGAACCAGACAGCACCACAAGGTGCTGCATTTGCAAGGAGGCGAACAACATGTTCTTGAGCTCATCCCTGTTTCTTTTGGTTTCAACATGTAGGGCATCGTCCCCACCAGGGTCCGCCGCAAGTGGACGCCAATCGGAGGCGCCGGGGACTCTGAATGCGTGGATGGTCTTTGATGGTTCAGGTGCGGTCATTGCGGGCCTCCTTCGGTTTCCCCTCCCCAGACGCGGGCGAGCGTGGCTTGGATTTTTTGCTCGAAGCGGGTGATCAGTTCGCGGTTGGCGGCGACCAGTGCTTGCTCGGCTTCGATCTCTGCGACGATGGCTTGCTGGGTGGCGAGGGGTGGGAGGGGGATTTTTAAGCTTTTCAGAACCTTGAGACTCAGAATGTCCATCGTCCCACCGTAGGAGAGATTAGCTACCTGCTCGGTGACGGTCTCTTGGCGGAACGCCTCTACGAAATAGGTCGCCAGTATCTTCTGCTTGTCTAAAGTTATCTTGAGCAATCGAGGGTTGATTATTCCCGGCTCGTGCTTCTCAGGAACGATCAAGATTTTCCCATAGGTTCCGACGAGGCTTATCAAAACATCGCCCGCTTTGACTTTGCAGCTCTCAAGTTCGCGGAATTTCTCCTCGTTGATGTAATAGTCCCCGTAGTTAATGTCGCAGCGAATCACCTGCTCTTGGCCGTAGATTTTGTAGCCAGCTTTGACGTAACACTCCTTCTTAAGAGAAGACCCGAACGGACCTGCCTTTAGACCATGCTTCTCATTTGCCACCAAGTCTTCGATAGCCACCATCGGCCAGTCGGGGTGGATGGGGATGTGGGGGCGGTAGTGGTCGAGGACGGCGCGGGCGCCGTTGATGACTTTCTGGTAGCCCTCGATCTCCGCCACGACCTCCTTCTGCACCTCCAGCGGCGGCAGGGAGATTTGGAAGTTCTCGACGTAATCGCGCGGCACACGCTGCAAACCTCCTGTGCCGGTCATTTGAGCGACAGCCGAATCTCGAAAGATCGGGTGCATGACGCAAAAGTAAATCCACTCTGGTAAGACTTGGCCGTTGCTCCGCAGGACGTAGAACTCGCTGGAGCCAAACCCGATTCCGTTGAGAAGGCCGCGAGCGATGCCAGCTTTGCCATTTTCAAAGCAAGGTGTGACTTTCGCGAGGAGGACATCGTTGTCCTCAAAGTAGGTGTAGCTCGTTGACACTTCGGAGAGTTGCTTCTCGCCGTTGGGCTGAAACGCGATACGGTGCTCGTTTAGGTCAGCCATTGGAACGAACGAAACGCGGATGTCCTGTTTCAGTTCGGCTAACTGGCTCTTGCGTGGGTTGACCGTACAGACATCGGCGATTCTCACCAAAGGAAAGATGTTCGTCTTGGCTCCGCCCTCCCGATACCGCTCCCCACTCAGGTTGTAGTCACCATTGGCGGCGATCTTTTCTTTTGGCACGATCTGGGCGGTGGACGTTACGGCCAGGATGGATTCGGTGGACGCTTTGGCGCGGAGGGCCTGGAGGTAGGCGGTGAGTTCGGCTTGGACTTGGGGGAGGTCGTTCTTGTCGAAGGCGCGGCGCTGGGCGCCGAGGCCGAAGCCGTCGTTTTCCACCTTGAAGAAGGCGATGGTGTCGGCGGCTTTGGCGAGGGACTTGTCGAGGATGAGGATGCTGGTTTTCACCCCGGAGTAGGGATTGAAACAGCCCGCCGGAAGGGAGACGACGGCGACGAGGGCGTTTTCGACGAGCAGCTTGCGCAAGGCCTTGTAGGCGGTCTGGCTCTGGAAGATGATGCCCTCGGGGACGATAATCCCGGCCCGGCCGGTGGGCGTCAGGTGCTCGGCCATGTAGTCCACGAAGAGGACTTCGCTGCGCTTGGCCTGGATGGAGAAGCGTTTGTGGGGCTTGATCCCGCCTTTCGGCGACATGAAGGGCGGATTGGCAAGGATGACGTCGGCGAACTCGTTCCAGCGCTCCTCGGAGGTGAGGGTGTCGTATTCGACAATATGCGGGTCGGCGAAGCCGTGCAGGTAGAGGTTCACCAGGCTCAGGCGGACCATGTCCGGCGAGATGTCGTAGCCCTTGAAGTTGGCGGCCAGCCGCCCCCGTTCGTCCGGGGTCAACAAATCACCCTCCCCCCCGGCCCCTCTCCCGGAGGGCGAGGGGGGAGAAGAATTGGCCTTGAGGATGTGCTTATAGGAGGAGATCAGGAAACCGGCGGTGCCGCAGGCCGGGTCGAGCACGGTTTCGGTTTTTTTGGGGTCGAGCACCTCGACCATGAAGTCGATGATGTGGCGGGGGGTGCGGAACTGGCCGGCATCCCCCTGGGAGCCAAGGACGGAAAGCAGATACTCGAAGGCGTCGCCCAACCGTTCGCTGTGGTCGTAGTTGAATTCGTCGATGATCTTCAAAAAGGCGCGCAGGGTTTCCGGGTCGCGGTAGGGCAGATAAGCGTTTTTGAAGATGTCGCGGGCGGTGTCGATGCGGCGTTTTGTATCGGTGTCGAGCATTATTTAAGCCTTTTCATGGCACTGCTGGCGAGCAGAGAGCGGATTTGGGTGATGGCGATTTGGTTGAGCTGGAGCAGGCGTTCCGATTGGGGCAAGTCCTGGCGGATCAATACAGAGTTAAGGCTTTCCAGGTTGCTGAGCACCACCAGTTGCTCCAGGGTGGCCTGGTCGCGGATGTTGCCCTCGGCGGCGGGGTTCTCTGTCCGCCATTCCTTGGCGGTTTTTCCGAACAAGGCGACATTGAGCATGTCCGCTTCGCTGGCATAGGCCGCAGCCGCCTGGGCTTTGGTGACCTTGGCCGGGAGCAGGGTTTCCTTGATGGCATCGGTATGGATTCGGTAGTTGACCTTGGCGAGGGTGCGCTGGAGATTCCATGCCAGGTGGAGACGGTTGTTTTCTTCCGCTTTGAGTCGTTGGAATTCCTTGATCAGGTAGAGCTTGAATTCGGATGAAATCCAAGTCGCAAACTCAAAAGCAATGTCCTGGTGAGCGTAGGTGCCGCCGTAGCGCCCGGATACCGAGGTGATGCCGATTGCCTGCGTGGCGGCGATCCAGCGCTGTGGAGAAAGAACAAAGTAATTGCTACCGGCTTCATTTTTAAACCTCTCGAATTCGAGAGGTTTAAAATCAGGATTACTCAGCGTTTCCCAAAGGCCCAAAAATTCGATGGTGCTGCGACTGCGCATCCAGTTGTTGATGATGGAAAATGGCTCAGCCGAGTTCCGATATCTGGCGATATCGGTCAGTGAAATGTAGTCCTGATTTTTTCTGGCAAGGATCGTAACAACTGTCCCTTGCACATCTATGGTTGTTTTTTTTGATCCGGTCATTTGGAACCCCATATCTCCTATGCTGCAAACTGGTTCAAGGAGACATAGTCCTTGACGTATTCGGGGACCAGGGTGCGGTACTTCTCCGGCACCGCCCGGAAATCTCGGCTGGAGAAGACCGGGTTGGTGGCCAGATCGGTGAACTGGCGGCGGTCGATGATCTCGCGGATCAGGCCACTGGTGAGGTAGGCCTTGAAGTAGGTCTTGATGGCCGGGATGGCCTCGGCCTCGCCGGGCTTGGCATCGGCGACGAATTTGGCGAACTCCTCTTCCAGCAGTTCGTCCTTGGACTTGAAGCTGGGGATGAGACCGAAGATCTTTTCGAGAATCTCGCGCAGGGTGAGGCGGCGGTCCACGGCGGCGGCTTTACGCAGCTTGTCCAGGTTGTAGTACTCTTCCGGCTTGTCGAAGACCTCGCGGTTGACGTAATCGATGACCCGGTCCCATTGGCCGGACTCGACGGCGGCGACGATTTCGGGATTCTCCCGCACGGTGTCCTCAAAGCGCTCGAAGAACATCCGGTCGATCTTCATGCCCTCGATGCCGATGACCTCTTCATCCATCGTGCGGATGATATCCGTGCCGAGGTGTTCATAGGCGGCAGGCGGTGGCGGCGGTTCCGGCCCCTCACCGCCGGATTTGCGCCGGGGGAGTTTCAGCACTTCGTCGTAGTTGAACTCTTCCTCGAAATATTCACAGTTGGCGAAGAAGTCGAAGAGTTTGAAAGCGGACTTCTGCGGCGGCAAGACCCCATCCTTGAGGCTGTCGTCAAAAAACAGCTCAAAAAAATTGTGCCTGCGGGTGCCGCGCCCCTTGATCTGGATGAAGTCGGTGGGTGAGAAGATCGGACGGAACAGGCCGAGGTTCAAGATATCCGGGCAGTCGTAACCGGTAGTCATCATGCCGACCGTGACGCAGACCCGCGCCTTGCTGGTCTTGTAGGCAGGCAGGAAATTGGCCGAGCCGAGCAGATTATTGTTGCTGAAGTTGATGGTGAACTGCTGGGCATCGGGAATCTGGGAAGTAACCTGCACGGCAAAGTCGGACTGATACTTGCCGGGAAACATCCGGTCGGCCATCTGGTTTAAAATCTGCGAGAGTTTAGCCGCGTGGTTCTGGCTGACCGCGAAGATGATGGATTTTCCGATCTCGCCGCTGATTGGATCGCGCAGGGCGTTTTCCAGAAAGGTCTTGCAGAAGAGCTGGTTGGTGGCGTCGGCGAAGAAGCGTTTCTCGAACGCACGCTGCTTTAAGGACTCCTGCTGGTCTTCTCCCGCATCGTCGGTAAAGGTGACGACAAGGCCCTCCTTGGAAAGCAGTTCGGTGGTGATCTCGGTGCGGGCATCCACCACCGTGGGATTGATCAAAAAGCCGTCCTTCACCCCGTCGAGCAGCGAGTAGCGGTAGGTGGGCTG
>MGTD01000054.1:10961-45109 GCA_001799285.1 Deltaproteobacteria bacterium RIFOXYD12_FULL_56_24
CCACCGTGGGATTGATCAAAAAGCCGTCCTTCACCCCGTCGAGCAGCGAGTAGCGGTAGGTGGGCTGGCTGTTCTCGCAGCCGAAGGTGCGGTAGGTGTCCAGCAGCAGGCGGCGTTCGGCCTCGCGCGGGTCGCGGGAGGTGGGGGCGGCTTTGTCGAAGCGCCTGAGGTAGTCGCGTGGGGTGGCGGTGAGGCCGAGTTTGTAGCCGATGAAGTAGTCGAAGACTGCGCGGGCGTTGCCGCCGATGGAGCGGTGGGCCTCGTCGGAGATGACCAGATCGAAGTCGGTCGGCGAGAAAAGCCGCTGGTACTTGTTGTTGAAAAGCAGTGATTGCACGGTGGTGACCACTATCTCGGCCCGCCGCCAGTCATCGCGGTTCTCCTTGTAGATCACCGTCTGGAAATCGGCGGAGAGCAGCGCGCTGAAGGCCTTCTTGGCCTGATCCTCCAGTTCGAGGCGATCCACCAGAAAGAGGACGCGCCGGGCATTGCCGGTACGCAGGAAGAGTTTGATGACGGCGGCAGCGGTCAGGGTCTTGCCGGTGCCGGTGGCCATTTCGAAGAGAAAACGGTCATGGTCCTCCTTTACCGCCCGTTGCAGAGCGTGAACAGCCTGCAACTGATAGGGGCGCAGGAAGCGCAGCTTGTTGGTCTGGATGTAGCCGGGCCGTTCCGCCTCATTGCGCCACGCCGCTTCGGCTTGGTAGTTCGGGCGCTGGGTCAGGACGATGTAGTCGTCAGCGACTCGTTCCTCGACGAGCCGTTGCGGGTTGGGCAAAACCTTCTGGTATCCGATCACCGAGTCCGGGGTGGGAAAGGAGGTAATGAGGTAGGGATTGCCGCGTTCCAGATCCCAGAAGTAGTGCAGGTTGCCGTTGGAAAGGATGACGAAGCGGCAATTCAGCGACTTGGCGTATTTGCGGGCCTGTTCCTTGCCGACCAGCGGGTTTTTGTCTTCCGATTTGGCCTCAAGGACGATGAGCGGGAAGCCTTTGGCGTCGAGGAGCAGGAAGTCGATGAAGCCCTTGCCGGTCTTTTCGAAGTTCTCTCCAAGGACATCCAGATCGGATGATTTGATGGTAATGCTGGGTTCGAGGCAGATGTTCGCGGGGGAGCTTCCCTCTGGAAAAAAGCGCCAGCCAGCCGTTTCGAGCAGTTTGTTGATCTTAATCCTGGCTGTGGCTTCTTTATCTGGCATTCATTTTCCTAGATTCCGCCGCAGTTGGCCAAACATCATAACAGGTCATTCCATGATCTTGCCCATCATGCCAGAAATCATGATTGGCAGCAAGGGACTGTTGCCTCATCCCAAGCTGATCATCAACGGAATAACATGCGATTTCTTGTATGATCGAAGGGAACGTTGTTGTGCGAGTTGCAAAAAATCCTCTTGACGCAATAAGGACGACGCACAAAAAAACCGCTCACGGGCGGATCATCTCCCGAAGCGGCTTATATTTTCCTGATTGTTGGCGACTGTTAGCGATACTCGGTCCCTGCATGCCCTTCTCCCCGGTGGCATTCATTTGAACAGCGAGGAGGGCAGCTTAAACAACAGGACAGGGATTGACAAGCAAAAGTTGTTAGAAACAAACCTGATTAGGGTGACTCTTCCGCAGAGGACTGGAAATATCATCCCCTGTATGATCTTTCGCTGTCAGGCCGGCATCTCCAGGGTCTTCGCGAGGTCGCGGTAGGAATGCCGGTCGCCTGGCACCCCAGCACAGACCGCCGAGCATCAGGGGAGCCGATTCCAGCAGTTGGGCGCGTTCATCATCGGCGAGAGCAACAACGGCATTGGAGCGTAGCGCCTCCAGGTCGGAAGTGAGTTTGTGGATAAACCTTCGCCAGAAGGCAAGAGACACCGACAGGGGGCTACTTTTGGAGCAGAAGCCGAGAAAGAACAGCCAGCTGTCCGGTTTGTCGGCATATCTTGCGTAAATCTCCTTTTGCAACGTGAGATTATGCTGATTGATCCCCCTGCCGGCAAGAGGAGTCCACTCAAGTTGGATAGAGCAGTCCGGCATCAGTATGGCGGCACCCTATTCATTCTATATGTGCAATTTAACACCTCGTCACATCTGCGGTGAAATTACGCCTCAAACAAATAAAGCCCGCTTTCCTTTACAAGAAGCGGGCTTTACGAATGAAACCGGACAAAGCCGGATTATGATCTGGTGGCGATGCAGGGACTTGAACCCCGGACACTACGGATATGAGCCGTATGCTCTAACCAACTGAGCTACATCGCCGTGCAAAAGAAAGTACTTATATTCAGGATTTTGCGGTAATTGTCAACCACAAAAAAAGCCCCCGGTGTTTCCGCGCACGAAAAACCGGGGGCTGCTTACCGTAAAAGAAACGGCGCGAGGCGCGGCTCTTACATCATGCCGCCCATGCCGCCCATCCCGCCCATGCCGCCCATGCCGCCAGGCATACCGCCGCCCGCACCGCCCTTGTCTTCCTCGGGATGCTCGGCGATCATGCATTCGGTGGTGAGCAGCAGGCCGGAAACACTGGCCGCGTTCTGCAGGGCGAAACGGGTTACCTTGGCAGGATCGATGACCCCTGCCTCAATCAGGTCTTCAAACTTCTCATTTTCGGCGTTGAAGCCCTTGGAGCCCTTCATGTTCTTGACATGCTCCACAATCACCGAACCTTCAAGGCCGGCGTTGTTGGCGATCTGCCGCACCGGCTCTTCGAGAGCCCGGGCCACGATCTGCTTGCCAAGCTCAAGCTCGGGGGCGAGCTTGAGATTCTTCAGGGCGGGGAGGCAACGAAGATAGGCCACGCCGCCACCGGGAACAATCCCCTCTTCCACTGCGGCGCGGGTGGCGTTCAGCGCATCTTCCACCCGGGCCTTCTTCTCCTTCATCTCCATCTCGGTGGCTGCGCCGACATTGATCACCGCAACACCGCCGATCAACTTGGCCAGCCGCTCCTGAAGCTTCTCGCGGTCGTAGTCGGAGGTGGAGGCGTCGATCTGAGCGCGGATCTGCTTGACCCTCCCTTCAAGATTTTTCTTGTCGCCGGCGCCATCCACGATGGTGGTGTTGTCCTTGTCCATGACAATGCGCTTGGCGCTGCCCAGATCATTGATGGTGACGTTCTCCAGCTTGATCCCCAGATCCTCGGTGATCACCTGGCCGCCGGTGAGGGTGGCGATATCTTCCAGCATGGCCTTGCGGCGGTCGCCGAAGCCAGGGGCCTTGACCGCGGCAACACTCAGGGTGCCGCGCAGCTTGTTGACCACCAGGGTGGCCAGGGCCTCGCCGTCCACGTCCTCGGCGATGATGCACAGGGGGCGCCCCATCTTGGCGATCTGCTCAAGGATGGGGAGCAAGTCCTTCATGTTGCTGACCTTCTTCTCGTTGATCAGGATAAAGGGCTCTTCCAGGTTAACCTCCATCTTCTCAGCATCGGTGACAAAGTACGGCGAGAGGTAACCACGGTCGAACTGCATGCCTTCGACCACGTCCAGGGTGGTCTCCATGCCCTTGGCCTCTTCCACGGTGATCACGCCTTCCTTGCCGACCTTGTCCATGGCCTCGGCGATGATGTTGCCGATGGTGGCGTCATTGTTGGCGGAGATGGTGCCGACCTGGGCGATCTCTTTTTGCTCCTTGGTGGGCTTGGCGATTTTCTTCAACTCAGCCACTACCGCCTCGACGGACTTGTCGATGCCGCGCTTGATGTCCATAGGGTTGTTACCCGCGGCCACCAGCTTGGAGCCCTCGGCATAAATGGCCTGGGCCAGAATGGTGGCAGTGGTGGTGCCGTCGCCGGCCACATCGGAGGTCTTGGAGGCAACCTCTTTGACCATCTGGGCGCCCATGTTTTCAAACTTGTCCTTTACTTCAATCTCCTTGGCAACGGTAACGCCGTCCTTGGTGATAATGGGGGCGCCGTAGGATTTCTCGATCAGCACATTACGGCCCTTGGGACCGAGGGTTACCTTGACCGCATTGGCCAGGATGTTTACGCCATTCAGAATGGACTCGCGGGCTTTCACCCCATATTTGATATCTTTTGCAGCCATGGTGATAATTCTCCTTATCCGTCTAAATCACAAAAAATTACACAACTTGCCGGAATAACGATTAAACGTCCGCTTATTTGCCCTCAAGAACCCCGAGGACATCGTCCTCACGCATGATGAGGTAATCCTCGCCATCGAGCTTGACCTCGGTGCCGCCATACTTGGAAAAGAGAACCCGATCTCCTGCCTTGAGCTCAACGGCTACCCGCTCGCCCTTGTCGTTGAGACGGCCCTTGCCCACGGCAACAACCTTGCCCTCGGCCGGCTTTTCCTTGGCGCTGTCGGGGATAAAGAGCCCACCCTTGGTTTTCTGCTCTTCCTCCAGTCTTTTGACCAGGATGCGATCATTCAACGGACGAATTTTCATGTAATGCCTCCAGTTGTGTTTGGTAATGTATTGTGGGTAATCATGAAACGAAACAACGGGGCAACACCCGCCCGAAACGTTTCCCGATCCATAAACGAAGCGGCAGGGAAGACCGTTTCGCACGGTACTTTCCTGCCTTGATGGCACATAATATGTATCGGGCCTTGAAAAATCAAGAGCAGCTATTTATTTTTTTTATAAAATGATATCAATCAGTTGTATTGTTATCCCGGCGCAACTCCTTTTCTCCCCAACAAAACTCAGGTAACCAATCACGGGGCAAACCCATAAAGGTCAAATAACCAAGGAACAAGCGGTCACAGGGTGCCGCAGATTGCGGCAAGCGGGACGGCGATGCGTACTTTTGTACGTGAGCCGGACCGATCGCCGCAAGATGTGGTGCCCTGTGACCGCTTACAAACTCAGAGCTTTATCACCCAGCCGTAAGGATCTTCCTTGGCCCCATACTGAATGGCCTGGAGTTCATCAAACAGCCGCTGAGACAAAGCGCCGGTTTTCCCGTGGTTGATCAAGCAATCCCGGCCCTGGTAATGCAGGGAGCCCACCGGCGAGATCACCGCCGCGGTGCCGGTGCCGAAGATCTCCGTAAGCGAGCCATCTTCCTGGGCCGCCAGAACCTCGTCGATGGTTATCCTGCGCTCCACTATGTCCAGGCCCCAGTCCTTGACCACCTGGATCACTGAATCCCTGGTGATTCCCGGAAGGATGCTGCCCCCCAACGGCGGGGTGATAATCTTCTCGCCGATGACGAAAAAGATATTCATGGTCCCCACCTCTTCGATGTACCTCCGCTCCACGGCATCGAGCCAGAGCACCTGGGTGAAGCCTGCCTGCTGAGCCTCCACCGCCGCCATGATACTGGCCGCGTAGTTGCCCGCGGTTTTCACATGCCCCACCCCGCCGGGCACGGCGCGGACATATTTGTCGGTGACATAGATCTTGACCGGGTTGAAGCCTTCGGGATAGTAGGCGCCGACCGGACTCAGGATGACAAAGAAGAGATATTGCTTTGCCGGCCGCACCCCCAGGGCCGCCTCGGTGGCGATCATGGTGGGCCGGATGTAGAGCGTGGCGCCCTTGGCCGAGGGAATCCAGTCCTGATCGAGCCGCAGCAGCTCCTTGAGGGCGGCGAGGACCTTGTCCACCTCCAGTTGCGGCATGCAGAGCCGCGCCGCCGACAGATTCATCCGCGCGAGATTGTCCGCCGGCCGAAAGAGATAGATGCCGCCGTCCTTGCCCCGGTAAGCCTTCATCCCCTCGAAGATGGCCTGGCCGTAATGGAGAACCATGGCTGCCGGATCCAGGGAAAAATTCCGGTATGGCTGGATTGAGGCGTCGTGCCACCCCTTGCCTTCGGTGTACGACATGACCAGCATATGATCGCTAAAATGTCTACCGAAACCCAGGCAACTTTGGTCCGGCTTGCACTTTGCTTCTTTTTCCGTGACTCTTTCCAACTGTAGATCCATGCTCTCTTCCTCGAACAAAAACACTCCATTTCAACGCGGCATCGCCGGGTTTCCCGGCTTTCCCGACCATTATCGGCAAAAATCCTATCAAGAACCACAAATATAAATGATAATCCGCTTCGCTGAAACAACTTATTGCAGCCGCCACGGTAAACGTGCGCATAAATGTCAAAAGCGGGGATGAGCCAGAGGGTAAAGTGAGGAAGAAAAGGTGGTCGGGGCGAGAGGATTCGAACCTCCGGCCTCCTGCTCCCAAGGCAGGCGCGCTAACCAGACTGCGCTACGCCCCGACGGACGATAATGGAAGCTGCTTTATTAGCACTCTGCCCGTGGCCGGTCAAGAGAATTGTTTTTTGATCGGGATAAGGGGACGCAACGAAACGGCCAGAAACGTAAGAGATATTTCGCAAGGGCTCCTAAAAATGTTGACGCCCGGATGCGCACTTGCTATATTGCCCGCGTTCCGTTGAATACTAATCCTGGGTAGCTCAGTCGGTAGAGCAGGTGACTGTTAATCACCCTGTCGGGGGTTCGAATCCCTCCCCGGGAGCCAAGTAAATTCAAAGGCCGCCTTCTTAAACAGAGGCGGCCTTTTTTTGCGCCTTCACCACCAAGCAGCCCCCCTGCCGATTCCGCCCCCGCTTTAACGCCGCGAGGCGAAAAAATTTACCTTTTTGCCATGCCTCTCATTCGTAGTTATTTAATGATACCGAGTGACAGCCAAAGGATGACAGGCTAATATTTAGCCATATTATCGTCTCGGTACCCAAGCACAAGAAACATGACCATCCACCCCGAGGAGGACTTATGTTTGATTTCACCTTTCACAATCCGACCAAAATTATCTTCGGCGCAGACAAGGAGGCCTTGATCGGCTCGGAACTGAGCGGTGCCGGGATCACCAGAGTCCTGCTGGTCTATGGCCGCAATTCGGTGGCCGGCAGCGGGCTGCTCGACCGGGTCATAGCCAGCCTTGGCAAAAGCAACATCGCCTGCAGCCAGTTTGGCGGGGTGGTCTCAAATCCGCTCCTTTCCCATACCAGGGAAGGGGTGGCCCTGGCCAAGCGGGACAAAGTCGAGGCTATCCTGGCGGTGGGCGGCGGTTCGGTACTCGACGAGGCCAAGGCCATCGCCGTCGGCGCTCTGGCCGAGGAGGATGTCTGGCAGTTCTTCACCGGCAAGGAGGTGGAGCGCGCCCTACCCATCTTCACCATCCTGACCCTGGCCGCCACCGGCAGCGAGATGAACGGTAATTCGGTGATCACCAATGCCGAAACCCGCCAGAAATACAATATCTCCTCGCCCCACGCCTACCCGCGGGTCTCCATCCTCAACCCGGAGCTGACCCATTCCGTACCCCTTGATTACACGGCCTACGGAGCGGTGGACGCCATCGCCCACGTCTGCGAGGGCTATTTCACCAAGCAACCCGGCACCCACCTCCAGGACCGGCTGGTGGAAGGAATCATCAAAACGGTAATCGAAACCACCGAGCTGATCATGGCCGAGCCCGCCCACGCCAAGGCCCGCGCCTCCTTCATGTGGACCGCCACCCTGGCCTTGAACGGCCTGACCCCGGCCGGCATCGGCGCCTACAGCTTCCCGAACCACATGATCGAGCACGCCCTGAGCGGTATCTACAATATCCCGCACGGGGCCGGGCTGTCCATCGTCATGCCCGCCTGGATGAAATGGTATCTGCCGCAGAATCCTGGCCAGTTTGCGCGCTTTGCCAGGGAGATTTTCGGGCTGGATTCCGGGGAGGCGGGGATTGCGGCGCTCGAGCAGTGGTTTGTCAAGATTAACTCGCCGGTGCGGTTAGCCGAGGTGGGGATTGCGGCAGCCGACATTGGAACCATCGCGAAAAACGCCGAAGGCCTTGCCCGCCAATGGGGTATTGGTGGAATCTACCCCAAGGCAACCATTGCCGAGATCCTGAGGCTGGCCGTGTAGGAGCGGCTTCAGCCGCGATAACAGATGGAAAAAACAGCACGCATTGCGCCGGGGCACCAAGCCTTGCGCAAGGGTAGGGTCACTGAATCCGGCAGGATCTACCATGTGATCACCTCCACACATGACCGGTATCCTTACTTTACCAGCTTTGCCCATGGCCGTTGCGTGGTCAGTGAAATGCGCCGGTTGGCTGAAGAGGGCTGCGTTGATTCGTTGGCCTGGGTTCTTATGCCTGACCACTTGCATTGGTTGTTTGCTCTTACCGTAAAAAATTCGTTGCCTGAAGTAATCCGCCTTTTAAAAGGCCGTTCCGCCTTTAGCCTGAACCGGATTTTACAGCGGCATGGACCGGTCTGGCAAAAGTCTTTTTATGATCATGCCCTGCGAAGGGATGAAGATGTCCGTCTGGCAGCGCATTATATAATTGCAAATCCGCTGCGGCGAGGATTGGTTGAGGATGTATTGGATTATCCTCTCTGGGATATGATCTGGTTGTAATCCCATTGAAATTATTGGGATTATCGCGATTGGTACCGCGATTGGTAGGAGCGGCTTCAGCCGCGATTCAGTGGGTTTCGCGGCTGAAGCCGCTCCTACGGCACGTCGACGGCCGCCTTCTCTTCCCCAAAAAACACTATGTGCCGCTGGCGTTGATAGCCGGCAACACTCTCCTGTTCCGGGAGAAAGCAGACATAGCCTACGGGGGACGATTCCCCTTCGGCCAACCCCTCCGCCAACCCCACCGTCTTGAGTAGCGGGCCGGAAAACCGGGCAAAAATCCCCCGCTTGAAGAATTCGTTCCTGGTCAGCCTGGTATAGTGGGGCGGCAACTCTTCCGGCAGCCGGTGCCATAGGTAATCCCTGATCTCCCTGGACGGCTCTGCGGCAAAGCAAGGCGGCAGAATCCTTTGCCCGCTTACCAGCCAGTCAAAGCGGAGCAGCTCGCAAAAAAGCTCCCGGTCTGGCCGGGTCCGGGCCAGCTCGACCAGCATCCTGTTCATGAGTTCCTGGGTTTTCGCGCACGAGAAAAAATCCGCCGCCTGGCAGACGGCGAGCAGTTGCGCAAAAAAACCAAAGGGCTCTTCGCCATTTTTCCTGAGATAACTCAGGGTGTTACGGAAAAACCGGTTGTTGTACATGGCCTCCAGGCACTCTCCCAGCCAGTACAGACGGCGCAGCGAAGCATGGTCCAGCCAGCGGGTGGCCAGCACCGAATAAGGCGGGGTGCCTGAGCTTATCAGGCCGAACTCCTCCGTCTCCCGGCTGATCTGGGTACCGGGCAGAACCTTAAGCAACCCCATCTGGAGATGATGGGGCGCCATGGCAAAGGCCTCGTTCAGCGAGGTGCGGAAGGTTGCCTCGGTTTCCCGGGGCAACCCGAGAATCAGGTCAAGGTGCAGGTGGATGTTACCGGGGGCCGCCAGCCGACCGAGGTTCTCTTGAACCCTGCCCAGATCGAGCCGTCGGTTTACCGCGGCCAGGGTGGCCTGGTTGGTGGACTGCAAGCCGATCTCAAACTGGAAGCGGCCCTGGGGAACAGCCGCCAGAAAGACCAGCATCTCTTCGTTGAACAGCTCCGGGGCGATCTCGAAATGAAAAAGAGTCTTTTCCGATTGGCCCGGCTGGGCGAGGAGCCAGCGCCAGATGGTCAGGGCGCGCTCGGGCAGGGCGTTGAAGGTCCGGTCCACGAAACGGATAATCTTTGGCTTATGGGCGAGAATTTCGGCCAGCTCCCGCTCCACCTCGGCCAGCTCCCGATAGCGCACCCCGTGCTCCACCGAAGAGAGACAGTAACTACAGGAAAACGGACAGCCGCGGGACGATTCGTAGTAGATATTGCGGTTTTCCAGATGAGCGGCGTAATCGCTTTCCCGGTACGGCATGGAAAACGGGGGGGCACTGGCGCCCCGATACTCGGCTTGCAGGGTTCCCGCCGCCAGATCGCGGAAAAAATCATCCCCCAGCCCCTCCACCTCGCCCCGGACCACGGTGCAGCCGGCGGGCAGGCTTGCCATGAAGGTTGCCTCCGGCCCGCCCAGGATGATCACCGCCTCTGGCATGATCCGCCGCAGATCAGCAACGAGCCGCATGGTGTACTCGGCATTCCAGATATACACCGAAAAACAAAAAATCCGGGACTGGTCGCCGGTAATCCGCACCAGGGTCTGGAAATAGGGGTCGTTGATGGTGAACTGGTGCAGGAGCAGGCGGCTTTCCGGCAGAGCTTGGGCCAGGGCGTTGCGCACCTGAAACAGGGCCGGACAGGAATGGGAGTAACGGGCATTGAGGGTAATCAGGCTGATTTGCATTGTCTAACCTGCGAGAACCGGGTACATGTTTTATTGTAACGCAAAGGCGCAAAGACGCGGGCATCGACTCCGAAGGTACACTATTTGGTTTTTATAACAATTCTATTTGCGTCTCTGCCCCTCTGCCTCAACTTTTCACTGTTAACTTTTAACTCTTCACTTTTAACTATCTCTATGCTCCCCTACCCTCAAATTGATCCTGTTCTCCTCCACCTCGGCCCTCTTCAGGTCCGCTGGTACGGCCTGATGTATGTCTTGGGCTTTATTGCCTCCTATCTGCTGGTCCGCCATCAGATCAGGCAATACAAGCTTCCCACCCTGGCCAAGCATTTTGAAAACCTCAACCTGGTGCTGATCATCAGCCTGGTGCTGGGCGCCCGGCTTGGCTATGTTCTGTTCTACAACCCCGGCTACTATCTGGCCAATCCCCAGGATATCCTGGCAACCTGGCAGGGCGGCATGTCCTTTCACGGGGCGTTGATCGGCACGCTGGTGGGCGGCCTGCTCTTCTGCCGGATTAACAACCTTTCCTTCTGGCAGAGTGCGGATGTCTACATCATCACCATCCCCATCGGCCTTGGGTTGGGCAGAATCGGCAACTTCATCAACGGCGAACTATATGGCCGGATGAGCGATGTCCCCTGGGCCATGGTCTTCCCCGCAGGCGGGCCGATGCCCCGCCACCCGTCCCAGCTCTACGAGGCATTTCTCGAAGGGGTCGTGCTCTTTTCCCTGCTCTGGCTGTTGAAAAACCGCTATTGGCAACAGCGCTGGCCCACCGGCTCGCTTCTGGCTCTGTTTCTTATCTTTTACGGGATCTTTCGCACCATAGTCGAGCTGTTCCGCCAGCCCGATGCCCAACTCGGTTTTTTGTTCAACATGTTAACCATGGGCCAACTGTTAAGCAGCCTGATGATTGCCACCGGGCTGCTCATCCTGTTCCTGCGGCGAAAAAGCAGTGCCCCTGCCTGACCTTATCGCCAAGCGGAGAATGTTCAGCCGCCGTTCCTGCTGTTTAAAATTAGATGAAAATTTTACGGCAACGACTTACAGTGCTCAAAATATATAACTACTTGAGTGAACAGTCTGCTCGCTACCGCAACAATAAAAAATGGGATATAAGTCGTATATGGTTTGGCATATGCTGCGGTTTCTACCTGACAGACTACAGTCTGATGCGAGGCGTGCTCCCGGTTTACGCGACCGATTGCCCCTACTCTTTTTCTTCCTTCTTCTCCTGTGTATGACCATGACTCCCACCTATGCCGAAGCTGTTGAACTCGCCCCGCACCTGCACAAAAACAAGCTTGCCAACGGCCTGACCGTTCTGGTCAAGGAGACCCCCGGCACCAAGGTGGCCACGGTCCAGATCTGGGTCAAGGCGGGGAGCATTTACGAGGAAAAGCATGAGGCGGGCATCACCCATCTCATCGAGCACATGATCTTCAAGGGCACCCCCAGCCGCGGTCCCGGCGAGGTGGCCGGTGCCATCGAGGCGGTGGGCGGCCAGATCAATGCCTACACCTCCCACGAACACACGGTCTACCATGCCACCCTCTCTTCCCGGAATTGGGAAGAGGCTCTGGAAGTACTCTCCGACGCGGTGCTCAATTCGACTTTCGAATCCGGGGAGCTGGAGCGGGAAAAAAAGGTGGTGCTGGAAGAGATCAGCATGCGCAAGGACCGGGCCAATATCGTCCTGTTTCAGGAGCTCATGGCCCAGGCTTACACGGTGCATCCCTACCAGCTGCCGGTAAGCGGCACGGCGGAGAGCGTCAGCGCTATCAGCCGCGACGACATCCTCCGCTACCTGAAAAACCATTATCACCCCGACAATTTTACCGTGGTGGTGGTGGGAGATGTCCGGGGGCAACAGGTGGTGGACGCGGTGCACCGCCTGATGGCGGGCTTGCCGAAAAGTGACGCCAAGCCGCCCGCCACCCCCAGAGAACCACCTCAGCAGAAAGCCCGCCTCTTCGCCCTGACCGAAGACGTCAACCAGACCCAGCTGGCCCTGGCCTTTCCCGGTTCTGCCTTCAAGAGCCAGGATACAGCCATCCTTGATGTGCTGACCAGCATCCTCGCCAGCGGCGAGACCTCCCGCCTCTACACCCGGCTGCGCAACGACAAGGGGTTGGTCTACCGCATCGACGGTTCGGCCTTTACTCCCCGCGATCCGGGCTTGCTGGAGTTCTCCGCCACCCTGGAAGCGGACAAGGTGGCCGCCGCCCTCACCGAGACGCTCACCGAGATCTTCCGCCTGAAACACGCCAAGGTGAGCGATGAGGAGCTTGACCGGGCCAAACGCAATCTGGAAAGCGACTTCATCTTCAACCTGGAGCGGGCCGAGGGCCAGGCAAGGGTTCTGGGCTCTTTCGAATTCCTGTCCGGAGATCCGCGGGAGGATAAATATCTGGCTCAGGTCCGGGCGGTGAGCAAGGAGGATATCCAGCGGGTCGCAGCCTTCTACCTCAAAGGCGAGCAGCTCACCGTGGGTACCATTGCCCCGCTTGGCACCGTCCTGACCTTGAATCAGGCGCAACTGACAAAGATTATCGCCAAGGCCGATACCGCCGCCAAGCTTGGCCAGCCCGCCTCCCAGGTGGACGGCGCCTTTCTCACCGGGGTCCACCGCTTCCATCTGAAAAACGGCATCCGGCTCCTGGTCCGGGAGAATCATGAGGTGCCCACCGTTTCCATCCGAGCCGTCATGCCCGGCGGACTCCGCAGCGAGACCGGGACCAGCAACGGCGCCTTCGCTTTTATCAGCGAACTCCTGCCCAAGAGCACGGAGCAGCTGAGCGCGGACGAACTGGCCAGAAAAGTGGCCAACATGGCCGGTTTTCTCGGCGGCTTCAACGGTAAAAACACCTTTGGCATCAAGGGCGACTTTTTATCCCGCTTCACCAACGAGGGGTTGGCCCTGATCCGGGACGTCCTCCTCACCCCGGCCTTCGCTCCGGCGGAGGCCGAGAAAATCCGGCCGGAGATGCTCTCCCAGCTCAAGAATCAGGAAGACTCCCTGCCCAGTCTGGCCTTCAAGGAATTCAACAAGCGGTTGTTCATGGGCCATCCCTATGGCCTCAACACCTTGGGCAACGAGACCACCATCGGCAACTTCACCGTGGCCGAGCTCAAACGGTTGTACGAACAGCACGCCCGGCCCGAAGCTCTGGTTCTAGCCGTGGCCGGCGATGTTGACGCGGAAAAGGTCCGGGAGACCGTGGAGCAGCTTTTTTCCGCCTGGAGCAAACCCCTGGCGGAAAAAACGTCAACAGGGGAAAGCGCCCTGCCCCCGGATGTGCCGGCCGGCCCGGATATTGTCAGCATCACCCGGGACAAGCAGCAGGTGCATATCGTCATCGGCTTTGTCGGCACCACCCTGAGCAATGAAGACCGCTACGGCCTCGAGGTGCTGGACACCGCCCTTTCCGGGCAGAGCGGCCGGCTGTTCACCGAGCTGCGTGACAAGCAGAGCCTGGCCTACAGCCTCTCCTCCTTCTCCCTGCTCGGCTTGGACACCGGCTCCTTCGGCATATATATCGGTACCAGCCCGGACAAAAAGGATGCGGCGATCAAGGCTGTCTGGCAACAGCTCTACCGGGTGATGGAAGAGCCGTTAAGCGAGGAGGAACTGACCAAGGCCAGAAACGTGTTGATCAGCAATTACGCGCTGAGCCTGCAAACCCGCGGCAATCAGGCCATGGAAATGGCCTTGAACGAAACCTACGGACTGGGCCAGGATTTCGGCAACCGTTATGTCCATGCCCTTGAACAGGTGGATGCCAAAACCGTGCTGGGAATAGCCCGCAAATACATCCGACCCGGCAACTATGTGCAGGTCACGGTGGGGGCCGACTCCCTCATGCCGACACAGAAACCTGAGGCACCGCCGCATACCGAGGCCGCCCCCGTCATTATTCCAGCAAAAAAGACCGGAGTAACTATCCAGCTCAAGGACGGAAACGAACAAAAACAACCCAAACCGTAACTATCCAGCAGTGCCGTAGCTGCTAGGCAGAAGCCTGCGACGTGTGCTGGTGCCCATGAGCAGGCTGATAACAACGCAGATGCGGTGCTGCTGGATAGTTACAGACCGGAGAATAACATGCTGCGCCCCATGATCGCCCCCTCCATCCTTTCCGCCGATTTCGCCAGGCTGGGAGAAGAAATAACCGCCGTGGCCAAAGCCGGAGCGGACGTGATCCATATCGACGTGATGGACGGCCATTTCGTGCCCAACATCACCATCGGCCCGCTGGTGGTCAGAGCGGTGCGCCGGATCACCGACCTGCCTCTGGATGTGCATCTGATGATCGAAAACGCCGATGCCTATCTGGAAGACTTTGCCCAGGCCGGGGCGGACTGGATCACGGTGCATGTGGAGACCGGCTATCACCTGCACCGGACCATCCATCGCATCAAGGAGCTGGGCAAGAAAGCGGGGGCGGTGCTCAACCCGGCCACCCCGCTGACAAGTTTAGAGGAGATTTTGCCCGATCTGGACCTGGTCATGCTGATGACCGTCAATCCCGGCTTCGGCGGGCAGTCGTTCATCGAAAGCTCCCTGACCAAGATCACCCAGCTCAAAAAGATGATCGACGAGCGCGGCCTTAGCGTGGGCATTGAGGTGGACGGCGGGGTGAGCCCGAAAACCATCGGCGCCATTGCCGCGGCCGGAGCCAACATCTTCGTGGCCGGTTCCGCGGTGTTCGGCCAGGACGATTACGCCAAGGTAATCGCCGACCTCAAAGGGGCCTGCTGAAAGGCTTCAGCCGCGATTCTGTGGTTATCGCGGCTGAAGCCGCTCCTACCCATCGGGATCATCATTCTTCGTTACTCCCCCCGGTCCGTTCCCGCCAGAGTTCTGCCATCTCCTGCCGGTCAAAAAGGTAGGCGGTATTGCAGTAATGGCAACGGGTTTCCACGGGGAAGGGCCCGCAGCCCAGCTCCTCCAGGTCTTTTGCAGGAAGGGTGAGCAGGCGGGCGGCCATCTCTTCCCTGGAGCAGGAGCAGGCAAAAAGAACCGGGCCGCTGGCAATGATTTCCGGCTGCAAAACCCCGAACTGCTTCGCCAGCAAAGCATCCGCTTCGCCGCCTTCGGCAAAATACCGGCCCAGGGAGGGCAACCCTGCCAGACATTCCTCCAATTCCCCCAGCAGAACCGGCTCCACTCCGGGCATCGCCTGGAGGAGCAGGCCCCCAGCCCCAACCGGCAACCCCGCGCGGTCAAACTGGATGCTCAGGGCTATGGCGGTGGGGGTCTGCTCCGAGGTCTGGAAATAATGGCTTAGATCCAAGGCCAGATTGCCGTGCTCCAGCATGACCGTGCCGGTAAACGGCTGGCCGGCCCCTTCCAGCTGGGTGCTCACCGAGAGAAAGCCCGCGCCGAAAAACGGCGCCAAATCGAAGGATTCCAGGGGCTTTTCCACCGGGATCGGCGTCTGCCGCAGATAGCCGCGCACCTCGCCCGCCGCATTACCCTCCGCCACCAGCCCCTTGATCGGGCCGGAACACTCAACCCGCAGGGCCAGCCGGTCCTTGTCCCCCTTCAGGCTCGTAGCCAGCAGGGCCGCGGCCAGGCAACCATGCCCCAGCACCAGGGTTTCCAGCAGGCCCAATTTATGGCGGGCGCGCATCTCCTTGACCAAATCGGTTCCCCGCACCAGCACCCCGCGCACACCCTTGCCGCCCAAAAGGAAACGAAGGCGCTTATCCGCCGGCTGTTTCATAAATCCTCAAGATCCTGGGCGAATTCCATCTTACCCTCCTGAAGGGGCACGGCAAACACCCAGCCCGCAAACCCCGAAGCCTGCCGGGCGCGGCGAAGATTTTTCTTTCGGCTTGGCCGGACAGAGCTTGGTCTTCTTCCTTTTTCTGGAGCAGGGCAAAGATTACTCCGCGCCGCTCGCATTCCTGCTCACCCGTCTGCACATGGCCGCATTTTGGACAATTCAATCCCCCTCCTCCTTGGTCAACCGCCGGGCAACAGAGTATTGCCCCGATAGAAATCTATACACCATTGGCCAGACTCTCGACAAATTTTTGCCGAAAAAAAAGCCCGCTTTCTCCAAGCAGGCTTTTTATACCCAGAGGGTATAAGTTTGTTGAAATCGTAAAAAGCCACGATTACAACGGGTATTAATGGGTAAGTGTCTGATTTTGTGTGGTGGGCCTGTAAACTTTTCAGGTTGTTACGAGTTCATCAAGTTTCGTTTGAGCAGACGATCTGCTCAACTCAGCTTTAAATCGGGGTGCGGGGAAAAAATTATTCGGGAAGCCCCCACAGCGCTGATTGCCGCTTGGAAACAGGGGTGATCCCGATCTCTTTGCTGGCCCGCTGACCGCCGGCGTCCGTGGCGGTCAGCCGAATAACGATCCTGGTTTTCTGCTCGCCGTGAAAAGAAGAGGGCACCATAAAGGAAACCACCGCGGCTTGCCCCGAGCGCTTCTCCAGGTATACCTGCGGGCCGGCCAGCTGCTCCCAGCTGTATTGCAAACCCCCGGGAGAATCATCCCTGGTGAGCCCGGCGTCCAACACCACGTTTTCCCCCACCTTGTACGAGTCGGCCACCGGCCTCAAGCCAAGCACGGGTGGCTGGTCGTTGGCCTTGACCGTGATTACCACTTCCCGAATGGGGGAGACAACCCCGGCCGAGCTGAACCGATAGCGCACCACCTCCTTGCCGCCGAAATACCTGTCCGGCTCATAGAGATGATGGGCGTGGTCCAGCAAACGCAAGGCACCCCGCAGGGGCGGGCCGTCGAGAATTTCCACCGATGCCTTGGCGCCAAAAGACTTCCGGTTAGCCCCGGCCCAGATCTTTTTCCAGTCAATGGTGAGAGGGACGGTGCTCAAGGTTTGCAGATGCACATTATTCGCCCTCACCACCGGGCGCTCTACTACCGGTGGGCATTCTTTCGCTGCTTCCGCCGCCTCCGGTTTGACTTCCTCCGGGCCCATGACCACGACCTTGGCCGGGGCACTGGTCAGCTGCCCATCGGAAACGCGGAATTCAAAGCTGTCTTCCCCCGGGAAATCCTTGCTGGGCAAATAGGTGATCTTGGGCGGATCGCCGGAGAGCTTGCCGAAATTAGGAGGGGTCATAATTTCAAAGGTCAGGGGATCGCTATTTTCATCGGTGCCGGCCAGCTCGATTGGCAGGGCTTCGTTGGCCTGGGTCATGCGCCAGCGGGACTCGCCGGCCACCGGCGGCGCATTGGGGGGAGCAACGGGCGCGGCGACTGGCACCTCCTGAACGGGCGGCGGCGGAACCGGCACCTCCGCCTTCTTGCTGCTCATCAGGTACCAGAACCCGCCTCCGCCCATCAGCAAAACAAGACAGAGCGCCGCAATGGCCAGATTTTTTTTCTTCCCCGCTTCAGGCGGATTATCACTGCCCGAGGCGGAGGGCTTTTCCCCGCTGTCATTCATAGTATCCTCCGCAAGAGAATTCTGCCCCGCGGCTGGAGAGGCCGTGGCAAAAAGATCTTCCTCGCCCACCCCTTCCTGCGATCCTGTGCCGACAGTCTTTATTTCATCGGGGATATCAGGCAAATCGCCAAAATCGAACTCATCGTCATCAAACCCGCCATAATCCGGCAAACCAAGATTAGCTTCTTCAGATGCTCCGGCCCCTGCTTCTCCGCTCCCGGTCTGAACCACCTCGGCAAAACTCACCGTTTCCGGCTTGCCGGCCTCATCTTCTCCAAGCTCGGTAAAAAGAATGTCAGGATCATCCTGACCGGGAGCGTCTGGTTCAACGGAGCTCTCCACCGCGCCGGCAAAAAGGCCGTCAATGTCGGACTGGTTCAGCTCAAAATCATCGCCCGCCTCAGCCTCTTCCCCGCCGCCGAGCAGGGAATCTATATCGGACTGGTCCAGCTCGTCTAAATCTTCGCCTCCTCCGCCCGCCGCGAAATCAGCGGCGGCACCACTACCGTCTCCCAGAAGAGCGTCAATATCGGACTGATCAAAATCCCGGTTGGCATCCTGGCCAGGAGACGGCGCACTGGTCGGCGCTTCTTCCGCCGGAACACCAGGCTCATCTTCCGCCAGATCATCCAGCCAGTCGTCTATTTCAATCCCTGCTTTTTCTTCTGCCATAACCTTTTCCTCACCCGGCAATCAACAGAGCGCCCGACTTTTCCCTACTAATAAATATAGTTATGGAGCGCCCGATAAACAGGTTCCGACATCTCGACATTCAGCACATAGTTGCGACGCTCGCCCCTGCTGTTGGCCGCGATAATATGAATTCGCAGATACCCGGCCACTTCCTGGAGAACCCCGGAAACCCGCTGTTCACCCTCGCCTGCCGCGGCAGGCCGCCACACCACCGGCGACTCATTGCCGATCACCGCCGCCACTTGCTCGGCCAGAGTCACACCAAGCAGGGAAACCCTCTGCCGTCTGGAAAATTCATCGAGAACAATAAAGGGCTCAACCGTCACCGGGACGGGAGCGAAAAAGCCGTGCAGCTGCTCCATGGCGTCACGACCAACCATGGTCACCATCCCGGTGAGCGATGAATATTCTTTCCGGCTGCTTGCGCCCTCGCTGGCCGAGCTTCGGGCTTGGGCCTCTTTTTCCATGGCCAGGGCGCCGTTGGCCCAAAAAACGCAGAGCGGCACAAGCAGCACGGCCGGCAGCAGAAAAACCGTTTTTTTCGCGACTGCAGCTGTTTTCATGCGCAACACCCCTCTCACTGGCCGATGCCCTTCACCGCAATTTTATAGGGCATTTCCGGCGACTGGAACAAGGCGCGCAGATCCCGGTTAAGCGGCAGCGAGTAACGCCAGGAAATCTTGACCGCCCCGTCACCGATACGCACCAGACGACCTTGAACGATCAGGGTCTTGCTGGTGTTGGCAAAGGTGGTAACCACCACATATTCAAGCTCAGGGGTTTTGCTTGCCAGCTCGCCGCTGTTCCGGGAGAGGATGAATTCTCCGGTCTGCGGAAGGATCATGATATCCTTGCCCAGGCGAAGCTCTGTCACCTTGAGGCCGCGATCCGCCAGGTCGGTAAGCAGGTATTCGCCTACGACCCGGCCAAACTCGGTGTCCCGCTTGAAATCGGAAATGGGCACCCCATTGACCACCGCAATCCTGGCGGTTAAATTCTTATCATCTCCTTGCAACTCATAGAACACCTTGCCGGCCACTTCCTTGGTCATTTCCGCTAAAAGAATCTCCGTGCCCACGGTTTTTTCACTGCCCGGCATGTACTGATAGACATTGTTTCCGGTCGGCACCCGACGCACTTCGACGGGCTGACTTTTTGCCATGGCCTGCTTGTAAGCTTGATCCTTTGCCATGGCCTGCTTGTCAGCTTGATCCTTTACCGCCATGGCCTCCTCGGACTTGGAAAGCTTTCTCACCTTGAAAATGTCCGCGGATTCCGGGGTCGTGCCGACCTTTTCCTCCCGCATCATCTCATTTTTCGATACCGCGCAGGAAACGTTTGCCGCCAGGAGCAATCCCAGACAACAACTTGTCATGTACAACACCCCTTTCTTCATAATCCTGTCCTCCCTGAACCGTTGCGCCCCCCCCCCAGGAGAAGCCATGTTTCCTTGCAGCCCTGCGGCTATCTTATCATAATTCGAATTTTTTCAGATGAAACGGCATCGGCTTTATCTCGCCGACCGAAGCGGTGTCCGACAGCAGCTGCTCGGCCAATTGATTTCTCGGGATGATGGCGGTGGCAGAGGAGAGAAGTCTGGCGCTCCGATTGTCGATGATTCTGGCGTTGATGACAATACTGTCTTTGTTGGGAGTATAGGTGCCGGTGAGCATGGCCCCGGCGGCCACCGTAGGGCTGACCTCGGCCGGATTGCGGGAAAGGCCAAACTCGCCGCGCTTTTCCTGGAGCATGACCGCCTGGCTTTTGCGGATCTCCACCACCTCGTATTGGCGCTGCTGCATCTCGCTCATCAATTGCTCCGCCACATAGCGCCCCAAGGACGAGGTCCTGGTCAGCTTCTTGAGATCGACAAAGGTGCAGACCAGGATACTCTTGCCCGGAGCCCCGGTTTCCGCATCAGCATTGGCCAGATTGCGGAACAGCTCGTCGGCCAGCCCCTGGATCTCGTTTCGCAAGGCAACGGCTTCATTCACCGGGAGTACTGCGGGCGGCGGAGCAACATCCTCCGCCTTGGAGTGACTGAAGGGCCAGAAGGCTGCGGCCTGGCCCGGGGAAAAAAGCAGGGCAAGAACCATTATTTTCAGGAGAAAAGAAGGGGTCGGCCAGTCAGAACTTCGTTTGCTTGTCAATTGCATATCTCGCCGTTCTCCTTTATTATGTGGTAATCGTTCAGGAACACCCCATCTTCGGGCGATCAGCCAAGCTTACGTACACGAGGTACGCGGCGCCTGCCTGCTTGCCCGAACCTGGGGGACTCCTGAACAATTACAGCCCGTTAAACCTGCGGGTTATTGGCCCTTGGTGAACGGTTACATTATGTGACGCCGGAAAGGTGGTTCCGCGCCATCAGACGCCTTGGGGAAAAGAGTTCCCGGTTTGTCCTATCATCGGTTGACCGAGTCATTGTCTTTAACAAAAAATACGTTAAAAATTGAGAGGATAGGGGCTTTGAGGCTCTTCACCTCTCGCCTGCCGAAGCCCGGCAGACTCTCCGGCAACCACCTGTGGTATGGCCGTTGATCCAGACAGCTATATCTTGCGGAAAACCAAACCAGCTCAGGCCAGGAAATTTTTTTTCCGCCATTCGCCTAAGGGATGCGGCCATGACCGAAAGAGAAAGTTTGCTGGCGGAAGAGCAGCTCATTGTCCGCCATTCCGGGGAGATCCCGGAAATCGCCTTCCACAGCTCCCTCTATTATCTCTGCGAAGACCCGGCCGGGCCCCAACTCAGCTTGACGGAAAAGGAGCTGGCTCTCCTGCGCCAGCAGGTTATAGCCCGTTACCAGGAGATCCTGCTGCGGGATCTCAGCCCGAAAAACCGGGACGCCCGCATCTACCGGGGCCTGAAACGCTGCCTTTTCAACTGGGAACGACTGGGTAAATTCTGTCTCCGGCAAGAAATAAAAATCGAGGCAGCGCTGCGCCAGGAGATTGCCGAGGCCTTGCGCTGCTTCCTGCGCCAGGAGGCAGACGAGGTCCGAGCCGGGCTGCGGCACTCCTGCCTCAACTGCACCAGGGATGAGCTGGAGGGGTTCGCCCGAGAGCTCCATGTCTTGCCGGAGCAGCTGCCGGAAGACATGGAGCTGCTGTTCTGCCAGCAGGGTTAGTTAACTCTGCGGATTTTTTTGATGAGGGAGGTGGTGGAGTAGTTTTCCACCAGAGGAATGGAGAGCACCCGGCCGCCCGCGGCCAGCACCTCCGGGGCGCCGACAATCCTTGCCACCGGCCAGTCGCCACCCTTGACCAGTACCTCGGGCTTCAGGGTGGTGATCAGCCTGTGCGGCGTTTCTTCGCCAAAAATCACTACATGATCCACGCAGCCCAAAGAGGCCAGAATCCTGGCCCGGCTCTGCTCGTGGTTCACCGGCCTATCGTCGCCCTTGCCCAGAGCCCGCACCGAGGCATCGCTGTTAACCCCGACCACCAGACAATCACCCTCCCGGCGGGCCTGCTCCAGATAGGTGACATGCCCCTGATGCAAAATGTCGAAACAGCCGTTGGTAAACACCACCTTGCGGCCCACCGCCCGGTAGCGGGCTGTCAGGGCGGCTAGATCCTCCAGCTCGACAATCTTGTCCTGATCCGCAAAGCGGTAGGGGGCCGGCCCCACGGTATTGAAACGCTGCCGCAGCTCCTGCATTCGGGCCGGATCGATCCCGACCCAGGCAGCTTCCTCTCCGGCGCCACCCTCGGCCAGCACTGCACCGTCCGGGCCGATCACCAGGGAATGGCCGCCGAACCCGGTTTTTCCCGTTACCCCGCAACGATTGCAAGCCACGACAAAGATCTGGTTTTCGATGGCCCGCGCCATGGCCAGGGTCCGCCATTGCTCCCGCCGGGCCTCGGGCCACTGGGCGCTAATCACCAGCAGCCCCGCCCCTGCACCCGCCTGAGCTTTGGCCAACTCTGGGAAACGGAGGTCGTAGCAGACCAGCCCGCCCACCAGGCCAAGCCCGGTTGCCACCGGCAGAGGGTTGTCCCCGGCGGAAAAATGCTGATCCTCAGCCATGGGGGCGAAGAGCTGCTGCTTGCGGATCGAGCCGGCCACCCCGTCCGGCCCCACGATATACAGGGTGTTGTAGATGTCGGAGCCCACCTCGCTAAGCACCTCCTCGGGCAAGGAACCGGTCAGATAAATCCCGTACTGCCCGGCCAGCCGCTGCATCTCCTCCAGCACCTCCACGGTCCGCAGGGCGAAATGCGGAAGGTGCTCGTAGGCAAAGCCGCAGCTCCACAGCTCGGGCAGGACGATGATGCCGGGACCAGCGGGAGCCAGCCGAAGCAAACCCGCCCGTACCACGGCGAGATTCGCCTCCGGCTCGCCCAGCTGCACGTCGAACTGCAAAAAACCCGCGTGGCATGGAGCAGAAATGGTTTCGCTGATCTTTTTCATAAAACAAGAATGACCCGCCCTGCCGGTTTTGTCAATATTGATGAAATAGCGTCCGCCTCCGTCCCCCTGATAAAGCTGAGTTGAGCAGCTTGCCTGCTCAAACGAAACTTATACCCTCTGGGTGCAAAATGCCCATTGACGAACCGGCAGGTGATGGTTTAGAAAATAACCATGGGGCTGTAGCTCAGCTGGGAGAGCGACGCGTTCGCAATGCGTAGGCCAGGGGTTCGAGCCCCCTCAGCTCCACCACCACAACACTGCAAATGAATTCATCTCTCATCCCGTTTTTTCTCTGCGCACAGGGCTGATAAATTTCTCTAACTTTTTTCCTCAAGACAGTTTCAAATAGAACAAGGAATAGGTTGAAACAATTGTTGAAATGCACGACATTAAGACGTTAAGATCCCCTCCTAACGCATATTACCTTGGCAATTTGTTTTGTAGACCCGCAGACTTCATGATATTAAACGACGGGTAGTGGAAAAATATCCAGACCTTGTGATCCTTAATGTATTCACCCTTGCCACCGCAAAGATTACTAATTTCAAATCCTCCACCAAAGGGCAATATTATGTACCCAGCAAGCCCTTTACGCTACCCTGGAGGCAAAGGCTGCTTGGCCGATTTATTATCTAGCATTATTGACTTAAACGATTTGCGTGGTTGTGCTTATTACGAGCCTTACGCGGGTGGGGCTGGTGCGGCCCTTGAATTGTTGCGGAGCGGAATTCTTGGAGATATTTTTATCAACGATGCCGACGAACGGATCGGCGCTTTCTGGAAATCAGCTTTGGATGAAAGCCACCGTTTCGTAGATAAAGTCTTGGATGTCCCCTTGTCCATTGAGGAATGGCAACACCAGCGCAATATCTGCGCTAATCCCCAACTCCATAAACGTTTCGAGGTCGGCTTTGCAACGTTTTACATGAACAGGTGTAACCGCTCTGGTGTACTAACTGGGGCTGGCCCTATCGGCGGATACGGGCAAGCCGGGAAATGGAAGTTGGGCGTCCGCTTCAATCGTGAGGCTCTGGCTGAACGCATCCTTTGTTTGAGTCGCATGGGGGACTGTATACACGTTAGCAACCATGACGCATTAGATTTTCTAAAATTAAGCCTTCCGCGTGGCAACGCACGAAAACGCGTGTTGGTCTATCTTGATCCCCCTTACGTGAACAAAGGTCAACGTCTTTACCTCAACTCCTACGAGGCCCGTGACCATGCAAGTCTTGCCCGCTATATCACCGGCCAAGCTATCTTGCCTTGGATCATGTCATACGACGATACGGATCTAGTCCGTAAACTCTATTCCAGGCAGCAATTGGGAATGCTTCCCATTCGATATTCACTTCAGACAAAACGCAATGATTGTGAGTTACTAATTGCTCCGTGGCACTTGGCTTTGCCAAAATCGAGAATTGTTTCTATAGTCAAAGCGTTATAAAAAGCTTCCGAGAGGAATTTTTATGAGTACTAAAGCAGCTATAGTCCCAGTCAAAGCTTCTGAGTTGCACTTCGACTATCAGAACCCTCGCTTGGCTGAATACGGCATCGGATTTTCGACGAAAGAAGAAGACATTCTTCAAATCCTATGGGATGCGATGGACGTGCGTGAACTGATCCAGTCCATCTCTGCCAGCGGATTCTTCCCTCATGAGGCACTCATTGTTGCCGAAGAAGGAGGTAAAAAAATTGTCATTGAAGGCAATCGACGATTAGCTGCCGTGAAGGTACTACTCTCTCCGTCCGTGGCCAAACTAAATGGCTGGGATATTCCGGCACCCTCGAAGGAAGTCCTAAATAGTTTGGTGAATTTGCCGGCAATCATCTCTGACCGCTCAGATTCTTGGCGCTACCTAGGTTTCAAACATGTAAATGGGCCCGCTAAGTGGAGTAGCTATGCCAAAGCGGCCTATATCGCCCAAGTCCATACAGATTTTGGTATCCCTTTAGCAGATATTGCCAATCAAATCGGTGATCGACATAACACCGTACAACGGCTTTTCAGAGGCCTAATGGTCCTTGCACAGGCAGAGAAGGAGAAAGTTTATGATCGGGAGGACCGTTTCCGTCAACGTCTTGCTTTCTCGCATCTCTACACCGGACTTGACTATGAAGGAATAAGCACCTTTCTTGACATTGCACCAAAAGAGAGCGAGACGGATGCCCCTGTCCCGAAAGCAAAACTCAAAGAGTTGGGAGAATTGCTGGTTTGGCTTTACGGGAGCAAGAAAGAAAAGAAGACTCCGGTGGTGGAATCACAAAATCCCGACCTTCGTCGCCTTAACGCGGTAGTCTCTAGCAGGGAGGCTATTGCCGCCCTACGGGACGGCGTGGTACTTGCCAAGGCGTTTGAGATCAGCCTCCCTCCCTCGACAGTCTTTGAGCAAGCGCTGCTGGCGGCGAAACGGGAATTGACCACAGCTCGTGCGACATTAACAGCGGGATATGACCAATCGGAAGCTCTTCTCCGGATCGCGGGAACAATCGCCAATATTGCGGATGATATCTATACCGAGATGGACCGGAAGAGGACTCCCTCTATGAAGAAGCCCCGTTTGAGCGAAAATAGAGATGTTTAAACTCCCTGGCATTCCCACTCCTCAATCGGAGGTGCACGATTTGGCTGATTTTGCCGAATGGCTGGCGTGGAAACAAGGAAGAGCGTCTTCCCGTGAAATCCTTGCCGCAATCGGCCGACTTGATGATAATGACCACAATATCGGTTGTGACGATAACGCAGACGAACTTGCCGACGACCTTGATGAGGTGATGAACGAAATCGAGCGTCGTCAGACAGCATGTAATGGTGCGTACCCTTTCTCCTTGGGACTCGCAGGCACTGTCCTTGAAAATCGTCCCCCTTTGGGGGACTCACGAGCTGCTGTTTATTACTACCTGCTACTAGCCACCCGTTTAAACATGCAGAACAACCGAACACATGAAAAGATTGATGGAACCTTGTTGATGGAAGAACTTGGCGAACATGTTCTCGGCAACTATCTCGGTGGGCGACGGATGAGCGTCAAATCCGGTGATACGGATGGCCCGAATTTCCGCCGGGCAATGAGTATGGTTTTTGGGACCCGCAACCCAGGCCGATTTCCTGATAAAGTTAGGGATCTGTGTTCAGCCGTGGGAGAGGGTGGGGCATTTCGAGCACTTGATACGGCATCTGTCGATGCGCAAGATGACAAACTAGACGTAGTGGCTTGGGTACCTTTTTCTGATCAGAAACCAAGCCAGTTGGTCCTCTTCGGCCAATGCAAAACTGGGACATCTTGGGAGGGACAAGTAACTCAACTGCAACCGGAGGCCTTCATTCGTAGATGGATGCGGGATCCTTTTTTGCTTACCCCTATACGAACTTTCCTAATTTCTGAGGCACCAAATCATGCTAAGTGGTGTGGAACTTGCCTATATGCCGGGCTTTTATTTGACCGGTGCCGAATCATCGACTTTTGTGCCGACTTGAATGATGACTTACTTAGTAGAATAACCACATGGACAGATGCCGCAAAACAACAACTTTGCGCATAAGCAATGGCGACGATCTTGGACGTCCATAAAATCATAAATGTCAGACAATAAGAGCATCATCGCCCCATCAAGCCTTTCTACCTTTTTCCTCAAGTTTCTCACCCAACCTCCCGAAAAGCACAATAACAAACGTGTGCGCTTTTCGTCCGCCGTGCCACACCGCAACCAACACCGGGAGCTTACCGATGAACATCCCAACCTTGTCAGGCCATGGGCCGACCGCCGCCACCGACTACCAATCCCTGTACGCCGCCCCCTCCAGCAAGACCACCTTCGCCCAGGTCATTGCCGAGACCCAGTCGTCCTGGCTCTCCCTGACCACGGCAGAGGGCGATCGGGTTACCCTTTCGGATTTGAGTATGAGTTACCAGCAAACCCAGGGCGTCGGCTTGGTTACGCCCACAGCCTCGGGGACGAGTGTCTCCAGCAGTTCCACCAGCGCCGAGTCCATGGGACTTTCGGTTCAGGGAGACCTCAATGCCCAGGAGCTGGCCGACATCACCAGGCTGGTGACCGAACTTACCTCCATCGCCTCTACCTTTTATGCCGGCGACTATGAGGGGGCCCTGAGCAAGGCGATTGATTTCGGCGATTTGGGCCTGGGCTCGGTCTCGTCTCTTGCCGCCTCCTTCAGCAGGCAAACAGTAACCCAGACCAAAATCTCCAGCTACTCCTCCCTGCCGTCCATGGCAAACCTCAAGGATCTTTACGAAAAACTAGAGAAGGGCACAACGGCTGAGCCGGATTACGCCGCCTTGCTTGAGGCGCGCTGGCAGCAGATTCTCAAGACCCTGGATCAAATACAGGCAGAAACGCTGGATGGAGTATTCGCCCGCCGCGAAGAGTCCCAAGGCTTGGAGACCGCCCCGGTCGCCCCACCCTCTCCCGAAAAGCAGCGGCCACCGGCAATTGAAGCGTCCCCTGTTCGCCGGGAGAACGAACCCTCAGCCCCGCCGCCGCCCGCCAGCCCGGCCCGGGCGCAGGGTCCCCGGCAGATGCTGGCCCGCCTGGAACAGCTCTTTAACGACCACCCGAAGCTCGCCCCCTTTGCCAAAAACCTGGCCGCCACGGTCATGGAGAATGGGGCGGGCCGGACCACCGACCACGCTCCGGCAGACCTCGCCTAGGCTTTCTTGCGCCGCCCCTGCAACCAACACCTTCCGTCGCCGGCAGGATCATAACCGCCGGACTACGCACGGACTTGACCTTGATCCCGCCTGCTTGCCATCCCTATCCAGTTGAGTAGTCGTGCTTTTTCCGTATTGACAACCCATCGAGCATATGGGATGATTTAGCTGCTTTTTCTTGTGGCTGCTCTGGCCATCTCTTCAATCAGGAGGTTGCATGAAAACACCCATGACCATCAAACAAAGACTTGCCATCGGCAGTAGCATCATCGCCACTTTGCTCGCCATCACCGGAATCTACAACTATTTCGGGATCGGCCAGATTCTCCACCACGGCGCGGAGGTAATCAGCGGCAACAAGCTCGACGCCGAACTGGCCCAGCGGGAGGTGGATCACCTGATGTGGGCCGGCAAGGTCCGCGATTTTCTGGAGGACGAGCAGGCCGAACAACTGGGAGTGGAGACCGATTTTCATAAATGCGGCTTCGGCAAATGGTACTACGGCGAAGGGCGTACAGAGGCTGAACAACTGGTGCCCGAGCTGGCCCCCCTGCTGGCCAGAATAGAAAAACCCCACCAGAGCCTGCACGAGTCGGCCCTCGCCATCCAGCAGACCGCCCAAGGAGACAAAAAAGAAGCCGGCCGGGTCTACGCCGCCCAAACCGGACCCGCCTTGAAAGAGGTCCAGGCTATCCTGAAAGAAACCCGCGAAGAGGCGAAGAAACACCTCGTGACCGATGAAGCCATGGTGGCAACAGCCCGCACCGTGCGCCTCATTGTCGGCCTGCTCGCGGCCGTCGCCCTTTTAATCGCTTTGTTCACCGGCTGGCTGCAAAACCGGGTTATCTGCACCGCGCTGGGCCGAATCAGCACCGCGATAAAAGACGAGGCCGCCCAAGTTGCCGCCGCCTCCTGCCAGGTCGCCGGTTCCAGCCAGGGTCTGGCGGAAAGTGCCTCCGAGCAGGCCGCCTCCCTGGAAGAAACCTCCGCTTCCCTGGAGGAAATTTCCGCCATGACCAAACAGAACTCCGACAATGCCGCCCAGGCCGATGTCCTCATGCGGGAATCCAATGCCATCATCACCCGGGCCGGCGCCTCCATGGCCGAACTCACTGCTTCGATGCATACCATTACCAAGGCCAGCGAAGAGACACAGAAGATCGTCAAAACCATCGACGAAATCGCCTTTCAGACCAACCTGCTGGCCCTGAACGCCGCGGTCGAGGCGGCCAGAGCCGGCGAGGCCGGGGCCGGTTTTGCAGTGGTGGCCGACGAGGTCCGCAACTTGGCGATGCGGGCCGCCGAGGCGGCAAAGAACACCGCCGCCCTTATCGACGGCACGGTCACCAAGATCCGGGAAGGCGCCCAGCTGGCCACCGTAACCAACGAGGCCTTCAGTGAAATCGCCGGCAGCACCGCTAAATCCAGCGCCTTGGTGGGCGAGATCGCCGGGGCTTCCAGGGAACAGGCCCAGGGCATCGGCCAGCTCAACCAGGCCATGAGCCAAATGGACAGCGCGGTGCAGGCCAACGCGGCTACCGTCGAAGAATCGGCCTCCGCCGCCGAAGAACTGAACGGGATGGCGGTGGAAATGGAAGGACAGGTCCGCGAACTCCTGGCTCTGGTGGGGGACCACGCCGAAGCAAGCCGACCGCTTTCCACCTGCAATATTCCCCCCCCGAAAAAGCGGCCCCCGGTAACCCCCAAGAAAAAAGCCCTGCCCAGCCGGCCGCAGCAAAAACCCGGCAAACCGGCGACCCCGGCAAAAGCCCTGCCTTCTCCGGCCAAGGCCCAGGCCGTTAAGCCATCCGAGGTCATCCCTTTTGATAATGACGATTTCGAAGACTTTTAAAAATGGCCGAGCAACAGGAAAACAACAATCTGGAAGGCAAATACCTCTCCTTCCACATCGGTGCTGAAGAGTACGGGATCAGCATCCTCAAGATCCGGGAGATCATCGGGATGATGGCCATCACCGCCATGCCCCAGTCCCCGGATTATGTTAAAGGAGTCATCAACCTGCGGGGCAAAGTGATCCCGATCCTGGATCTGCGGAGGCGTTTCGGTATGGCTGCGGCGAAACAGACCGAACAAACCTGCATCATCGTGCTGGAAACCGGCCTCGCCCCACACCGGATGATCTTGACCGGCATCGTGGTGGACTCGGTTTCCGAAGTCCAGTATATCAAAGCCGCCGACATCGAAGCCCCTGCCGCCTTCAGCGCGGAATTAGACGGCAGCTACATCCTCGGCATGGCAAAAAGTAGCGGCGCGGTCAAGATTATCCTCGATATTGAGGCGGTTCTCGGCACCGATAAAATCGCGATGCGGGAAGAGATAAATCTGCCATCCTAAAGACGGGAGCTCTAACCTTTTTTTGCTCCCAGCAGCTTCCGCCCCGTTCCCATCCTATCCCTCTCCCGCAGGCAAGCGTTTGGCGCCGGGGGGAGAGGGAACTTCTTTGGCGTTTTACAATTTTCTAACCGGGCAAATCCGTATTTTTCAATATTGACAAACTGCCAGGAAAAATGAGATGCTCCTTGAGGCTTCCAGGGGGCAATGATTCATGGTTTGCTGAAATCGTCAGCAACCGTTATCACACAGGCCATCTCCTTGTAATCCTGTGATTTTATGTTAATGACCTGCTGTTTATCCCCTTTTTGCGACACCATCAAGTTTTGGCTGGATGAGAAACCAAAATAGGCCCAAAAATAGTTTTCCGGAGCAGCCCTCCAGGGCACAACGCGTTGCAGGCTTTACGTATCAAGACAGCAGAGGGACCGCCATGTTCTCCATGGATTTTATCCATTCCATTCGCTTCCGGCTGCTGGCCAGTCTTTTTGTGCTCCTCGGGCTTTCCATCTCCGTTTCCATGTACGGGATCTGGGTCTTCGAGCGGGACCGGTACATGGTTATCGCTCAGTCTGAAGCCACCAAGGCCGGCCAGACCATCGAAAAGGCCTTGCGCAGCGCCATGCTCCAGAACAACCGGGCGGCCATCCAAAAATCGGTCGATGACATCCATGCGATTGTCAAGCCCTCGGTGATCAGCATTCTTTCCTACAAGAACAAGGTCGAGATTTCCAGCGACAAATCCATGCTGGGCAGGAGTTTTGACCGGGACACCAACGCAAGCTGCACGGGCTGTCATATCACCAGAGGCGTGCCCCCCAAGCGCAGCGAGATTTTTCTTGAAACCGAGGCCGGGCCGGTGCTGCGCAATGTCATCAAGATTCCCAACGGCCCGGAGTGTTACGGTTGCCACTCCCCTGAACAACAGAACTGCGGTATCCTGCTTTACGACGTCCTATTTACCGACACCATCGAGATGCTTCACACCGTGCTGGTGCGGATGGCTCTTACCGGCCTGATCTCCTTTGTTTTCCTGATCCTCGTCCTCTCGTTTATTATCCAGCGCTATGTGCATCGTCCGGTGAACCAGCTGATGGAAGGGTTCATCCATGTGGGGCAAGGAGATTTCAACTACTGGGTGGATGTGAACACCAAAGGGGAATTCCAGGAGATGGCCGACCTGTTCAATGTGATGGGGCATGCCATCCAGCGTTCTTTTGCCAAAATCAAGGAGAAAAACTGGGAAACCACCAGCCTGTATGCCTTTGTCCAGCAACTGAGCCGGGCCATCGAATGGACTCGACTGCGGCGGCTGATCACCGAGCTCCTCCAGGAAACCTTTAAAACCCGGGAGGTGGTGGTGTTTCTTTCCCGGGAGAAACAGGAGCAGATGGTCTTCGAGGTCTCCTGGCGGCAGACCGACGACCCGCGCTACCACCATCGGGATTACGCCCTGCAGGTGGAAGCCGACGATCTTCCCTTCGGCACCTTCTTGGATTGGGAAAAATGGCGAAACGGGGAGTTGACCGACATCAACTTCAGCAGCAATGACACAAGGGCTGTCCTGCCCCTTGTTTCCAAAAATATCTCCCTCGGTCTGGTCTGCCTGCAACGGGAAGCCGCCCAACCTTTCAGCGGGGCAGAAAAACAGCTGGTTTTCGCGATCCGCGAGCAGCTGGCCATTGCCCTGGCCAATGCCCGGCTGTATCGCCTGGCCATTACCGATGGCCTGACCGAACTGTACACCAGGCGGTACTGCGAAACCGCCATGCGGAAATTGCGGGAAGCCAGTGAACTAAACCCGGAAAAAGGCTTTTGTGTTCTGATGCTGGATATCGACCACTTCAAGCAGGTCAACGATACCCATGGCCACCAAGTCGGCGACGAAGTGCTCATTCAGCTTGCCGACCTTATCCGGGCCAGCATCCGCCAGGATGACGTGGCCTGCCGGTACGGCGGCGAGGAATTTATCATGCTGATCAGCGGCAACTTGAAGGTTGGCCGGGAAAGCGCCCTGCGCCTCCGCCGGGTCATCGAAAATCATCTGTTCATCAGCAGCACCGCGCCGCCGTTGCGCAACACGGTCAGCATCGGGGTAGCCAGTTTTCCCCTGCACGGCAAGACCTGCACTGAGGTTATCGGCGCCGCGGACCAGGCCCTGTACGAGGCAAAGGAGCAGGGCCGGAACCGGGTGGTCTGTTTCGAAGATGAATCAGGCATCCCTGCCAATGTCAACACTTCCCCGGAAAACGGAGATTCATGAAAAAGAAAGTTACCTTCCTGCCCGACAACCTCACCATCGAGGTGGAGGCAGGGGAAAATCTGCTGGCCGCCGCAGCCAAGGCCGGCCTCTATATTCAGGCCTCCTGCGGCGGCGACGGCGTCTGCGGCAAGTGCAAGATCAAAGTCGAACAGGGCGAAGTTGCCGCCAACAAGGTTATGCAGCTCTCGACTGAGGAGCATGCGGCCGGCTTCCGCCTGGCCTGCCAGTCATCGATCACCCAGGATCTGGTGGTTTCCATCCCTGCCGCGATCAGCAAGGACGGCAAGGCTCTCCGGGCCAAACCCAAAACCACCCGGGCCATCTCCGCCCGCTCGCTGGACGAGCTCATCGGCACTTGGCAGGTATCGCCACCGGTGGAAAAACGTTTTCTGGTCCTGGAGCCGCCGACCATTGCCGACAATATCCCAGATCTCCAGCGTCTGATGCGGGCCATCAAAAAGAAGTGCCATGACTGCGCCGAACCCACCTACGATCACCCGGAGCTGTTGATGGAGCTGCCCTTCATTCTGCGGGAGGCAAACTGGCAGGTGACCGCAATCATGCTCCGCGGCAAGCGGTCCGAGGAACCGGACCGGATCATCGCCCTGGAACCGGGCGACACCACGGGCAACCTCTACGGCCTGGCCGTGGACATCGGCACCACCACGGTCTGCGGGGTGCTGATCGATCTCAACTCCGGCGAGGTGATCGCCGAGGCCTCGGCCTACAACGAGCAGATCGGCTGCGGCGAGGATGTCATCTCCCGGATCATCTACTCCCAGCGGCCCGGCGGCCTGAAGGACTTGCAGGAGAAGGTGGTCCGCACCATCAACTCGGTGATCGAAACGGTCTGCCAAAAAGTGCAGATCAACCCCAGCAACATCAGCTACCTAATGGCCGCCGGCAACACCATCATGAGCCACCTGCTCCTGGGCCTGAACCCCAAGTATCTGCGGGAAGCCCCCTATGTGCCGACCTGCAGCCACTTCCCTCTAACCAGGGCGGCCGCGCTCGGCATCCACGCCCACCCCTCGGTGCGCCTTTTCCTCTACCCATCGGTGGCCAGCTACGTGGGCGGAGACATCGTCTCCGGGGTCCATGCCTGCCAGATGTACAAGAGCCCTAAACTCACCCTGTTCATCGATATCGGCACCAACGGCGAAATCGTGGTGGGCAACGAGGAGTGGATGGTCTGCGCCGCCTGCTCCGCCGGTCCGGCCTTCGAGGGGGGCGGCATCAAGCACGGCATGCGGGCCAATGCCGGAGCCATCGAGAACTTCCATATCCACCCGGAAACCCTTGAGCCGATGATCATCACCATCGACCGGATCAAACCCTGCGGGATCTGCGGCTCCGGGCTGATCGCCATTGTGGCCGAACTGCTGGAAGCCGGAGTCATCGACCAGCAGGGCAAGTTCAACCAGAGCCTTGACCATCCCCGCCTCCGCCAGGGGATCGACGGCTTTGAATATGTGCTGGTCTGGGGCAAGAACTCCCTGATGGGTGAGGATATCGCCATCACCGAGGTGGATCTGGACAACCTGATCCGGGCCAAGGGCGCCATGTATGCGGGCTACATCACCCTGCTGGAATCGGTGGGCATGACCTTTACTGATCTGGACCGGGTAATCATGGCAGGCAATTTCGGGGCCTATATCGATCTGGAACAGGCGATCTGCATCGGGCTTTTACCGGACATCGACCGCGACAAATTCTACTATCTGGGCAACGCCTCCATGCTGGGCTGTCAGATCAGCCTCACCGACCATGTCCGCTTCCGGGAGCGGATGATGGTAAGCTCGCTAATGACCAATATGGAGCTCTCGGAAAGCGCCCAGTTCATGGGGCATTATATGGCCTCGCTCTTTCTGCCCCACACCGACATGGCGCTGTTTCCTTCAGTACAAGATAAACTGCTCCAAAGCTGAAACGCGTAACGCAAAGGCGCAAAGACAACATGTTGAAATAAGATGATTAAAACTTTGCGACTTTGCGGCTTTGCGTTAAAGCTGAGTTGAGCAGCTTGCCTGCTCAAACGAAACTTATACCCTCTGGGTGCAAAAAAATTAGTGCCCGCGAGTCATCAATTACCATGGAAAACATAGAACCAGACCTGGCCGTCTGCCTGCGCCACAACCCGGTCCGTCCCGAAGGGCTTTTCCCCTT
>MGTD01000055.1 GCA_001799285.1 Deltaproteobacteria bacterium RIFOXYD12_FULL_56_24
TCACAGGGCACCACATCTTGCGGCGATCGGTCCGGCTCACGTACAAAAGTACGCATCGCCGTCCCGCTTGCCGCAACCTGCGGCACCCTGTGACCGCTTTTAGTTGAGTTGAGTAGCTTGTCTGCTCAAAACGAAACTTATGCCCGAAGGGTGATTCCGTGGTTATTTGACCTTTGTGGGGCTTACCCCGTGATTGGTTACAAGGGGTATGAGTTTGCTGGACCGGTTGTAAGGCGGAGTGTAATCAGACGAGCCGGTTCCAGCTCGCGGATTTTTTGAAGCTGCCGTCCTGGGCGACAATAAAACACTCACAGCCTGACTGGCGGTCGGCAAAAAGCACGCCTGCCGTGGGCGGCATGACCATGATCCCGGTGGCCAGGGCATCGGCATCCATGACCGAGTGCGCCTTGACCGTGACGCTGGTCGCCAGCCTCGGCGAACGACCGGTCTTGGGGGTGACGATATGGTGAAACATCTTCTCCCGGTCGTAAAACACCTCGTAGCTGCCGGAGGTGGAAATGGCGCCGGTGGTCATGGCCAGCACCTCGGGGTAGGCTTTTTGCTTGGCCGGATCCTGAATAGCCACGGTCCAGGGTTTGCCCTTGGCGGCGGTGCCGCTGGTGCGGATGTCGCCGCTGCAGTTGATGAGATGATTGGTGATCCCCTTGGCGGCAAGCAGCGCGGAGGCCCGGTCCACGATATAACCGGGGGCGATGCCGTCCAGGGTGATGCCCATGCCTTGGCGTCCGAAGGAAATATCGCCGCTGACAAAGCGGATCTGCTCAGAACCCACCCTGGCCAGGAGCGCGTTGATTTCGGCCTCGGAGGGGGTAACCCCGGCGGCAAAACGCTCCTTGAAAAGATCAACCAGGGGCTTGACCGTAATATCGAAGGCCCCGCCGGTCTGCCGATGCAGATAAAGAGAGCGGGCTACAACCTCAAGCACTTCAGGCGGCGCCTGGCGCAGCGCGCCGGTGCTGTTGAGCTGGGAAACCGGGGTGGAGGCGTCATGGCGACTCAACAGCCGGCCCAGCCGGTCGATCTCCTCCCAGGCGAGGCCGATAGCGTTTTCCGCCTCGTCCTTGGAGGAATGGATGGCGGTGATGGACAAAAAAGAACCCATCGCCAGCCTGGTCGAAGAAACCTTGTATTCCCTGGGCCCGAACAGAACCGCCTCCGCCTGGGCCGCGGGCAGAAAAGCCGCGGTGGCCGCGCCAAGGCCGAGCAGGCCGGAAAGCTTCAAAAAGGATCTTCTCTGCGGATTGCAAAGGTTCGGCATGGTAGATTTGGTTTTCATTCTGTCCCTCACTCAAGGCAATAAAAAGGATCAGGGGCTACTCCCCTGTCGCCCTTCATTTGATTCCGCTTCCAGTTCAAAACGACATTATTGGTAGAAGCGGCTTCAGCCGCGATCTCTTTTGGTTTCGCGGCTGAAGCCGCTTCTACATCCGGCATTTGCCCCTATCTAGGAGACCATCCTCAACCCTTCCGGCTGGCGGGCAATGGCGGCCCTGCCCTTATATCTCCGCATGATATTGCGGGGACATTTTTCCACACAGATCTCCTGACATTCAGGGCCGTAAGCAATGCATTTCGGATGGTCAATCTTGATCAGCCCGTCCGTATAGGCAATGGCCTCAGCCGGACATTTCTTCACGCACATCTGGCAGGAGATACAGCCCACCTCGCAGACCTTGCGAACATTCTTGCCCAAATCCTTGGTGCTGCAGGGCACATGCACCCTGGCCTTGAGTGTCATCAGTTCGATTATCCGCTTGGGACAAGCCCGGACGCAGGTGCCGCAGGCCACGCACTTGTCGGGGTTCACCTGCGGAAAGCCGTCCACCATGGCAATGGCGTCGAAGGGGCAGCTCTCGGCGCATTCGCCGAGACCGATACAGGCATAATTGCAGGCCGAGGGCCCGCCGAAACCGAGATTGGCAGCAGTACAGGAAGCAAAACCGATGTACTCGTGCTTGTGGCTGACTCGGCCTTCCTTGCGGGAACAGCGGACCAAGGCGATCATATCCTCCACCTCGGTCATCTTCTTGCCGGTGAGCTGGGCCACCCGGGCAGCCACCTTCTCCTTGCCTGGGTAGCAAAGGTTGGGCGGCACCTCGGGGTCGGTGACCACCGCTATGGCGTAGCCTTCGCAGCCAGGGTAACCACAACCGCCGCACTGGGCCCCGGCCAGGGACTCCAACACCTCTTCGATCAAGGGGTTGGCCTCCACGGCAAATTTATGGGCCGCCAGGGCAAGACCGATGCCGAAGAAGAGGCCGATGCAGCCCAGAAGGGCAATGCCGCCCAGGGCGATTTTGACTAATGCTGGATCCATTTACACACCTTTCCCGTACACAAGGGAATCTGTCAGCTATAAGCTATAAGCTGTCAGCTGTTAGCTGTCAGCTAACGGCTCCTAAAAAATTACCAGCCCGGAAAATCCCAGAAACGCCAGGGCAAACTGTCCGGCAACAATAAAGGCAATGGGCACTCCCTTGAAGGTCCGCGGTATATTGGCCAACTCCATCCGCTCCCGCACCGAGCTCATCAGATACAGGGCCAGGAGGAAACCTCCGCCTGCCCCCAGGGCAAGCATGAAGGACTCCCAGAATTTATACTCGTTGTCGGCCAGGATCAAAGGCACCGCGATGATCACGCAGTTGGCGATGACCAGCACCAGATACACGCCAAAGGCGTTGAACAGGGCGGGATTAACCTTGCGCAGCACCGTGTCCACCGCCTGCACGGTGAGAGAAACCAGACCGATGAACACCACGATCTGCAAAAAGTTCAGGCCATAGGGCTTGAGGATGAACTGGTAGAAAAACCAACTCATGATGGCGCTGACCACGATGACCATGGTAAAGGTGAGCCCCATCCCCTTGGCCGTGTCCTTGCGCTTGGAGGTGCCGAAAAAGACGCAGAGCCCCAGATACTTGGTAAAGACAAAGTTGTTGATCAACAGGGCGCCGATCAGAATGGAGAACAGGTAGCCAAGATAAGGCTTCATCACCGTAAAGGCCGCAGTCCCTCCGCCTTCGGAAAGGTGGCTGATGGTGACCACATGGGAGAGCCTGGCATTGAGCGGCTCCTTGAAGGTCAGGGTGGCGGTTTTCTGGTCAGCGGCCAAGACCACGCTTTCCAGGGCAAGGAGGATATCGGGATCCTGCTCCTCGTAGACCCGGTAGTTTGCCGGATCCTCTACCATGGCCCGGTCCACGGTCCCGGCAAAAGTGACGACGATCTCGTTTGGCCCCTTGCCGAAGTCCTGATCGGCAATAAGTTCCTGGCCTTGGGCCAGAACCGGCAGGCCAAGCAGCAGAACGAGAGAAAGCAGTATCCGTCTGAGAGTATGGTTCGTATTCATGGTTCAGGCCCGCTTGGCTCGCTTGTAGACGATTTCGATGTAGTTGAAAAAGGCCATCATCAGACCGACACAGAAGAAACCGGCCAGGGGCAGCACGAAAAAGAGCAACGGTTTGAAGCCCAGCACGTCATAACCCAGAAGGGTTCCCATGCCCAGCAATTCCCGAACAAAGCCAAGGGCCATCATCCCGAACATGAAACCGAGCCCCATGCCGATACCGTCCCAAAACGAGGCGTTGACGCTCTCCTTGGAGGCGAACATCTCCAGGCGCATGGTGATGATGGCAAAGGCGACGATGAGCTTGATAAAAATGCCCATCTTGGCATAGGCCTCCGGCAGGTAAGCGGCCAGGACCATGTCGATCACCGTTACCCAGGTGGCGATGGTCAGGGTGTAAGTGGGAATTCGGATCCGGGGATGGATGACATTCTTGAACAGAGCAATGGTGCAGCTTGAACAGACCTGGACGAAAAGCACGGCGATCCCCAGCATGAAGCCGTTCATAACCGTAGTGCTGATCCCCACCGCCGGACACATGGAAAGGACCAGCCGGAAGATGGGATTCTCGTTCAGGATTCCGTTGACCACCAGTTGCAGATTTGTTTTGTCAGTCGCCACTGTCACATTCTCCGTCTACTAAGCCGTCGTTCAAAAACACCTTGAACAATGGTGACTCCGTGCCCGGCATAAAGAGCCGTACCGAAGGGCCTAAGGAACTACAGGTTTTTTCGTAACGGCTCCTAAAAAGGCGTCGCGATATGTTGTTCGGCAAGAACCCTGTCCAGGATCGCCAGCCGGTAGGCGAATTTCTTCACCATCGCCTTGACGCCGTTGGTCACCGAGCGGCTTGAGATGGTAGCGCCGGTGAGGGCATAAATGTCTTTATCCTGGTATTGCTTCTGGATACTCGCCACCTCTGCCGCGCCGAGACCGCTCTTCTCTGCCTCCAACGCCTTAAGATACTCCTCCGGCAGTGGCGTTTTCACGACCTCCAGCTTCTTCACCGTTTCCAGGGGCTTGCCCTTGAACTGGTTCTTGAAATATTCCTGGTCTATCTCCGCGCCCAACCCCGGATCCTCCTCGTGCTCCATGATCTCAAGACCAAGGATGGAAAAATCAGGATCAATGGCCAGAATAGCACCGATGAAGGTCTTGAAACCGGGAAACTTGCCGGGCAGCAGATAGGCGGTTCTCTTGCCGCCATCGGTGACCACGATGGTCTGGTCGGCGTAACGCAGTGGTTTATCAGCGCCGAGGGCGACGGCAATGGCCGCAGTACGCGCCTCCGCCTCCCCTGCCTTTTCCGCGGCAAGGGTCACGGGATTCTGGGCCACGAACCCGCCGGCCAGATCGATGGTCACAAAGGAGAAGGAGCCGTCCCGCAGGGGCAGGAGATAGCCCATGGCCAGGGCCTCGCCCTCGCCGACGAGATAGCGGTATACCTCGTGCATGGCCACGCTCGCCGGGGCCGGATTCTTGGCTGAATAGCCAAGGAGGCTGAGCATGACCTTCTGCTCATTCACATGAACATTATGTTTTTTCGCTTTGTCGGTGGCGATGAAGACAGTGCCCATGACCAGCCCGGCCAGCAGGCAGGCCACGGTCAGTCGGAAGATGATGGTAAGAATATCTTTCATTTTGCCCCCCCTTGAAGAGGCGCAAAGCGCTTGGGCTTAAAAAAACCGTCCAGCACCGGGCTCAGCGGATTCATGAGCAGGATGGCGTAGCAGACCCCTTCCGGATAGCCGCCTTTCAGCCGGATCAGGACGGTGAGCGCCCCGATGCCCAGACCGAAAATAAGCTGGGAGGTCTTGCTGGTCGGACTGCTGACATAATCGGTGGCCATGAAAAAGGCCCCGAGCAAGGCGCCGCCGGAAAGCACGGCCAGGAGCGGATCACCATTGAACAGTCCCTCGCCGCCGAACCCCCAGGAAAGTAGAGCGATGGTGGTCAGCATGGAAACCGGGATATGCCAGGTGATATAGCCGCGATAGAGCAGATAGAGGCCGCCCAGCACAATAAACAGACCCGAGGTCTCGCCGATGGAACCGGGCCGCCAGCCGAGGAAGAAATTGGTGTAAAGATTGGCCCCCGCCCCGAACTGCTCGCTGAAGGCGGCAAGCCCCTGGGTTTTGAGGACTGCCAGCGGCGTAGCAGTGGCCACGGCGTCGATGGTGGTGCCCAGATAAGAAAAAATTGCCAGGTCGGAAAGCGGCGGCAGCCAGGCCGAGGTCATGGCCACCGGAAAGGTGGCAAGCAGAAAGGCCCGGGCCAGCAGAGCCGGGTTGAAGATGTTGTAGCCGAGTCCGCCCAGCAGATGCTTGCCGATGGCGATGGCCATGACCGCGCCCAGCACCGGCAGCAGTGGCGAAACTCCGGGCGGGATGACAAAGGCGATGAGCATCCCGGTGATCACCGCGCTGCCGTCGCCGATGGTGATCCGGCGGCCCAAGGCCTTCTGGGTTGCCGCCTCCACCGCCACGCAGCTGGCCACACTGACCGCGGTGATAATCAGGGTTTGGATGCCGAAGATAAATACGGAAAGAACCAGGGGCGGCACCAGGCAGGCCACCACGGTCCACATGATTTTCTCAACCGATTCGCCGCTCTTCACATGGGGGGAAACGGAAACCTTCCACAAATGCGAGGCGACGGGGGACTGGCTTTCTGATGCGTGCTCGTTAATGGCCGTTCTCCTTCTGAAAAATCAACGCTTGGCCTTCATCTTGGCCAAACGGACAAACTGAACCAGCGGCCGCTTGGCCGGGCAGACATAAGCGCAGCTGCCGCACTCAAAGCACTCAAACACCCCGAACTGGCCGGTATCCTGCGGGCGGCCCGCCTCCACATAGAGCGCGATCTCCTTGGGCTCCAGGCCCATGGGGCAGGCCTCCAGGCACCAGCCGCAGCGGATGCACGGGGAATGGGGGGTAGTGTCGATCTCATCTGCGGCGAGAAACAGCACCGATGAGGTGGTCTTGGTAACCGGGATGTCCAGGCTGGATACGGCAAAGCCCATCATCGGCCCGCCCATGATAACCTTGGCAAGCTCCGGCGTGACCCCGCCCAGATAGGCGACAATATCGCTGACCCTGGTGCCGACCTTGACCCGCAGATTGGCCGGCCGCTTGATCCCCTTGCCGGAGATGGTCATTACCTTCTCGTACAGGGGCTTACCAAGAACCACCGCATCATATATGGCCTTGGTCGTGCTCACGTTATGCACCACCACCCCGACGGCGGAGGGCAGGGCAAAACCCGGCACCTTGCGGCCGGTGATGGATTGGATGAGCTGTTTTTCCGAGCCTTGAGGGTACTTGACCTGGAGAGGGTCAACCGTGATGGCATATTCGCCGGTGGAGCCGGTGGCCGCCGCTTCGGTCATGACGGCAATGGCGTCGGGCTTGTTGCTCTCAATGCCGATGTGGCAGTTGCGGATGCCGAGGATCTTTAAAATGACCTTGGCGCCCTCGACAATCTCCCGACTGTGCTCCAGCATCTGGCGATGATCCGCGGTGATGTAGGGTTCGCATTCGGCGCCGTTTAAAATCAGGGTATCAACCGGGTTGTCCGGCGGCGGGTTGAGCTTGACATGGGAAGGAAACCCTGCCCCGCCGATGCCGATGATCCCGGCGCCGTGCACCTTAGCCAGCAGATCCTCCCGACTCAAGCCCTGCCAGGCGCTGGGGGCATACTCTACGGCCGGAGCCGCGTGGTCGGTCTGGATGGTAATGGAGGGCGCGCTGACCCGCATGGGATGGCCGGACATGCCGAAGCCCTTGATGATCCCGGAAACCGGGGCGTGCAACGGCACTCCAAGACCCTTGGTCACCTCCGCGATGACCTGGCCTTCCCGGACCACATCCTTAATAGATACCGTCGGGGTGCAGGGGGCGCCGATATGCTGGCCCAGGATCATCTCCAGCTCGTCGGGGATCGGCATCACCTCGATGGCCAGGCCGGAGGTCAGATTTTTTGCTTCAGACGGATGCACCCCGCCTTTGGGGAAGGTCAATAACGATGTCATGTCGCATTCTTCACGGGGGTTCTCGGCACAAAGCGCCAGGCATAATTTGTCGAATTCAGGAGCCGTTACGAAAAACCATTGCTTTCCTGACTATTTCGCTACGGCTTCTTGTGCCGATTTTGCCGGCAACGGAACGGTAACTCGCCACAACTGCTTAAGCCGATTGTAAACAATAGATTTCCAGCGACAGCACGCTGTGCCTACTGCGCCGGGAGAAATTTGATTATTCCTTTTGTCTTTTTTTGTCAAGGGAAAATGGTCCACTTTTCCTACGCCGACTGGCAAGACTTTCAGGAAGGCCACCGGGCCACCGGCCCTTATTTATCCTTTGTAAATCTTATGGATAGTGCTGATCTTCCTCTGGAAAACCATAGGGAAATTTCTTCGATGAATCCGCCTTCATCCTTTCTGCCTTTCAGCAAATAATTCCAACCAGGCCTTTCAACTTTCCTGTTGACATCATACACTTCTGTCGTATAGTTATCTCAATGAACGGCGACTCATTATTTCCCCTGTTTATGGTACAGCAGAAATAATTTGGAAATGATTTCCAAACAAACCTAGGAGACTCTAAAAATGAACAAAAAAATGATTTCCCTGGCAATGGCAATGACATTCGTAATCGGCACCGCCGCGGCTTCTTTCGCTGCCGACTGTGCCGGCGTGGTAAAAGCGGTTGCCGGCACCGCCGTTACGGTAACCTGCGCGGACGGCACCGAGACCATGGCCACAGGCGCTGCCAAGGTTGGCGACAAGGTAACGGTAAAGGGCGGCAAGATCGAAGCTGCCAAGAAGAAAAAAGCTATCGAAGGCTGCTAATTACCTCAGCAGACCGGAATTCTGGTCCGCAAAAGCCCGGCCTTTGGCCGGGCTTTTTTTATTCACCCTTCCCCGCTCCTCCATCTTTACTTTTACTCACCCCTTTCGTATAGTGCCAGACCATGAATATCATCACTGCAGCCATATTCGGCATTATCCAGGGAGCCACGGAATTTCTTCCCATCTCCAGCTCCGGCCATCTGGCCCTGGCCCATTATTTCTTCGGCGCCAAGGAAGCCGGGCTTACCTTTGACGTGGCCTTGCATCTTGGCACCCTCCTGGCCATCGTCATCTATTTTCGCGATGATTTTTGGCAAATGGGCAAGGCGGTACTCGGCCTCAACCCGGAAAGGGGCGAGGCAAAAAGGCTGCGCACCATGGCCTGGTATATCTGCCTTGCCACCCTTCCCGGCGTCGCGGCCGGTCTGTTGCTTGGCGAGCCCGCGGAAAAATACTTCCGGCATCCCGCCATGGTGGCGGCGGTCCTGGCCGGGGCCGGCTTGCTCCTCCTGATTGCCGATCAGGCCGGCAGGCGCGTCCGGGATTTCGGCAAGATAACCCTGCTTGATGCCCTGCTCATCGGCCTTGCCCAGGCTTGCGCCATCATCCCCGGCGTATCGCGAAGCGGAAGCACCATCACCTGCGGCCTGGCCCTGGGACTCACCCGGCAGGCGGCGATTCGTTTTTCCTTTCTGCTTTCCGCGCCCATCATCTTCGGGGCCGGGGTCTATAAACTCCCCGAGATAATCGCCCAGGGTCAGATGGGCGGGCAAAGCGCCCTGTTCGCTACAGGCTTTCTGGCTTCCGCCATCTCCGGCTACCTGTTCATAACCTTTCTCATGCACTACATCCGGGCCAGAAGCTTTGCCATTTTCGCTTACTATCGCTTCCTGGTAGCGGCCCTGGTCATTATCGCTCTCTTTTTGCAACGCTGAACTTCCTTTGGAGACCATAATGGATCCAGCGCAGCTTCCTGAAAAACAGTATGCCCGCCTCCGGGAAATCCGAAAAACATACAAGGTGGACTTCGCGCCCCTGCGTCTGCGCGGCAAGGAAATTCAGCTGCTGCAAGTTACCGATCTCGAACCGCTCCTGGCGGGCAAAGACCCTTTCCAGGATGTGGCGGGCTTCCCCTTCTGGGTTAAACTCTGGGAAGCCGCCATGATCCTGGCGGACCTTATGCTCACCACTCCGCCGGTCAAGAAGGAGCAGACCCTGCTCGAACTCGGCGCCGGCCTCGGCGCGCCTGGCCTTGCCGCAGCCTTGGCGGGCTACCGGGTGACCCTCACCGACTACGAGCCACACATCCTTGATTTTCAACGAGTCAGCGCCGCGGCCACCGGCCTTAAAGGGGTAAAATGCCGCCTGCTCGACTGGCTGGAGCCGCCTACCCTGCCACGCTTTGACACCATCATCGGAGCTGAGATCCTTTTTCGGGAAGACTTTTTCGTGCCGCTCTTAAACATCTTCCGCTCGCTGCTGGCGGAGCAGGGGGTCATCTACCTGGCCCACGATGTCCGCCGCCAAAGCCTGCCCAAATTTCTCCTGCTGGCGGAAAAAGAATATGAGATCGCAGTGAGTACCCGCAAAATACGCAGCGAAGGCAAGGAGCAGACCATCATCATCAACCGGCTCACCCGCCGGGCCTGAAGAAAAACGCCATGCGCTATCATGATATCGACTGGGACGAGATGTGGCGGCAGTCCAGAGCCAACAAGTCCTGGAAAAAAAAGAAAAGCTGCGACTGGGACCGGCGCGCCGCCTCATTTGCCGAGCGCAATCTCGACTCGCCCTTTGTCGCCCAATTCCTGGCCCACCTCCAGATCGAGCCTGAGTGGACCGTGCTGGACGTGGGCAGCGGCCCCGGCACCTTGGCCATCCCCATCTCCGGGCAGGTACGGCACGTTACGGCCCTTGACTATTCCGCGGCCATGCTGGCCGAACTGAACAAAGGGGCGCAAGCCGCAGGCCGGGACAACATCACCACCGTCCAGGCCTCCTGGACTGACGACTGGCAGGCCTTGGGCCTTGCCCGCCACGAAGTGGCCATCGCCTCCCGTTCCCTGTCCGTGGAGGATCTGCGCGGGGCTTTACAGAAACTAAACGCCTGGGCCGGTAAGGCGGTCTATGTGGTGGACCGGGTCGGGGCCGGGCCTTTTGACCCGGACCTTTTTGCCGCCATAGGCCGCAATTTTGAGCCCGGCCCGGATTACATCTTCACGCTCAACATCCTCTACACCCTCGGCATCCACGCAAAGGTCGACTTCCTCACCCTGGAGAGCAGCAGAACCTACCCCTCCAGGGAAGAAGCCCTGCAGTCATACCGCTGGATGGTAGATGACCTCACCAGCAAAGAAGAAGAGCGGCTGACCGCCTATGTGGATGCGCGCTTGAGCCGGGACAACACCGGCGCCTGGCAGTTGATCAGACAGACCCCGCCCCGTTGGGCGCTGATCTGGTGGCGAACCGATGGCGTCTGATTAGCAAACGAGAACACCCAAAACATTGACAACCATGCCCACCTCCCAGCAATACGACATCATCGTGATCGGCGCCGGCCATGCCGGCTGTGAAGCCGCTCTGGCCGCGGCCCGGATGGGTTGCCGCACCGCAGTCCTCGTGGTCAACGCCGACACCATCGGGGCGATGAGCTGCAACCCGGCCATCGGCGGCTTGGCCAAGGGGCATCTGGTCAAGGAGATCGACGCCCTCGGCGGGGAGATGGCGAAAAACATCGACGCCACCGGCATCCAGTTCCGCCGCCTCAACACCCGCAAGGGCCCGGCGGTCTGGTCTTCCCGGGCCCAGGCCGACCGGCTCCTCTACCGGCTGCGGATGAAGTCGATGCTGGAGCAGCAGGAGAACCTCCATATCCGGCAGGGGCTTGCCGACCGGCTGCTCATAAAAGACGGGGAAATCAGGGGAGTGGTCACCTCTTTGGAAGAGGAGATCACCGCCCGGGCGGTGGTCATCGCCACCGGCACCTTTTTAAACGGCCTGATCCACATCGGCCTGAAGAATTTCCCCGCTGGCCGCCTGGGTGATGTCCCTTCGCTCAAGCTGCCCCTGCATCTCAAGGAGCTGGGCTTTGCCATGGGGAGGATGAAGACCGGGACCACCCCGCGCCTCGATGGCACCACCATCAATTACACGGACCTCGAAGCCCAGTACAGCGACGAGCCGCCCAACCTTTTTTCCTTCAGCAACCGGGGCAAGCAGCCGGTGCTGCCGCAGCGGCCCTGCCACATAACCTACACAAACCCGACAACCCACGCGATCATCCGGGCCGGCACCGACCGCTCCCCCATGTACACCGGGATTATCGAGGGGGTGGGAGCCCGCTATTGCCCCTCGGTGGAAGACAAGGTCATGCGCTTTCCGGAAAAGGAGCGCCACCAGATCTTTCTGGAGCCCGAAGGGCTGGACACCGTGGAGATCTACCCCAACGGCCTGCCCACCAGCCTGCCCATGGATGTGCAGACCGCGATGCTCCGCAGCATCAAGGGGTTGGAGAATGTCGCCATCATCCGGCCCGGCTATGCTATTGAATACGATTATGTCGATCCGCTGGAGCTGCACCCGTCTCTCGAAACCAAGCGGCTCAGAGGCCTCTTTCTGGCCGGGCAGATCAACGGCACCTCCGGCTACGAAGAGGCCGCGGCCCAGGGGCTGATCGCCGGGATCAACGCGGTAAAGTATGTGCGCGGGGAGGAAGCTCTGATCCTCGACCGCTCCCAGGCCTACACCGGGGTGCTGATCGACGACCTGGTCACCAAAGGGACCAAGGAACCGTACCGGCTTTTCACCTCCAGGGCGGAATACCGGCTGCTTCTGCGGGAAGACAACGCCGACCTGCGGCTGGGGGAGATCGGCCGGGACCTGGGGTTGGTGGCGGACGAGACCTACCGCTTGTTTCTCGCCAAGAAACAGGCCATCGAGGAGACCCTGTCCCTGTTCAACAGCACCATAATCCGGCCCAAGCAGGAGCTGAACGACCGGTTGCTCGCCCTGGGCAGCGCCACCCTCAAAACCGCGGTGAGCGCCGCCGATCTGCTGCGGCGGCCGGAGATGGATCTTGCCGCCGTGGCCCAGCTGCTCGGCCTCTCCCTGCCACGGCCCGAGGAAGAAGTGACCAGGGAAGTCGAGCTGGCCATCAAATACCAGGGCTACATTGCCCGGCAAAGCGAGCAGGTGGACCGCTTCCGGCGCATGGAATCGGTACTCCTGCCCGAAGACCTGCCCTATCAAAGCATGTCCGGTCTTTCCCGGGAGGTGGTGGAAAAGCTCACCAGAGTCCAGCCCAGAACCCTGGGCCAGGCCGCGCGCATCTCCGGGATCACCCCGGCCGCCATTTCCATCCTTCAGGTGCATCTCAAAAAGGAATCACTGCTTTGAACATGGTTGCCCCTTGGCTCAAGAAGATCGGCGAGGCCCTGAAATTCAGTCTCAGCTTCAAATTCATCATCGGCTGCAGTCTTACCCTGCTGACCACCCTCAGCGTCACCTTTTACATCTTCAACGAGCGCCAGGAGCAGCTCATCATCCGCCAGGCGGAAAATGAAGCCCGGGCGGTTTTTCGCCAGATCGTCCTCATGCGCCGCTGGATCGCCGACCACGGCGGGGTCTTCGTAGAAAAGCTGCCGCGCTCCCAGCCCTCCCCCTACCTTGAAAACCCCGAGATCCTGGATCGCCAGGGGAAGCGCTACACCAGGGAAACCCCGGCCATGGTCACCAAGGAGCTGGCCAAGTACTCACGGGAAGAGGGGTTGTTCTGGTTTCACATCACCAGCCTCAAACTGACCAACCCGGAGAATGCGCCAGACCCCTTCGAGCGCCAAGCCCTGCTGGCCTTTGAGCAGAAAAGCCTGCGAGAACTCACCTCTATCGAAACCATCGACGGCCAGGCATACCTCCGCTACATATCCCCCCTTTATGTCGAGAAATCCTGCCTGCAGTGCCACCAGGAACAGGGTTACAAACTTGGCGATGTCCGCGGCGCCATCAGCGTTGCCCTGCCGATGGACAAGACCTTTGCCGAGGCGTCCAAAAACCGGCGGAGAATGTTCGCCTCCATGCTCCTGGTGGTGGGCGCGCTGAGCGGGGCGATGATTCTCATGATGCGGCATCTGGTGCTGGCACCGATGAAACGGCTTGCCACCTCCATCCAGGGATTTTCCAAGGGCAATTACGAAGCGGTGGAACTTCTGCCTACCGGAGATGAATTCGAGGATCTGTCCCAGGCCTTTGCCGAAATGGCGGCCCGGCTCACCAGCTACCACGACGATCTCCAAAACCGAATCCTGGAGGCGACCAGGGATCTTGCCGAAACCAACCAGAAGCTTCTCGAAACCAATCGGCTGCTTTCCGCCGCCAGCGAGCGCAAATCAGACTTTGTCGCCCGCGCCTCCCACGAACTGCGGACCCCTTTGACCTCAATCAAAGGTTCCATGGAATACCTTACCGCCAGGATGGCCTGCCTTTCCCCCCAGCAAATCAGCACCTGCTCCCAGGACGAGCTTTGCGATTTTTTCCAGCTGATCAACAAAAACACCGACCGGCTGATCCGCATGGTAAACACCATGCTCGATATCGAACGGATCGAGATGGGGACGAGCACAGCTCTGCATTATGTCCACCTTGATCTGGTTATGGTTATCCGCGAAACAATCGCCGGAATTTCCTGCCTTGCCGAGGAGAAGGGAATGCAGATCAACACCCTGCTTTCGGAGGCCCTGCCGCTGCGGGGTGACGAGGACAAACTCAGGCAGGTGCTCACCAATCTGCTGGCCAATGCCATCAAATTCGCACCCGACCAGTCAACCATCACCATCCGGGCCTTTATGGAGGATGATTCCGCCGTGGTTGAGATCCAGGACCAGGGGGTGGGCATCCCGATGACGGAACGGGAGAAGGTCTTTGACAAGTTCTACAAATTGGGCAATAAGGAAGGAAACGGCCTTGGGCTTGCCATCTGCCGGAGCATCATTTCGGCCCACGGCGGCATCATCGGCATGGCGGACAAGGGGCCGGGGAATTGCTTTTATTTCCGGCTGCCCGCCGGCCCGGAAGCAATATCCGCCACCGACAAGGTCTGATAAGCACCAGCGGACATGGAGAGCACGATGAGCAAAACGACGTTGCTGGCCATCGACGACGACCAGGACATCCTCAAGGTTCTCAAGGCAAACCTGGAGTTGCACGGCTTTACCCTGCTCACCGCCGACTCCCTTGCCTCGGCCCGGACCATTCTGGCCGACCGCAAGCCAGACCTGGTCCTTCTCGACCTGATGCTGCCCGATGGTGACGGCCTGGAATTCTGCTGCGCTCTGAAATCCCTCTATCCCAACCTGCCGGTCATCATGCTGACCGCCAAGGACAAAGTCTCCGACAAGGTGATCGGCTTCGAACTGGGGGCTGACGATTACCTGGTCAAGCCCTTTGAAACCCGTGAACTTCTGGCCCGCATCCGGGCCAGGCTCCGACCGGTGGCCAGCCCCCAGCAAGCCAGCGTTCTCACCGCCGGCAACTTGTCGCTCGATTTGCGCAATCAGGTCGTTACAGTCCATGGCAAAATCGTCGCCCTCACGCCCAAGGAGTTCCAGGTTCTCGCCTGTCTGGTGAAAAACCGCAACAACCTGGTAAGCCGGGAAGAAATCAGACAACATCTCTGGAGCGACGCCAAACTTTATGCCTGGAGCCGGGTCATCGACGTACACATCCAGCATCTCCGCCAGAAGATCGAGGCCAACCCGGCCGCACCGCGCCATATCGTTACGGTGCCGGGCCGAGGCTACCGGTTTGAGGAGTAGAAGGGGTGCAAAAAGGTACTTCTCCCGACTACGACACATCATCGACTAATTATTACACCCAGAGGGCATAAGTTTCGTTTGAGCAGACAAGCTGCTCAACCCAGCTTTTCACCCTTCGGGTATAAGTTTCGTTTGAGCAGGCGAGCTGCTCAACTCAGCTTTAACCAAAAACACAAAATTTCCGGTTTCTCCGGAATGTTAACTGTTGCAGTTCATTAGCGGCTGGAAATACGCCGACAAAATGTGCTAAGCTACATTGTAGTGGGCCGATGCGATGCTGCTGAACGGTTAACCTCATGGAGCCGCCTATGAAACTGTTGCACGACCTGCCGCTTTCCACCCGCATTGCCGGCAGTGCCTTGCTCCTTGTGGCGCTGGGCGCCTTGACCCTGATGTTCGTGGAGGAAGCACATCTGCGCGAGGTGTATTTCGGCCAGCAGCGCGCCCATCTGGAAGAAGCCTTCCATTTCAATGAATTGCGCCTGACCCAGGAGATCGACACCCTGCGCCGCAATACGCGGTTTCTCGCCGCCACCCCGCCGATCTCCGGGATCATGCGGGCGGCGCGGAACAACGGCTACGATACCCGCGACGGCAATACGAACGAACAATGGGAAGAGCGGCTGCGGCAGATTTTTTCGCCATTCCTGCTGGCGCATCCCGAATACTATCAGCTCAACTATATCAAAATCGCGGACCAGGGCCGGGAAATTGCCCACCTGACCAGCCGCAACGGACAAGTCGAAATTATGCCGCCGGACCGGCTGCGCTCTATGGCCGGGCAGGATTACTCTGCCGCCACTATGAAAATTGCTTCCGGCAGGGTAGACCTTTCGAATATCGACCTGAGCCGGGAAGAAGGGAAGAACGACCAGCCACACATTCCTACCATCCAGGCCTCGGCGCCGGTTTTTGACGACAACGGCAAGATCTTCGGCCTGATCGTACTTTACCTGGACCTGAGGCCTTTGCTGCAATCCGCAGCCTTCAACCTGCCGCCTGGTGTCTTCGCCCTTATCACCGACAGACACGGCCGCTACCTGCTGCGTCCGGAACCACTGCGGGCTATCGGCTTCGCCGCTGAAAGCGGGAATGGGATCCGCACCGATTTCCCCACGCTTGCCGCCGCGCTTGATCCGCGCACCCCGAAATTCATGCCGCTCCGAAAACTGACAACGAAATCCGCAGCCCAGTATCTGGCCGCCGGGCGGATCCATTACGATGCCGACAATCCAGATCAGTTCTTGCTTTTGACCTATCACCTGACCGATGACGTGGCACGAAGATTTGTGACGATACCCAGGATCCATCTCATCACCGGCTTTGCAACATTGCTGCTGATCTGCGGAATCATGCTGCTCGTCCTCCGCCGAATTTTCTCTCCCCTCGAGCAACTTACCGCTAGCGCTATCGAAATCACGGCAGGTACTCGTAACGTCCGGCTACCGCCTGACGATGGTGGGGAAATCGGTCACCTCATCAAGGCGATCGATATCATGCGGACTGAGTTGTCCAACCGAGAGCAAGAAATTCTCCAAATAAATGAAGGGCTGGAACGACAGGTCGCCAGACGCACCAATGAACTGGCTACGGCCAACAAACTGCTACTCCATGAAATTAGCGCGCGCAAGCGGGCTCTCAACGATGTAGAGAGCCTGTTCCGACGCAATCTGGCTCTGATGAATATCGCTATGGACGGCATTCACATCCTGGATATGCAAGGCAATCTGGTCGAGGCCAACAAAGCATTTTACCAAATGCTGGGCTACAGCGAAGAATTAAGGTCCGATCTCAAGGTGACCGACTGGGACATGCAATTTTCGCAGGAGGAATTGCAGGCGGCGTTCAAGGATCTCATTGGGAAACAGATCATGATCGAAACCCGGTACCGTCGCAAAGACGGCACCATCTTTGATGTCGAGATCGCCTGTTCAGGTGTCGAGCTTGCCGGTTGGGGCTATATATATGCAGTGAGCCGTGACATCAGCGAGCGCAAACTGACCGAATCAGCTTTGAGACAAAAGCAGATCATGATCGACACCGCCATGGACGGTTTCTGGTTGACCGATACACAAGGGATCTTGCTGGAAGCCAATGAAGCCTATGCCCGGATGTCCGGTTATACGGTGCCTGAACTGATCGGCTTGCATATCAGTCACCTGGAGACAAAGGAACAACCGGAAGAGGTCAGTGGGCACATTGCCAAAATAGTTGCCGAGGGCTACGATTTCTTCGAGACCCGCCACCAGCACAAGAACGGCCATGAGATTGATATCGAGGTTGCCGCCCGTTATCTGGCGGACTTCCAGCAAATATTCGTGTTTTGTCGCGACATCACCAAGCGCAAGCAAGCCGCGCTTGAGTTGCAGCACAATCAGGAGTTGCTCAAGGAGGCGGAGCGGCTGGGAAAATTGGGCAGCTGGGAACTGGACCTGGCCGGCGGGGTGTTGCACTGGTCAGAGGAGGTCTATCGGATATTCGAGCTTGACCCGGCCCGGGGTGCCCCCTCCTATGAGAATTTCCTGAACGCGATCCATCCCGATGACCGTGACGGGGTGAATCACGCCTATCATCGGTCGTTGCAGGACCAGCAGCCTTACCATATCGAACACCGCTTGCTGTTCGCCGATGGTCGGATCAAATGGGTGAGCGAACACTGCACCAGCACCTTCGACCTTTCCGGAAAACCGCTGCGCTCATTGGGGATGGTGCAGGACATCACCGAACACAAGGAGGCCGAGGAAGAGATCCTCGCCCTGGCGCTCCATGACCAGTTGACCGGCCTGCCTAATCGCCGTTATTTCCTGGAACGCCTCGGGGCTGCCCTGTCCGCCTCCACCCGGCATGACGACTTCGGTGCGGTGCTGTTCATCGACATGGACAATTTCAAGACCCTTAACGACACCCGGGGCCACGAAACAGGCGACCTGATGCTGATCGAGGTAGCCAATCGGCTAGGATCATGTCTCCGCGAGGTCGATATTGCCGCCCGGCTCGGCGGGGATGAATTCGTCGTCCAGATCGGCGATCTCGGCAACGACAGGGACAAAGCCTTGCACCGGGCAGGCCTGGTCGCCGAACATATCCGCAAGGCCCTGGCGCAGCCGTACATACTCAACGATCACCCGCATCACAGCTCGCCCAGCATCGGGGTCACCCTGTATCACGGCAAGGATGCTTCAGTAGATACGGTGTTGCAGCGCGCCGACACGGCCATGTATCAGGCCAAGAACTCGGGCCGCAACAAGGTCTGCTTCTTTGACCCGGCAACGGTGCCCGAGGGGTAAAAGAGATGCTATCAGCGGGCAGCTATCAGCGGGCAGCTATCAGCGGGCAGCTATCAGCGGGCAGCTATAAGCGGTCAGAGAAAAACTTAATCAAGTAAGCACGTTAGGCTGAAAGCTAATTGCTGAAAGCTGATTGCTGAAAGCTGATTGCTGAAAGCTGATTGCTGAAAGCTGATTGCTGAAAGCTGATTGCTGAAAGCTGATTGCTGAAAGCTGACCGCGTTCATCTGGGAAGAGATTTTCCAGATGAACACTAGATAGTCGGCCCTGAAAAAGCCAATTTTATCCCCTGACAGGCAGGATAATGCCGTCGGCATGCCAAGACA
>MGTD01000056.1 GCA_001799285.1 Deltaproteobacteria bacterium RIFOXYD12_FULL_56_24
CGAAGAGGAGTTTTATCGCCAAAACCCCGACCAGCAACTGCATCGGCAATTCGGCAACGATCCTCTTTGGGGAATTTAGCCTGAAATTTAAGGAATGCAGTTGCTTAGTTAACTAACCCTTCCATCCCACCCCATTTACCGTAATTTTCCGCAATCACACTTTCTCAACTCCGCTCTCCACACTTTTTCGGCTGAAACTTGACGTAAACGAAAATGAGTAGGGCGGAAAAGACAAGCACCCCTATGATGGCCTGGTGCGAATATTTCATGATCAATTCCTGATTACTGCCGATGAAATAGCCGAGCCAGGTAAGCACCGTCACCCAGATCCCCGCACCCAACAGAGTGTAGAGAGAAAACTTCCAGTGATTCATTCCGGCCAGCCCGGCCGGCAGCGAGATGAGGTGGCGGACCACCGGAAGCAGGCGACCGATAAAGGTCGAGATCTCGCCGTGCCTGAGGAAAAAACACTCGACCTTGGCAAACTTCTCTTCGGTGATCCAGACATATTTTCCGTATTTCAAAATAAGCGGCCTGCCCAGATAATGGGAGGCGAAGTAATTCAGATAGGCGCCAAAAAGGCTGCCCAGGGTGCCGCTGAGAATAACCGGCAGCATCTCCATCTTCCCCGCCTGAACAAGATACCCGGCCGGAGGCATGACCAGTTCGCTGGGGACCGGGATTACCGAACTCTCCATGGCCATGAGGATAAAGATCCCCGGATAGCCCATGGCTCCGATGCTCTCCACGAGCCAGTTGATCAGATTGTGCATGTGCTGCTCCTTGCTTGGTTGGTGAAGCGCCATTTTATCCGGTCAGGGACAAAAAAACGATCAAATATGACGCAGCCGAAAAAGGGAGGGGAGAAACCCGCCTATTGACAGCGGCTTCTTTTCTCCGTAAGCTCGGCGCAGGCCTAAAACGACACCCGAACGATGACCAGGACCTGTGGGTCGCCGGGCACGCTGGAGACTTCATGATCCTTGACCCCCTGCCGACTTTTCTGATCTATCTTCTTTACGGGGCGGCTTTTTTTGCCATCGGCACCGCCATCACCTCGCGGCGCAAAACCTTTGCCAACCTGAAGATCGCCGGCCTCTTCTGGCTGCTGGCCCTGTTCGCTTTCGCCCACGCCTTTCACGAATGGCTGGAGATGTTTCGCCATCTCAGCTTGCCGGTGAGCGAGATAATGGCCACCCGTATCCGGCATGTCAGCCTGCTGCTGGCCTTTTTCTCCTTTCTTTTCCTGTTTCTTTTCGGCCTCACCTTACACTGGGTTTTGGCCAGGCGGGCCAGAGGCTGGCTCATCATGTCCCTGCTCATCCTGATCGAACTTTTCGGACTTGTGCTGATGCTGCGTCACCCCACGGACTCGCTCGCCTTTCTGGAGATCATCGAATACGACCTGCGGCGGCTGCTCGCCTTTCCGGCGGCCTTTCTCACCGGGGCCGGATTTCTCCTGTACGCGCGCCGGCTACGAGGCTTGAGCGTCCAGGGGGCAGGCAACTTCACCGGGGCCGGAATCGCTTTCATGTTCTACGGAATCTGGACCGGCCTGGTCCCTTCCGGGACCGTGGTTCTGCTGCCGGTTGAGATATGGCGGGGACTTTCCGCCTTTGTGGTGCTGCACTTCATCATGTACGCCCTGGATCTGTTTCTGGATGAACGGGAAGCCAAGATCGCCGAACGTCTGCAACTGGCGGCCCGTTCTGAAAAACTCAGCGCGGTGGGGCGACTGGCCGCCGGGGTAGCCCATGAAATCAACAACCCTCTGACCAGTGTCTCCCTCCAACTGGAATTGCTCCACCAGGAACCGACAGTGACGGCCCTGCCCGAAAAGGTGCTCGACCGGCTGCGCCTTATCGAACGGAACATCGACAAAACGGCCCAGATCGCCCAGGAGCTGCTGATCTTTGCCGGCGGCCGGGAAACCAGCGTGGAACTAGCACCGGTGGATCTTGAGCGAACAGCCAACCACGCCTGGCAACTGGCCGTCCATCGCGCCGGCAACCATCATTTGCACTGCCGTCTCACAGGCTTGCCGCCGGTGCCCGGCATCCCCCTGAAGCTGGAAGAGCTGTTCCTCAATCTCTTCCTCAACGCCATGGACGCCATGCCGGAAGGTGGCGACATCGAGGTGAGCGGTCGACAAGAAGGAAAACAGGTGGTGATCCGGGTGGCTGATCACGGTACCGGATTCCCTCCTGGAAAAATGGGCCTGGTGCTGGAGCCGTTTTTTACCACCAAGGAAATCGGCCAGGGCACCGGCCTGGGCCTTGCCATCTGTTACGGCATCATGGAACTGCACGGCGGCGCCATCGAGGTGGCCTCCCGTTCCGAAGGACCCGGCGCAGCGGTCACTCTGACCTTCCCTTTGCAAACAGGAGTCGATTGATGATGGAAAACATTCTGGTAATAGACGATGAAGAAGAACTACGGACCACCCTGGTCGAAGTTCTGGTCCGGGAGGGTCTGGCCGTTCAAGAAGCGGCCAACGCCGATCAGGCGCTGACCATGCTGAAGAGCGCGCCTTTCCACCTGATCCTGCTGGACATGGTAATGCCGGGCACCGACGGAATGAGCGCCATCCCGCTCATCAGAAAACAGGCGCCCCGCACCAGGATCATCGTGATGACCGCCTTCGCCTCGGTGCAGAACGCGGTCCATGCTCTGCAGCAGGGGGCGGATGACTATATCGTCAAGCCCTTCAAAATCGAGGCCCTGATGCTGGCGGTGCGGCGCAATCTTCAAAAAGCTCGTTTCCTGGACGGCGAGGCCGTTGAACTGGACGGGGTATTTCATGGACTGGCCAACGCCATGCGCCGCCAGATTCTCCTGGTCTTGGACCGGCAGGGCCAAAGCCGTTTCATGGATCTGGTCCGGCTTCTCGAGGTGGAGGATCACACCAAGGTCAACTTTCATCTAAAGGTTCTGCGCGAGGCCGGATTTATCGAGCATGGTAAGGACAAAACCTATGCCCTCACCGCGGCCGGCCACCGGGCCGCAAGTTGCCTCTCCTTTATCAGCGGGAGCCTGACCCCCTGAACACAAGGCCATGGTCACCCTGAAATCCATCAGGCCATAATCGGACCATTTTTCTGCTGATCAATTAACAGTGGCCTGCTCGAATGTAGGCCTTATCAAAACCGCTGCCTTGTGAAGAATACTTCACAACTCTCCCCCTTCCTGTTGAAACAAATTCTCTGGTTTTTCTGGCCTGCCTTCCGTATCTTCACACACACAGAGAGAGTCCGCCGGGAACGGTACCACATCCATCAACACAGAGAGGAGAGAAATATGAAGAAGGCTCTAACATTGTGCGTTGCAGGCGCCTTGACCCTTATGGTCATGGGCACCGCGTCGGCCGCCGACTATGTCGGTTCGGAGAAATGTTTTTCCTGCCATAAGGACCAGTTCAACGACTGGCAGGCCAGTGGCCATCCCTGGAAGCTGCGGAAGATGGAGAAGGCCCGTTACGCCAAACTGCCCCTGCCCAAGGGCTGGGCCTGGGAGGACATCAGCTATGTGATCGGCGGCGCGAACAAGAAGGCGCGGTTCATCGACAAGCAGGGCTACATCATCACCACCGCTAAGGACGGCTCCGAGGCCAAAAACCAGTACAACATCGAAGACGGATCCTGGGCCTTCTACCACAAGGGCGAGAAAAAACCCTACACTTGCGGCGGTTGCCATACAACCGGCTACAGCAAGGAAGGCCATCAGGACGGCCTGCCCGGCATGATCGGCACCTGGAAGGAAGACGGCATCGGCTGTGAGGCATGCCACGGTCCGGCCAGCGATCACGTGGCTAAACCTGGCAAGGGAAATCTCAAGAATGATTTGTCCGCCGAGTCCTGCGGCAAGTGTCACCAGCGCGGCGGCATGGGACCGCAGCCTCCGGCCAGTGGCGGCTTCATTAAACATCACGAGCAGATCAACGAGTTAAAAGCCGGCTCCCACAAGGATCTGACCTGCGTTACCTGCCACGATCCGCACAAGCGGGCGATCCACGCCAAGAACAACTGCGCCGAATGCCATGACGGCATCGCCAAAAAGTTCGCCGGCAACATCCACGGCAAGCAGGGCACCCGCTGTGTCGAGTGCCACATGCCCAAGGTCAGCAAGAGCGCGATCAGCCGGTCCAGTTACGAGGCAGATGTGCGGACCCACATCATGAAGCTCAACACCGATCCAACGGTCTCGATGTTCGAAACCGTCGAGGAGAAAGGCAAGAAGTCGACCTTTGCCAAGGGCTTTGTCACCCTGGATTACGCCTGCCTCCGCTGCCACGCCAGCCGTGACCGCAAGTGGGCCTCCGACAAGGCAAAGGGCTTCCACAAGTAGTAAATAACGGGCAAGGCGATTTTCCGTCTTGCCCGTTATGATCCCACATTTTCCCCAGGGGATTTCGTCGTTGCCGACGGAATCCCCTTTTTTTTCAAAGCACCACCTGCTCGCCTTGCTCCCTTCTGCCTTTACTAATGCGGCTCCTGAAAAACCAAAAACCTGTCGCGTCCGGCCGCCTTGGCTGCATACATGGCTATGTCCGCCATTTTCAGGAGTTTTTGCGCGTCATACCCTCCGTTAACCGGATTAATGGCGCCCCCGATACTGGTACTGATCTGGATTTCGTGCTTGTTGATAAGCAACGACTCCTTAAATGAGCGGATAATTTTCTCCGCCACCAGCTCTACGGCGGGAATATTGGTTATCTCCGCCAACACGATGACGAACTCATCACCGCCCAGGCGCGCCACCGTATCCCCGCCGCGCACACAGATGACCAGCCGGTCGGCCACCGCCTTGAGAAGTTCGTCGCCGACATCATGGCCCAAGGTATCGTTGACCTGCTTGAAATTGTCCAGGTCAAGGAACATGACGGCAAGCGGCCGCTGATAACGCCTTGCCTGAAAAAGCGCCTGCTTGAGCCGGTCCAGGAGCAGCCGCCGGTTGGGAAGGCCGGTGAGCGTGTCAAAATCGGCCAGCCGACGGATTTCTTCCTCCGCCTTTTTGCGTTCGGAAATATCTCGCACGATGGAGAGCAGGGCCGGCTGTCCCTGGAGCATAAAGGCATGGGTGCTGATTTCCACCGGGATTCTGCCGCCGTTTTTTGCAAGATAGGTGCGTTCGAACAAAGCATGCCTTGTGGCAATGAGCTTGTCGACGACCCCCGGCATATCCTTCGCACCATCCAGATCTTCAAGATCACCGCTAGTCATGGTCAATAATTCCTGCCGGCTGTAGCCAAGAATCTGGCTGGCCGCCCGGTTGACCTCCATGAATCTTCCCGGCTCCAAAACTGTTTCCATCCGCTGGACGAAGATGGCATCATTAGTGCTGTCAAACAGCAGGCGAAAGCGCTCTTCGCTCTCGCGCAGCGCCTTTTCCCTTTCCTGGCGGCTACTGGCATCCTGAAAGGCGATCACCGAACCGGTTATTTTCCCGTTGCGGAAAATGGGGCTGGAAACCATGGATCCCGGGATGATGGCGCCATTCCTGTGGACCATCCAGTTGTCGAGAACATGATAGCTCAGGCCGGCGCTGATGCTCTGATGAACCTGGCAATCCTCTGCCGGCAACGGGGGCCCATCAGGTTTTTTGTAATGAAAGACTGCATGTCCATCCCTGCCCAGAAGCTCTGCCTCGGTCCAGCCCAAGAGCCGTTCCATCTCGGGATTGACGAAGGTGACCAGTCCGTTTTTGTCCAGGACATAGACCCCTTCCCCCAGGGTGGAGGTGATCTCCATGAGACGGCGACCGCTTTCCAGCTCCCGGTCGAACCCCGTCAGCAACAAGCGACCCAGCAGAACGATGGCAAAAAGCAGGACTGCAAGGGCGATGCCGCCCAGCCAGGCATTATCCCGCCATTCGGCCAGGATATGCTCTGTGGCCTGGCCGACAACTATGATAAAGGGTAGGTCGTCGACCCGGCGGTAATGATAAACCCTGTCCACGTCATCCGCCACCGATTTGCCTCTGAAACCGCCATGTCCGGGGTTTTCACGGATAGCGGCATCGAGAAGTCCACCCCTGATCGATTTCAGCCGTTGCCTCTTATCGTTGGTGAAACTGGCGACAACATCCAAATCCCTGCTCAACAGGAAGATATCGCTGTGGCTGCCAGGCTTGAACAAACCGAAAAGATCATCAAAACCGGCCAGGGGAATCGTGACGAGAGCCACCCCGCCAAAATCGCCGTTCTGCTTGTTAAGCCGGCGGCTGATGACGATCTGCCAACCGGAAAGGCTGTCCATCCGTGGCTCCGAAACAAACAAGCCGAGGGAGGGGTTGTCGCGCTGCCTGGTGAAATAGGCCTGATCGCCATGGTAGCTGGGGTGGTTCCAGCCACTATCTGGTCCTCCGGCCGCGCAGTAACCGTCGGCTTCTATAAGCAGAAGACCTTGTGGCTCGTAGGCGTTATCCCATAATTTCTCCTCGTGGATTCGAAGTGTTTCTCGAATCGACCCCGTGTGGATGCGCCCGGTCTCTGCCGAGACGAACAACAATGAAATATCGGCCTTATGAACAACGGCGACGATAGACGCTTCAAGCGACCTGGCGATATTCTCGTTTTCGGCTGCGGCACGGCAAAGGCGTTGATCTCGGTCCTGGTTGACCCAATACGCGAATATGACGATAAGGCCCAGCATGATAAGCAGCGGTGCGCAGAGGCGAAACCTGCCCATAAGCAGCAAATGCTCCGGAGAAATTCCGCTGTTATGTCCATCCCGTTGCGTTTTCTCGGATAGTCCTGCGGTCATGGCAATCTCCCCGGTCGGAAAGCCGGTTCATGTTGCTGCCTGCCCAGTATTCCCCAGCGCCAGAAACACAAGCGCCGGCCCATGCAACATTCGTCCTACCGTAAGCGATCACAGGGCACCACATCTTGCGGCGATCGGTCCGGCTCACGGACAAAAGTACGCATCGCCGTCCCGCTTATAGCTGAGCTGGGCAGCTTGTCTGCCCTAACGAAACTTATGCCCTCTGGGTGCGCCGCAACCTGCGTCACCCTGTGACCGCTTTTAGCTGAGTTGTGCAGCTTGTCTGCTCAAAACGAAACTTATACCCGAAGGGTGATTCCGTGGTTATTTGAACTCTTGGGGCATACCCCGTGATCCGTCACATCCTACCTACCAGTTTAGCACATCAAAAAAAGTGACCCGAAAAAAATACTCGCCGTGATTTTCCTGATGAGGAATATCCTGCTTGACAGCAAGCCTTCCGCAATTTACTATCTGAACAATTGCTAAAATAATAAAAGGAGCCCAGATGCCCACCGACCGCTGCCAGTGCCGCATTGTCCATGAACAGCAGGTGGAAAAGGCCAGAATGGCAACCCTCCCTCCTGCCGAGATCGACAAACTCACCCAGTTTTTCAAGGCCTTTGCCGACCCGACCCGGCTCAAGATTCTCCAGGCCCTGCAGCAGGAAGAAATGTGCGTCTGCGATCTGGCCGCTTTTCTCGGGGTTAGCGAATCAGCGGTGAGCCATCAGCTGCGGCTGCTCCGGCAGCTGGCCCTGGTGGCCAACCGGAGGGAGGGGCCGGTGCTTTATTACCGGCTCACCGATGCGCATATCAGCCAACTCGTTCTCGTGGCGCTTGAGCATATTCGGGAGTAACCATGCCCCTCATTTTCGACATCTTCAGCGAATCATGGCATCTGCTTTTGGACGCCGCCCCCTATATCCTCTTCGGCATCCTCATCGGCGGGCTGCTCAAGGTCTTTTTCTCCCCTGCCTATGTGGCCAGCCATCTGGGCCAGGGACGTTACAGCTCGGTGTTCAAGGCGGCTCTGTTCGGGGGACCCCTGCCCTTGTGTTCCTGCGGGGTGCTGCCCGCGGCGGCGACCTTGAAAAAACAAGGAGCCAACAACGGTGCTACCACCGCCTTTCTTATCTCCACCCCGGAGTCGGGCATTGATTCCATCAGCGTCAGCTATGCCCTGCTCGACCCGATCATGACCGTGGCCCGGCCCCTGGCCGCCATGTTTTCCGCCATCATTGCCGGGTGCATCGAAAACACCTTTAACCCGCCCAGGCCCCAGCTGGCCATGGCTGGAAATCTTTCCTGCGCAGTGGATGGCTGTTGCAGCGGGACGAACTGCCCGCCCGCAGAACACGCCAGGCACCATACCTTTTTCGAAAAAATCCGGGCCGGCATGGGTTATGCCTTTGGCGAACTCTGGGGGGATCTGGCCGGCTGGTTTTTCCTCGGCCTGCTGCTGGCCGGGTTGATCTCCACCCTGGTGCCGGACGACCTGATCACCAGTTATCTTGGCGGGGGCCTTGCCGCCATGCTCCTGATGCTGGCCTTCGGCATGCCCCTTTATATCTGCGCCACCGCCTCCACTCCCATTGCCGCCGCCATGATCCTCAAGGGTGTCAGCCCCGGCGCGGCCCTGGTCTTCATGCTGGCGGGGCCGGCCACCAACATGGCCACCCTGACGGTGCTGATCGGCCTGCTGGGCCGTCGCACCACCGTGGTTTACCTGGCCTGCATCGGCGTAACCGCCGTGCTCTCCGGCCTGGCCCTTGACTGGGTCTACGCGGCTTATGGCATCTCGGCCAAGGCCGCGGTCGGGCAGGCCGGCGAGCTTATGCCATACCCGGTCCAACTGGCCGCAGCGCTGCTGATTGTCGCTTTTTCAATCAAGCCGATGTATGCGATGATCCGAAGGTGGTTTCAGAGAGGTGCTGATGGGGAGGACAGCGGCTGCGGTTGTGAAGATGGCTGCGAAAGCAAATAAGAGGCCACAAGGGTGATCTGGATTCCCCTTAGAAATCACTTAAAAATCGGCAACGAATCCCCTTCGCCGGGAATCCCGTCGATGGGCAGGGTGATGGAGAACAGCGCTCCCTTGCCGCGGGCGCTTTTGGCCGTGATATCGCCGCCGTGCCGCTTGACAATGCCGTAGCTCACGGACAATCCCAGGCCGGTGCCCTCCACCGCCGGCTTGGTGGAGAAAAACGGCTCGAAGATTGAGCGCAGATCTTTCTGGCGGATGCCCTTGCCCGTATCCTGGATGAGAATCCGAACATTATCTCCGGCGACCTCGGTGGTGATGGTGATGGTCCCGCCGCTTTCGGGAATGGCCTCTTCGGCGTTGCCGATCACGTTGAGCAGCACCTGTTTGATCTGATCCGGCACCGCCTGAATCCTGGGCAGCTCCTGGGCAAAATGCCGCTCCACCGTGATCCGCCGGTCGCTGAGCTTTTTTTTGCCGAGCAGCAGCAACTCCTCGATGATCCGGTGCAAATCCACCGAGGCGATCTTGCCGGTGGTGGGCCGGTTAAAGTCCTGCAAGGTGCTGATCAGATCCTTGACCCGTACGCATTCACCAATGGCCAGCTCCAGCATCTCGGCATCGCCCTTCTCAAGCTGCACATGCTTACGCAAGCCTTGCAAAAAATTGCGGATGCCAATGATCGGATTGCCGAATTCATGGGCAATGGAGGCGGCCAGCTTGCCAACCGCGCTGAATTTCTCGGCATGGAGCAGCTGCTCGTAGGTACGGGCCAACTGGTTGGTCCGCTCCTCGACCCGGGCTTCCAGGGCGTCGTTCATCCGCCGGACCTCGGCCTCCATCCGCTTGCGGTCAGTGATGTCCTGCAAGGTTTCAATGGCGCCGATGACATCCCCGGCAAGGTTCTTGATCGGTGCGGCGGTAAAAAAAAGCCACTTGCTCTCATGGCCGAAGTCAAAAAAATCCTCCGCCTCATAAGCCCCCTTTATCAAGGCGGAAGGCCGGTACTTGCCGGAATAGAACTTGGCGATCCTCGCCTCCATGGCGGCATCCAGCACCAGATCCGCCATAACCGGCCGCTTATAGAGATAAAAGGCCTTCCACTGGTCCTGGGTGCCCACCATTTCGCCGGCCGTCAGCCCGGTCATCACGGCGCAGGCCTTGTTCCAGTGGGTAAGGATATGATTCTCGTCGATAACAAAGGTGGGAATGGAGCTGCCCTGCAAGATCTGCGACAGACGTTCGCCGCTTTCGAGGAGATCCTCCTCGGCCCGTTGCCGTTCGACGATCTCCTGGGCGAGAATTGCGTTGTATTCCTGATAGCTGCTGGTCCGGGCGGCAATCTGCTTTTCCAGGGTGTCATAGGCCCGACGCAGTTCAACCTCCCGGCTGCGCTCCACGGTCACATCCCGGATCACCTCGGAAAATCCGGCCAGCCTGCCGTTGTGGTGAACCGGACTGAAGGAGCGCTCGAAGGTGCAGAACCTGCCCTCCGGACAGTTCCGGCTGAAATCCACGGTAAACTTCTTGCCGGAAAGCGCCCGCTGATAAAGATCGCTGGCCCAGGCCCGCTGGCTGTTGGGCAGAACATACTGGTGGCGGGAGCCTGGTCCGACGGTCAGATTAAAGACCTCTTTCAGCAACCGGACATAGGCAGGATTAGCATAAACAAAACGCGCCTCGGAATCAAGCAGAGCCATGCCTTCCGACCTGCTTTCCAACAGCGCGCCTGCGTCAAGAATCGTTTGCGAAATCAAGGAACCTGCCATGAACCTGCCATGTCGAAAAAGTGAAGGCCGGGGAAAAACATCTCCAACCCAGCCTAAAACAGAAAGGGCAAGTTTTCCATGAAAAAAAGCATCGCCACTCTAACCACCCTGTGCCCAGGCCATGGAGAGAGGAAGCCGGGAAGCCATTACCGGACGCCATCCGCCGTCTTTTTTCACCCTTCGGGTATAAGTTTCGTTTGAGCAGGCAAGCTGCTCAACTCAGCTTTAAAATCTCTCTGTTTCCAGAGCATATAAATCGCCGGATAGATGAGCAGTTCGAGGATGGTTGAGGTGCCGATCCCTCCCACCATGGGCGCGGCGATCCTTTTCATCACATCGGCGCCGGTGCCGGTACTGAACATGATGGGTACCAGGCCGAGCAGCGTGGTCCCCACCAGCATAAGCTTGGGGCGAATCCTTTTTACCGCCCCGTACATGATCGCCTCTTTCAGATCTTCGCGGTTCCGCATCTTCCCCGCCTTTTCCCATTTGTCGTAGGCCAGGTCGAGATAAAGGAGCATGACCACTCCGGTCTCCGCATCGATCCCGGCCAGGGCAATGATCCCCACCCAGACCGCAATGCTCATGTTGTAGCCCAGGACGTACAACAACCAAAAGGCGCCGACCAGGGAAAAGGGTACGGCCAGCAAGACGATCGCGGTTTTGACCACCGACTTGGTGTTTAAATAAATTAGGACGAAGATGACCAGCAGGGTAAGGGGAATAACGAGTTGCAGCCTTTCGCGGGTCTTCACCAGATGCTCGTATTCCCCACTCCACTCCAGCCGATAGCCGGGAGGAATCTTCAATGAGGCAACCCGTTCCTTGGCCTCGGCCACAAAGCCGCCCACATCCCGGCCGAAGAAATCAATGTAGACATAGGAGGCCAAAAGACCGGCCTCACTCTTGACCATGGGCGGCCCTTTGACGATCTGGATGTCGGCCAGCGCTCCCAGGGGAACCTGAAGAAGATCGCCGGTGGGCGGGGGAGCAGGCTGAACCGAAGACATGCCGCCCGGCGTCGGTGCGGCCATGCCCACGGATACAGGGACCAGCACCCTTTTCAGCTGTTCAACATCGCCCCGCAACTCCCTGGCATAGCGGACATTTACCGGATAGCGCTCCCTGCCCTCCACGGTCACGGTTAGGTTCATCCCGCCGATGGCCGACTGGATAACCTCCTGCACCTCATCCACGGACAGGCCGTAACGGGCCACCTCCTCCCGCCTGATGGTGAAATCAAGAAAATAGCCGGTGGTCACCCGCTCGGCGTAAACACTCCGAAGGCCGGAGATACCGTTAAGCCGGGCCTCAATATCAGTGCCCAACCGCTCAAGCTCGGCAAGGTTCGGACCCATGACCTTGATCCCTACCGGGGTTCTGATGCCGGTGGCGAGCATGTCGATCCTGGCCTTGATCGGCATGGTGAAGGAGTTGGCCACCCCCGGCAGGGAAAGGGCATCGTTCATCTCGTTTTTCAACATCTCCACCGTCATCCCCGGCCGCCACTGAGACTCGGGCTTGAGATTGATCACGGTTTCAAACATCTCCAGGGGCGCCGGGTCGGTAGCGGTTTCCGCCCTGCCGGCCTTGCCGAAGACCTGGGCCACCTCGGGAATCTCCTTCAGGATCTTGTCCTGGAGCTGGAGAAGCTTCGACACCTCCGAGATGGCTGCGCCAGGAGAGGTCACCGGCATATAAAAAAGGGCTCCCTCATACAGCGGCGGCATGAACTCGGAGCCGAGCTTCAGGAAAGGGAAAACGCTCACCGCCATGATGACGAGCGCGACCACGATCACCGTCCGTTTAAATCGCAGAACCACGCGCACCATTGGCGCATAGAGCCGATGGAGAAAAATGCTGACCGGATTTTTCTCCTCGGACATGATCTTGCCCCGAATGAAAAGGGTCATCAACACCGGGGTCAGGGTGACGGCGAGAAAGGCCGAGAAGAGCATGGCAAAGGTCTTGGTGTAGGCCAGAGGCTTGAACAGCCGTCCAGCCTGGGCCTGCAGGGTAAAGACCGGCAGAAAGGCCACGGTGATAACCAGCAGGGAGAAAAAGAGGGACGGCCCCACCTCCTTGGCCGCCTCTATAATCACCTCGGCGCGATTGCCCGGCCGGCCGGCGTGTTCCCACTCCTCCAGCTTTTTGTGGGCGTTCTCGACCATGATGATCGAGGCGTCCACCATAGCCCCGATGGCGATGGCGATGCCGCTTAAGCTCATGATGTTCGCCGTCACCCCCAGATAGTACATGCAGATAAAGGAAACGATGATCGCCACGGGCAGGGTGAAAATTACCACCAGGGCGCTGGGTAGATGGAAGAGAAACACCAGACAGACCACACTTACCGCCAGGGAGATCTTGACCAGTTCTTCGGTGAGGGTATCGATGGCCCGGTGGATCAGATCGGAGCGATCATAGGTGACAACGACCTTCACCCCCGCCGGCAGGCTCGGCTCGATGCTTTCGCTGATTTTTGTCTTGACCCGGTCGATGACGCTGAGGACATTCTCGCCGAAGCGGACCACCACGATGCCGCCCGCCACCTCTCCCCGCCCGTCAAGGTCGGCAAGACCGCGCCTGATCTCCGGCCCGAGCTGAATGTCGGCAACATCCTTAAGCATTACCGGGGTGCCGCTGCCGCTGCCCCCCACCGCGATATTTTCCAGATCCTTGATGCCCTTGAGGTAGCCGCGGCCGCGCACCATGTACTCGACCCCGGAAAATTCCAGCACCCTCCCCTCCACATCCTTGTTGCTCTTGCGGATGGCATCCATGACCATGGTGATGGAGAGGTTGTAGGCCTGGAGCCGGTTGGGGTCGATGCTCACCTGATACTGGCGGACAAAGCCGCCGATGCTGGCGACCTGGGAGACCCCCGGCACGCTTTCCAGGGCCAGCTTGATGTTCCAGTCTTGAATGGAACGGAGCTCGGCCAGATTGTGTCCTCCGGTCTCATCCACCAGGGCATAGGAGAAGCCCCAGCCCACGCTGGTGGCATCCGGCCCCAGCACGGGGTTCACCGAGGCGGGGAGCTTGTCCTTTACCGCCTGGAGGTATTCCAGCACCCGGCTTCTGGCCCAGTAGATATCGGTCCCTTCCTCGAAAATGGCATAGATAAAAGAGGTGCCGAAAAAGGAGAACCCGCGCACCACCTGGACCTTGGGGGCGGCAAGAAGGGTTGAAGTGATAGGGTAGGTGATCTGGTCCTCAATGAGATCGGGGCTGCGCCCTTCCCATTGGGTGTAGATGATGACCTGGGTGTCGCTCAGATCTGGGATCGCGTCAAGGGGGGTGTTGCGGATGGCCCAGATTCCCCAGCCGATAAGGGCGCCCACCAGCAGAAAAACAAAGAACCGGTTGCGGGCGCTGTAATCAATGACTCGGGCGATCATTACTTCACCACCCCTTTGAGACGCGCTTCGGAATCAATGAGGAAGGTAGCGGCCGAGGCCACTTTTTCCCCGGCCTGCAAACCACTCAAGATCTCCGTCAGCCCCTCGGCCTTGAGCCCCAGGCTGACATCGCGGGGCTCAAAGTAGCCATCGCCCTTGTCCACATAGACGAGCTGGCGGGCTCCGGTGTTGAGTACCGCACTATCCGGCACGACGAGCCTCTTGCCCAGAGGAATCCTTATTCCCACATTGGCGAACATCTGGGGTTTCAGCTCCGCGCCCCGATTATTCAGGGTAAAACGGACCTTGACCGTTCTCGTTTCTCCGGCCAGCAGCGGGGCGACATATTCGATGGCGGCAGAAAACACCCGGCCCGGCAAGGACGCCAGGGTAATCTCCGCCTTCTGCCCGGTTCGGATCAGGGCGAGCTCATGCTCGTAGATATCGGCCACCACCCAGACCGTGGAGATATCCACCAGATCAAAAAGCTTCTCGCCTGGTTGCACTTTCATGCCCTGTACCACGGCCTTCTGCACCACATACCCGCTCACTGGGCTGTAGACGGCCAGGGTTCGCAGGGGCGAACCGGTTTCCTCAATCCTTTTGACCTGAGCCTCAGTGAGATCCCAAAATCGCAGCCGCTGCCGGGCGGCCTGGCGCATGGCCTCGGCATCCTGGGCCAACATCCGGTTCATCTCGGAGATTTCCCCGGCTACGGTCGGAGTAACACCCTGCCGCGACCACTTGAGGATGTTGAGGTATTCCTGCTGGCCGGCAACCAGTTCCGGGCTGTAGATTTCGGCGAGTACTTCACCTTTTTTCACATATCGGCCCGTGTAGTTGACCCGGAGATTTTCGATCCAGCCCCCGATCTTGGTGTTGACCGTGGCGATCCTTCTTTCGTCATACTCGACGCGGCCCACGGTGCGGATGTTTTTATCGAGGGATTTTTCCTCAGCCGCGATGGTTTTCACCCCGATGAACCGTTGCCCCGCCTCGGGGATCTCGACGGTCGGCGCTTCTTCCGAAAAAGCTGCGCTACTTTCAGTCCCCTCGAGAGAAGATGGTTCTGCTTGCGGCAAAACGGGGGTCCCGCCGTGGCCCTGGTGTGCAGAAGGAGGAGCTTGCGCCGACATGTCCGGCTCGATCTGCCCCGCCGAATCCTGAGTCTTTTTCCCAAAAATTCCCCCGCCCCGGACGGAGAGTCCGACAAAAATCGACCCCGCTATAAAAAGGAAAAGGACCGCCGTGATTATGCCAGTCTTCTTGTTCATTGCCGCCCTTCCTCCGTGCGAAAATCCGTCACCCCTGTTAAAGCCTCAAGCCGGGCTCTTGCCTTCTTCCTCTCCACCAGCTGCCCCCAATAGGAGGTCTCAATCTCGGTAATGGTTTTCAGCCTGGAGATCACACTCAGAGCATCGGTCTTGCCCGTGGCGTACGAGGCCATGGCCGCCTGGAAGTCCTGATGGATCTTCGGGGTCAGGCCATGCCGGTAAAGTTCCATCAACCGCTCCGTAGTCCGCATAAAGGCATGGTTCTCCCGAATGGCGGCGGAGAGCCGCAGCCGGACTGCCTGCAATTCGTTTTTCGCCCCGCTCATGGAGGCTTCGGCTTCCTGCACCGCCGGTCGTTGTTTGGTGGTGTAATAAAGGGGAACGTTGACGCTGGTGGTCAGGCTCCACATATCCATATCTTCAAAGGCCGAGCCCTTCAAACCGTAATTGCCGGTCACGGTAATATCCGGATAATACTCTCTCTGTGCCACCCGCACCCTGGCATTGGTGGAGGCTACCATCTTCTCCCTGGCCTTGATCTCCGGAGAATTCTCGTAGGCTGCGGCAAGCAGCTCAGGCAGGGTTTGGGAATAGGGGACAAAGGCCGGCGCCGCAGGCCGATCCAGGGGCGCGGCCTGATCCCTGCCCACCGTGGAGTTCAGCAGGGCCTCCAGGGTCTGAATCCTCTGCCTCAACATTTCTTCCCGCTCAAGCAGCATGTACTTCTCGGTCTGCGCCATGAGAACATCCTGCTGTATTCCTTCCCCAGCGGCGTACCGTGCCAGGGCGGCATCCTCAACCTTGTGGAGAAGAACGTCTTTCTCCCTGAGCAAATCCATGCTCCGGTGGGCAAGAAACAGGTCGTAGTAAAGTTCCTTGATCACGGCGATGGTCCTCAATCGCACCGCGTTCGCAGAAGCGGAAAGGCTTTCCACCTCCTTGGCCGCCACCTCTCCCTTCAAAGCCCGTTTACCCGGAAAGAAGAAAAGCTGGGAAGCGGAGAAGAGAAACTGGGAGTCAGAGGCCTCATTAAAGGTGAAGCTGCTTGTCCCTTCATTCTGATAGCCGACCATGACCATCGGGTCCGGCAGACTCATGGATTGGGGCACCCGGAAGCCGGAAGCCGTTGCTTTTGCGCGAGCGGCCAATATCTCGGGGCTGGCTTGCAAGGCCTCGTCAATGAGGCCTTGCAGCGACAACTCCCCGGCCAGCACCACTGCCGCCGGGGCAAAAAACATAACCCCGGCGGCAAACAGGGACAAAAGTCTTTTCATCCTCCCAGAACCATCTCCCATACATATTCCTCCCTTCTTTCCGCCCCAGAGGCTACTGCACATCCACGCTGAACTTGGTGGATACGGTCTTGCCGCCGCGCAGGATCTTCACCGCGATATTCCAGGGGCCGGACATGGAAAAATTCAATTTCCCCTGATAGACATTCTTGTTCCGGGCAAGAACCGCGCCGTAATTCATCGCCGGCATTCCCGGCATGGCGGGCATGGAATACTCCACCTTCACCCCGGCATCCGTCACCTCCTTGCCAGCGGCGTCCTTCACCGTTACGTCGATCCCGTTCTCGCCCATCACTGCGGGATTTTTGTCCATTTTCACCACAACATTAAGATCGCCCGCCTTTTTCTGGATCTCATAGTCCTTGGCCAAGACAATCCCGGCACTCAACAGAAGCATGAGGGTAAAAATCGCTATCTTTTTCATTTTGTTCCTCCTGGGGTTGCGTATCCCTATAGGGCACGTCTTTTTTTTACCTGAAAAACCAAGGAATATCTAATGCTCTCAGAATTTAGCCTTGGCACTTGACAGGAGATAAAGCAAGGACCATGCCCAGAAAATATTTATCGTAATATCAAGCAATTAGTAACGAAGACAACACATGGGATCCCTTGAATTAAAGAATATTCTCTTCCGACTGAAGAATATTATTCAACTACATGCGCCATTCCAACACATATCAGCGTATCAGATTTTTTGAGAAAACCAAAATGGTGCCGGGACTGGTAACCGTTCACCGGGGCAGTCAGAAGTGCCAAAACCACCGAACTGTAACCGGGACTGAAATTAATGTGCGGGAAAACAACGGAGGGCGATGGGCAAAAAAAAACCCTTCCTTTTGAGGGGAAGGGTTTTACAACAAAAAAAAGAATCGGCGGCGACCTACTCTCCCACCAAGCTTCCCT
>MGTD01000057.1 GCA_001799285.1 Deltaproteobacteria bacterium RIFOXYD12_FULL_56_24
CTATATTTTGCTCTACCTGTTTTACGAGGTTGGTAGAAACCTCGGCATGCAACCTGAGCTTACATATCCCCGTCGAATCCGTTTCGCCCCCATATTTGAATTAAAAGTGAAGAGCAGAAATCTATCTGTATCTGCAACCAACCAGCACGATGCTGAAATCAAACAAAAACCAAGAAAGGTACCCGTTCAACAGTGCCGCAGATGCGCGTGTCAGTCGTCGGCAGAAGTGTCCGACAAAGAGGTCGGCGAAGTGTGCTATTGCACATGAGCCGACCGATGACAAAGCAGATGTGGTGCTGTTGAACGGTTACCGGTATTTTAGCATGGCCCGATCAATCTCACGGTCCGTATCTTTCTTTTTCAGCGATTCACGCTTGTCGTAAAGCTTCTTGCCTTTGGCCAGGCCGAGAACAACCTTGGCCTTCCCCCGTTCGTTGAAATACATCTTGAGGGGAATCAGAGAATAACCTCTTTCCTTGGTCTTGCCAACCAGCTTGAGGATCTCGCGTTTTTTGAGCAGCAGCTTGCGCTCCCGCACCGGGTCCGGCGCATCGTAGGTGGCGTGACTGTAAGGCGAGATATGCACATGCAGGAGAAAAACTTCTTCGTTTTTGATCCTGGCATAGCCGTCCCGCAGGTTGGCCTTGCCGGCCCGGAGAGACTTCACCTCCGAACCCAACAGCATAAGGCCTGCCTCGATCTCCGCCTCGATGGTGAAATCGTGGTAGGCTTTTTTATTGGTGCAGACAACCTTTACCGCCACATTCCCACCCGTATGTCCGTGCCCGAAAATCTCAAGAAAAACCCCTCGCTCCTGAGGGGCAAGGGGGATCACATGCGTAACTATAATACATCCTGCCCTAAAAAGCCAGGGGCACGCTCAACCGCCTAATCAGCCCCGGTCACCCGCAAAGCCTCCTCCGGGGTGGTGATCCCGCTTTTCACCTTACGCCAGGCATCATCCTTGAGTGTGGTCATACCTTCCTCCCTCGCAGTCTGCCTGATCTCTATTTCCGCACTTCCGGTGCTGATCTGTTTACGGATCTTATCGGTCATAGCAAAAATTTCAAAAATTCCACACCGGCCAAGATAACCGGTGCCCCGGCATTGCTGGCATCCCTTGCCCCGGCGCAGCTCAAACTCTCCTTCCTCGCCGACGGGCACCGGCAGGCCGAAGGCGCGAAGCTCATCGGCTGAGATGCGGAAGGGTTCGCTGCAGTGGGGGCAGATCCGCCGCACCAGGCGCTGGGCCATGGCGCCCAGCAGGGTGGAGCCAACCATAAAGGGCTGCACCCCCAGATCGAGCAACCGGCTGATGGAGGCAACGGCATCGTTGGTATGCAGGGTGGAAAAAACCAGATGACCGGTGAGCGCCGCCTGCACGGCGTTGACCGCCGTATCCAGATCGCGAATCTCTCCGATCATGATGATGTCCGGATCCTGGCGCAGAATATTGCGCAGGATGGTGGAAAAGGTCACATCGAGCTGTGGCTGCACCGGAATCTGGTTGAACTCCTCATGCACCATTTCCACCGGATCTTCCACGGTGACCACGTTCTTCTCCGGGGTGGCGATCTGCTTGAGGGTGGAATAAAGGGTGGTGGACTTGCCGCTGCCCGTTGGCCCGGTGACCAGAAAGATTCCATGTGGCGCAGACATAAAGCTCTGGTACACGGCAAGATCACGCGCGGAAAAGCCTATCTTGTCCACATCCTGAAATAAAATCTCCGGGTCCAGGATTCGCAGCACCGCCTTTTCGCCAAAGGCCACCGGCACGGTGGAAACCCGGATCTCCGCCTCCTGGCCGCCGCGATCCACCTTGATTCTGCCGTCCTGGGGCCGCCGCTTTTCGGCGATATCAAGGCGGGCCAGGGATTTGATCCGGGAGACCACGGCGGCATGGACCACCTTGGGCAACTTGTAGATGGTGTGCAGCACCCCGTCGATCCGCAAGCGGACCAGGGCCAGCTCCCGCTTGGGCTCGATGTGGATATCGCTGGCCCGCTGCTCAAAGGCATAGTTGAACATGTGATCCACCGCCGAGGTCACATGCTGGTCAGAGGAGGCCGCCTCCTCGGTGGAGGAGATGCGCACATACTGCTCAAGATTGCCAAGATCCACCAGGGGCCTGGCCAGATGGCTTTCCGCCGCGGTGATCGAGGACTGAAAGCCGAAGAACTCAGCCAGGGTTTTACGGATGTCGCTCTTGGTGGCCAAATAGGGCTTGACGGTGAGCTGGTTGGCCCGCTCGATTTCGGCCAGCACCGTTTTGTTGTCCGGGTTGCAAATGGCAACCTCAAGCACCCCGTTGGCAAAAGCAAAGGGCAGCAGCAGGTGACGGAAGGCAAAGGTGCGGGGAATGGTCTTGGTAACGGTTTTTAGATCAAGCTCAAGAGGATCAAGCTTTTTAAAAGGCAGCCCCAGATCCTTGGCCACGGTCTGGATAATCAGCTCCTCGGTGAGTAACTGCCCTTTCTTCCCAAGCAAGTCCAGATTCAGCGAGACGATAATATCGACAAAATTCAGGGTGTCATCCTGCTCCCTGCCGGTATCGGTCTTGCGCCGAGCGCTGCGCTGGCGAAGCAGGAGCTGGCGCTGCTGGACCTTGCGACTTTCGACAAAAGCACGCTGCTCCGGGGTGAGCAGCCTGTTTTGCTGGAGCAGGTTAAAGAGGTATTTTTCGTCGTCAAGAATCGGCATGGTAGAGTTACCTGTTGTGGTTCAGAGAGGGACAGTTACCTTGCATATTGTACGCTGTACTTGCAATTTTCAAGGTAGTCAAAAACAGGATCAACACGCCCCATGGTTAAATCGTTTCCGCAAGGGTGTAAACCTCTGCCAGGGCAGCACGGGTGCCTTGATCCTTTGTTGAAAATCATCTCCCGCATAGACGAGGTGGGCTGGGCCGGCGAGGTCGCCCGCAAGCTGCCGCTTCCCTCACAACCCACTATTGCGGCGCTGGAACGGCCCATTTTTTAGTGGCTCCGGCCGATTCGCTCAGTAAATGTATTTCCAACACATTTCTGTTCCCATTTGGCAACTGCTGGTAAACGATCCTCGCCTGACATGGCACCGCCAATTCTTCAAAATCAACTACGATCCCATCATTTTTCGGGTCCGTTTTTCCCAATTTTTTGACTATTGTTTCCGCAAGGACGAACATCCTGTTACCATCGACAATAACCGCCGTTGCCCGATCCGTTCTGGTTGCCTGCTTGCCAGGCTCAGCATAAAACGGTTGCGGCAATTCAGCGGAACGTATTTTCCGCTCAATCGTTCCCGTCAACTCGAGCTTCGGCATGGCCGCTTGTGCCTGCCGGGCAATACCGCAAAGCACCGTCAACGAAACCGCCGCACACATTACGAAGCGCAGTAGTATAGCTATTTTTCTCATCGTATTCACCGTAAGCTCTGGCGCTATGGTTTATTGCTCTTCCCAGGATATGAACCCGCTTCGGATATTGAAAGCCGGATCCAAATCAAGCTGGAGAATCGCCCCGGTACTCTGTTGCACATACCCTGTGGCTGTGCCCCCTGCCTGCTGCCCGACATGGATACCGACACTGGAGGCCATACCCAAACCAAGCCTTATCCTGTGCCGTATTACCGTCATGCCGCCAACGGTTTCGGTCGCATTTTCGCCGGTAAAGACTGGTTTTTTATAGGGGGTGCCTGTTTCAAAATACAGAGCATACAGATAGCTTTCGCCGCCAAACGAGCACACATCCTGATTGGGAACATAGGTCGTAAAAAGGGCCAGCCCGCCCAGCAGCGAAGGTTTCGACAGTGCCCGCTCTTTCGGAAAGGGCAGAACTCGTTTCCATCCATCTTTTACCCGGGAGAGAGCAAGCAACTCGGCAAAAGACATCACATTCAGACCATTGATGTCTGTTACAACTGCCTCCGGCTCTGCCACAATGGTGCCGAGGCAGGAGCCATCCCCTTGCAGATCCGGAAAGCTCAACACTGTTGTCAGAGTTGAGAAATTCAGATCATCACAGCCATTGGCTACTCCCTCGGCAACCGTAAACCAGCCACAGGTACAAGATCCCCCGTCCTGATGCATGTCGCCCTCCGCCCCATAGACAACAGACGGGACAATAGCCAGACAATCTCCAGCCGGTCTTGCCACACAATTGTACGCCGGCGGGGGAACCTCTTCGGCCATGCATGTTGTGCCTGCGTGGGTCGCCGGCGTGGTGCTGTCATTAAAAGATCCTACCGTACCAAAAGGAATGTTATCACACGCCCCATCTGTGGATGGAGTGGCCCGCCAATACAAGGATTTATAGGTTAACGTGTCGGCGACCACACCTTGGGGCACCCCATCACACCCACCGGCCACTTTGGCGACACACCCCCAAATGGGAGCGACATAGGCGACACAGTCGCATCTTCCTGTGCCATCCGGATCGCCGACCTTGGTTGGGTCGGATTCAAAGGAATCGCACACGGCCTGATCCGCAGGAACCACAGGTGTACAAACCAGGCTCGGCCAAGCATAGGAACAGACGCAGGAGCCATCGGAATAAATATCCCCTACCTGCCCGGCTGGCACGGCGGAACAATCGCCGGCAGGCGCCTGATCGCAACCCCAGGGGTAGACCACCTTATAGGCGTCCGCGTCAAACAGGTCGGCGGCGGTCAAAGTCTTGGTCGTGGCATAATCATGAAAATAGTTGCCGCTGTATTGCTGCTCATTAAAAAATGGGTCCTTAATCCCATACAGATATTGAGTGGCGGTGGTCAACTTGTCCGCTTGACTGAACAACCGCCCTGTGCCGAAATATATCCAGGCATTGTCGAAATAATCGATACTCAAAGACGGGGTTGCCGTAATCGGCTCGGGTGAGGAGAATATTTTCCGGAGGATCCAGGGCTTGGTCGCGTCAAGCGGGTTGGCAATATAAGAGCCCTCAGTAGTATCCCCATAGCTGCATCCTGCAACCGAACAGTCCCATGGAACCGTCAGCTTGTATAATGCTCCGTCCCACCCCCCCCCGGCCTCATATGCCTCTCCGAAATAGGCGGCATCGGTATTGTAATTCAGCCCTTTGTCAAGGCTGGCCGGGCCGCTCATAAACGCTTTGTTCTCAGAGGTCTCGAACAGCCAGTCATTGGCCCCGTTCTTATAAGGCGTCCCAGTGGCAAGATCCACCACAAAAACATGGCCCTTGCTTGTACTGGTCCCGTCAAAGGTCTCGGGGCCCGAGCCAAAGGTCAAAAACCATTTTTCCCCAACCTTGAGCACCGCGGGTTCGGCCACATTAAAATTCATACCGCTGTATGTTTTTTCCCATAAAAGGTTGGGAGCGCGGGGGTTGCTGATATCGATGGCAAAATAACTGGTGGTGAAGGTCTTGGTGGTATCGGCGGTGCCAGCGTTATAGTCGAAATCATCCGTAACATTGATGGATTTCCCTCCCAGCCGCAGACCGCCGACCAGGACCGTTCCCCAACCATTTTTATGATGGGTCGCATCAATGACCCCGGAAGCTGGATCGCCCAGGATATTATAAAAGATCTTCGCGTCAATGACCTTCGGTTTGAGATCAACATAATAGACATGGCTGTAATCGGGATCGGCCAGCCATTTGAGATGCGGCAGCAAGGCTCTTGGTACATAGGCCCACAGCTCCGTGCCGATTTCCTCCGTCAATCCGGCGCCGCTGGGCTTAACGAATTGTTTCGCCGCGGAATCGTACTGCCAGGAGCTGAAGGCGTGAAGCATTCCGTCATTGCCGCCGACATAGACCACGGTCTCCCGGTCGGCCCGGGTTGTGTGGTATCTATAAAATTCATCATACGATTGGTCGGAATAGATGAGACCATAGTTGTCCGGAGGTGCGACAACGGCCACCGGCGTCGAGTTGACGATGTCGCCAAGCCGCCAGACAGTGCCGTTAATCGCTCTTTGCCGGATACTGGCGGTGCCGGCAAACCCGGCATCATTGCCGCGGATGAAGTGGATCAGGTTCTGGGCGCGGTCCGCATGGGTTGTCCCCAGATAGCTCCAGGCAGTCGCGTCCTTCACCCCTAGAAACGGCTTGATAAAATCACGCAATGCAACGGTATCGTTATTAAATTTTACTCCTCCGAACAGGGAAGCTGGCGCAGCCCCTTCGATGGAGGTGAAGATTTTACGACTTGCGGGATCTGTTCTGGTCAGGACATCGCCTGCCTCCCAAATGGGCAGGATGTCGCCGAGGGTAAATTTCTGGGGAATATCGTTTGCCAGATCAGGGTAGGGGTCGGCAGCGCTTACGGCAAATTTATTAACCACCGTATTGCCGCTGGCGTCTATTTCATAGGTGATGGGCTTGTCAACCCCGAGATCCAAGGTGTTGTTGCCGTTGCTGTCCTCTCTGAGGTAGCCTTTGCTGTCTACCCAGAGAGACTGTAAATATCCCAGCCACTTTGTGTCAGCCAGGCCATCGGTGACAGCCGGCCGGAAATAGGCCTGAACCAGATTGCCTTCGCCTTCCGAAGAGGTGGCGAGAACGGAAACCGCCGTGCCCGAGGCCGCCCTTTTCAGGATGTCATTTATCGCCGCCAAAATCTTGGCTTCCAACCGATAGCCGTTTGATGCCTCGAAATACGTATCAGGATCGCCATCACCGTTGCTGTCCCATTCCACGGTCAGGTCGGGAAGGTTATTGCCGTTCTTGTCGATAAAACCGCCGTTTTTCGCCGCATCGCGCAACAGATCGCGGGCATTGTTGTCCTGGCCAAAAGCATATATGGTATAGAGCATCATATTCTGATCGCCGGCAAGATCCAGCCGCAGGTCATGGGTCCGCGCATACAAAGCGACATCATCGAGAAAATCCGTACCCCTGTCAGGATAGTCGCAGGGTGGATTTCCATCGCCTTCATCGCAGGTGGTCAGATCGCCGTCTCCATCCGTATCCTTCAAGTCGGCCGGGATACGCCCATCCATGGTGGACGCGCCATCGGTCAACAGGATGACAAAGCTCTTGGAGCAGGGGACAAAGGTGTTATTTTTCTGATAATAGGGGTCGTTGGTGTTGTTGAGGGCGGCGGTCGCCGCGCTGGCATAGCCCAGGGTTCCGTCTGCCTTCTCCTGTTTGAAGTACTGCATGGCCACATAATAGGCCTCAGCGAGAGGGGTCCAGGTGTCACAGCCGGTGTTTTGCAGGTCCGTGATCAGACTGGTCAGGTTTGTGCCGATGGGGCTGACTATTCTGCCGCCCTCCTGGTTGTTCCCGGTGCCGCCATAGAAAAATTCATTGCCCCACCAGGCCTTGTCTTCACCCACTTTCTGCAACACCCCGGAGATATCGCCGTTTACAAATATCTCCGGCTCAAACAGCTGGTCTGTTCCGATGGCCAAGTTAAGTCTTTGGAGTTGGCCACTAAAGACACTGCTGTCGTTATCCACATAGAGATAGCCGCCTTTCAGGCCATACCAGTAATTTCCGTCATAGGGGGAAATCGCGGAAGCGACAGTACTGTCGAAATTCCTGACAAATGTCCGGCTCGACTGGGCCGGAGTCTCGCCGTAAAGAGTCTGATTGCCTCCGCCGGTCCGCGAGCTGGCCTTGCCGCCCATCATGACCTTGCGCGCCACATCGACCCGGCGCATGGTGGCCCAGTTCATCCAGTTGCCGTCCCAGATGGCCTCACTGACAATACTCGCATCGCTAAGGCATTGGGTGGCGGAGCCGTTCGCCGTTACCGTGGCGGCGGTCATGACCTCCCAGGAAGTGGGGCAGGCAGCCGTGGCATAGCCGATTTTTTTGTATTTGTGAGAAAATTTATTAGAAGCGTAGGAATAAAACCAATCGGGGTTGAAGTACCCGTAATATTTGGTATTGGTGGCTTGGGTGTATTCAATGTGCAGCTTGGGTGCCTTATTTGGATCCTGATCCCAGGCATAAGCATCCCTTTTGTAGATGGACGCCGACTGGCTTGAAAAAATAAAGGCCATATCGTTGCCACTCAACCAACCTGCCCGATCAACTATCTTCTGAACAATATTTTTTAGATTATCCGTTTGGTAAGTGTTATTCACCACCCAATCCGCAGGGGACCAGTTGACCACTTGCGAAACCTTAGACCGCCCGGAGATATTGTTGACTGTAGCGGTAAAGGTTGCAGCATCGTCAACATTTTCTCCGGCAATCTCGATATTCATTACCCCTGACAGAGTAGCAATGGCGGTAAACTCGATATAAGCGTTGGTGATGGTTGACCCAGGCGGAATTTGAATATTTTGAAAACGCAAACCCACATTTGACTCTTGTCCATTGGTGGTGAATCTGCCCAGATCAAGATCTGTATGATTATAATATACGGCGGCGCCAGTCGTTACGTTCTGCTCGGCATCATTGCTGCTGCCGGAGACCCGCACCTCAAAGGCCGGCTTGTAGGGCACACCCGCATAGGGCTCATCGGTGACGGTTCCGCCATCCCCGGGATATGAGCCATAGGCGTTGAAGTTCATGCTGCCCGAGTTATCCAGGATGATCAGGATATTTGGCTTGACCGGGTTGACGGTGAAAACAGGAAAACTTTCGTAGGTGGTCATAGTCGGCTCGGCAGCCTGCGCAACGGCCATGGCCAACCCACTGAGAACTATCGCCAGAATGCCGGTGAGTAATCGTTTCATCATTTCAACCCCCCTGCTGTCCCCGGAACATACCGGTAGTTGGCCCTCACAATGGATACCGAACTCTTTGGCGCCTGCCCTGTGGCCGTCAAAGTGTAGCCGATCCAGACACCGGCAACGGACCCCGCGCCAACGCCGGCAGCGCCCATGCCGAACTCCACGCCGCCGCCAACCATATGACGCGAGCCGGTATGGTTAATATCGACATTCACTGGCATCAATCCCATCTGCACCTGAAAATCAGGGTCCAGCGCCGTGGCATCCTGCACAAACCCCATGGTCTCGTTGTAAAAACGCGTCCCATCGGACAGCGTTGTGCCGTCGATGCCCCACAGGGTTATCTGTGGACCAGCCGCCGGATCAGCTCCTGTATCCCGAGCCAGGGTCAGCAGTATGGGGGTAAGGTACGCCCCGCTGTCCGCGGAATAAAACGCCTCTTTATGGAACTTGTCGTTGCCGGCGATCAAGACCTCGACGGAACTGGTCCGCATGGCCCCTATCCCGATAAGCATCAGGAGCAACAGGATGACCATTGCCGTAACAAGAATAAAGCCCCTTTCGTTTGCAATGATATTTTTCATATCAGGTTCTTTCCGGAATAATATGCTGCAATACCACAGTTTTCTGCGGTCCCAGGCCAGTGCTGGTGACAATGACCATGATGGTTTTTGTTCTGGGGATGGGGGTATTTTCGGCCACATTCCAATAAATCGTGTAGTTCACCTCCGGATTGCACGGACCAGCTATGGGTGCGCCAACAGCATCGGTTATGGTGCAGACCCCGGCCGGGCTTGTCACCTGAGTATAATCGGCCGGCCGGGCCGCAGGATTCGGCATGTCAAAGGCGCCCCCCGTTATTGCGGCCACGGAAGGCAAGGGGTTTCGGATAGTCCCCAGGCCGAGATTGGCCCCAGTAACCGTGGGATCATCCTGCAACAAAGCATCCTCATACGGCAGGTTGGTCAGGAGTTCGATGTGTTCCGCAGCCTTTTCCGCCGAACCGCTTATGGCCCGCGCTGTCGCATTGCTTCCGATCGAGCCGATAGTCATCGTAACAACCGCGGTGAACCCCAGGGCAAAAATAACGATGGCCACCATTACCTCAACCAGGGTAAACCCCTGCACTTGGCGCATCTTCATCATTCGTTCAACCCCATATTCTTGCACTGAACCGTTGTTTCCACCAGCCGCCGCCGGAGATTGTCCCGCGGGGTGAGGATCTGCCTGCCCACCACATAAGTATTCGGATCGTAATGTTCGCTATGCTCGGCCGCGCTCTCCGCCACCAGAAGCCAGATCCGGACGGCGCGTACATCCGCCATGGCAACCGGGGTGGCGAGAGCGGCGCCGGCAATCAGCTCATTGAGCCCGGCGCCAGGCCCATCCACATTGGTGATGGCTCCATCACCGTTGGTGTCCAACCTGCGGTCCATGGTGCCATCGTTGTCAGAATCAATGGCCCAGATCACCTGTTGCGTACCGGCAGTGGTGGTGTAGGTATCGAGGGCCTTGTTGTTATCCACATCATAGGCGTAGGCCAAGCCGATGGCCTGGATGTTTTCGGCCAATAATTGCCTCCCTCCCCCGTTGTTTCTTGCCAAATCCGTGATGGTTCCCGCCGCAGCGCCGAATTCGTAAAGAGAAAAGGTAATGGTCTCATTTCCATCCAAAACCCCATCGCGGTCATAATCAGCGGTAAACTGGAAAGCGCTGTTGCCGGCGACTGAATTGTTGTCATTCAAATCCCGGAATCCCACAAAGGTGATACCAAACCCCCCGCTCAAGGTCGGATCATAGCCAGCCATGCGAATATCCTGGGTCAGGGTGAAAACCGACGTCCTAACGTTCTGCTGAATATCGCTAACCACATCTTGAACGTTCATGATTCTTTTCTGTGTCTTATAGGCCCCCATGATAGCAATAACCACCAGCCCGGAAACAGCCACGACCACCATCAACTCCACCAGGGTAAAACCCCTTTTGTTTTTCGGATGAAAATCCATGTTATTCCGTCCAGTTATTCACATTAAACGGGAGCATGCCATTATAAAAACGGAGCTTTGCCCCGCCGCCGGGAGACACATTGAGAGCGTAACAATAGATGTCATTTCCCCCCCCCAAATTGGTCGTGAGAAACACGGCATCTGTCGCGACTCCGGTTTTAAGGCCTCGGTTGTTAAAAGTAATCGCGGCAGCCTGATTCAGCGCCCCTCCATTCCATGTGTTGGCCGCGTTACCAAAACCGTACCGCACCTGCCCACCGTAGTTAGCAAGAGTCACAAAATTAGAAATTATATCATCCCCCCCCGCACCACATGCGACGCTGTCTATTGTGCCATTTAGTCCGCTGTCCACCAGGCAATACCGGTTATTTACAAAATCGAACTCCGCAGCCCATTGTCTGTTTCCGGAAACCGCATTAAGCCTGGTCAGCTGTAACTGCCCCAAAAGATCTCTCGCCGCCTCCCGCAAACGCCTTTGTGGCAAAGTCTGAAAATAGGCGGGCACCGCAATCGCGGCCAAAATGCCAATAATCGCCACCGCAATCATCAGCTCGACCAGACTGAAGCCTTTTTCCTGCTCCGCTGCAGAAGCACGCCGTGGTATTTTCATGCCATGCCCTAGTTCCGATTTTCCCTTCATCATTTTCCTATTTTATATGTCAAGCAAGATATAAGCCACAAGAAGATAATCGCCAACCAACCCGTTTCGGCGCCATGGCCAGAGAGAATTGGGGCCATTTTTTAGAGATGCCGTCCCCCAGGCTGACCACTCTTCATCATAAAACCCCGGACATGGCTCAATGGACCGCAACCAGCTAAAAATAAGGATTTGCTTTGTTCCCTGGTGATCCGGCTCGGTCTTTTCTGCTTTTTTTTGGAACAGATCATTCATCTAGGCTACTCTATTTATAACATTATTTGTCAGAAGTGCCCGAAAATGTCATATTGCAAAAGTTCTCTCTTCCCGCATTTATCCACACCTACCCACTTTGTCCGAATAATGCAAAGAAGAGAAGATACTTCCCCTCCGGATTACAGAAAATTTCTGGAGGAATATGCCTGAGTTGATGTATATATATGATCTGACCTGATCACGGATGGATGCAAAATTGCATTTGCCCAAATAGACCCCCGCGCAAGCACTATCAATAACGTAACTATCAAGCTCAAGGCCGAAAACGAACAAAAACAACCCAAACCGAACTATCCAGCAGTGCCGTAGCTGCTAGGCAGAAGCCTGCGAAGTGTGCTGGTGCCCATGAGCCAAGCTGATATAGCTGAGTTGAGCAGCTTGTCTGCTCAAACGAAACTTATACCCTCTGGGTGCAACAACGCAGATGCGGTGCTGCTGGATAGTTACTCAAAAACAAAATAAACGGATGGATACGACAACATGGTTAATGCGGCAGTAATAGGCTGCGGCTACTGGGGCCCGAACCTCATCCGGAATTTCATGACCTGCCCGGAAACGAATCTTCTCTGGGCCTGCGACCTTGATTCGGATAGGTTGAACCGGGTTCTGGCCCCTTTTCCCTCGGTGCGGAAAACCACGGTCCTTGCGGATATCCTCGACGACGATACGGTGGAGGCAGTTGCCATTGCCACGCCGGTGGGGACCCATTACCCCCTGGCAAAAGCCGCCCTGGAAAAGGGCAAACACGTTCTGCTGGAAAAACCCCTGGCGGCCAGCGTCGCCCAGGGCAGCGAGCTGGTGGAACTCGCCGCCCAAAAAGACCTGCGCCTGATGTGCGACCACACCTTCTGCTACACGGGCGCGGTTAGAAAAATCAAACAGCTCATCGATGCCGGCGAACTGGGGGATATCCTTTATTTTGACTCAATCCGCATAAATCTCGGGCTGTTCCAGAGCGATGTCAACGTCATCTGGGACCTGGCCACCCATGATCTGGCCATCGTGGATTTTCTCTTCCCGGAAAGGCCCATCCAGGTGAGCGCCCACGGCGTGGCCCATGCCGGTAACAGTCTGGAGAATATTGCCTACGTTACCCTGACCTACCCCGGCAACTTCATCGCCCACTTCCACGTCAACTGGCTTTCTCCGGTCAAGATCAGAAAAACGATCATCGGCGGCAGCAAAAAGATGATCGAATGGAACGATCTTGTCCCGGCGGAAAAGATTAAGGTGTACGACAAGGGGATCGAGCTCAACACCGCGGAGCAGGATCAGAAGTCACGACTCATGGTCTCCTACCGCTCCGGCGACATCCACTCGCCGCAGGTTGACGGCACCGAGGCGCTGTTACTGATGGCAAAAGAGTTTGCCGATTGCATCACCGAAAAACGACCGCCATTAACCGACGGCGAGTCCGCTTTGCGGGTTCTCCGCGTGCTGGAAGCAGCGGAACGCTCCATTAAGGCCGATGGCGCCAACGTCCGCATCGAATACCCATAAGGAAGACCCAGTGGAATTATGCCGGATTGCTCCCGATGTCTCGCTGGGCAAGGATGTTTCCATCCACGCCTTTGTCAATCTGTATGGCTGCCGGATCGGAGAGCAGACAAAGATCGGGGCCTTTGTCGAGATCCAAAAAAACGCCTCCATCGGGAAACGCTGCAAGATCTCCAGCCACACCTTTATCTGTGAAGGAGTTACCATCGAAGATCAAGTTTTTGTCGGCCACAATGTTACCTTTATCAATGACCGGCACCCCAGGGCGGTGAATCCGGATGGCAGCATGCAGACCGATCCTGACTGGCAGGTAACGCCCACCATTGTCGGCCAGGGGGCCTCCATCGGTTCCAGCGCCACGATCTTATGCGGGGTCAGCATCGGGGCCGGCGCCCTCATTGGCGCCGCGAGCCTGGTGCTGACCGACGTGCCCCCCGGCGAGATCTGGGCCGGGAACCCGGCAAAATTCATCAAGAAAGTCCCGCGGCCATGAACATCCCCTTCCTCGATCTCAAGGCGCAAAACAGCGCCCTCAAAGCGGAGATCCTCCCGATCTGGGCCGAGATTCTCGATTCTGCCGCCTTTATCGGCGGCGCCTATGTCACGGCCTTTGAAGGGGAATTCGCCAGCCTCACCCGCACCAGATACTGCATCGCCCTCAACAGCGGCACAGATGCCCTGCGTTTCATCCTCCTGGCTCTCGGGCTGAATCCCGGGGATGAAGTGATCACGGTCCCCAACACCTTTATCGCCACCACCGAGGCCATCAGCCAGGCCGGGGGCAGACCCATTTTTGTGGATATCGACCCGGAAACCTATACCCTCGATCCGGGGGAGATCGAGGAGGCCATCACCCCAAGAACAAAGGGCATTGTCCCGGTGCATCTCTACGGACAGCCGGCGGCGATGGACGCTATTACCGCCATCGCCAAAAAACACAATCTGTGGGTGGTGGAAGATGCCTGCCAAGCGCACCTGGCCGAATATAAAGGGCGCCCTGCCGGCTCCCTGGGCCGGGCGGCAGCTTTTTCCTTTTATCCCGGGAAAAATCTCGGCGCCTGCGGCGATGCCGGGGCGGTGACCACCGATGACCCGGAGCTGGCCGCAACCATTGCCATGCTCCGGGACCATGGCCAGATCCGCAAGTACTATCACGCCAGGGAAGGATACAATGGCCGCTGCGATGCCCTGCAGGCCGCCGCTCTTTCCGTGAAGCTCAAACATCTGCCCCAGTGGACCGCGGCACGCCGCAGGCATGCGCAACGCTACCGGGAACTCCTGCGAAACCTCCCCGGCCTGACTCTGCCCCGGACCGCCCCCGATAATCTGCCGGCCTGCCATCTTTTTGTGGTCCAGGTTGACAATCGGGATCTCGTTGTGGAGGCCCTTGCGGAAAAAGGCATCACCACCGGCCTCCATTACCCCCTGCCCCTGCACCGGCAAGAGGCCTATGCCCATCTGCACCTGCCGGTCGGTTCCTTTCCGGTGGCGGAAGCCTGTGCGGAGCGGTTACTCTCCCTGCCCCTGTACCCGGAACTCAGCGAAGAGCAGATCGTCTTTATCTGTGACTGTCTCAAGGAGATCCTCGGATGATTCGGCTTGACCGCGGGCAGTGCCTCGTTACCGGAGGCGCGGGCTTTATCGGCTCCCATCTGGTTGACCAGCTGTTGGCAAAAGGCTGCCGGGTCCGGGTGCTCGACAACCTGACCAACGGCAAGATCGCCAACCTCGCCCACCATTTCGCCGACCCGAATTTCGAGTTCCGCCAAGGCTCGATCACCGACCCAGGCGATGTGGACCAGGCACTGCAAGACATCCAGGTGATTTTTCACCTTGCCTGCCTGGGGGTCAGGCATTCCCTTGCCCACCCCTTTGAAAACCACCGGGTCAACGCCGAGGGAACTCTGCTCCTGCTTGCCGCTGCCAGACGGGCCAAGGTAAGCCGCTTTGTCCACTGCTCCTCTTCGGAGGTCTATGGTTCGGCGCAGCAGGTTCCCATGGCGGAAACTCACCCAACCCATCCCTGCACCGTTTACGGGGCCGGCAAGCTGGCCGGGGAGGCTTATGCCCGCGCCTATCACCTTGCCTACGGCCTGCCCACGGTGATCATCAGACCCTTCAACACCTACGGCCCCCGTTCCCACCATGAGGGAGACGCGGGGGAGATGATTCCCAAATCCATTGTCCGGGCTTTGAACGGCAGGGAAATTCTCGTGTTCGGGGACGGTGCGCAGACCCGGGACTTCACCTTTGTGGAGGATACCGCCACCGGGCTTGTGGCGGCAGCGGAATGCGAGGCCATGATCGGCTTGACCTTGAACCTCGGCTGTAATTTTGAAATCTCCATCAAAGAGCTGGCAGAGAAACTCGTGGCCATGGTAGGCAACAATGCGGCTACCGTCCAGTTTACTCCAGCCCGCCCAGGCGATGTCAGCCGACTTTATGCCGACCCCTCTGCCTTCATGGGGTTGTGTAACTGGAGGCCAGCTACCACTTTTGAAGCTGGCCTTGAAAAGACCATCGCCTACTTCCAGGAGCATCCCCTTGGCCTGGCAAGCCTCCTGCAAAACGAAGCCGGACGGAACTGGTAACATGCTGATCCCCATTGCGAAGCCATACCTTGGCGAAGAAGAAGCCTCGGCCGCCCGCGAGGTGATTCTCTCCGGCTGGGTGACCCAGGGGCCCAAGGTCAAAGAGTTCGAAGACCATTTCGCGGCCTACACCGGGGCCAGATACGCCTGCGCGGTTTCAAGCTGCACCACCGCCCTGCACATGGCCCTGCTTGGGGTAGGGGTCGGACCAGGTGATGTGGTAATCACCGTGAGCCACAGCTTCATCGCCACCGCCAATGCGGTACGCCACTGCGGGGCAGAGCCGGTCTTTGTGGACATCGAGCCGAGCTTCTATAATATGGACGTGGCCCGGCTGGAACAATTTCTCACCGAGGAATGTCAACCAGGGGAGGGTGGGCTATACTACCGGGATGCTGCCCGGCTTTGCCGAGGCGAATCCCCCCTCCGCTTTGTCGATCCGGCCCAAAAAAGACTTGGCCGGGTAGCGGCCATCCTGCCGGTGCATCAGATGGGCCTGCCCTGTGAAATCGGCAAGATCACCGCCCTGGCCCGGCAATACAGCCTGCCGGTGGTGGAGGATGCCGCCTGTGCCATCGGCAGCGAGATCTCTCCGGATAATGGGACAACCTGGGAGAAGATCGGCAAGCCCCACGGATCGGTGGCCTGCTTCAGCTTCCACCCGCGCAAAGTGCTCACCACCGGTGACGGCGGCATGCTCACCACCAACGACCCGGAGCTGGACCGCCGATTCCGGCTCTGGCGCCAGCACGGCATGGGCGTCTCCGACCTGGCCCGACACGGGGCCGGCACGGTGGTCTTCGAGGAATACCTCACCACGGGCTACAATTACCGGTTGACCGATATCCAGGCTGCGGTCGGCATCGAACAGCTCAAGAAACTCCCCGGCATGGTGGCGGAGCGGCGCAAGATCGCGACCCGCTATCAGGAGCTGCTCGGCGATCTGCCCGGCATCAGCCTGCCTTCTGAACCGCCAGGCACAAAAACCAACTGGCAGAGCTACCCGGTGCGGTTGAAAGTTCCGACCGGCAAGAGCCAGCGGGGCTTCATGCAGCTCTTGCAGGATAAAGGGGTTGCCTGCCGGCGGGGCATCATGAATGCCCACCAGGAGCCGCCCTATGCCCAAGCCGGCTGGCGCTTACCGCACAGCGAGGCCGGCCGCGACCAGGCCATCCTGCTGCCGCTCTTTTGTGGTCTGGAGGAGGAAAGTCAGCGTCAGGTCGCGCGGGCTATGAGGGAGGTATGCGCGCCATGAGTAAAACCGGCTGGCTCCTGGTGCTCGCCAGTGCTTTCCTGGCGGTGGGCGCAAACCTCCTGCTCCGAAGCGGGGTCGAACGGGCAGGCGGGCTTGCCGTGGGTATCGCCGGGCTTGTCAATCTGGCACGGCAGCCGCGTTTTGATTTCGGCCTGATCCTCTACGCCCTGGCCACCCTGGTCTGGATCAGGGTACTTGCCGTGGAACCGCTGAGCATCGCCTACCCGGTCCTGGTCAGCATCACCTTTCTCCTGGTGACCATGGGAGCGGTGCTGCTCTTCCGGGAAAGCCTGGCCTGGCACAAGATTATTGGCCTTGTGGTCATCCTGGCCGGGATCTTCATTATCAGCAGGAGTTGACCACCGTGCCCAACCATTGCCAACAGACGACACCCGCCAGGAAAAAACTCCTGCTTTTTCCGTTCAGCGGCAACGCCCGGGAGGCGGCCTCGGTGGTGGAAGCCATCAATGGTCAGCAAGAGACCTGGCAGCTCCTCGGCTTTATCGACGATGATCCCGAAAAACACGGGCTGAGTTTTGGGGCTTACCCGGTGCTGGGCGGCCGTGAGCATCTGCAGCGCCACCAGGATGCTTTTGTCCTCGCGGTTCCCGGTCGACCGGAAAACTTCCGGCAGCGACAGGCCTTGATCGCCTCCCTGGAGCTGGAGCCACAGCGGTTTGCCTCCCTCATCCACCCCAGCGCCGCCATCGGCATCGGCTGCACCGTGGGAGCCAACACCCTGCTCATGGCCAACGTCGTCCTCACCGCCAATGTTGCCGTGGGCCGGAGCGTGGTGATCCTGCCCAACACCGTCATCGGCCATGACAGCAGGCTGGGGGATTACTGCCTGGTCGGCGCCAGCGTCTCCATCTCGGGCGGCGTCACCGTGGGCGAGAACTGCTACCTCGGCTCCGGGTCGCGGATTATCCAGGAAATGAGCATCGGCGCAAGATCGCTGGTCGGCCTGGGAGCGGTGGTCATCAAAAACGTCGCCGCAAACTCGGTGGTGGCGGGCAACCCGGCGAGAATTATCAGGGAGTCGCGATGAAGCTCAGCATTGTCATTCCAGCCCTCAACGAGGAGGAAAACATCCTTGAGACCATTGCCGAGCTGCGGGCGGCCATCGCGGAGAGCGGCGATCTGGTGGAGGGGCACGAAATCATCGTGGTTGATGACCACTCTGCCGACAACACCTTCGGGGCCGTGACCGGCCTGAACAGCCCCGGTCTCAGGGCCATCCGGCTCAGCCGGCGCAGCGGCAGCCACCTGGCAATCCGGGCCGGGCTGGCGGTGACCACGGGGGATGGCGTCCTGTGCATCTCCGCGGATGGGCAGGACGACCCGCGCATGCTGCGGCAGATGCTCGAACGCTGGCAAGACGGAGACAACATCGTCTGGGCCCTGCGAAAAGGCCGGGAGAAGGAGCCCCTGGCCCAACGGCTCTTCGCTAAATTATTCTACCGTCTTCTGACTTGGTTTGGGAGTACACCCACCGGGATCGATCTTTCCCGGGCCGACTTTTACCTGCTGGACCGCAAGGTGGTCGAAGCGATCAATGCCTGCCCGGAGCGCAACACCTCGCTCTTCGGGCTCGTTGCCTGGCTGGGCTTCAGGCAAGGCTGGGTCGAGTATGATCGTAAAGAAAGGCGCGCCGGCACCTCGGGCTGGAATTTTCGCAGCCGCTTGCGCCTGGCCACGGACTGGATCATCGCCTTTTCCGGGGTGCCCCTCAAGCTAATGACCATTGCCGGTTTTCTCATCGCCGGGCTGGGCTTTCTGTATGCCCTGCTGGTCATTACCCGCAGCATCCTCTTCGGTAGCCCCTTGGTGGGATGGTCCTCGGTTATGACCGCTATCCTGCTTCTGGGAGGCGGCCAGATGATGATGCTGGGCATTATCGGCGAATACCTGTGGCGGACCCTTGACGAATCCCGCAACCGGCCCGCCTATTTCATCGAGCAGGATTCCAGCCCTCCCGGACGCAGTGAGCCATGTTGAGCTTTTTGTACAGACTGCTCGAACATCCCCTTGCTTATCGCCTGTCCCAACTAATTTTTGCCCCTGGCGCGGCAAGATTGCTTGTCCGTCGGCTGGACAGGCTGGCACGGCAATTGCCGATCAGCGGGCGCCTCCTCGATGTCGGCTGCGGTCCGGCAAGCTGGCTGTGGCAGGTGGGCGGCCATCCCCTTGGCCTTGATCTCTCCTTCCCCTACTCGTTGGCGTTCAAAAATGCAGGGGGCATCGCGCTCACCGGCTCGGCAACAGCCTTGCCCCTGGCAAACAGCTCCTTTGCCGGGGTGTGGAGTATCGGCCTGCTGCATCATCTCCCCGAGGATGCAGCTCGGCAAGCTATTGAGGAGATGCTCCGCGTCTGTAAGGAAGGCGGCTATGTCGCGGTTCTCGACGCGGTGCTGCCGGGTTCCCCTTGGCAGCGTCCCGTGGCGCATCTGGTCCGCACGTTGGACCGGGGCAGATTCATGCGCAGCCAGACGGAACTTGTCTCGCTGTTGCCGGAACGAGCTGGTTGGGAAATAAACCGTTTCACCTACACACTTAACGGCCTGGAGATCCTGTGCTGCGTATGCCGCAAACCAATGGCAGACGGTGTGCATGGAGAGCCCTGTGAGCAGAAAAAAGACTGAATCAAGGTGAAACCATGAACAACAATTCTGCACAAGCCGACCATTCGCCATCGTCCCTCTGCCCCTGGCACTGGGGCTGGTCCGCCGCACTGGCCCTGATCGTCCTGGTTACTCTGGCCTTCCGTTATGCTTTGCCGGTGCGAGACGGGGATCTCTGGTTCCATATGCTCTACGGCAAATACTTCCTGGAAAACGGAACCTTGATTGCCGACCACACCATTTTCTCCTGGACCCCCACCACCAACGACACCATTTATGTTACCTGGCTGCCGGATATTTTTCTCTACCTGCTCCACAAGGCCGCAGGGCTGCCCGGCATCTTCGCCTTTCGCTATCTCTGCATGCTGGTGCCAGTGGTGGGTTGTTTCCTCTATGCCCGCAAGCTAAAGATCGCCACCCATCCCCTGACTTGGTTGCTCTGCCTCCTGGCGGTACTTATGTCCTACACCGCCGCCTATGAGAAGCCGGAGATTCTCTCCTATGTCTTCATGACCCTGCTTGCCTGGAACTGGTGGCACATCCGGTCGGAAGACGAAAAGGCATGGCGCAACTGTTACCTCTTCCCCGCCATCATGCTGGTTTGGGTCAACACCCACGGTGGATTCGTCTTCGGCGCTGTTTTTCTGATGCTCATCGGGTTGGGGGAACTGCTCAATACGTGGCTCTGTCCGCAAAATGTTCTGTCACCTCGGTTGCGTAAGCATCTGATAGTTGCACTTTTGTTGGCCGCCATAACGCCAATCCTTACCCCCTATGGCTATCATTATCCTGAGCAGCTCTTTTACGAATTACTCCCTACCCCGGAAAATTCGAATTTCAACAGCAAGATCGCAGCCTATAGCTCCACCTTCACCTTTGCCAACACCTTCGGTCTGGCCATGTGTGCGGACCTGGCGATTGTGATTTTGTTGTTGTTGTTTTTGGGAAATTTCAAAAAAGCCGAGTGGTCTTCCTTGCTGGCGAATTTGTTCTTTGCCTTTCTCTATACGCGTTTTTATCGGACTACATTTTACTGGGTGCCGATTTTTCTTTTTTCCAGCTTGCATCTTTTATCTCATGAGCAAGTTTTATTTGATAGAATTCGCCGCAAGCGAATAGTCCATAAAACATTTCCTGTGATGCTGTTAGCTATAAGTTTGTATCTTTCCGGGGATGCATACTATGGAGCCATCACTCAACCGGAGAAATATCTCTGGATGGGATTCGGCATCAGTGATGCAAACCCCGTGTCAGAATCCCAATATATCAAAAAAAACTTTCCCAAAGCCCGCATCGGCAACACCTATGATCAAGGTGCTTATCTGCTATGGGAACTCTGGCCGGAAAACACGGTGTTTTTTGACGCGCGGCATTTCCCGTATCGAAACTGGAGCGACGCGTTTTTCGATTTCAGCCATGGCAGGAATGTGCAGGAGTTGGTTCGCAAATACCCCTGCGACCTCTGGTGCATCGGCTTGTCCTATTATCCCGTGGCGATAACCCTCTTGAGTAGCGGAGAGTGGAAGCTCGCCTTTTACGGGAGGAATGCCATTGTGCTCGTGCGGCGAGACTTCCCCCTTCCCCAAGGGACTGCAAGGCTCAGCGACGACATCGCTGAGCCACAAAATATGGCGGCCGCCATCGATTGTCTCAGTTTTTCCTGTCACATCAGGGATTGGCGCACAGCCAAGGCCGTTCTTGATGCCATGACCGCCGGGTTCCCCTATCCACCGAACCGAAAGTCGATATTGTGGGCCACCCTGCTGTATAATGGCATGCATGCCTTCTATGCCGGAAACTACCAAACAGCCATGGGGCAGTTCGAGCGCATGCTGGACCAGCCAACCAGTATCCGTTTCATGCTTACCAGTTGTTATCACTATCTGAGCAGCGAGGCGTGGCGGCGCCAAGATGATGCGGTTGCCTTGGCGTACGCCAGGAAAGCGTGGGAATTGGTGCCGGAAAACCCTTATTCCCTATACAATATGGGGGTTATCCTCTGGCAACAGGAGCGGTCTGCTCCGTCAACGGGAACATATGGCGATTGGGGGAAACTTTTCATGGAGTTTCTGCGTACCGCGCCACATGACCCTGATTTTGATGCATTCCGACCCATAGCTCAAGCTATGCTGGATGGCAAACAACAAGGGCGCCTCCCGCTCCTGATCCCTCCAGAACCGACTCTTGAGCGAATGAAGGACTCGGGCAGCAATCCTTAATGCCAACTGACATTTTCTGCCCCATCAAGTGACATAATTCGTCACTTGATGGGCTTATGTTCATCCCTGCCGGAACCGACCCGGCAGATTAATGTATCGAAAAACCTATGCCATAGCTGTTGCTCCACCTATCGCCTATCTCAATGTTTTTTTCTATAGTTACGTGGTATAGTTTGTGCTAATGTATAAAAGAACTGGGATTTTTTATGGTAGGATAGAATGCTGTTAGCAAATGAGAGTATGCCGGAATACCAATAAACAAAGGAGGAGAATGTCATGAAGCAGATGCAGAACAACCAGAAAGGCTTTACCTTGGTGGAGCTGATGATCGTTGTCGCGATCATCGGTATCCTGGCGGCCATCGCCATCCCGCAGTTTGCGGCCTACAGAACCCGCTCGTACAACGCCAACGCCAAGGGTCTCAACAAAGTGGCTATCGGTGCCCAGAGCGATCTGAACGCCGAACTGGGCGCCTACGGTTTTACTTTTAACAGCGCTGCAGCTGGCAACACCTTGGCCGAATCAGTGACTGGAGGTGGCACACCGGCGGCTGCTACTATTGTATTATCTTCCGCCAACAATGCTGCTCAGGCTATTGGGGCCACCGGCACAACAGCAGGCTCCCGTCTTGCCGGCAATAATGGCGCTACTCTTAAATCATTTGCTGTGCCCCTCGGACTTGGTGCCGGCATGATGTTTGCTTCGAACACGCCTCTTAATGTAGCGGCTAGTGGTATAAACGCAGCTACATCCTATGTCACCTTTGCAAGGCACCTCAATGGTGATACAGTTTATGGCACGGACAGCGATCAGCCCAATACCCTGTACAGTGTCAGCAATCCAACTTGGGTCGGCACAGCCGTTGCCGCAACGCTTATGAATGCAACCATGGTGGCACCAACGACCGGTGCTGACAATTTCAATGGTGTAGCTGGTGGTGGTGCCCCTACCACTACATGGGCTCAGGTTCAATAGCCATAATTTCATAGCCAGCACATGCTGATTCCGCAGCCTCGACCTGTATCGTTCAGGTCGAGGCTGCACTTATGTGATGACCTGGCGAGCCTCTGGCCAGACCAGCCTATCCCGACTCTGTTTGGATTGCCTTAAATTCCCCTGTTTAACTTGAAAATGCAGCCACCCTGCATGACGGCCGAAGAGAGAATTCGCTCTTGGAGGCAACTACACCATAAAGATAGACGCCAGTCTGTGAAAAAATGGCAATAACGCCCCTTCATCGGGTCGGGGTGCTGAAACAGGGCAGAGACAGCACATGACATACCCCGCTATCGAAATCAACCATTTGCGCAAAGGATTCGGTTCCGGCCGTAAGAAGAATCAGGCGCTCAGCAATCTTTCCCTCTCTATACAACCAGGCGAGGTGTTCGGCTTCCTCGGCCCCAACGGCGCCGGCAAGTCTACCACCATCAAGCTATTGCTGCACTTTCTCAAACCGGACCACGGTAGCCTGCACATCTTGGGCAAAGCCGTGGGTCAAGAAGAATTCCGCCACCGAATCGGCTACCTCTCCGAGTTTCCAGTCTTCTACGACCACCTCACCGCTGGGGAAACCCTGTTGCTCTCCGGTCGCTTGAGCGGCATGACCCGACAGGCCATTGACCAACGCATACCCATGTTGCTTGAACGCATGAATCTAACCGAGGCGGCGGACCGGCGGGTGGGTGGGTTTTCCAAAGGGATGAAACAACGATTGGGTATGGCCAACGCCCTGGTGCACGATCCGGCGGTGCTGATCTTTGATGAACCTATGAGCGGACTTGACCCGGTGGGTCGCCACCAAATAAAGGGGCTCATCGCCGAGCTGAAACAAGAAGGCAAGACCATCTTCTTCAGCTCACATATCCTGAGCGACATTGAGGCTCTGTGTGACCGCATCGGCATCATCCATAAAGGCGTTTTGCTCTATAGCGGAGGATTGAGAGATTTTCTTGTCGCGGGCGTTGGACTGGAAGAGAGTTTTGTCCAGATTATCGAGGAGGCCGACCGTGCAAGCTTTGCGTAAGATCTGGTTCCTGGCCCTGTCCACCTGCACCGAGGGTATCCGCCACCGGGCGCTGTGGGCCATTGTCTGTATGGCCGCCCTGCTCACCATGGCCAATCTGGGGGTCACCACCCTCTACTCCTGGGATCTGGGCAAGGTCTCCGTGGAATTCGGCCTTTCCGCCGTGGCCTTCACCGGCCTGCTGCTGGTCTTCTTCCTGGGGATGAAGATCCTGGCCGACGACCTGGAGCGAAGCCGAATCTTCATGCTGCTCTCCCGACCGGTTTCCATCTGGCAGTATCTGACCGGCAAGTTTATAGGACTGGCCATGATCCTGCTGCTGGCCACCATCATTCTCGGCCTCTCCGCCGCCCTGTCCATGCGCTATGTCCTCTGGCTTTATGCCGCCTTTGTCCCGCCCGACTTCTCCTGGCTCACCTGCGTCATGGCCCTGGTCTGCCAGTGGCTGAGCCTGGTGGTGGTGCTGGCGCTGAGTGTGCTCTGCTTCAGCTTTGCCAGGCAGCCCTTTGTCGCCCTGCTTCTGGCGGTGTCCTCCTATCTGGTGGGACAGAACATGGAGCTGCTGCGCCGGGTGGTGGTGGAAAATCCGCAGGCCGGAGCGCTGGCCGGCCAAGAACAGCTGGTGGTCGCCCTTTCCTGGATATTCCCCAACCTGTCTCTCTTTGACAAGAAATACGAGGCCGCCTACGGCATGGCATTCAGCGGCCAAGAGTTTGTGCTGCTTTGCCTGTACGCCATCTCGTACTCCGCCTTACTGCTCTATCTCGCCACCCTGCTGTTCCGGCGCAAAGAGCTGGCATGAGCAGACGGCTGGCAACCCATCTCCTAGTCGGCCTCGTGTTGCTCGGCTTCTACGCAGCCAGCTACAGCGCCTTGTTACAACAACGCGCCACCGCAAAACAGGTCCGCCATCAGATCTCCGGCCTCTGGGATCTGCCCCCTGTTGTGCTGCTCGCTCTTGCCGGTGAGTTCAAAGGGCTGATGGCCGACTACCTGACCCTGGAAGCCGGAGCCCAACTGGGGGCAGAGATAGCCCGCACCCCTGAGGGGAAATACCGGACCGTCAAAAAACAGTACGACTGGCCGGCCATCCACCGAATCTTCATGGCCAGCCAGGTACTGGACCCTTCCTTTGCCCAAACCTTCATCCTGGCCCAGGGCTGGCTGCCGTGGGACGCCAACATGCTACCAGAGACCCAGGAGATCCTGCGCATCGCGGCAAGCAACCGCCCGTGGG
>MGTD01000058.1 GCA_001799285.1 Deltaproteobacteria bacterium RIFOXYD12_FULL_56_24
GGCAGTCAGGGTGGTCTTGCCATGATCAATATGGCCGATCGTCCCGATATTTACATGCGGTTTCTTGCGTAAAAATTTCTCTTTTGCCATGTCCTTTCCTCTTTCTTTGCTTGCGTCTATCTCGACTTAAAGGCCTCGAATCCGCTTAATTATCTTTCCACTTATATGATCCGGCACTCTGTCATATGCGGCAAATTGCATGGTGAAATTTGCCCGCCCCTGGGTGGCGGAACGCAACTCCGTTGAATAGCCAAACATCTCAGACAGAGGCACCTGCGCTTTCACTGCCTGCCTTGCACCGTCCCGGCTATCCATCCCGTGTATTTTTGCCCGCTTGGCGGTGAGATCGGAAATCACCTCGCCAAGATATGACTCCGGCAAGATTATTTCTACATCCATAACCGGTTCCAGCAAAACCGGAGCCGCTTCCGAAACCGCCTTACGAAAGGCCATGGCTGCGGCCACCCCAAAAGCTTGTTCGGTTGAATCCTCATCCCGGTAGGAACCGTCAACCAAACTTACTTTAAGGTCAACAATCGGAAAACCGATCAAGGTTCCGGCATCCAGACTATTACGCACGGCCTTCTCTATGGCCGGGACAATTGCCGGCGGGATAACATCCTCGGCAATACAACTTTCAAAGCGGAAACCTTCGCCGCGCTCAAGGGGCTCGACTTGCAGCCAGACATGCCCATACTGACTTTTACCAGCGGTGGTCGGGTGCTCAAACTTTCCTTCCGCCTTACCAAGACTGGTTACGGTTTCCTTAAAGGCAACCTGAGGCTTGCCGATATTGGCCCCAACCTTGAACTCCCGGATAAGCCGGTCAACAATAATTTCAAGATGAAGCTCACCCATCCCGGAAATAAGGGTCTGGCCCGAATCAGGATCGATGGAAACAGTAAAAGAAGGATCTTCCAAGGCAATTTTCGCCAGACTGTCCCTCAACTTTTCTTCGTCGGCCTTCCCTTTTGGCTCAATAGCAACGCTGATAACCGGCTCGGGAAAGTCCATGGTATCGAGAGTAAAGGTGCCTCCCGACTCACAGAGCGAATCCCCGGTGATGGAAAAGCGCAAACCTACTACTGCGCCAATATCCCCGGCCTTCAGCTCACCAACTTCTTCCCTTTTGTTGGCGTGCATCTTGACAATTCGGCCAATCTTTTCCTTTTTTTTCTTCCCCGGGTTGAAAACCCTGTCCCCGACTTTTATTACGCCGGAATAGACACGCACATACGCAAGGATATCCACAAAAGGATCGGATGTCAGTTTAAAGACAAGGGCGGACAGATTCTCATCGTCACTTGCCCTTCTCGTTTCAAGCACACCATCAACACTGACCCCCTGCACCGGAGGCGCATCGAGAGGTGAAGGCAGATAGGCGACTACTGCGTCCAGCAAGGGCTGCACTCCTTTATTTTTAAAGGAGCTGCCACACAGGACTGGCACGACATCAAGGTTCAACGTTGCAGCCCTGATTGCCAGGTTGATCTCATCAACCGTTACAACTTGCTCATTCAGAAATTTTTCCATGACCCCATCATCGAAGTCGGCCAACTTCTCGATAAGGGCCATCCGTGCGGCCGTTGATTCTTTTTTGAACTCATCGGGGACAGGCTCGTACTCAACCTTGAATCCCTTTGTATCCTCATCAAAGCGCATCATTTTCTCTTCAACGAGATCAATGATACCCCTAAATGTCTCTTCTTTACCGACCGGAAACTGAAGAGGCAATGGATTTGCGCCCAGCCTCTCACCGATCATCGCGAGGCAACGCTGAAAATCTGCGCCAAGCCGGTCCATCTTGTTTATGTAGGCAATCCTGGGAATCTTGTAATGATCCGCCTGCCGCCATACAGTTTCAGACTGAGGCTCAACCCCTCCCACCGCACAAAAAATTGCAATGGCGCCATCCAAAACCCTGAGGCACCGTTCCACCTCGACGGTGAAATCAACATGCCCCGGTGTATCTATGATATTGATGGTGTGATTTTTCCACTCACAAGTCGTAGCAGCCGAGGTAATGGTAATGCCGCGCTCCTGCTCCTGTTCCATCCAGTCCATAACGGCATTGCCATCATGAACCTCGCCCATCCTGTGCGAACGCCCCGTATAATAAAGAATACGTTCCGTTGTTGTTGTCTTGCCTGCATCGATATGGGCCATGATGCCTATATTACGCAGATACCGCAGCGAATCTTTCACAGCCACTCTTTTCCCCTGGTCACTTATGTTACAGACTGTTTAGCCCAGCCCGTCCGACAAGGATTGGTGTTAATACCTCCTCCCCGTCGTTTTGTCAACCAAGGAAAACCAAGCGCCCAATAATTACCAGCGGTAATGAGCAAATGCCTTGTTAGCATCGGCCATGCGGTGCGTATCCTCGCGTTTTTTCACAGCAGCGCCACGGTTGTTGTAGGCATCGGCAAGTTCACCGGCCAGTTTGTCAGCCATGGTTTTTCCAGGTCTTTTCTGGGCGAAGTTGACCAACCAGCGAATAGCCAGAGCGTTTCTTCTCTCAGGACGAACCTCAACCGGCACCTGATAGGTGGCACCACCAACCCGACGAGATTTCACCTCAAGCCGGGGACGAACCTTCTCCATAGCTTTTTCAAACACCACAATAGGATCGGCCTCAGTAATGCGGGTCTCGATCATATCCATGGCGCCGTAGAAAATGCCACGGGCGATGCTCTTCTTGCCACACTCCATCAGGGCGTTGACAAACTTCGAAACCAGCACACTATTAAAACGGGGGTCAGGCTCAATCCCACGCCTTGCTACAAGTCTTTTTCTAGGCATCTAAAAAACTCCTTATCACACAGTAAGCAAACTGCTTATTTGGGCCGCTTGGCTCCGTACTTGGAACGACCCTGCTTACGTTTAGCAACGCCAAGCGTATCCAAGGTACCACGAATAATATGGTAGCGGACACCGGGAAGATCCTTCACCCTGCCACCTCGAATCAGGACAACAGAATGCTCCTGAAGATTATGGCCGATACCAGGGATGTACGAGGTAACCTCGATCCCGTTGGTAAGCCGAACCCTGGCAACCTTTCTCAAGGCCGAGTTTGGCTTCTTGGGGGTAGTGGTATATACACGGACGCAAACACCACGCTTCTGCGGAGAACCTTTCAGCGCAGGCGTATTAGTCTTGCTGATCTTGCTTTTCCGTCCGTGCCGCACCAGCTGATTAATGGTTGGCATTGAAATCGACTCCCATATTACTGATATTAATTAGTAGCATTTCCCTATACCTGAAACTCACTGTGCGGCGTAGGAAAACGGCATATTTACTCGAAGGGCTAATGCTTGTCAAGGCAAATATATTAATTATCCTCGCCAATCGCATACTCATCAAAGCCTGTGCCTGCAGGAACCAAACGGCCCATGATCACGTTCTCTTTCAGACCCCTCAAGGTATCGATTTTCCCGGCCATAGCCGCGTTGGTCAAAACCTTGGTGGTTTCCTGAAAGGAGGCCGCAGAAATAAAGCTGTCCGTACTAAGAGATGCTTTTGTCACCCCAAGGAGCAACGGTTCGGCTGTTGCCGGTTTTTCATTTTTCTCGAGCAGTTTCTCGTTCTCCTCTTTAAAGCGCCACCACTCGACATGCTCACCCAGCATAAAAGTGGAATCTCCCACCCCGGTGATCTGGACTCGACGCAGCATCTGACGAACTATAACCTCGATATGCTTGTCGTTGATCTTTACCCCCTGCAAGCGATACACCTCCTGGATTTCATTCACCAGGAACTTGGCCAGCTCCTTGACCCCCATGACCCGGAGGATATCATTCGGATCAGGTGAGCCATCCATCAACGCCTCACCAGCCTTGACATAGTCCCCCTCGTGTACACTGACATGCTTGCCTTTGGGAACAAGGTATTCCTTGGCTTCACCCACTTCAGGGGTAATCACCACCCGCTTCTTGCCCTTGATATCCTTGCCAAGACTTACCTGGCCGTCAATCTCGGTAATAACCGCATACTCCTTTGGCTTGCGAACCTCAAAAAGCTCAGCAATTCTGGGGAGACCGCCGGTAATATCCTTGGTCTTGGTGGTTTCCCGAGGAATCTTGCCGAGAACGGTACCCGGCTCAATGACGGAACCCTCGGCAACCGAAATCAGAGCGCCAACCGGCAGAGAATATCTGGCGGGAGAGCCTGTTTTCGGCAGCTTTGCCGTCTTCCCGGTTTCATCCTTCACGGTAATTCGCGGGTTATGCTGCCCGGAACGGGAAGGCACGATGACATGGCTTGATTTCCCGGTAACAGGGTCGACACGCTCCTGCATGGTCACACCTTCGAGAATGTCGCCGAACTTGATCACGCCGCCGATCTCGCTGACGATGGGAATGGTGTATGGGTCCCAATTGGCGAGCAGGGTGTCGGGCTCGATTTCCGACCCCTCCTTGACAAAAATCTGCGCGCCATAGTTTATCTGATAGCGTTCCCGTTCACGACCCTGGGCGCCGATAATGGAAACGGCCGCATTCCGGTTCATCACCACCATGTTTCCGGCAGTATTTTCAACATAGTGCATATTCTGGAACTGCACTGTACCGCCGTGCTGACATCTGACCTCGGCCTGCTCGACACTCCGGCTTGCCGTGCCGCCGATATGGAAGGTCCGCATGGTAAGCTGGGTACCGGGCTCGCCGATGGATTGGGCGGCGATAATACCGACCGCCTCGCCCATGTTGACCATGTGCCCTCGGCCAAGATCCCGGCCATAACAAGAACTGCAAACCCCACGCCGAGCCTGGCAGGTGAGAACGGAACGAATCATCACCCGATCAATCCCGGCCTGTTCGATAAGCCGGACCTTCTCTTCGGTGATCTCTTCGTTGGCCTCGACCAGAATTTCCCCGTTAAAGGGATCAACCACATCTTCCAAGGCAACGCGCCCGAGAATTCGATCGCCCACCCGCTGGATCACCTCTCCGCCTTCGAGCAGGGCTTCCATCAAAATTCCATCCAGGGTTTCACAATCCTTCTCGATGATGGTCGCATCCTGGGCCACATCAACCAGCCGTCTGGTCAGATATCCAGAGTTTGCTGTCTTTAGTGCCGTATCAGCCAAACCTTTCCGCGCGCCATGGGTGGAAATAAAATATTCCAAAACATTCAGGCCTTCCCGGAAGTTTGCCTTGATCGGGGTCTCGATAATCGCGCCGGAGGGCTTGGCCATCAGGCCGCGCATCCCGGCAAGCTGGCGGATCTGATCACGGCTGCCGCGGGCGCCGGAGTCGGCCATGATATATATGGAATTGAAGCTGGGGGATTCATACAGCTTGTTATCCTTGTCACGCAGAAACTGGACGCTCATCTCCTGCATCATCTCGTTGGCCACATCATCGGTGGAGCGCGACCAGATATCCACGATCTTGTTGTACTTCTCACCATCGGTGATCAACCCGTCCCGGTATTGCTGCTCAACCTCCAACACCGCACTCTCGGCTTTTGCCAGCTGGTCGTCCTTGGTCACCGGAATCTTCATATCGTTGATGCAGATGGAGATGGAGGCCGTGGTGGAAAACTCGTAACCCATGTCCTTCAGGCGATCAGCCAGAATAACCGTGGCCTTAGTGCCGGCGTGACGATAGGTATGGTCAATGAGCTTGGCCAGCTGCTTTTTGCCCATCACCTGATTGACATGACTGAAGGGCACACTCTCGGGAAGAACTTCGCCAAGCAGAGTCCGTCCCACCGTTGTGTCTACGAGCTCACCCTGGCGCCGCACCCTGATCCTGGCCTGGAGATGCACAGCGCCGTGATCATAGGCCATCCGAACCTCGCTTGGAGAACTGAAGACCTTGCCTTCGCCTAAAGCGAAATGGCGCTCACGACTCATGTAATAGAGGCCGAGCACGATATCTTGGGAAGGAATGATCACCGGCTCGCCATGGGCCGGAGAAAGAATATTGTTGGTGGACATCATCAAAACCCGGGCTTCCATCTGCGCCTCAACCGTAAGAGGCACATGCACGGCCATCTGGTCGCCGTCGAAGTCCGCGTTGAAGGCGGCGCAGACCAGCGGATGCAGCTGAATGGCCTTGCCTTCGATCAGCACCGGCTCAAAGGCCTGCATGCCGAGACGATGCAGGGTGGGCGCCCGGTTGAGGATAATGGGGTATTCCTTGACCACATCGTCGAGGACGTCCCAGACCTCCTTGGTTCCTTTTTCCACCATCTTGCGAGCGCTCTTGATGGTCGTTACATAACCGAGCATCTCCAGCTTGTTGTAGATAAAGGGCTTGAAGAGTTCCAGGGCCATTTTCTTGGGAAGACCACACTGATGGAGCCTGAGATGCGGACCGACCACGATGACGGTACGACCGGAGTAGTCCACCCGTTTGCCGAGCAGATTCTGACGAAAACGGCCCTGTTTACCCTTGAGCATGTCGGAAAGGGATTTAAGCGGCCGCTTGTTTGGCCCGGTAATAACCTTGCCGCGCCGGCCGTTGTCGAAAAGAACGTCCACTGCCTCCTGCAGCATCCGCTTCTCGTTGCGGATAATGATCTCCGGGGCATCCAGTTCCAGCAGGCGCTTCAACCGATTGTTCCGGTTAATTACCCGGCGGTAGAGATCATTGAGATCGGAAGTGGCGAAACGTCCGCCTTCCAAGGGCACCAGGGGGCGCAAATCAGGGGGCAGCACCGGGATAACATCGAGAATCATCCAATCGGGCTTGTTGCCGGACTCATGAAAGGCCTCAACCACATTGAGCCGCTTGGCCAGTTTTTTCCGCTTAGCCTCGGAACCTGTTTCCCGCATCTCCTGACGAAGCACCTTGGCCAAAGGCTCAAGCTCGAGCTTCTGCATCATCTGCTGAATGGCTGCCGCGCCGATACCAACGGTGAACTTGCCGGGAAAATCTTCCTTGGCCTGTCGGTAGCCTTCTTCGGTCAGCAAGGAGCTGACCGCCAGGGACGGCTCATCGGAGGCGGTAATAACATAGGAATCAAAATAAAGAACCTTTTCCAGTTCCTTCAGGGTCATATCGAGAATATTGCCGATCTTGCTCGGCAGGCTCTTCAAAAACCAGATATGGGCCACGGGTGCGGCCAGTTCGATATGCCCCAGCCGTTCCCGCCGAACCTTTGACTGGATAACCTCAACCCCGCACTTTTCACAGACAACCCCGCGGTGTTTCATCCGCTTGTATTTACCGCAATTGCATTCGTAATCCTTGACCGGGCCAAAAATCTTGGCGCAAAACAGCCCTTCCCGTTCCGGCTTAAAGGTCCGATAATTAATGGTCTCCGGTTTTTTCACCTCACCATGAGACCAGTCGCGAATTTTTTCCGGCGAGGCCAAGGAGATTCGCACGGCATTAAATTTTAACGGTCCTTTCGGATTGGAAAAAAAGCTGAAAAGTTCTTCCACGGCAGCACCCTTATCTATGTTGAATAATCAAATCACTTCGACTGGCAATATGTTCTGGACTTAAACGATTAGTTCATAACAGATCCTAATTTTCCGGTTTCTCGTCAAGCAGCTCCATATCAAGACAAAGCCCTTGGAGTTCTTTTACCAAAACATGGAAAGATTCCGGCAGGCCTGCCTCCAGAAAATTATTACCTTTAACGATCCGTTCGTATGTCCTTGTTCTACCGCCTACATCGTCAGACTTGACTGTCAAAAATTCCTGCAAAGTATAAGCAGCGCCATAAGCCTCCAGTGCCCAGACCTCCATTTCACCAAGACGCTGGCCACCGAACTGGGCCTTGCCTCCGAGGGGCTGCTGGGTAACCAGCGAATAAGGCCCGGTGGAACGGGCATGGATCTTGTCATCAACCAGATGATGAAGTTTCAGGATATACATGGTGCCAACGGTTACCGGGTTATCAAATTTTTCTCCGGTTAGCCCGTCATAAAGCGTGGCCTGCCCAACCTCGTCCATGCCGGCCTCAACCAAAAGGCTTCGGATCTCGCTTTCATGGGCCCCGTCAAATACCGGCGTAGCCACATGCAGACCAGTACCCATTCGCCTGGCCATGAATAACAACTCATCATCCGCCAAACCTTCGGTCAACTGCCTGTATTCATCTGGGGAATAAACCTTCTTCAGCTTTTCCTTCACCGCCGCAACCTGCTGCTGCTCGGCCAGATGCTGGATCTGCTGCCCAAGTCTTTTTGCCGCCAGGCCAAGATGCACCTCCAGCAGCTGCCCTACGTTCATACGGGAAGGAACACCCAACGGATTCAAAACAATATCCACGGTGGTGCCGTCGGCAAAATAGGGCATATCCTCTTCAGGCATAATCCGGGAAACAACGCCCTTGTTTCCGTGACGGCCCGCCATCTTGTCGCCCACGGACAATTTACGCTTGGTGGCGACATAGACCTTTACCATCCGGATAACCCCGGGCGGCAAATCATCCCCTTTCTTGAGCCGGTTAATACGCGCCTCATAACGGGCTCTAACCATTTTGACCTGGCTTTCATACCGCTCGAAAAGAAGGGCCACTTCACCTTCGAACTTATCTTTTTCGGCATAGCCAATCAGCTTGATGGCCGAAAGAGACAACCGTTCAATCACCTCGCGGGAAATCTTCTTGCCTTTGGCAAGCAGGGTCTCGCCTTTTTTGTCCTTGATTACATTTGTCGCGATCTTCCCGTCAAGAAGATCGGCCAGACTGTTGCGCACCCCTTTTTTCAGGCAGTTGACCTCGTCCGCCATATCGCGCTCAAGGGTCTTGATCTCAAACTCGTCAATGGCCAGGGTGCGCTCATCCTTCTCCACCCCCTTGCGGGAAAAGACCTTGGCGTCGATCACCACCCCTTCCGCCCCGGGCGGAACGCGCAGGGAGGTATCTTTCACATCGCCGGCCTTTTCTCCGAAGATGGCGCGCAGCAACTTTTCTTCCGGAGAAAGCTGGGTTTCCCCCTTGGGAGTTACCTTGCCCACCAGGATGTCTCCGGACTTAATTTCTGCCCCGATGCGGATAACCCCGGATTCGTCGAGATTGCGCAACGCTTCCTCGCTCACATTGGGGATGTCGCGGGTGATTTCCTCCTTGCCCAGCTTGGTGTCCCGGGCAACGGTCTCGAACACCTCGATATGCAGAGAGGTATAAGTATCCTTTTTCAGCATCTTTTCGCTGATCAGGATGGAGTCCTCAAAGTTGTACCCCCGCCACGGCATGAAGGCGATGGTCACGTTCTTGCCCAAGGCCAGTTCGCCCTGATCACAAGCCGGGCCGTCGGCAAGAATGTCGCCCTTTTTCACTCGCAGGCCTGGATTCACCAAGGGACGTTGGGTGAAACAGGTATTCTGATTCGATTTTTTATACTTCTCCAGGCGGTAAATTCCGATGCCGGTAGTAAAACCGTCTGTCCCCGGCTTATCGTAACGAACCACGACCCGGTTGGCATCAACCTCTTCCACCACCCCATCACCTCCGGCCAACAAGCAAACGCCGGAATCCTTGGCTACGGTTAACTCAAGACCAGTCCCAATCAACGGGGCCTCCGGACGCAAAAGAGGCACGCCCTGGCGCTGCATGTTGGAGCCCATCAAGGCCCGGTTCGCATCATCATTCTCAAGAAAGGGAATAAGAGAAGCGGCAACACTCACCAACTGATTGGGAGAGACATCCATCTGCGTTACGGCATCTGCCTCGGTGGAAAGCACCTCGCCGTCCTGCCTGGCAATAAGGGTGTCCGGGACAATCTTACCTTTCCCGTCCAGCTCGGTTTTCGCCTGGGCAATGACATGCTCCTGTTCATCCAGGGCAGTCATGTAGGAAATTTCTTTTGTTGCCTTCCGAGCCTTGACATTCCGGTACGGGGTCTCAATGAACCCATACTCATTGACCCGGGCATAGGTGGCGAGTGAAGCAATAAGGCCGATATTCGGGCCTTCCGGTGTTTCCACCGGGCAGATCCGCCCGTAATGAGTGGGATGAACATCGCGCACCTCAAATCCGGCCCGCTCACGGGAAAGACCACCCGGTCCGAGCGCGCTCAATCTCCGCTTATGCGTAACTTCAGACAAGGGGTTGGTCTGGTCCATAAACTGGGAAAGCTGGCTGGTGCCAAAAAATTCCTTAATCGCGGCGGTAATGGGCTTGGGATTAATCAGGTCATGGGGCATCAGAGCCTCAACCTCCTGAATGCTCATCCGTTCACGAATAGCGCGCTCCATGCGGACAAGTCCCATGCGATACTGATTTTCCACCAGTTCACCGACGGTCCGAACCCGACGGTTGCCAAGATGGTCTATATCATCAATGGGGCCTTGGCTGTCTTTGAGGCGCGCCAAGTACCTCACTGCCAACATGATATCGTCCTTGGTCAGAGTGCGGTGCTCGATATCGGTGTTCAACCCCAATCTGGCGTTTATTTTAAAACGGCCAACTTCGGAAAGGTCATAGGTGTCGGCGCTGAAAAACAGATTGTCGAAAAAGGCCGAAGCAATCTCGTGGGTTGGCGGACTGCTGGGCCTCAATCTGCGGTATATTTCAAGCAAGGCCTCTTCCGGAGTATTAACCTTATCCAAAGCCAGGGTTTTCCGGAAAGAATCAGAAACCTTGATGCCGTCAATGAAGAGGAGTTCAAATTCGGGGACCTTCGCCGCAACAATGTCGTCAAGCATTGACTCGGTCAGTTCCGTGTTACAGGGGAAAATGACTTCGCCAGTCTTGGGGTCCACGATATCGCGGGCCAGAAACTTGCCAACCAGACTCTCAGCGTCGATGTCAAAATCGGTAACCCCGGCCTCGAAAATTTTCTTGGCCAGAACCTTGCCGATTTTGCGGCCTTCCTTGGCAATAATTTCTCCGGTTTTAGGATCAACAATGTCATGGAATACTTTTTGTCCGACCATGACCTCGGGGGAAAATTCTTTCTTGAACTTTTTACGACTTACGGTAATCTTTTCCGTGTCGTAATAGTAGCGCAACAGTTCATCCCCGCTGTAGCCAAGGGCCTTGAGCAGAGTGGTTACCGGAAATTTACGCCGCCGGTCTATACGGACGTACAGGATATCCTTGGCATCAAACTCAAGATCAATCCAAGAACCACGCACCGGAATAATTCGGGCCGAATAGAGAAGCTTGCCTCCGGAATGGGTCTTGCCACCGTCATGGCTGTAGAAAAGGCCAGGAGAACGTTGCAACTGACTGACAATTACCCGCTCTGTCCCGTTGACAACGTAGACCCCGGTTTTGGTCATCAACGGCATGCTGCCCAGATAAACAGCCTGCTCTTTGATGTCCCGGATATTCTGCACCCCGGTTTCAGCATCGGTATCGTAGGAAACAAGACGCACCGTAATCTTGACGGGAACCTCATAGGTCATGCCCCGCTGAATACACTCCTCCACGGAATATTTCGGCTCGCCAAAGTTATACCGCACAAACTCAAGAGAACAGGTGCCATTAAAATCCTGAATAGGGAAAATACTTTTAAAAATTCCCTGCAGACCACTGTCCGAACGTTGGTCCGGCTCGGTATCCTTCTGCAAAAACTTTTCATAGGACAGCCCCTGCATCTCGATGAGATGTGGTATATCAACAATACTCTTGGTTTTGGCGAAACTTTTCCGAACTCGTTTGATAGTTTGCATGCAGCAATACCCTCATCTGTTTAGCGGTGGCGGATGGGAACGGGCTCCCCGGTGGGTAAGCGGTCACAGGGCACCACATCTTGCGGCGATCGGTCCGGCTCTCGTACAAAAGTACGCATCGCCAGCCCGCTTGTCGCAACCTGCGGCACCCTGTGACCGCTTGTTCCGTGGTTATTTGACCTTTGTGGGCTTACCCCGTGATTGGTTACCCCCGGTGTGGAGCGTCAGAAGATGCATTGTGCCGTAACTCATGGAGGCCAAATTCTCTCCCTTTGATAAGAACGCAAGAACGCTACGGGGTTTCCCCCGTAGCGTCGCTGCATCTCTTGTTGATCCCTGAGGCTTGGTCATCCCCGGGAAATGCTATATTCTTCTTGCTGATACCTGAGAAGATCAGCAAGAAGACAAGACGATGTTCACCCTACTTGATCTCTACAGTTCCGCCAGCAGCCTCGATCTTGGCTTTGATATCGGCAGCTTCATCCTTGGAAACGCCTTCCTTGATCGGGCTGGGTGCGCCTTCGACCAGGTCTTTTGCTTCCTTGAGGCCAAGAGAGGTGATAGCGCGAACTTCTTTGATAACGCCGATCTTCTTGTCACCAGCAGCAAGAAGAATTACGTCAAACTCGGTTTTCTCTTCTACAACTTCAGCTGCACCGCCAGCCGCAGGAGCGGCCATCATTGCCATTGGAGCCGCAGCGGAAACACCAAATTTATCTTCAAGTTCCTTGATGAGCTCAGAAAGCTCGAGAACGGTCATGTTAGAAATGAAATCAATTACGTCTTCCTTTGATACTGCCATTGCCTTATCCTCCAAATACTATTCTTGTTTAGGGCCGTTAAGAAACAACCATTACATTTCAGATCATTTCATTACAGCCCCTTATGCTGGCCATGATCTTTATATGCTACGGTTATTTTTGAACAACGGCTTAGTTGTCGCCCTGACCTTTCTGGTCCTTTATTGCCTGCAATGCATACAACGCCTTTTGCGGAACAGCGCTGAGCACCCGCACAAAACTGGTCGGAACAGCAAGCATGACTGCAAGCAATTGCGCCCGGAGTTCATCCTTGCCAGGCAATGTGGACAATGCCCTCAGATCGTCTGCCGTAAGTAATTTGCCATCCAAAACTGCCGTCTTGATTTCAAGCTTTGGGTTCGTCTTGATAAACTCGACCAAAACCTTAGCCGGCGCCACCGGATCTCCATCCGCAAAAGTAACGGCCGTTGTTCCGACGAGGAACTGATCCATGGGCTCAAAGGGGGTTCCCTTGATAGCCAGCCGCAACAGGGTGTTTTTGGCGACACGGATTTCGGCGTTGCTCTGCTTGAGGTCACGGCGGAGTTGTGAGATGACAGGCACGGTCAGACCACGATAATCGGAAACAACGGCAAACTTGGCATGGGCCAATCTGCGGCTGAGTTCCTCGATTACCGCAACCTTATCGTCTCGATTCAATTCCTCTACCTCCTTTAAACTAACAACATATTAGGGTTAGTGAGAAGCAGTCGAGGTCGACCGGAAACAGACGAATGAGTTGTTTCTCCTAAAACAAACAACCCATGTGACGACACTGCGAAAAAGCAATGACATTTCGCCTCGGCAGGCCAGCACGCTGCGTCTTACACAGACTATCGCGCCGATTAAACCTCTTGGTACCCACGGTCTTTGACGACTAAACTGCTTAAGACAAAATATATAAACACTGGCTTCAACCAGCGAGGGGGCAACACAAGCGATCAAATGGCACCACATCTTGCGGCGACCGGCCCGGCTCACGTACCTGAAGTACGCATCACCGTCCCGCCTGCCACAACCTGCGGCACCCTGTGGCCGCTTGTTCCGTGGCTTTCCCTGTTTTGCCGTAATCGGTTACGGATCAACGCCTATTAGGCATGTTTACAGAGAACGCGCAACTCCATAGGATCGAGCTTCAGCCCCGGCCCCATGGTGGTGGACAAATACACCGCCTTCATATAGACACCCTTGCTGGAAGAGGGCTTGAGCTGGATAACCTTGTCAACAAAGGCGAGGATATTTTCCTGCAATTTTTCAATGCCGAACGACGACTTGCCAATCATGCAATGGAGAACCCCTGCCTTATCAACCTTAAAATCAACCTTGCCGGATTTGATTTCCTTAACAACCCGGCCGACATCAAAAGTAACCGTGCCCAGCTTGGCGTTAGGCATCAAATTGCGGGGCCCGAGGACCTTGCCGATCTTGCCGACGGTACCCATCATATCCGGGGTGGCAACAGTTTTATCAAATTCCAGCCAGCCGCCTTGAATTTTCTCAAGCAATTCATCGCCACCTGCATAATCAGCGCCGGCATCAAGAGCTTCCTGCACCTTCTCGCCCTTGGCGAAAACAAGAACTCGCTCTGTTTTCCCGGTACCGTTAGGAAGGACGACGCTGCTCCGCACCATCTGCTCTGCATGGCGAGGATCAACGCCAAGGTTAAGAGCCAGATCCACCGACTCGTCAAATTTCGCAAATTTGCCCTGCAACGCAAGAGCAACAGCTTCCTCCAAGCTATAAGCCTTCATCGGATCAAGCTGTGCTACACTGTTTTTATATTGCTTGCCTTTCTTTGCCATGGCGCTCTCCAAACATTGTTGAAATCGCAAAAAAACGCGATTACAACGGTTATTGCCTTGTAACTTATTAATCTTGAGTTACGGACCTGCTGCCTTTTTCTCTTTTAACGATTCCACCAAACATTCAAGCCTTCTCAGATTAGAAGTGCTAGGGTTAACCCATTAATAAATCTATAAAAAAGTCGGACTTGCGATCAGTCGACGATTGTAATCCCGCAACTCCTCGCAGTTCCTTCGATAATCCGCATTGCGGCATCGATATCGTAGGCGTTCAAATCGGGAAGTTTTCTCTCGGCAATCTCTTTAATCTTATCACGGGTGATTTTGGCCACACGATCTTTCTTAGGGTTACTCGAACCTTTGCCCAGACTGCATGCTTTAAAAAGCAGCGTTGAGGCTGGCGGGGTTTTGGTCACAAAAGTAAATGAACGGTCAGCATAAACGGTGATCACCACCGGAATAATCGTATCGCCTTCACCTTGAGTTTTTGCATTGAACGCTTTGCAAAACTCCATGATGTTGACGCCACGCTGGCCAAGGGCCGGGCCAACCGGAGGTGACGGATTCGCTTTGCCGGCTGGAATCTGTAACTTTATGTATCCTTCAATCTTCTTTGCCATCGCTGGAACTCCCACATGTCGAAAACTGCTTCCTGCCTTTATCTCTGCTACAAGGAGCCAGACAGCCCGACATCATAAATTTAGTGGCCGCTACAAAATAACCGTTACATTTCAGCTCAAGTCGCTAAACCCACTTATGCCGATCAGGATCTTTCAATGTTAAAGTTATTTCACATAACGGCTAGCTGAACAAAATACCTCTATATGCTACGCAATTCTTATCACAATTGCAAAAACACGACTACCCTCTGCTCACCTGAATATATTCAAGCTCGACCGGGGTCTCCCTGCCAAAAATAGAAACCAAAACCCGAACCCGGCCCTTTTCCGGAAAAACCTCATCCACAACGCCTTGGAAATTATTGAATGGCCCATCGATGACCCGGACGACATCGCCAAACTCGAAAGAAACCTTTGGTTTCGGCTTGAGAGCGCCATCCTTGATCCGGCCAATAATCTTCATGGCCTCTTCGTCGGAAAGAGGCTCAGGGCTCATATCATTACCGACAAAACCAGTGACCTTAGGGGTATCCCGAACTGTATGCCAGGTCTCATCATTGAGATCGACATTCACCAGAATATATCCTGGGAAAAATTTACGGGATGATGTTTTTCTGGCACCCTTAACCATTTCGACAACTTGCTCAGTGGGAACAAGAATTTCCCCAAACATCTCTTCATGGCCCGCATTTTTAACGCGCTCAAGCATGCCGGTCTTCACCTGCTCTTCAAAGCCGGAGTATGTATGAACAATGTACCAATGACGTGCCATAATGCTGTCTCTCTCCAAGCTTACGCTGGCTTTCTAGTAACCGTTCACCGAGGCGGTCGCAAAGAACCAAAACCACCAAATTGCAACCGTTCAGCAGTACCGCAGATTTGGACAAGCGGATCGGCGCTGCGTACCTCGTGTATGTAAGCCGGGCCGATCGTCCGAAGATGTGATGCTGCTGAACGGTTACGCTTTCTACCGCAAAACATAACCGATTACTTTCCCCAGCAGCAGATCAACAGCTCCCAAATAAAAGGAGATGATCATCACCAATACTACAACCACCGCCGTAGTGCCAACAGTCTGTTTTTTGGCTGGCCAAACGATCTTGCCAAATTCATTTTTCACTTCGCCGGCAAATTCTTTAATCCGATCCGGCCGGAATACAGATCCCTGGTCAGGCTCACTACCTGCTGCTTTTTTGCTTTTGACCAATCGGTCTTCCTTGCTTGCCATGATGATCGTCTCTTCCTGCACAGGCTGATCGTTCTTACACATGAAAGGGGATTGAATTCGAGAATATCCCGTAAACCGACTATCCAAAACAACTACTTCGCCCTCTCAAATCAAAAAAGGGCGAAGCAATCACAATCTCTCATTTCTGGCAGGCCAGGAGGGACTCGAACCCCCAGCCCTCGGATTTGGAGTCCGATGCTCTACCATTAGAGCTACTGGCCTAAACCGTTACAACGCTACATAAGTATCCCTTTCAACTGGCAAAAGGCATAAGGATCCAGCACGTAATGGCCAGGGAAACAGCCGCGCTAGCGGTGCTGGCTATTACGTAACGACTCCAGAAAACTATTTCGTTTCCTTGTGCAGGGTATGCGATCTGCAAAAAGGGCAGAACTTCTTAAACTCCAGCTTGGTCGGAGTAGACCGTTTATTCTTAGTGGTGGTGTAATTACGTCTCTTGCAGGTTTGGCAACCCAAAGTGATAATGTCTCGCATCTACTTTTCCTTTTTTGGCAGGCAACCGTTGTAGTGAAATATTGTCGTCATCTTAATGGCCCAATACGACATAAAGATCCGAAACAAAAGGGGCAAGAAAGTACGGTTATTTCGTGACGGCTACCAAAAACAATTCTGACGGTTATTCGATAATTTTATTAATAACGCCGGCGCCCACGGTACGGCCGCCTTCACGAATCGCGAAACGAAGTCCTTCTTCCATCGCGATCGGGGTGA
>MGTD01000059.1 GCA_001799285.1 Deltaproteobacteria bacterium RIFOXYD12_FULL_56_24
TGGAGGGTAATACTGCAATAACCTGCAATTCATAGTGATATAAATTGTCAATTTTATCAATAAAAATCAAACCGTTATGCGTTTTTCATGGCCGACTACAATAAGAGATTCAATTTCCTCTCGGATGACCAAGCTATCATCTGACCACAATTTTTTCATCGCAATAACTACCTGCTATCGCCAGACATCAAATTTTGGTTATTTGATTATGAAACTTATTTGATAGGTTATATATCTGAGATAATCCAGTCAAGTGTAAATTTTGGGAAAATTATTTGTTCGAGGGGATACCATCTTCACTTCCCGGCCAACTTTTCCTGTAGCCCCGAGGCCCGCTCCACCCTTCTGCCCACCGCCGCCTCGATCTCCTGGGGCCTCCCGACCAGGGCCACCTGCCGACGAGCCCGGCTGATCCCGGTATAGAGCAGTTCCCTGCTCAAGAGGGACGAATCCTCTCCGGGCAGGACCAGGGCAACCCGGTCGAATTCCGAACCCTGGCTCTTGTGGATGGTCATGGCAAAGGCTGTTTCGTGGGCAGGTAGCTGACGCAGGGAATAGGAGCGGACCCCTTCCCTGCCTTCCGCAAAGAAAAAAGCCTTGAGTCCCTCTCCGTCTTCCCCGGGCCAGATAATGCCGGTCTCGCCGTTGAAAAGCCGCAATGGGTAAGAGTTGGCCTGGATCAGCACCGGTCTTCCCTTGTACCACGGGGTATTCAGCTCGATCAGCCGTTGGTGGGCGAGAACCTTTTCCGCGTAACGGTTCAGAGAGGAGACCCCCATAGGCCCGAGCCGGTGGGCGCAGAGCAGACGGAATTGCTCGAACAATTCCATGGCCGCAAGAGGGGCGGCAGCCTCCAGAAAGGGGCGGTATCCGGCCATGATCATCTCCGCCAGAGGGTGGGCCGGATCACCCTGCACCAGAGGGGGCAGCAGGCTGACCTCTGCCGAGCCATGCTGAGCAAGGGCAACGACTTCATCCGCCTTGCCGGCATGTATTGCGCTGGCCAAAGCCCCGATCCCCGCATGGGGGGAGAAGCGGAAGCTTTCCGTCAGCCGGACCACACACCGGGCCAGGGGATTTTCCCCGGACCCGGCCCTGTTGTCAAAAACCGCCCCACAGATATCCCCCAGGATGGAACCCGCCTCAACCGAGGCAAGCTGGTCCTTGTCGCCCAACAGTACCAGCCTGGCCGTGGGCGGCACTGCCGCAAAGAGCTTGGCCATGAGGGCTACGTCGATCATCGAGGCCTCATCAACCACCACCACCTTGCAGGACAAGGAATTCTCCCGGTTATGGCGGAAGGTGGTGGGGTGCTCGGCCCGGTAGCCCAGAGCCCGATGGATGGTCGCTGCCTGGGTGGGCAGGGACGCAAGCAACTCCTGCGGCAAAGAGGAATCCCCGGCTTTTTTCTGCAGTGACTCGGTGAGCCGGGCCGCCGCCTTGCCGGTGGGGGCAAGCAGGAGGATGCGCGGCAATGGTTCTCCTGCCCCCTTGGCATGAAGGAGAACCAGGGCCAAATATTTGGCGACCAGGGTGGTTTTGCCGGTACCGGGTCCGCCGGTGATCAGGCCTAATCGCTCCCGGAAAATCCCGGCGCAGGCCATGCGCTGTTGGGCATCCTGTTCCGTGCCGGTGAAAAGCTGGGCGAGGCAGGTTTCGAGCAGATCCTCCTGCACCGCTGCCGGGTTTGCGGCCCTGGCCCGAATCTCTTGGGCCAGCTCCTCTTCGTAGCGCCAGTAACGTTGCAGATACAGGCGCGAGCCTTCGAGTACCAGCGGGGCTGGATTGCCGTCGCGGCTTACCAGAGGGCTTTCCCGGAGCTCCGCGATCAGCTCTGCAAGCAGAGGCTCGAAGGGTGGGTGAAGTGGCATCCAACCGGGTTCATCGCTGTTTCCCCCTCTCCCTAGCCATCCCCCACCAAGGGGGAGGGAACTTTTTTCCGGGGCTCCAGCCAGCAGCCGTTTTAGATCGAGACAGACATGGCCGTTGCTCACCGCCTTGCGAGTAAGGGCGATGAGGACAAGGGTCCGGGGGGTTGCGTTGGGGGCGAGACGATGGAGGGTTCTGACAAAATAGCGGTCGAACTGATCCAGGGTGCCGTTGGCAATGAGCTGTTCAATCTCCCTGATCATGCCCCGCCCTCCCCTGCCAGTCTTTCAAATATCGCCGAGAGCTGTTCGATGCGGGCCAGGGGCGGCAGGTCGGCATAGACCCCACATTCCGGCCCGGAATCCGGGTGCATCCCCTTGATAAAGAGATAAAAGACCCCGCCGAAATCCCGCTCATACTCATAGCCGGGCAGGCGGCTGCTCAGATAGCGGTGCAGGGCCACGGTGTAGATGTGGTATTGCAGGAAATAGTGATGGTCGGCCATGGCTGCGGGCAGTTTGTCCTGGGCATAACCATCCCGGCTGACCCCGAGATGGTTGCTTTTGTAGTCAAACAGATACCATTTGCCCTCAAAAACGCAGGTCAGATCGATAAACCCCTTGAGAAAGCCGCGCAGGGGGATGAAGCGCAAGGCGCGCAAGGCCTCGGCATACCCGACGGGAATCCCCTGGGGATGGTCGATAAACGGCCGGACCAGGAGTTCGGCGGACAGACTGGCGTCCTCACCCAAGCCTGCGCCCACCGGAAAGGTGAAGGGCATCTCGATGAGGCGCTGATCGTCGGCGATGTCTCCCAGACAAAAACCGGCCGTTGCCCGGAGAGGGGTCTTGAGAACCTCGGCAAAGGCCCGGCAAACCGGGGCAAGCCAGAGCTCCGGATAGCCATAAAACACAAGCTGTTCCTGCACCTGCTCCCGCAACCGGGCGGGGTTTTCCGGCTGAAAAGAAATCTTTTCAAAGAGGGTGTGAAAGAAATTCCCGGCCACCGGCCCTTTGGGAAACTGGGCCAGCGGCAGCTGAACGGCGGCAGAAACCCCCATCTCCAGAGATATGGCCGGCCCTTCTGTTCCTGCTTCCGGCTCCCTCTCCCCCGGATCGTGGCCGGACTGGGCGGTGAGATGGGAAAAACTGCCGATCCGCCAGAGCTGTTTGAGCTTGCGAGTTGGAACCCGGCAGGCCAGAGGCTGAGGGGCATCCAGACTGGCTGCTTCGCCGGTCGAAGCCGGAACCAGGTGCAGCTGCCGAACCTGCCAGCCTTCGCTTGCCCTGGCGCGCTCCTGAAGCCGGTCCAGCAGATCCTGGCAGGTGCAGCCCTTGAGGTGTTGTTGCAACTCCTCCTGGCTACCGGATTCTCCAGCTCCGGCCTGATCCCCGTGCAGAAGCCAGGCCAGGGCGCTGCCATCGTATCCCCAGGCCGGAGCCCAGAGGATATGGCAGCTATGCCGGGCCCTGGTCATGGCCACATAGGCGAGGCGCAGCTCTTCGGCAAAATGCTCGGCCGCAGCCAGGGCTTTGGCCCGCTCGTCGGGAAAGAGGACGATCCTGCCCTGCCAATCGGCCTCAGGATCATGGAGAGAGACAAAGGGCTGCCTGCCGCCACTGCTCCCCCCCAGAAAAAGATAGGGGCAATAGACCACCGGGTACTCAAGCCCCTTGCTGCGGTGGATGGTGACCAGCTGCACGGCATCCTCGTCGCTTTCCAGCCGCAGCTCTGCCTCCTCGCCGCTCTCGCTGGCGGCAAGGGTCCGGCTGCACCAGTCCACCAGCATCTCAGGGCTGAGGTGGTTTTGGCTCTCCGCCTCCTGGAGAAGTTCGGCAAGATGGCGCAGATTGGTCAGGCGCCGCTCGCCGTCTTCCAGCAGAAGCAGACGACCGGTGACGCCATATTCCTGCCAGGCCGCCATCAGCATCCGCATAACCCCGTTTTTCCGCCACACCTCCTGCCAGGAAGCAAAACGCGCCATCAGCCCGTGCAGCTCGGCTTCCGCCTGGTTGAGCCGTTCAAGATCAGAGGCAACAAAGCCGAGCATCGGCGTAGCCAGGGCCTTGCGAAGCAGCTGCTCGTTGCCCGGCTCGGCCGCCGCCGCGAGAATCCTAAAGCATTCCTGCGCCTCGGGACTATCCCAGACGCTGGCCTTGCTCTGAAGCACCCCGTTGATGCCCCTGCCCCGCAAGACAGCCTGGATCTCCGCCGCCTGAGTGTTGGTGCGGACCAGCACGGCAATGTCCCCGGCCCGCACTGGCCGATTCCCGATCCTGCCGTCCCCGGCCAGCAGCCCGGCGATGTCTCCGGCCACCAGATCGGGGATCAGAGGCATAAGCTGATTCTTGAGCAACCGCCCTCCCCTGGTTCCGCAAAAGGTCTCGGCCAGGGTAAGAAACTGGAGAGGCTCCGAGCCCAAGGTTGAAGAATGCCAGAGATCTACCGCCCCGGGCCGGGCACCAACTTCGGCGTAGCTGATCCGGGCATCGCCGAAAGGCTTGGCCAGCGGGACGAAGAGGGCGTTGAGCGCCGCCACCATCTTCCGGTCGGCCCGCCAGTTGGTGGTCATGGTGTGCTTTTCCAACTCCGCCTGACCGGCAGCCTCAAGGTAAGCGTATATATCCGCGCCCCGGAAGGCATAGATGGCCTGCTTGGGATCGCCGATCAAGAAAAGGGCCTCCTTGCCGCCTCCGCCGTAGATGGTCCGGAAGATCCGGTACTGGACCGGATCGGTGTCCTGGAACTCATCGATGAGCGCCGCCGGAAACCGAGCCCGGATCCGCTGGGCAAGCTGTGCCCCGGTTCCTTCGCCCTGCAGGGCCCGATCCAACCCGGTGAGGAGCTGATCAAAGGACTGCTGCTGCCCGGCCAATAGCCGCTTGGGCAGTTCGGCCCTGATATATCGCGCCGCCCCGGCAAGAAACAACGCCTGGTTTTGGGCAGCCATGGCCTCGGCCTGGGCAACCAATCGACCCCAGGAGGCGAAGAAGGGGTTGGTTTGCGCCAGCCCTTTTTTCAGGGCTGTGGCGGTGAAGACCTTGCCATCCGGTCGAAAGATATTGTCTTCGGCCAGCAGATCCGCATATGGTGGCAGGGCAAAGGCAGTCGGCTCGACCTCGGCGAAAAACCCAGCGACCCGGTCGAGCAAGCCATTGGCCAACAGGGTCTTAAAGGAAGCGGTAAGCCCCTCCGCCTGAACAAAGTATCGGGCCAAATCTTCGTCCTGCTCCTGCCAGCACGTCCTGGCCTCAGCATAGAGCCGGCCATACTCCGCCACCAGAACCGAGGTCTCTTCCGCGGTCTGATTCTCTCCGACCACGGCAAAATCACCATGCCGGATCGCCTCCTGGGTCAAGGCCCGGAGCTGGCGCGGGGAAACCCCTTGTCTGACCAGGCTGGCCAAGCGGGGATCGAGAGCGTAGAAAAAGCCGCTCCAGTAATCATCGGCGATCTCTTGGGCCAGGGTCTCGGTGGCGCCGGTGAGTTCCAGCTCAAAGAGCAGCCCGGTCTCCAGGGCATGCTGCTGCAAAACCCGGTGGGCAAAGCCATGGATGGTGGAAACCGCACCCTTGTCGATATCGCTCACGGCCCGGGCGAAAAGCCGACGGTCCGCCTCCGGGTCGGGGCTGCGTTCCAGAAGTTGGCTGATAAACGGATCATCCCCGCCCTGCATCTTTTCAAAGGCCTGCGCCGCCGAGCGCAGCCGGGTCCTGATCCGCTCGTGCAATTCCGCCGTTGCCGCCTCGGTAAAGGTGACCACCAGGATCTGCTCCACGGTCAGCCGCCTCTCCAGCAAAAGGCGCAGGTAGAGGGAGGTGATGGAATATGTCTTGCCGGTGCCGGCGCTGGCTTCGATGAGCTGCACGCCGGTGGTGGCCACCGCAAGCGGATCAAAGGGGCGGCTCATAACTCCTCCATTTGGCCGAGCATGGGCACAAAGATGCGAGTGGCAAGCTCGGCAAAGGATAGGCCTTTACCTTCGCGGTACAGGGCGTAGTCCGGGGCAACGGGCAAGACCTCGCCGAAAAGCTGGCGGCAATAGGGATCATCCCCCTCGCCAGGCGCAAAGTCACTGCCGAGATATTCCTCCTCGGCCTTGGCAAAGGCGGCAATCCGCCGTTCCTCCTCGCTTCCTTTGCCTGAACCCATGGTCCGGGCAAAGACCAGGCCGCTTTTGGGAAAAAATGGCATGGGTGCATTGAGGCCGTCGGCAAACAGGGTGGCCAGATCGAGCAGCACCCTGGCGGCCTCGGGCACCGGGGAGAAGCGGAGAACCTGGGCCGTGCCCTTGCCGCTCCCCCTGCCGATAACGATGGTTTCCCGGCGCTGGTCATCAGGGGCAACGGCAGAGAGAAAAAGGTGCTCCAGCCAGACCGGCAGCAAAATTCTGCCGTGGAGCAGGCTGTTGCTCCAGTAGAGATGGCCGGAGGGGTATCTGTTGCCCAACTCGCCGTGCAGGGTGAGCTCCGGGGAAAGGGCGATTTCCCGGAGCAGGGGCGGAAGTGGTTCCCCTGTCTCATGGGCAAGCAGCTGTTCCACGATGGGTCGCACCGTCTCCCTGATTTCGACAAAGACCGCCTGCGCCCCCTGGCCCAGAGGAACCCGCCCCTCCCCCTGCCAGCGGGCAAGCAGGGGTTCCGGCCGGGAGAGCCCCTCGCCTTTCATGGCCAGCAGATCCCGGCTCAGCTGATATTTTTCCAGACTGTCGAGGTGGATTGGTTCACGATCTTGAAGCTCCCTGCTTTTCTCCAGCAGGAAAAGGCCGAGGCGGTTTTCGAGAAACCAGCGGACCGGATGCTGCCAATAGCGGGCCAACTCCGGGAGGGCAATAGAGGTTGGACCGCAAGCAACCGGCAGCAAAGGGGCCGGCAAAAAGGCATGGCGAGTGCGGACTCCAGCCTCTCTTGCCTGGGCAGCCAGGCAGTATTCCGCGGCAAAGCTGCACAGCCGCGCCTCTGTGCCGGAAAAATATCTCCGGCTGAAAGGCTGGAGGGGATGGCGGACCACCAGCCGCTCCCCCATTCTTTTCCGGTACTCGGCAAAAGATGCATCGGGATCGGATGATTCGGGCGCAAGACGGAAACTCTCTGCCAGGCTGTCAATCAGCTCCTCGACCACCACGGCGGGCGGCAGCTCCTTGCCGTCGCGCAGGGTATTGCCCAGATAAAACACCAGGAATCTCTCGCGGCTGGCGAGCAGGGCTTCGAGAAAAACATACCGATCATCGTTGCGCTTGGCCCGATCGCCCCGCTGGGGATAACGGGCGATGAGATCAAAGCTCTGCGGGTGCTCCACCCTGGGGAATTCCCCATCGTTCATGCCCAGCAGGCAGACAACCTTGAAGGGGATCGAGCGCATGGGCAGCATGCCGCAGAAGGTGAGGCCGCCTTCGAGAAAGCCCTGGGCCGTGGCCTGGCCGGAGAGTTTTTCCTTGAGCAGGATCATCAGCCCGTTCAGGTCCAGGGGCTGATGGAATCCGGCATCCTCAGCCTCAAGGACTATCCGGGCGAGATTGTCCCTGATCTTCTGCACTTGCCAGGCCTGGGGCGAGTCTTCCAGAAAAAGGGCAGCCAACAGGTCGTGGATAACGCGCTGCCACTCCGGCAGCTCCCTGGCCAGGGTGAGGGTGTCCGCCGCGGCAAACAGGGTTTCGCAAAAATGGATGAAGCGGCCGGCAAGTTCCGCCGCCTGGCCCTCGATCTCCTCATAGGGTAAAATCTCCCCCAGAAAACCCCCGTCGGCCCGGACGGCATAGCCCAGGGTCAGACGGTCAAAGCCGAAGCGCCAGGTGTTCTGCCGCTCTTTCGGCTGCTGTCTCGCCTCCCGGTGCAGCTCGTCGATCCCCCACCGGATCCCGCTTTTTTCCACCCAAAGCCGGATCCTGGGCAGATCCTCAGGGCTGATGTCGAAATTTTGCTGGATTGCCTCGCAGGCCAACAGCTCCATAACCTCGGAGGCAGACATCCTGCCGGAGGCCATCTGGAGAAAACAGAAGAACACCTCGATGAGCGGCGCCCCGCTCAGCAGAGAGCGGTCCGCAATCCGGAAGGGGATAAAACGTCTGTCCTCCGGGGAAAGCCCGAAAACCGCCTCGATGAGCGGGGCGTAGGCGGAAACCTCGGGCAGCATGACCACGATCTCGCGGGGGGCCAGAGCCGGATCATCCTGAAGCAGGGCCAGCAGTTGATCCTGCAAGACCTCGACCTCGCGGAGGCGGCTGTGGCAGGCATGGATGCTAAGGGAGGCATCATCTCCGGCCAGAATCAAGGGAGAAGCAACCATGCTTGCCAGACGGCGGTGACGCAGCCGGAGGATATCGTTTTGCAGCACCGCCAGCATGGTCCGCGGCGCGGCATGGGCGGTGTACTGTTCCCCTGCCTCGACATAGGAAACCGAGCCTTCCAGCAACTCCTGAAAATCCCGGGCCATACCACCCATGGAGGCTAGGAGCGGATGGCCGATCTCCAGATAAAGATCCGCCTCATCCTGACCGGCAGGCAAGCGAGCCAGGGCGCGGTGGGCCTCGGCCTGGGAGCGGATGTCGGCAAAGTAGCCTTCCGCCGGGGAGAAAAGATGGAAATGGACCGGCAGAATCTTCGCCAGCTCCCCCATAATACCGAGATATACCGTGGGCAGGGTATCGATGCCAAACAGGGAGACTCTGGCGGGCAGGAGCCGGGGAAAAGGAATCACCCCGGTAGCCAGCGCCTGCCTGGCGCGCAGCATGAGCCGGGCCGGAGAGCAGCAGCCCAGATGCGCCACCAGTTGCCGCCAGAGCTTGGGCTGCCAGAGATCCTCGGCCAGAGCATGGCCAAAGGCCAGGTTCTCCCCCTCCTCCCACGCCAGGATCATCTCGGGCCGGTACATCGCGTATTGATCAAAGAGATGGGCGATCTGCCTGGCCAGCTGGAGCTTCTTGCTCAGGGGGCCATCGGCGAGGTAGGAGGTCAGGGGGGAAAAATCGGGATCGCGGCGGCAGTCATCGAGCAGAGCGCAGATCAGCAAAGCCAGCCGTTCCCGGCTGTATCGCTGCACCAGGTCACCTTCGTCGCCAAGGGTTGCCCTCAGGACACGCTGGACAAACTGCCGGGGATGAGGAAAATCGGGGTTGGCCCACACCCCGAACCGGCCGGAAAGCTGCATGGCAAGCCAGGTCGCCATCCCCTTGCTTTGCACGATGATGCATTCCGGGGCAAGAGGCGAGGCAAGCGGCGTGCGCAAAACCTCGACAAGCGACTCCAGCAGGGACTCAACCCGGTTGGCCCGGTAGATATACATCCCGCTCTGCATCACCTTATCCGTGATTGCACGACTGAGGTTGGCTGAAAAAGACCGGCAGGATCACCGGAAAGAGACCATCAGGCGGCAAAACGCCGGAGACAATCCTGAAGCCGGGAAACAAGCTGGCCCAATTCCGGCTTGGCAATCTGATCATCCGCGCCCACGGCCTCGCCCTTATGCAGGGCCAGATCATTTACCAGGGAAGAGAAAAGCATGACCGGAATGCCATCATACCCGTTATTTTCCTTGATCCGCTTGCAGAGATTATGCCCATCCATGCGCGGCATTTCAATATCACTGATCACGGCCAGCACCTCATCTTGCACGGTGCCGTTGATTCGCAGCTTTTCCAGATACTCCCAGGCGTCCTGCCCGTCCGCATGGGTGACAACCCGATATCCCGCCCTTTCCAGGGTTTTGCAGATCTGACTAAGAATAATCCGTGAATCATCGGCAATGACCACGGCCTTCTCGATCTGAGTCCCTTCGGGACCAACCGATATGGCATGGGCTTCGGAATCAATAACCATGCTGGGATCAATGGAGGCGATAATGCTCTCGAAATCAACCATCTGAATGATATTGCCATCTACGAGGCACACGCCGGTGAGACTGCTGTAACGGGAGATGATCGGCGGCGGGGGGAGTATTGCGGTCCAGCTGACCCGGTAAACCTTATCCACCCCATGGGCGATAAAACCGAAAAACTTGCCGTTAATTTCTGTAACAATCACCACCCATTTAGCTTTCGCCTCCGGGGATTGATCCGGCTCATAGCCGAACCATTTCGACAAATCGATCAGGGGAATGGTTCGGTCCCGCAGGAGAAAAATCCCTTTCATGGCCGGCACGCTTTCCGGAATCTCAGTCAGGGTTTCCGGCAGGGCCACTAATTCACGGACCTTAGCGGCATTGATGCCGTACGCGGTCCTGCTGACGGCACCGGTGGTCTGGTCGTGCCACTGGAGAAAAAGGGTGATGATCTCCAGCTCATTTGTCCCGGACTGTAAAAGAATTTCGGTTTTGTAACCAGCGGCTTGACTCATGTAGAGGCTCCAGGGTATCGGGATACTGCAGGAATGGAAGATAAAGATATATTTAAAAGAATCCAGGAAATTACTCAACTAAATAATAACGATTCACCAAACCAGGAATTTGTGTAACTATCCAGCAGCACCGCATCTGCGATGTTGCACCCATTGAGCAGACAAGCTGCTCAACTCAGCTATACCAGCCTGCTCATGGGCACCAGCACACTTCGCAGGCTTCTGCCTGGCAGCTTCCTGCCCTGAAACGTTTTGACCAAAAAAAGGGGACAAAAAAAATGCCTGCGAATTCAGCCCGGTGCTTGATCCCCGCCACTTTTTTTTTGCAATTTGACTTCTGACAAAAGGCGGGTATAATCTCGCACCGAAATTATAATTATCCGGAAACGAGATTGCTCGTCTCCGGATGAACACTTAGTTATGTCCGAAGGCTTTAGCCGGGCATCTACCCAATTTCTTCACAACCACGGTTAACCCGCATTACGGAGTGCCTATGTCGAGTTCCTTGCGCTGGAAAATCACCCTCCTGCTCTTTGTCACCATCTTTGCCGGTCTGACAGTTGCCCCTTCCTTCACCCAGGTTCCGGCCTGGTGGCAGAAATATCTCGCTCCGGCAGGGCTGAAGCTGGGGTTGGATCTTCAGGGCGGCATGCATCTGGTCCTCAAGGTCGATCTCAAAAAGGCCATCGAGAACAATCTGGACCTCTCAGCCCAGGATCTCAAGGAGGCCTTGGCCGCGAAAAAGATTACCGTAGTCCGTACCTCTTCCACCGATGCGAGTAAAATCATCCTGACCCTGCCCAACACCGGCGCCCTGGAAACAGTCAAGCAGACCATCAGCAAAGAATTTCCCGACCTCATCGGCGACTTTCAGACAGACCAGGGCACCTTCCCCCGGATCATCCTCAGCCTGAAACAGGAAAGAATCGACTTCATCAACAACAAGGCGGTGGACCAGTCCCTGGAAATTCTCCGCAACCGGGTTGACCAGTTCGGCGTGGCCGAACCGGCCATTGTCCGGCAGGGTACCGACGAGATCGTCATCCAGCTGCCTGGGGTCAAGGATCCACAGCGCGCCCTTAACCTCATCGGCCGCACCGCCCAACTCGAGTTCAAACTGGTGGACGAAACAGGCGGCCTCAACCTGCCGCTGCTTATCGACCAGGCCATAAAAGCCGGCCAGTGGCAGGAAGGCGGCAGCCGGAAACAGCTCAATCTCGCCTTGCAAAGCAGGCTACCCGCCGACACCGAGATATACTTCGAAAAAGAGGTGGACAAAACCACCAAAAAGGAAATTAAACGGCCCATCCTGCTTAAGAATCAGGTGCTGTTGACCGGCGATATGGTCAAGGATGCCCAGGTCCGGGTGGGCGGCAACTTCAACGAACCCTACGTCAGCCTCGACTTTACCGGGCGCGGCGGCACGATTTTCGGCCAGGTCACGGAAAAGAGCGTGGGCAAACGCTTTGCCATTGTTCTGGATGAGGTGGTTCGCTCCGCCCCGGTCATCCGGGAAAAAATCCTCGGCGGCAGCGCCCAGATTTCCGGCAGCTTCACCTACGAGGAAGCGACCGACCTGGCTATTGTCCTGCGGATCGGCGCCCTGCCTGCCCCGGTGGAAATCGTCCAGAACCTGACCGTGGGCGCCTCCCTGGGGCAGGATTCCATCAACAAGGGGTTGATGAGCGGCCTGCTGGGCACCTTCCTGGTGGTGTTGTTCATGGCCGTCTACTACCGACTCTCCGGGGTCGTCGCCAACGTCGCCATGATCCTGAACATCCTCCTGCTCTTTGCCGGGCTGGCGATGATGGGCGGCACCCTGACCCTGCCTGGCATTGCCGGCATCATTCTCTCCATCGGCATGGCGGTGGACTCAAACATTATCATCTTCGAGAGGATGCGCGAGGAGTTCGCCCTGGGCAAATCCGTGCGCTCCGGGGTAGAATCCGGCTACGCCAAGGCCTTCTGGACCATCATCGACGCCCATGTAACCACCCTGATCACCGCCCTGGCCCTGTTTCTCTTCGGCACCGGCCCGATCAAGGGCTTTGCCGCCACCCTGTCGCTGGGCATCATCTTCAATCTCTTCTCTACCCTTTTCGCCTCCAAGCTCTTCTACGAATTCATGCAGGGCAAGCGCAAACTCAAAAATCTCACCTTCATGCTCTTCCTCAAGAAGCCGAAACTTGATTATATGCGGATCAAGAAACTGACCTTCACCATCTCCGGCGCTTTTGCCCTCATCGGTTGCCTGGCCTTTGTCCAAATCATCCGCGGCCAGGCCAACATGGGGGTGGATTTTTCCGGCGGCACCCTGCTCCAGTACCAGTCCACTCAGCCATTTTCCCTGGGTGAAGTGCGCACCGCTTTGGCAAAAGGAACGCTTGAAGGGGTCGAACTGCAAAAGGTAGAGGGCGAAAACCGGTTGATCGTCAAAATTAAGAACGACGAAAAAGTGGTGGGGCACATTTCCGAGGCGGTCACCGCCCTGTTGAATGGCAATTTGCCGGACAAGCACTTCATGGTGGAGAATCAGTCGGAGATCGGCTCCTCGGTCAGCGACACCCTTCGCGAAAAAGCATTGCTGGCCGTGGCCATCTCCCTGCTCGGGGTTGTCATGTACCTGGGGTTGCGTTTTGACCTGCGGTTCGGCGTTGCCGCCACCCTGGCCACTCTCCATGACGTTCTGGCGGTGCTCGGTCTCATCTGGCTGCTTAATATGGAGATCACCCTCCTTACCGTCACCGCGCTTCTGACCCTGGCCGGGTATTCCTTAAACGACACGGTAATCATCTTCGACCGGATCCGCGAAAACCTGCACAAGAGCGAAGACCATGAAAACATCACCGATGCCCTGATCAATACCAGCACCAACGAGGTATTGAGCCGTTCCATCGTCACCTCGCTCACCGTGTTCCTGGTTCTCGCGGCCCTGTATTTCTTGGGCGGCTCGGTGATTCACGACTTTTCCTTCGCCCTGCTGGTGGGGGTCGTGATCGGCACTTATTCCTCGGTTTTCGTGGCCAGCCCCCTGCTCACCCTCTGGCACCGGGGCAAGGTGGCATAGCCAATGCCCTCCGATCTCGCCCCAGAGCATGTCCGGCCCCTGACCTCGGACGAGACCTTCCGGTTCGGCTGCCATCCCGGCGTTACCTGCTTTACCGACTGCTGCCGGGAACTGGAACTGGCCCTCACCCCCTACGATGTCCTCCGGTTGAGCAGCCATCTAGGGCTTGCCCCCTCAACCTTTTTTGACCAGTACGCGCTTGTCGAGCAGACAGAGGGCATCCCCTTCCCTCTGGTTTACCTGGGCATGGTGGATGACGGCCAAGCCAGCTGTCCCTTTGTCACTGCCGCCGGTTGCCGCGTCTATGCCGACCGCCCCGGCGCCTGCCGGACCTATCCACTGGGGCGCGGAGCCTTTACCACCCCGGACGGCACCCGGCATGAGATGCATGTCCTTCTAAATGAACCCCATTGCCATGGCTTCAGCGAGGGCGACCAACAGGACATCGCCACATGGCAGAATGATCAGGACCTGGCCGACTACAACGCCATGAACGACGAAATGCTTCCCGTCCTCCACCATCCCCGCCTTAAGGATGGACCGCCTTCGGAAGAAGAATTGTCGATTTTCCTGTCTCTCTACAGCCTGGATACCTTTCGGCGGCAGCTCCTCGACGGCAACCTTGCCCTGCCCTTCCCCATTACGGCAGACGAGCAACAGGAGCTTGCCAGGGAAGACCTTGCCATGCTGCGTTTCGGCATCAGGTGGCTGGACCATGTCCTCGGCAAACGCTGATTATCGGCAGGCCTGCCTCTCTGCCGGGCAGCTGCAGGGCGAACCGCCCCTGGGGTGGGAGCTCACCGGAAAGCTCCTCGCCATTTCCCACGAATACTGCCAGGCGGAAGGCGGTTGCCACGGCCCGGACCACACCGAACGAGTCCACAACCTGGCGCTTCACATCGGCCGCCTGATGAATGCCCGCCTGGACATTCTCAGCGCCGCCGCCCTGCTCCACGACATCGGCCGCAGCCAGGAAATGTTGTCTCAGGGCAAGATCTGCCACGCGGCCAAGGGGGCGGAGATGTCCCGCACCATCCTCACGGGCCTGGGTTTTTCCCCGGAGATGCAGGAAGAGATCCTGCACTGCATCGAAGCGCACCGCTACCGCAACAACAAGGTGCCGGAAACCCTGGAGGCGAAGATCCTTTTTGATGCGGACAAGCTGGACTCCATCGGCGCCATCGGCATCGGCCGGGCCTTTCTCTTTGCCGGTCAAGTCGGAGCCAGGCTGCACAACCGGGGAGTCGATGTGCTGAAAACCTCGTCCTACTCCGTTGAAGACACGGCCTATCGGGAATTTCTGGTGAAACTCTGCAAGATCAAAGACAAGATGCTGACCCCGGAAGGCAAACGCTTAGCCGCCGAGCGGCACGAATTTATGGAGCTATTTTTCAAACGGCTGGACAAGGAGATCCACGGAACCCCCCAAGACTCTGCCGGCAACGGGCAATAACCCAGGCTTGCCAATGAACACCGCCACCCAACGCCTAGCCATCATCATCAAAGACCTGCGTCGGGCTGCGCTGACGGCGGGGCTTGCCCTGCTCCTTGGCTGCCTTGGCTTCTACAGCATTTCCAGCCAGATACTGGGCGGCATCCAGAAACATCTCCACCAGAAGCTCGCCTTTTTCAGGGTGGCAGAGCCTTTTCTCGCCCATCTCACCATCTCCCTGGCCATGACCGTTTTCACCATCATGCCCATGCTCAGTTACTTTCTCTGGCGCGCCCTGGCCAAGCCCTTCAACTTTTCCCGCGCCAATGTTTTCTGGTTTGTCCTGTTCAGTTGCTTCCTCTTTTACAGCGGGTCTGCTTTCTGCTATTTCATCACCCTGCCCTTTGGCATCGATTTTTTGCTGGGTTTTCAGACCGAACAGCTCAAGCCGGTTATCTCCATCAGCGACTTCGTCTCCTTTGTCTCGATTTTTGTCCTCGCTTTCGGCTTGATCTTTGAACTGCCGATCTTCATGATCTTCATGGCCAAGATTCAAATCCTGCCCAGAGCCGTCTTTGAAAAAAACCGCCGCTACGCCGCCCTGGCCATCAGTGTCATCGCCGCTCTCCTCACCCCCACCCCCGATATCTTCAACATGCTGCTCATGGGCGGCCCCCTCTATATGCTCTACGAAGTGGGAATCATTGTCCTGAGACTGCTGCGGATTCCGTAAGCACCCCATAATTGCGTATCCATCTTTAAAAACAGCCTATTATCTTGCTTATCGAGGCGAAGCAGACGCCATCGGCGCAAAGCCAATTTCCTGGCTCGCTATTGACGCCATCTTTATTTCTGTTTATTCATATTATATAGGCCTGAAAGAATATCAGGCCCAGGCGTCTGCTCCGCTAAAAGGGATTACAACCTCACATAGATGGAGAAAATACATGGCGGTTGATGATATCACCCCCACCAATCCAATCTTGCCGACAGCTCTACAACGCCGAGTTCAGACCTCCGTTCCCCTGGCAGCGTCCCTCCTTACTCTCGTTAAGGATCCTGTTGCCGTGGCAACTGCTGCGGCGCAAAACCTGACCACCAGCCAACAGGCTGCCTTGCTGGGCACCGAGACGTTGCAGACCTTGAATTTTGAGGCAACCGCGCCAATCGAGCCGCTGCTGGAGGGGGTGTCGCCGATCCCCGACCTGGCCGCGATTACGGAGTTTGAGGGATTAAGCCCTACCCAACAGGCGGCTTTAGCGGTGAACGAAACGGTGCAAACCGCTCTTGAGCTCGACAATCTGACCCCTGCCCAACGGGCCGTCTTGACGGTTAACCAGGCAACGCAAACCCTGGAGGCTTCTCTGGTGGTGCCGGAAACTACAATTCTTGCCGCTGCGGCTGGGGTTGCCGGAGAAACGCTGCCCCTCGGTCAAGCGGAAGCGACCCCCGCTGCCGGGCCGGCGGCCGGGGCAGCTGCGAGCGCGGCAACTCCTGCCGCCCCCGCAGCCACGCCAACCGCTGCTGCCACCCCCACCCCGGCCACCACGGTTACAGACGCTGCGCTGACCCTCGCCCAACAGGCAGCAGCCCAGCCGATTCCGTATCAAAATGCGGTCGCGGTTTACGAAGTGAGAAATCCAACCCCTCCCTCCCCGGAGCCAGGACAGATAAAGCGAGAAGTCCATCCGCCGTTGCCCATCGGCAGGGTGCGGCCCGTTGATCCTCTGGTTCTCAGACAGGAATGGGAAAAGAGAAAAAGGAACAGATCACTGGAAGAAATCCAGTCTCGTCCACCACTGGCGGAAAAATCCATTCGGGAAATGATCAGACAGGCCAATGAAGATCTGGCTGCGAGCGGGGTGCCCCTGCACCTGGTTCTTGCCGAGAACGAGGCGGGTTTTGCCCTGGATATCTATGAATGCTCAGGAGAAGCGGTGTGCGAAATAACGCAGGAGATTCCCATCGATCTCAACAACCTCCTGACCACCCTGGATAATCTCGAACATGAGACCGGAATTATTATCAATATCAAAACCTGACGATCTCGCCATAAGGGAGAAACCGGTTACCTAATGGTGCTGAGCGAATATCTCTTCAAATACCGGGGCGATTTCCTTGAAGATCATGAGTACTGCCGGATCGAAATGTTCCGGCATGGTCCTGCCGTCACCCTCGGTAATAATCCCAAAGGTCTTTTGATGGTCAAAGGCCGGCTTATAGGGCCTTTGACTCCGTAGTGCGTCATATTGATCCACCAGCAAGACTATCCTGCCCTCAATCGGCGTTTCTTCTCCTTTCAGCCCTCTCGGATACCCCCCGCCGTCCCACCGCTCGTGATGGGTAAAAGCTATGGCGGCAGCCATCTGAATACCGGGATAGGTTGATCCGGTGAGGATCTTCTCGCCTATGGCGGGATGAGTCATCATGACCGCAGCTTCAGCCGGCGTCAAAGGCCCGGGCTTTAAGAGGATGTTGTCCGGGATGCCGATCTTGCCGAGGTCATGCAGCGAACTGGCAAAGCTTATCTTTTCGATAAAGTCCGGCGGCATGTCCATCGCCTCGGCGACCTTGTTGGCATAAAACCCTATCCTCGCTATATGAGCGCCTGTTTCCGTATCACGAAATTCTGCGGCCGCCGTCAGTTTTCGCACCATGTCGTTGCTCATGCAGATAAGGTCCTGGGTTCTTTCCCGCACCTGTTGCTCAAGGATCTGATTATGCTTGAACATAAAATCTTCGAAGGCCTTGATCTTGAGAAGGTTCTTGACCCGGATGATCAACTCGACCTTGTCTATGGGTTTGGAAAGAAACTCATTGGCGGAAACCGAGAGCCCCTTTAATTTCGATTCTCTGTCATGAAGCGCCGTCGCTATAATTATTGGGATATTTTTTGTCTCCGGGGCAGCCTTTAGAATTCGACAAGCCTCGTAACCATCCATGACCGGCATCATGACATCAAGGATGATCAGGGCGGGGCTGCTTTCTCTGGCCTTCTGCACCGCCTCTTCCCCGTTTCCGGCAAATTCGAGATCATAACCCGCCGGAATAAGCCATTGGGCGAGCAATCTGAGATTGACATCCTCATCGTCGACCAGCAGTATTTTCTCGCTCATGCGTCCAGGATCTCCCTTACCTTTGCCAAAAGATCTTTCGACAGAAAAGGCTTCTGGATGAAGTTAAAACTGCCCTCGGTCAATTCATTGCTCTTGATAATATTCATAGTATAGCCGCTGGCTAAAAGTACTTTTATCCGGGGGCTGACTTTCCTGATCGCCTCACTGACCTCTTTTCCGTTTTTCTTCGGCATGATCATATCAAGCAGGACGAGGCTGATATCTTCCCTGTTCTCCATGAATTTTACGATCGCCTCTTCGCCGTCTTCCGCGGAAATAACCTTGTAGCCAAAGGATTCCAGCACAATTTCCATCAACTTTCTCACGGAAGCATCATCTTCGGCCACCAGGATGGTCTCGTGGCCGCCCTTTACAGTAACGGCGGACTCCGCATTTTGCTCAGGCATTGCCCCATCTTCACTGAGAGGCAGGTATATTTTAAATATAGTCCCCTGTTCCGGTTCGCTGTATACCTTGATGAATCCGTTATGCTGTTTGATTATTCCGTAGGAAATTGCCAGGCCGAGCCCTGTTCCTTCGCCGATCCCTTTGGTGGTAAAAAAAGGCTCGAATATCTTCTCTTGCGTTTCCGCATCCATCCCCTCCCCTGTATCGGCAACCGAAATATGCACATATTCCCCGGGCTTTCCATAACCATAGGCGGCAACGTATTCATCATCCATCATCTGAAGACGGGTGCTGATCGTCAGTTTTCCGCCCTCCGGCATGGCGTCCCTGGCATTTACGGCAAGGTTTATCAGTACCTGTTCCAACTGCCCGGCATCGGCCAGGACCAGCAAGGATTGATCCGCAAGCTCCAGATATAAATCAATATCTTCCCTGATAAGCCGGTCCAGCATTTTCTCCAGACCCAGGATAAGCGCATTGACATTAACGAGCGTCACTTCGACAACCTGCTTTCTGCTGAAAACCAGCAGTCTATTGGTAAGGGCCGCAGCCCGATCGGCGGCAATTAGCACCTCTCTCATTTGTCCCTTGGCAGAACTTCCTTCTGCCAGAGTGTCAATGACCATGGTGCCATAGCCAAGGATTACATTGAGGATATTATTAAAATCATGAGAAATTCCCCCGGCCAAAGTGCCGACTGCTTCCATCTTCTGGGAGTGAAACAGTTGGGCTTCAAGTTTGTTTTGCTCCGTGAGATCAATTCCTACGCCGCTGAGACCAATTAAATTACCCGCATGGTCCCTCAATAGCGACGCTCTGAATTCATAGGGTATTTGTCTCCCCTCTTTGCTAACCAGCATTGCCTTGACACTGGTGCTGCCTTCTGCAACCGCTTCCAGAATGGCCTCTGATACCCGCTTTTCATCTTCTTTGCGGAAGAAATCAGTAGGCTTCATCATGGCGATTTCCGCGTCCATGTAACCGGTTACCGCATTCATGGTTCGATTCCACCTGAGGAATTTACCTTCCAGGTCAAAAACAAAGAAAAAGTCCTTCAGGGTGTTGAGAGCATTTTCAATGAAGCTTTTCTCTGCCCTCAATTTCCCATCCGCCCGCTTTCGTTCAGAGACATCGCGAATGTTGCATTGCGCCAGCTTCGCCCTGTCGACCATATATATATCCGTGTCGATATATTGTCCGGATTTGGTCTTGACCTGAACATCTTCATAACTAAGGATGCCTTCCTTGTCCAACTCGCTCATGACGGATGGAAAATCAGTCATATCAAGAGATACCCCGATATCCTGAATGGTTTTTCCGACATACTCCTCCTTGGAATAACCAAACATTTTTTCGGCGGACGCATTGGCTTTGATTATCTGCCCGGCGTTTTTTTCGAGAAGAATGATCCCGTCGTTTGCCGTCTCGAAAAGGCGCCGGTAGCGCTCCTCCGAGTCTGCCAACAAGTCTTCCAGCCGCTTGCGCTCGGTAATATCCTCTATAGCCAGAAGAATGATCCGCGCCTTTCCCCTTTCCCGCTCTATTTGCCTGGCATTCAGCAGCATGATGCGGCGGCCGATGGTGGCAAAATTGTGCTCGACCTCATAGTCGTCAAAGGTGGTCTTCTGGGGAAGGATGGTTTCCAGCAACTCCCTAAGCCGGGGGATGTCCCACTGCTTGTTGCCCAAATCGTAGATAAGCTGCCCCACGGTCTCTTCAGGCTTAACTTTGAAAAAATCACAGAATGAACGGTTGACGGTGACCACCCTGAGGTTGTGGTCCAGAGAGATGAGAGGTTCGCGCACCGTGTTGATGACGCTCTCCGCAAATTCATGGGCTGCATCCGCGGATTTTTTAATCACCTCAAGCTCTATTCTGGTCTTTTCCAGACCTGCTTCTATCTCCTTGCGCTCGGTAATGTCCTCGATGGCCAGGAGGATGACCCGCTTCTTTCCCCTTTCCCGCTCTATTTGCCGGGCATTCAGCAGCATGATGCGGTGACCGATGGTGGCAAAATTGTGTTCGACCTCATAGTCGTCAAAGGTGGTCTTCTGGGGAAGGATGGTTTCCAGCAACTCCCGAAGCCGGGGGATGTCCCACTGCTTGTTGCCCAGATCGTAGATAAGCTGCCCCACGGTCTCCTCGGGTTTTACCTTGAAAAATTCATAGAAGGAACGGCTGACCGTGACCACTCTCAAATCCTGATCCAATGCGATTAAGGGCTCCCGCACGGTGTCAATAATGCTGTCGGCATATTCCTTGGAGCTTGTTACGGTTTTCCCTCTGACCATTAGCTGCCTCCTTGTCTTTGTCAGGAACCCGTCGGAATTGCTCCCTCCGTTGCAGCAAAGTGAATCTTCCTGAGTCGTTTTAAGTATGTTGTGAAGACGTGGAGTGGATGGCGCAGTTGATCGTTGCTGGCCGCTGGCGGTAAAGATTTATCTGGTTCTGCTGGTGATTTTTCCAAGTCTTCATTTCCCCACTATATCAAAGAACTGACCAATGGAGGGGAATAATCGTACCGAGTTCATTATGGACGTCATGCGACTGACGCAGATTAAGCCTTTACCCGGCTGCGTTAGCCGCTATCTGCTGGCGCCGGCTTCCTCCTGTGGGACAAAAGCTTTACGCAGCCGCCGGTCGATTTGCAGGAGCTCGTCCACGTTTTCCCCGGTGAGATCCCAGGTGTAGTCTCCCTTTGCATTGCGCTGCAGCTTGATTTTAGCCGGTTTTCTCGGCTTGGCCTGAGGCCGGGCGGAAGCCGGCGGGGACGAATACTGCCTGGGGGCAGAAAGCGGCGGCGGCCCGACAACCACTTTTGACACTTGCCTGGCAGTCGGCTCTGCCGCCATGGTTACGGGCAAGCCAACTGCAGAGATGGCCAGCGATAAAATCAGAGCACCAAGCCAGGCCTTGCCCACTGCCATTCCTCGACGGGAGCTGTCTTCTGCTGCGGTCATCACAGTTCCTCCTGCGGCTGAATCGATTCCAGTTTAATTAGAGCGAGAAAGCATTACCGTATCACATCTTCTTTTGGTGAGGCAACAAATGGTTGTTACTTGTCGCCGGGAGGGATTTAAATTTCTCTAATCGCGCCCTGTCCGTCACAGGCGCCATATCGTCACCCTGTCCGGTTCGGGCGGCGTACCCGTTACCACGCTGAAAGCATGAGTAACAACGGTGCGGCCGTTTTCCGTTTCCACATGTACCTTCCATTTCCCCGCCGCCACTTCCCGCTTGTAGGTGTAGCCCCGAAAGCCGCCATTGCGGCCGCCGGCAATGGTAAAACCGGGGCGGGAAGCGGTAACCCAGCCGCGCTTGGCGTCGTAATGCTCCCAACGATGATACAGACGGGTACTTAACCCCCTCGGGGCAAAAACAGAGGAAACACAGTAAAGCCGCTCGCCTGGCCCAAGATGCACCTCGGTTGACAGCTCCCGCCAGAAAACCCACCAGGGGGTCTTTTCCATGGTAAGACAAAATTTGCCCTCTGCATGGGCAAAATCTCTTCCCACCTGAATATCCCTCTTCACCAGGGGAACCGGCGGGATCATATCCAGGGGATAGGCCACCGCCAGCAGGGCGGCGATGATCCAGACCGGCGCCGCCCGTCCGGGACACCCCGGGGTTTTTTTGCGCAGCCAGTGGGTAAGCCCAGCCCCAGCAAGGGTGCTGAGGTAAAACCAGACCATGCCGATGCTGCCGACCAGAAATGGGAGTAAAAAATTGAACAGCAGCATGGCGCAAAGCCCGAACAAGGCCCAGGTGAGAGTGAAACGATGGTACTTGTCGTCAATGAATTCGTTGGCGATCAGCAAGACGCCGATACACAAGGACCACAGCACGGCGGTCAGGTGACTGGAGCTTTGAAAGTAGAGGATGAAAAGCGCGCTGAAAAGCCCGCCGAACAGAAACTGGAGCAGCAGAAAAGGGGCGCGTTCCTGCCAGATTGACCTTAGCGGGGCAAACAGAGCTGTTTTTTGCGGAATAATCTCGGCAGGGAAGCCACCTCCAACCCCGACTGCGGCAAGAGCGTGGCGCCGATGCCCCAGCCACCACAGGATGCCTCCCGCTGCGGTGAGATAACCGGAGAGGATCCAGAGATCAGTTGAGGCGACGGAAAAGCCAATAGTAAGGGCATCCCACAAAAAACCGCCAAAGAAGGCCAGGACGGAAAAAAAGGGGCGCAGCTTGGCAAATTTATCTTTCACGGATCAGTCCTGAAGGAAAGCGGGAAAAAGGCAGTTTGCCCTATCGCTTCAACTGGAGGGTGGGTTTGTTGCCCAACACCAGCTTGAGCCAGTCGTAGCCGAAGGTGAGCAGGGCCTCGTCATCGGTCTCGATAAGGCGCTTGCGCGATTTATCCAGCCGATAGAGGTTGAGCAGGTTATGCTCCGCCACATACTGCCGGTAGCGGTCGATGTTGTAACAGACCATGAAGGCCAGCTGCTGCCGGGGGCCGGCAGCGCCCTCGCTCTGCCAGGGGTTTGAGGCAAAGAGGGGATCCATCTCGGCCCAGAGATCGTCCATGGCGTTATAATAGACCAGCTGTTGGTCGCGGAGCCACTCCTTCACCGTCCACTCTTTTTTCTCCTGATGACCAAGACAGTAAGGATGAGCGGTGAGAAAATAATAGGCCCGAGGCTGGCCCCGCTCCGGGTTGCGATCCACAGCCCGCTCCAAAGGGTAGGTGCGGCACGCGGAGGGGCGATCCTCATAAACCAGACAACCCTGGGCCGGGTTGAGAAACGGGCAGCTATTTTCCGCGTCATCCCGCATCCGCATGACAATGGCGGGAAAAAACGGGTTGGCGCCCTGGGCCACGCCGGTGTAAGTGTTGAGCAACTCCTCCGAGGTGAGCCCCAGCCTTTTTTTCAGGCGGATGAGATCGTAAGGATAAAGATAGAGGGTAAGCTTCCGGCAGCAGCGGGTAAAGCAGGGAACCTCGGCATAGCAGGCAAAGGGAAACGAGGAGTCCCCCAGGGGCTGCATGCCTTCGGGAAATTTTTTCAGGTCGGCCATTATCTTTTTCCTGGTGCAATATGAACAGCGCGGTAACAATGCAAAGATGAATTGTTGCCGTAAAAGCTTCTTATAAGGGGCGCGCAAATTACCATCCTGCCGCCAAAAGGTCAATATCCATGCCGAGTACTGCTTCTGAGGAGAACGAATGACCACTCAATCGTCTCCTTGCCTGCGCGCCCTGCTTCCCGCCCTGGCCCTGCTTCTTCTGGTCTCGGCCTGCGCCCCGCCGCTTAAAACCGCGGCCTGGGTGGTGCGTTTCGACCTCAAAAGCCCGGCGGAGGTAGCCTCGGTCTGCCTGGAGGCAAAGCAGGCAGGGCTTGACGAGCTGCTGGTTCAGATCAGGGGGAGAGCCGACGCCCTGTACCACAGCGACCTCGCCCCCCGGGCCGGGATCCTGGCAACGGCCCCGGCGGATTTTGACCCTTTGGCGCAGCTGCTCACGGACTGCGCCCCCCTGCCCCTCCATGCCTGGCTCAATGTTTTTTATCTCTGGGGCGGCGCCGCCCCGCCGGAAGATCCCAACCACCCCGGACACCCCGGCCAGCCCTGGATTCTCTCCGACAACACCGGGCGACTGGTTTCCAGCTATTCCGGGCGGGAGAAAAGGCTGGGCTGGATCGAAGGCAGCTATGCCGACCCGGCCTCCTCGGAATACCGGGCTCTTTTTGTGGCAGTGGTCCGGGAGCTTCTGGCCCGCTACCCGGTGGCTGGCATCCATCTTGACTTCATCCGCTACCCTGGCCCCAGCTACGGGAAAAGCGAGGTCCTGGCCGAAGAATTTACCCATCTTTGGGGGCTTGACCCCAGACTGCTGCCGGAGAGGCTCAACGCCGAAACCGTAACCGCCTGGCTTGAGGGGACGCAGCCGCCGGCAGACCGGGTGCTTACCACGGCGGCACTTTTCTGGAACGAATTCCGGGCCGGCCAAGTCAGTCGGCTGCTCCGGGAGGTCCGGATGGCCATGGCTCAAGGCGCCCCCCCGGGAACCATACTCTCGACCGCCGTCTTTCCCGACCCCTCCGCCGCCTATCTGGAAAACGGCCAGGAATGGCAGGCCTGGGCTGCGGAAGGACTGGTGGACGCCCTTTATCCCATGGCCTATTTCGGGGAGATCGACCGGGTGGGCGGCCAGCTCCGGGAGATTGCCGCAAATACCCCCCATGCCCCCAAGATTGCCTTCTGGGCCGGACTGGGACCCTCGGGCAAGGACCCGGAGCAAATTGCCCAGGAAGCGCAAATCGCCGGGGAGCAGGGATATACCGGCGCAGCCCTGTTCAGCCTGGGACAGCTCGTGAAAAGCCCTCCCGCTCGGGCCTGGGTGGAGGCGGCCCGCGCCGCCAAAGCTGCACCGCCACCCGCCTCCGTTGCCGGCCGGAGCAGTCTCCCTGCCACGGCTGCCGCCACCCTTGTCCCCCCTGATTTGCTTGCCCTGAAAAACATCGTGACCAAGGCTCTGGGCGGAGCGGTTCCGGCAAATGAGCTGGAGGCCAAGCTGGCCCTGAGATTGCAGGAATATGACCAGGCCCGCCGACAGGCCATCCCCAAAACTCTCGGACAATTGGCCGGCGGAGTGGTTACTCTGCCGGAAAATCTGGAGTTGGCCGGCATCTTCCGCTATGCCCATCCCATGGACAGCCCGGCTCGCCGGCAGGAGCAGGAGGCGCTCTGTGAAAAGGCCCGGCAGCGGCTGCTGGCAGGCGAGAAATTGGCCGCAGTGGCTAAAAAAATGTCCCAGGACCCGACCAGAACCATGGACGGCCTGCTCCCCCCCCGCTTTTTCGATCCGCTAAACCAGCAGGACCAGGAGCTGGCCCGGTTGCAGCCCGGAGAGATCAGCCGGGTCATGCGGTCAGCCAACGGCTTCTGGTGCTACCGGCTCGAAGCCAGACGTCCTGGCAGACAGCTGCGGTTCGCCGAGGCCCCCTGGGAGGCGAAGCGCCTCCTTTTCCGCCAGGCGCTTAGCGTTACCCTGAACATGCCCCCGAGCGACGACTCCGCAAGCCGCCGGACCAACCTGCAGGCCAACCCATGAAACTCCGGACCATAATCTTCATCGTCCTCCTCGCCCTTGGCATCCTGCCCATCCTCACCCTGGTCGGGATCAACCTCAGAGCCCATATCAACAAGCATGAGACGGTGGAACAGAAACGTACCGCCGCCGAGGCCGAAAGCAGCTTTGTTTCCCTCCAGGCCCGGGTAAAGTGCATCCGAAAAAGTCTCCTCCAGGCAGCGGCCATCCCCATGACCGCAGGGCTCAATCCCGCCTCTCTGAATCCTGCCGGCCGCCACCATCTGGCGGGCCTGCTTATCGGCCAGATGAGCGCGGAAAAAGTGATTCTCGAGGTCCGTCTGCTCGACGCCTCGGGCAACGAGCTTGTCCACCTCCGCCGCAGCAAAGATTCCCTTGAAATCTCTGCGGAGGAATCGGAGGCGACGGCCCAATCCCTGCTGGTCAAAAAGGGGCTGACGCTCAAGAATGGGGAGGTTGATGCCCTGCTGAGCCAAAACCAAGCCGATCCAACCTTGAACCGCCTCAGCCTCACAACCCCTGTCCCCACCCCTGAGGGAGCAACGGCGGGGGTGGTTATCATGGAGATCGCCCCGGATCTGTTCCTTGAGGCCCAAAAAGATGCCTGCCGGGCAACGCCGGTCGGCGCGGTGGTTCATGTCCCGGCCGCCTTTCCCCAACCGGACCCGCGGCAACCCATTTCCCCCGGTGCCAACATCCTTGCCCTCTTCCCCGATCTTGCTCCCAACCTGGCGGGCAACCGCCCCTTTGTCTGGGAGAACAAATCCGGGCACAGCCTTACCTGGCTGCCGCTCATCTTCAACGACCGTCTCCCCCCGACCCTGTGGCTCGGTTCGCCGGTGGACCGCAGCGCGGCCCGGGAATGGAAGCTTTCCCTGATCTACAACATTGCCGGGATCGTACTCACCATCGCGGTCATCGTTTCCCTCATTGCCAACGCCATCGCCAGAAAGATCGACCGGATCAAGGAGGCGATCCTCACCGGTCTGGACTCCATCCTGAACAGGGGGGAAGAAAACGTGCAATTCAGCTGGACCGGCCCCAGGGAGGTGGTCAATCTGGCCGAGGAGCTCACCACCCTGGCCAGCCGCTATGCGCTCACCAGGACAAGGCAGCAGGAGGCGGAAGCAGACCTGCGCCAGAGCGAGGACAAGTTTAGAAACCTCACCGCCTCGGCCCAGGACGCCATCGCCATGATGGACCACCACGGCAATATCTCCTACTGGAACGAGGCCGCCGCCGAGATCTTCGGCTTTGCCGCGCCCGAGGCTCTGGGTAAGCCGATCCACGCCTTGATCTCGCCGCGTCTATCCGATGCCGGCCAGCTGGGCGCCATCGAGGAAAGGCCGATGAGCGACGGGCCCATCCGGGAAACCATCGAGCTGATCACCAAGCGCAAGGACGGCACCGAGTTCCCCATCGAGCTCTCCCTTTCCGAGGCCAGAATCAAGGGGCAGTGGAACTCCATCTGGATCATCCGCGATATCACCGAGCGCAAAAAGGCCGAGGACGAGGCCAGGCTCCAGCAGCAGCAGCTGGTTCAAGCGGACAAGATGATCTCGCTCGGCTTGCTCGTCGCCGGGGTGGCCCATGAGATCAACAATCCCAACAGTATCGGGATGCTGAACGCCTCTCTGCTCCACAAGGCCTGGGAAAACGCCATCCCGGTGCTGGACGAGTACCACCGGGAAAATGGCGATTTTCTCGTAGCCGGCCTGCCCTACAGCGAGATGCGCGAGCAGATCCCCCGCCTCTTTCTGGAGCTGGAGGAAAGCGCCCGGCGGATCAAAAACATCGTGCATGATCTCAAGGATTACGCCCGGCAGGACACCAGCCGCCGCATGGAGCCTCTGGCCATCAACGAGGTGATTGAAGCGGCGGTGCGGCTCAACCACAACAAAATCAAAAACGCCACTGCCGACTTTCGCCTGGAGCTTGCCCCGGACCTGCCCCCCATCCTGGGCAACCGCCAGCGGCTGGAGCAGGTGCTCATCAACCTGATCCAGAACAGCTGCGAGGCCCTGACCGGCCCTGAGCAAACAATTACCATCACCTCCACCGCAGACCCAGGGGCAAACGAGGTTGCAGTCCGGGTACACGACCAGGGCGGCGGCATCTCCGCCGAGGTCATCCACCGGATCACCGACCCGTTTTTCACCACCAAACGGCCGTCCGGCGGCACCGGCCTCGGGCTTTCTGTTTCCGCCGGAATCATTGAGGAACACCGGGGCCGGCTGACCTTTGCCTCAAGCCCGGAAAACGGCACCACTGCCGTGATTTCCTTCCCTGTAGCAGGAGAACAGTAACTTTCAAGTAACGTCACCGCAGGGAGTTCTCTGGCTGATAATGTTTTCGCGGCTTCGGCTGCGTTGTCCCGTCCAGGGACGGGCGGGACAGCAGACGCCTCGGAGGCAGACAGGATGTCTGCCGAGAATGAGCGAAAACATTATCAGCCAGGGAACGGTTTCTTGCCGACAAACCGCCGCCGCAGGCGGCGTTGGATGCTAATCACGGGGCAGGCCCGAAGGTCAAATAACCAATGAACAAGAGGTCACAGGGTGCCGCAAGATCTGGTGCCATGTGATCGCTTACGGAGAACAACATGGATAAGCAACTTAATCCGGCAAAGCCGATTCTGCTGATTGACGACGAAAAGGCCTGGCTGAACAGCTTTGGCTTAATCCTGCGCGCCGCAGGGCTCAACAACCTGGTTTTATGCGCCGACAGCCGCCGGGCCATGTCTCTGCTTGCCGAACATGGGGCGAGCGTGATCGTGCTTGATCTCACCATGCCCCATCTTTCCGGGGATGAGCTGCTGCCGCTGATCGTGGGCGAATATCCGCAGATTCCGGTGATCATCATCACCGGCCTCGACCTGGTGGATACCGCGGTCAAGTGCATGAAACTAGGGGCCTTTGATTATTACACCAAGGTCAGCGAAGAGGAGCGCCTGATCGCCGGGGTGCAACGGGCCGTAAATTTCAGCCGGTTGCGCCGGGAAAACGATCTGCTGAAGGAGCATTTTCTCAAGGATACCCTGGACAACCCCGAGGCCTTCAGCGCCATCGTCACCCACAACAAAGGGATGCGCGCCGTTTTCCAGTATGCCGAGGCCATTGCCGGCACCAGCGAACCGGTGCTGATCTCAGGCGAAACCGGGGTGGGCAAGGAGCTGGTCGCCCAGGCTCTGCACACTTTAAGCCGGCGCCAGGGCGGTTTTGTCCCGGTTAACGTGGCCGGTCTTGACGATACCATGTTCGCCGACACCCTGTTCGGCCACAAGAAAGGCGCCTTTACCGGGGCCGAGCAGGCCCGGGCCGGGCTTATCGAACAGGCGGCGGGCGGCACCCTGTTTCTCGACGAAATCGGTGACCTTTCCCCGCTTTCCCAGACCAAGCTGCTCAGGCTTTTTCAGGAGCGGGAATATCTGCCCCTGGGCTCGGATCTAGCCAAACGCGCCGAGTGCCGGCTGATCTTCGCCACCAACCGAGATCTTGCCGCCATGCAGGAAAACAACGCCTTCCGCAGGGATCTCTACTACCGGCTCCAGGCCCATCACCTGCAAATCCCCCCCTTACGGGAAAGGCTCGACGACCTGCCCCTCCTGATCGACTATTTCCTGGAACAGGGCGCGGCCAGGCTTAACCGGAAAAGGCCGGCCTGGCCCCGGGAGCTGATTCAGCTTCTCGGCACCTATGATTTTCCCGGCAATGTGCGGGAGCTGAAAAACCTGCTTTTCGACGCGGTGAGCATCCACAAGACAGGCACCCTTTCCATGGATTCCTGCAAAAACTATCTGCGCTTGCGGCGCCCGGGCCTGGAAGAGGACAGCAAAGAGCTGCCGGAAACCCAGACCCCCTTCGCCGGGTTGCTTAAGCTCCCTTCGATCAGGGAGGCCGGCTATCTGCTGGTGCTCGAAGCCCTCAACCGGGCCAAGGGCAATCAGGCCATTGCTGCGGAGATGCTCGGCATCACCAGGCAGGCTCTCAACTGGCGTCTGAAACAGGTGGATCGGGGAGATTGAGGAGGGGTGGACTTTTCCCTGTTTTCGCCTTTCTTGCCTTTCTCTTTATCGTTTCAAAGACTCATCCACAAGTTCATACCATTTGACAACCTTGCCCTTGCCGTGGCTGGCGCTGAACTCCTCCGCCTCCTCCTTGCTACTGAAAGCCACAATGCCGAAACCCCTTGGGGTTCTCACGTCGGTTTTCAGCACAAAGTACATCTTTTCCACCGGGAACTCCGCGCCTGTAGAGTGGTCATAGGCAAGGGCCGCGCCGTCAAACATGTTCTGACGCGAAGCGCATTCCTCGTTCCGAGCCAAGACGGAGCAACCGATGTCATCATAAACCTGTTTGTTGCCCAGGCCCGAAGACTTTGGCACCAGCACGGAGAAACGTTTGTTATCCTCGGTGATCTTGGCAAACGATGAAGGGCAGACACCGTCCTCCGCTTGTGCCGGGACGGGCAGCGTAAAGAGCAGAATCGCGAACTGCAAAATGACATAAAGAATGCGGGGTTTCATGATTTTCTCCTGCTGTTGCTGAATGAGGTGTGTTTACGCGCCAACTAAGGTCAGATAATATTTTGACTTTCAACGGGACCAGAGCAAATCACCCGCCAGTCGCCAATGCGGAGACGAAAATAACCCGTTACGCCTTGCAACGCCTTGATATTGTTGGCCATGCTCGCCGGATCCGCCGCATATTGCTCGATCTTTACTCGAATCAAACAGGCGGTGTCGGCGGGCATCAGACTCAGCGTCTTCACGGCGCCCCGACTGTAGGTGATTTTTTCATATGAATAGCTAACAGCAAGCATGATGTCAATAAATGAGATTGCCATAAACAACACCCAATCTTTATCGTTCCGCCTTCCTGAGAAACTAAGGGGTCTTGATATTCTGACTTTCAAGGCGCAAAAGGCAAAATGTCAAGCCTGCTACCCATCTCTCCCCTAATTTCGGTAGAGCTTGAACCTGGTCAGGAGTTATCTGTTGGGGACCGCGATTGCTTCATCGCTTTCGGCAGCGGGATCAGGCAGTACCCTGACCAGTCGAAGAAAGGAATGCCCTTCGGAGTCTACGCCGATTACGGCTACTGAATCCGTGCCGACTGCGAGCAGGCTGCTCTCATCGAAATGGGACGTTGCGCCGACCTCGATAGGGGCCGACCATTTCCCTTCCCGGTAAACCACCAGTCTCATTGGCTGTGGCGGATTCGACCACCAGCCCGTGCGGGATTCTTCAAGAAGCGCGACCATGCGGCCTTTCCCCAGCGCAACCAGACCACGGACGCGGCGGAATCCCTTTTCGTCGAGCAGCATGCGCGCCGGCTCAGGCATGCCATGGACGATCCTGCGCATCCACACGGCTCCGTTATTGTCCGCCATAAGAACGACGCTCTCCCTTCCAACCCCATCGGATGCGATGCGCGGATTGCCCCAAAAGCGGCCTAGCGACCAGCTTGCATCATCAGCTCCCAAAGCTTCAACCCGCTCCGTCGGCGTGGGCGCGGCTTCTCGGCCCGGCGCATTGAAGCGCTCGTAGCGCAATTGGCTAACGTCGACAAAGGCGTGCACCCAGCGGCGATAAACGACCTCAACGTCACCCGCCTGACTCGCGACGGCGTCTGCGTGGACAATATCCCAAGAGCTTGCGCGATCCACGATCCCGCGTTCTACCCAGCCTGCCGACGTGTACTCGGCGAGTCCGAACTTGGTGGCATTGGTGACCCACGGCAAGATGATCCCGACCCCAAAGCCGCCGAACCCGAACCAATCCCAGCGGGTTTTATTCCTGGGATCGGGAGCCGCAAGTTCGAAGAGACAGGCGACATTCGGTCCGCCGGGCACAAAGCTCATGCACCCCGGACCATCGACCTCCTTCCAGCCGGCCTGGCCCAGTTCGAAGTGGCGTTTTCCGACGAGCGCATGGAGCGCACCGTGCCGATCAACAACTGCGTCGAGCACTTCGCCAGACTGTAGAACTGCCGGCAACGTTTCGCCGTCGAATAGCTTCCCGGCCCGCACGACCGAGTAGCGCAATTTGTCGCCGAAATTCGGCAAGAGCAGGACATGGATTGCCTGGTCTGGTCCGACGGCCACCTTAAAAAGGCGAATCCGTTGCTCACAAAGGCCAATCAGCGGCCCAAGCGAGACAGCGGGCAACCTGCCGCTGTTCACGGCCGGATCTGCCCGTGGCCTTGACCAGGGGCCACTCTCGCAGCCCGCCGCGAGCAACGCACTCAGGAAGAAAACGAGCAAACGGACAAGACTCATCTTTCGTGGTTTCCTGGTAAGCATTCGACCTCGATCTACTAAGGGGTCAGCGATCTGCTAATACTAAGGGTTTATGTTTGATATTCTGACTTTCAAGGCGCAAAAGGCAAAATGTCAAGCCCGGTTTCTTCCCTACAAGTTTTCTCATGTTCCATATTTCCTCCTTGTTTACTCAGTACTTAATTGAATGCTGCCGAGCCGTCACCATAGCCAAGAATGCGAAGCCCAAGGTCTGACGCTGTAAGGCCAAACATGCTGACGTATTCGTCAAACGAACCTCCCCACAGGACAATTTTATCAAGTGTAAATCCCATAGATGCCTTGCACGTTTAATGCTTGCCACCTTCTTTCCAGTAAGGCCAAGGTCTGAAACCGCAGGTCAGCATCGAAATTGCAGCCTGCGGGGGCGAGCCTGCCTCCTGTCCTTTTAATAAATGGCCATCCCGGATAATGAAAAAATCCAGGATGGCCGTGGGAGAAAAAGCGGACAGAATCAGCGAGGTGCCGTCAAGGCAAGATCAACGGCGGTTGTCATCGCGATCTCGGTCATCACGACCCCGATTGTCGTGATCCCGGTCTTCGCGGCGGTTGTCGCGGTCCCGGTCCTTGTCGTGTCTTTCTTTGTCCTTGTACCTGACTTCCTTGGGGTAGCGGTCTCTTGGCAAGTCAGCCCAGGGCCCACTTCTTGACTGCGAGTAGAACCACCTGCTGTTGTTGTAATGATAGTAGTAGCCGCTGTGGAAATAGTAGGGTTCCGCCTCCAGCACCACGATGGACGGCAGGATGGGAGCGATCACCAAACGGTTCGGCCCGTGGCCGCGCCCTCCTACCGGCACTATGGCGCAGGCCGTCAACAAGGAACCCAGGATAATCGTTGAAATCAATAACCTTTTCATATCGCATCCTTACGAGAAGAGTTTCCAGTCAATTTCGGCATTGAAGACCGATTGCCATTCAATGGATTTTTCAGGGGTAATTCCCTTCATAACCGAATCCGCATTGACACCATACACTCAATATTTAGTTGGGCATATTTTACAATAACTGAGGATAAGAAAATCTTACCACATTGCACGTGACTGAGGCCAAGGCAATTCTTTTATTGCCCCCACACAAAAGTGGAGTCCCTGATTTGCCTATGCAACTGGTAATCATCGATATCCTCTTTCCACAACCCCGGATTGTTTTTGATTAACCAGCGGATTTCTGCTCTGCTCTCCAGCTTCGCTTTCCGCAAACTTCTTTGCACCCCCTCCCCCAAAGCAACTTTCCACCTTTAAGTAAATACTGTTTGATTTCAAAAAGATAAATCGATATAGGCGGCTTGGCATCACCCTTGCTTTATCTTGTTGCAGCAAACGGCGCAGGGGGGGGTGGGCGCAAAATAACTTGCCGCGTTCCTCCACCTGCTCAAGCAAATCCCAACCAAATATCTGCAAGGAGAAAGATCATGTCCGAGAAAAAGCTGCACAAATGGATTCCCTTCCTGCTCCTGACCGGCCTTTTGACGGCAGGCCCCGCCCTCTCTATCGCGCCTGCCTTTGCGGCGGAACCGACAGCCGCCAGCGCGGCCCAGAACGCCAACACCTTTGCCGGCAAGGTCACCGGTAAATCCAACAAGGCCAAGACCATCTCCATCGAGGTGAAGGGTAAAAACGAATTCGTCAAGTTCGATGACAAAACCATCGGCGTCGAACACGCGGTCGAGGGAGAGGCCTCGATCATTTTGTTTGAGCTGCGCGGCGACGACCGGTTCGCCACCAGCATCAAGCCGAAACTGGCCAGCCTGCCGGAAGGCGTCAAGGAAATCAAGACCGAGGAGCTGGCCAGGCTCATTGCCCTTGGCCCGCAAGAAGGTAAATACCTTTTGATCGATTCCCGTCCGGCAGCCCGCTACCATGAAGGGCACATCCCCACCGCCATTTCCATCCCGGAGACGGTCTTGAAGGAGAAGGGAGATTCGGTCATGCCCGCCGAGGCCAAGGGTGGCGACATCCAGCTCATCTTCTATTGCGGCGGACCCACCTGCGGCATGAGCCCCAGCTCGGCGGGCATGGCCAGGAAGATGGGCTACAACAACCTCCACGTTTCGCTGCAAGGCATCCCCGGCTGGAAGAAATCGGGAAAAAGCGTGACCGCCTCGGAAAAATTCGTCCAGACCGGCAATATCGTTTTGCTGGATCTGCGCGCCAGGGAAGCGTATGAGGCGGGCCATCTTCCTAAGGCGCACAACATCCCCCTGGCCGCGCTGGCGGCACTGGAGGACAGCTTTCCGCTCAAGGCTCCTGTCGTGGTCTATGCCGATTCCCCTGCCGAGGCGGAGCAAGGCTACAAGCTGATCAAAAAATGGGGGGCCAAGACGATCTCCATCTGGCCGGGCGGTGAAAAATCCTGGGTAGCCAAGGGCAACAAGCTGGCCACCGGCCCAAGTCCGGCAGCGATCACCTGGGCACGGCAGATAGGCAAAAATGAAGTTACCCTGGCCGAATTCAAGAAGGCCATGGAAGGAAACACCGGCCAGATGATCCTGGATGTCCGCACCAAGGATGAGGTACAGAACGGCACGTTTAAGAACTCCATTTGCATCCCCCTTGACGAGATTGAAAAGCGGCTCGGAGAATTGTCAAAGGACAAGGAGATGCTGATCCACTGTTCCACCGGCGCCCGGGCGGAAATGGCCAAGGCAGCCCTGGACAAGGCAGGGATCAAAAGCCGATTCCTGGTTGCCGAAGTGGAATGTGAACAGGGCAAGTGCGTGGTAACGGACTAATTCCACTGCTCCTTAAGAAACAGCCGCTTCGCCGGGGCTGTTTTTGCTGTACAAGGCCCTGCCGAGACCATCTCCCCGGCAGGGCCTTTTTTCAATCACCGGGAAGTGCGTCCAGGACATTCTTTCCTTGCCCAACCCCCCCAAGCGGTCTATAATTGCGTTTCTTGTATCCTTCCGGCTGGTTGCGCCTTGTTCCGGCAACCAGGCCTTCTTTTGCAAAATGATCTCGGGAGCCGTTCCGTGAACCTGTCCAACACAAAGAAAAAACAGTTGCGCGATGCGGTGGGCAAATTCAGCTCCGCCAATATCCTGGTGCTCGGGGACATCATTGTCGATCACTTTATCTGGGGCGCTGTTTCCCGGATATCCCCGGAAGCGCCGGTGCCGGTGGTGGATGTCACCCACGAAAACCTGCTTTTGGGCGGGGCCGCCAACGTTCTGCACAATCTCTACGCCCAGAACAGCCGGGCTTCGCTCTGCGGCCTGATCGGCAACGATGCCATGGGCGACCATCTCCTGAAACTTTTGGCGGAACTCGGCTCCCCATCCGCTGGAATCGTCCGCACCTTAGACCGGCCCACCATCCTCAAAACCAGAATCGTGGCCCAACACCAGCAGGTGGTCCGTTTCGACCGGGAAAAAACCGGGGCGCCCAGCCAGGAACAGCTTGAGGAGATCTGCCGCTTCATTGACGACAACCTGGACAGCTTTGACGCGATCATAATTTCTGACTACAATAAAGGCATGATCAACCAGCCCATGATGGATCATCTACGAGATCGGCTAAAAAACATGAATATTCCGCTCATCGTCGACCCTAAGCCCCAGCATCCGGAACGCTTTCGCGGGGCTACCATCATCACCCCCAATCTGCACGAGGCCGAGCGCATGGCCGACATGGCCATCAAAACTGAGGAAGATCTGCAAACCGCAGCCCATCTTCTCCAGAAAAAGCTGGCCAGCAATGCGGTTCTCATCACCAGAGGCGAGGCGGGCATGGCTCTCTATGAAAAGGGGCGCCCCCTCTTCACCATCCCCACCATGGCCAAAGAGGTCTACGATGTAACCGGTGCCGGCGACACGGTAATAGCCACCCTGGCTTTGGGCTTGGCCGTGGGCCTGACCGCCGCCGACGCCGCCACCATCGCCAATTTCGCCGCCGGCATCGTGGTGGGCAAGGTGGGCACCGCCACCGCCTCCACCGCCGAGCTTCTTGAGGCGATCGGATGAAAAGACCGTTGAGCATGACCGGCTACGGCCGGGGCGAAGTGGCCGGAGCGAGAAGCTGGAGCGTGGAGATCCGCTCGGTGAACCACAAGTTTCTGGACCTGAGCATCAAGATCCCCCGCAAGTACCTCGGCCTGGAAGAGCGGATCAAAAAAGAGATCGGCACCTGCTACAGCCGGGGCCATGTCGATGTCTACGTCAACCCTGGAGCGGGGGCGGGCGACAATATCCGTTTGGCCGCCAACCTGCCCCTGGCCCGCGATTATTACCGCTGCCTGGAGGAGATCCGCCATGATCTCTCCCTGCCCGACGCACCGACCCTGGCCATGCTCCAGAGCTACCCTGAGGTCATCGTCGCCCACGAGGAGGAGGAAGACCTCGAGGCGGTCTGGCCGCAGGTCTCCGAAGCCCTGACTCAGGCGCTGACCATGGCGCATTCCATGCGAGCCCAGGAAGGAGAGGCTCTTAAGAACGAACTGCACCGGCGGTTGCAGGCGTTTGCCCAAACCGTGGAAGGCATTGCCCGGGACATCCCCGCCATTGTCCAGCGCCGAACCGAGAAACTTAAGGAACGGCTGGCCGTTCTCCTGCAGGGGGTTGACCTTGACACCCTCCGTTTGGCCCAGGAAGTGGCGATGATGGCAGACAAGGCCGATGTCACCGAGGAGGTGGTTCGCCTGCGAAGCCACATCAGTCAATTTTCCGGATTCCTTGCGGCAGACGAACCCGTGGGCCGCAGACTTGATTTTCTTCTTCAGGAATTCCTGCGGGAGATCAACACCCTGGCCGCAAAGATCAGCGATGCCCCCACCGCCCATCTCACCGTGGAATTGAAAACCGAGGTGGAAAAACTCCGGGAACAGATTCAGAATATTGAGTAGAAAACAGCTGACAGTCTGCAAAACAACCTAGCAAAGGAAGACCATGCCGGACCAAAGAATGATCAACGTGGGCTTTGGCAACGCCGTGCTTGCCGGCCGGGTGCTGGCGGTGGTGAACCCCAAATCCTCCCCCATGAAAAAACTGCGGGAAGAGGCCAAGGAGCAAAAACGGCTCATCGATGTCACCGAAGGCCGCCGAACCCGCTCCATCATCATCCTGGACAGCAACCATGTGCTGCTCTCCTCGGTGCAGCCGGAAACCATCACCATGCGCTTCATGGCCTCCTATGGCCGCGATGACGATCAGCCGGAAAAGGCGGGCAAATGAAACAGGGCAATCTTTTTGTCATCTCCGCGCCTTCCGGGGCGGGCAAATCCACCATCCTCAAGAAGTTGCTGACGAGGGTGCCAAATCTGGCCTTTTCCGTGTCGCACACCACCCGGGCAGCGCGCCCCGGAGAGAGCAACGGCCGTGAGTACCACTTTGTCGACCGCCCCACCTTTACCGGAATGTGCGGAGAGCGGGCCTTTCTCGAATGGGCCGAGGTGCACGGCAATCTCTACGGCACCAGCCGGGCGGCCATTGAGGCCCAGCTGGCACAAGGGTTTGATGTTTTTCTCGACATCGATGTTCAGGGCGCCAGGCAGCTCCGTGATGGCGGCCATCCCGGCGCCATCTTCCTCTTTATCGCCCCCCCCTCCTGGACGGAACTGGAAAAAAGGTTGCGGGGAAGGGGCACCGATCCCGAGGAGACCGTGCAGCTGCGCCTGGGCAATGCCCGGAGAGAAATGGAGGATGCCGGTCGCTATGACTATCTGGTAATCAATGACCGGCTGGAGGAGGCAGTAGAGATTCTGCGCGCAGTGATTATCGCCGAACGTTGCAAGGGGCGCCGCAACCCGGACGGTCAACCCATCGACCTCGCGGCCCTGGGCCTTGCCGCCCAATAAGCCCGACCACCTTTTTTTGGGAGAGACCATGCACAACCCGCCGGACAACGACGATCTCCTCTGGGGCATTCATCCCATCCTTGAGATGCTGCGGCTTCAACCCAAAAAGGTGCGGGAGGTGGTTATCCAGCAGGGCAAGGGCGGGACCAAGATTCAGGAGATCATAGCTATGGCCCAGGAACAGGGGGTCAAGGTCCGCTTTCTGCCGGGTCAGCGCTTCCCCAGCTCCCCGGACAAGACCCACCAGGGGGTGCTGGCAACAACTGCGCCCGTGGCCACCTGCAGCCTGCACGAATTGCTGAAAAAAACCGGGGAGAAGGAACAACCCCTCATCGTGGCGCTCGATTCCATCCAAGACCCGCACAATCTGGGGGCCATCATCCGCTCCGCTGCCGCGGCCGGGGCAACCGGCATCATTCTACCCAAGGACCGTTCCGCCCCGCTCAACGCCACCGCAGCCAAGGCCGCGGCCGGAGCCATGGCCCATCTCAAACTCTGCCTGGTCACCAATCTGGTCACCAGCCTGCAGGCTGTTAAGGAAAAAGGATTCTGGGTTTACGGAGCAGCGGGCGAGGCCAAGCGCACCGTCTACGGGACCAAATTCTCCGGTGCCATCTGCCTGGTAATCGGCGGCGAGGACAAGGGAATGCGCCCGCTGGTCCGCGAGCAGTGCGATGAGCTGGTGTCCATCCCCATGGCCGGGAGTCTCAACTCCCTCAACGCCTCGGTGGCCGCCGGGGTCATCCTTTTCGAGATCGTCCGCCAGCGGCATTAATGATGGAGCCCGGCAGCACAAAGGCCCCCCGAATAAAAAACCAGCTTTCTTTTATTCAGGCAGACCCCCAATTACCCATGCTCATTTCAGGAGAATTTCATGAAGCGCTTCGCCCTTTCCCTCGCCGCCCTGCTCCTTGTTCCCGCCTTGGCCAACCAGGCGGAGGCCTCCCCAAAAAACCGCTATGACGCAACAAGCCAAACCTGCCGGGTTCTCGACGACGGCCCGCTGGAATGGGCAAGCCGTCCCTATGGCGAAGGCGGCAAGCTCTTCAGGAATGGCTGCAAGGGTTGCCACTCCCGCAACAACGACAAAGGCGCCCCCTTTCTCTGGGTGGAATCAAAAACATCTAAGGGCTGGAATCTTATTTTTGCAACCCGCTCCCCGAACTGCGCCAAAAGTGGCGCCTGGGATACCATGACTATTGAGCAGTTGCAGAAACTCAACGACTACCTGTACCGCTGGGCGGCAAACAGCCAGGATGCCAACGACAGCTGCTGACGCTGAGCAAACTCTCCCGGTCCGGGAGAAAAACAGCAAACAGGCGGCGGCCCAGCCTTATTTTGCCTGTCCCTTGTTGAAGAGATCGGCAAAGGTGCCCATGGGCTTGGCCTCCTTCTTCTTTTCCGCGATGTACTGCCGGAAATCGCCTTGGTTTTCGCTCTCACCCGCAGCCTTGTCCTTTTTGCCACCTGTCTTGCCGCTCTCCTGGCCCTCGGCCTTGGCCGGTATGGGTAAGGAGAGGGACAACCGCTTTTTCTCCGGGTCCACGCTGTCGATCTTCACCTCTAAAGCATCACCCACTTGGACGACCTCGCGCGGATGGCTGATGCGCCGCCCCGCTCCCAGCTTGGAGATATGCACCAGCCCATCGATGCCCGGAGCAAGCTCAACAAAAGCGCCGAATTCCGTAAGGCGGACAACCTTGCCGGTGACGACGCTGCCCTCGGGAAACATGCCGCCGATCTCCTCCCAGGGGTTTGGCTGGGAATCCTTAAGGCTGAAAGAGTAGCGGTCCTGGTCCCAGTCCAGCTTGAGCACGGTGACAGTCACTTCCTGGCCCACGGCCAGCCGCTCGTGGATATCCTCGATCCTCCCCCAGGCGATCTCGGAAACCGGAATCAAGCCCTCGATGCCGCCGATATCGACAAAGGCGCCGAAATCGCGGATGGAGGTAATGACCCCCTTGACCGTCTGGCCCACGGCCAGAGATTGCTGCAAGGCCTCCTTCTGCTGGGCCCGTTCCTCCTCCAGCAGGGACCGGCGGGAAACCACGATGTTCTTGCCGTGTTCGCTATACTTGGTGACCCGGAAGGCGAATTTCTTGCCGATATATTCCTCCGCGTTTTCGATCCTCCGCATCTCCATCTGGGAAAAGGGGCAGAAGGCCCGGACACTGCCGGAGAACTTAACCTCAAAGCCGCCCTTGGTCTCACCCGTGACCGTGCCCTCAACCGGGATACCGTTCTGGCAGGCCTCTTCCAGATGACCGGCCACCGCTCCGCCGCTCACCTTGGCGGTGAACAGCCGTTCGTTCTTCTTTTCGGACAGAAAATAGACCTGCACCCGGTCGCCTTCAGCCACGGTCAGGTTGCCCTCACCATCGGCGAATTCGTTTCTGGCCACCGACCCTTCGCTCTTGCCCCCCAGATCAAGAAAGATCCATTCCTTGGCAATGCGCACCACGGTCGCCTCTATCTTTTGCCCAGGCCGCAACCGTTCTCTGGGACTGGCCGCGGTTTCCTGAAACATCTCGGCAAAGCTCTTATCATCATCGGTCATTGTCATCACCCTCACCTGAATGTTATTTATGAAAAAAATTTTCGCCACGAAATCCACGTGTCAATCATCGGCAGCAGTGCCGATAAAGAATACGAAACTTTAAACTGCTAAAGCCAGCGGGACCATTAGCTGCCAGTCCTGCGCAACCGTCTGAACCCGCCTGTTTATCACCCACTATCTACTCTTTTTTTCGTGTAATTTCGTGGGGTTAGTGGCTAATAATCTTCAATGGCGGAGCCGATCTCCACCCTTTCCACCTCTTTGGTCTCGCACTGCAGGATACAGAAGCCGGGCTGCTCGTCCTTGCCAAGCAACTCGCCGGGATTGATCAGCAGACAGTCGCCGACCTTTTCCACCTGATAGCGATGGTTATGGCCGCAGCACACCAGGTCGAACAGGCCCTGGCAGGCGATGCCCCTGGCCAGCTGCGGATAATGGGTAAAGGCAATCCTCAAACCTCCTGCCTCCACCGCACCCAATATGCCGTGGTGGCTGATGGTGGGAAAGCGGAGTCCGCAGGACTGAGAGATGACATGCTGGTCGCCGATATTATTGCCGTAGATCAGATGTACCGCCCCGCTGAAGCGGGCGAGTTCATCGAGCATGAACGGGGAGATCAGGTCACCGCAATGGATGATCATGCTCACGCTGTAGGCATTGCAGTATTTCACCGCACCCCGCAGGTTGAGGATGTGGTCATGGGTATCGGAGATAATCGCGATTCTCATGGCCTAACTCCAAGAATCCCGGCGAGCGCGGCGAGACACTGCTCGTTGCGATCACCATCCTGCAACGAAACCCGGAAATAGTGACCATCCAAGCCGGTAAAATTGCTGCAGTCCCGGATCATGATGCGTTGGCGGAGCATGGCCTCCCGCAGCCGGGGCGCTGTCATCGTCCCGGTCAAGCGGCAGAGAATAAAATTAGCCGCCCCAGGCATCACCTCCACCCCCGGCAACGCAGCTAGCCGGGCGACAAAGCCTGGCCGGGTCTGCCCGATAAAATCACGCACCGACTGAACATAGGCATCGCCATGGGTCAGGAGATACTCCCCTGCCACCTGGGCCATACGGTTCACCCCCCAAGGCTTACGCCGCGCTGCGAAGCGGGCCATCTTCTCCTCGGCGGCCACCAGAAAACCGAGACGCAGGCCGGGGATGCCGTAAATCTTCGAAGAGGAACAGAGCAAAAACAGATTGGCAGGCAGCGGAAAACCGGCCAGGGAAGGTTCGCCCACAAATGGCAGGTACGATTCGTCGATAAGAAATTCCGAAGCCGGATGGGCGAGGATGAAATCGAGCAGCTCCCGGCTGGGGACCACCCTGCCGGTGGGGTTGTTGGGATTGCAGAGAAATACCAGCTCGCCGCCGGAGAGACGGGCGGATAACCGGTTGAAATCAAGGGCGAAATCCTCATCTGCCTTAAGGGTAAAAAAATCCACCGCAAGCCCGGCCCATTCGCTGGCTGTCTGGTAATCGCCATAGGTGGGGGCAACGATCAGGGCACGCCTGCATTGGACGCTTTCCGGCAAGGCATAGATGAATTCGGTGGTGCCGTTACCCGCCAGAACCTGTTGCGGGGAGCAGCTGTATTTGCCGGCAAAAAGGTGGACCAGAGTTTCGCTGCCGCTTTCCGGCAGAAAGCTGATCTCCGACAACCTTTCGCTCAACTCTTCCCGCAGACCGGGAGGCATGCCCAACGGAGTGAGATTGCTGCTCAGGTCGATGAGGTCGCTCAGCGCACACCCCAACCGCTTGGCCATGGAGAGAATATCCCCACCGTGGGCGCCCTGGGCGCTGAGCAAGCCGGCTTCCATCTCAACCCTTTAACCGCAGGGGCAGACCGGCAGCCACGAAAACCACCTGCCCGCAGACCGAGGCCATCTGTTGATTGGTCCAGCCGGCCAGATCACGAAAACGGCGGCCCAGGGATGATTCAGGCACGATGCCCATACCGACCTCATTGGCCACCAGCACCACCGAGGCGGAAAGAGCGGCCACAGTTACGGCCAATCCGGCAACCTCCTTCTGAATTTTTTCGTCGCTGAAGCCCTGCATCATCATATTGGTAAGCCACATAGTCAGACAATCCACCAGAAAGACCTCCGAGCCGGTCTCGTTTTTCTCAAGCACCCCGGCCAGGTCCAGCGGCTCTTCCACGGTCAACCAGCCGAGGCCCCGACTTTGTCGATGCAGGGCGATGCGCTGGTCCATCTCCGCATCGTTCATGGCTTTCAAGGTGGCGACAAAGACCATGTCTGAAAAATTTTCACCAACCCATTGTTCGGCGTAGCGGCTCTTGCCGCTCCGACAGCCGCCGACTACCAGTTTTTTTACGGGGCGTTGTCTTACCCCCCTTTGCGCGTTTATCATATATCATTTCCTATGGCAGTGGTGTGTACTGCCAAGGCAAGGTACCTTGTTCCCTGGGCAAAGAGCAACCGTTTTGCCGTAAGTTCCTCAAGAAAAGTTGTCAGTTGCTCCATGCCGATCTTGGGAAAACGATGGGCAAGTTCAGCGAATTCGACCATGTTTCCACAGGCAAGATAAATACCCCGTGAGGTGCCGCGCAATCGGTGATGCAGGGTTGCCTGGCCGGGCAGTTCCTGGCGGATAAGCAGCAGGTTGCCCGCATCCCGATAGGAAAGCAGCGGCAGCAGATGAGCCGGGCTGCGCCGTGCCTCGTGAAATTGCTGCCAAGCCCGAATTTTTTTGACCACCGGCTGCCAGAGCTTGCGCTGGTGGGCCCGATCCCCGCGATAGTCATTGAGCAGCAAGGTCAGACCCGACAAGATTTGCGGCGGCAAAAGCTTGCGGTTATATGGATGGACGACAATAGCGCGGATCCCGTAATCGCCTGGATTATTAGCCACCTCGGAGCCATGGCCGAGGAAAAAACTCGCGGCGGCCAAGGGAGTAAAAGGCAGAACAAACTCCAGGTTGGCAAGGGTTTCCTCCACCTCCACCTCGGTGGAACCAGGAAAACCGGTGATCAGATTCCCATCCAAACGGATGCCCAAGGCAAGGCTCTCCTTCATCAGAGCCAGGTTCTCCATAACCGTGGCCCCTTTGCGCATCCTGTCAAGAAGCCCCTGACTGAGAGATTCGATTCCTGCCTGCACCGCCACCAACCCACCCTGCCGGTAGCCCTTGAGGGTCTCCCCCCGCTGGTTGACCCGGAGTTCGGCAAAAAAATGAAAATCCTTTTTGCTGGAGGCCATCTTGGCAAAAAAGGCTGTGGCTTCGCGGCCGGGCAATACATTATCCGTAAAGCTGAAATCAAGGCAGCCGTGCCGTTCGGACAGAACCAGCACCTCTTGCTCCATCTGCGCTGCACTCTTGCCCCGGTAGCCATGCCACTGGAGATTAAGATTGCAGAAGGTGCATTTCCCCCACCAGCAGCCCCGGGAAAATTCCACCGGCAACTCCGGCACGAACGGCTCCCCGGAAAACTCCCGGCGCAGTTCAAAAAAATAATCAGCAAAGTCGGGGGTCGGCAACTCGGCCAGACTCTTGAACTGGCAGACGGCAAAAGCCTCTTCCTTGATCTGCCGGGTGCTGGCCATGATCTGAGGAGCCAGGGTGGTTTGCCGCCCGGCCACCACCTGGCAAAGGTTTGCCAGCGGCAGCTCCCCCTCGCCATGTACCACATAATCAAGCCAGGGAAAGGTTGCCAGCAGAGAGCTGCCCATTTCCGCCACACAAGAAGAGCCGCCAAAGACCAAGGGCAGCTGCGGGTGCAAGGCCTTAATTTGCCTGGCCGCCAAAAGCGAGGCCAGCAGCTGGTTAAAGCAGACGGAAAATCCCACCAGATCAAACTTCCCCCACTCCTGCCCGGCAAGCCAGTACTGGAGATGGGCAGCCACCTTCTCCCAGAGGCGGTCAACATTCTGCCCACCCGCCGATTTGCACTGCCGGAGTCTTTTCGCCAGAAAGGTGCGCAGCACCCCACGCTGTTCCGGAAACAGCATCCCGGCGTACAGCCCTTCACAGAGCCAGACATCCTGGGAGATTTCCTGATAGAGCTCAAAGCCCAGGGACTTGGCCAGCCCCAGATAGGGATGCAGGCAGACAACCTGCAGATCAGGCTCGACTTTGGTCAGATAGCCCTTGAGTACCCCCAACTGGACGGAAGGCCGGTTGAAAAGCGCCCAAGGCATGGCGATTAACCCCAGGCGAAACAGGGAGCGCGACGGTTCTGTCATCTCAACCATCCTACTACTCTTAATCGAAAGATATCAAAATTCAGACACCCAGAACCAAAAACCGTTCAGCAGTGCTGCAGATGCGCGAAAGAGGCCTGCGAAGTGTGCTGTCGCACACGAGCAGGCCGATGACAAAGCAGATGCGGTGCTGCTGGGCGGTTTTTTTACTGCTCGATGATTTCTGTGCCCAACGGCGGAGTGAAAACGAAAACGTCAGAAGAGACCTTCTCGTTCCGCTTGATATTTTCAAAGACAAGATTGGTTATGCTGCCGAAGTGATCGACGATCTCCAGGCGGCGCACCATAAAACTATCGTCGATCCAGGCATGGAGGTAATCGACCTGCGGATGTGCCGTCCTGGGCACGAGCTTGATCGCCTTCTGACCCGCATCTTCCTGCCTTTCCGGCGGCAGCACCTTGAAATCACGGACAATATTGCCGGTACCGACAAAAAAGGCATAGGTGACATCGGAATTTATATATTGCGAAACAGGCTGCACCATCATCTGGGCGGAATCGGCAAAATACATGGAAACCTTCTTGCCGTCGCTGATCAAGACCTGCCGTTCCGGCGTCTGGTAATCCCAGCGGATGCGGCCGGGCTTGGAGATCACCACTTTGCCTGCGCCGATCCGCTTACGGCTGCTCATCGGCACCGAGGTGGACTGCTTGAAATCGGCGGTCATGGTCTTGGTTTCTTCATAGCGGGTCTGAAGTTTCTGGGCAAGCTCCAAAGGCGTCAGGGCAGCACACTGTACGGAACCGGGAAAAAGGGCCAGGAACATGGAACCAAGTAGCAAGGAGAGCAATGATTTGGAACAGATATTGAGACAACTCATGACAAATGACTCCTGTTGAAGATATCCGAAGCAACCTTTTCCAGGTTAATGGGACGACCAAAGACCTTTCTGGCAATATCGACAGCTGCATCGGTTACGTCGGAAACATAATAATGGCTTTCCCCGTTTCGTTCGAGCTGCTGCTCAATGACCGGGTTATTCTCCAGAAAAAAGGCCAGACTTTCCGCCACCACCTCGGAGGAATCGATGATCGCCACCCGTTTGCCGATCCGCGCTTGGATCAGATCCTTCAACAGAGGATAATGGGTGCAGCCCAGGACAAACGTATCCACCTGCCTCAGCCGCATGGGTTGAAGATAACGGCGGAGGATCATCTTGGTTTCCCGCTTGTTAAGCCAGCCTTCCTCAACTAGAGGCACCAGCAGGGGGCAGGCGTGGGAATAGACGGTGTATTCCGGCTGCTCAGCCAGGATCTTTTTTTCATAGACCCCGCTCTTGATGGTGGCCCTGGTGCCGATTACCCCGATCCGGCCGGAACGGCTGGTGGTTACAGCCTTACTCACCGCCGGAGTAATGACCTCAAAAATTGGTACGGGAAATTCCTGCTGGAGAATCTCGGAGGCCACACTTGCTGCGGTGTTACAGGCAACGATGATGATCTTCGCCCCCTGCCCCAGAAGAAATTCCGTATTCTGCCGGGAATAAGCGATAATGGTTTCCGGGCTCTTGGAACCATAGGGGGTTCGGGCCAGATCACCGAAATAGGCAATGCGATATTGCGGCAGAAGCCGCTCAACCGCCTTGGCCACTGTCATCCCGCCCACACCCGAATCAAAAATGCCAATCATCGTGGTCACACAAAAAAAGGAAAAAACACAAAAGTCCGCTGCACTATAATCAACAGTTTATAGCAGCAAGGGGGTAGAGGGATTATACACCACGCCGGAAACGATGTAAAAAAACACCGGGACTATGCAGCTTATTAGGGGAAAAGTCAACATTCATCCCCGGCCTTGAGGCGGCCAAACCATAGCGCCCCAGGAGCAAGGCTTTCCTGGGCTTGACGAAAAAAAGAAGGCCCCCGACCTTTAAGGTCAGAGGCCATCTTAAAAAAAAGCCCCCCTGACGGAAGGTTATTTTTTCTCGGCTCCCGCTTTCTTGGGCTTGCCGCTTTTTTTACGCTTGGCAATGGATTTGCGCAAATTCTCCGGCAAGCCACGTTCCTTGCCTGCCTTCTTCCGCCGCTCAGAAAGAGCCTTTGCGCAGAGCGGCTGCCGCAAGGGCAAGCCCCATTTCCCCCGGTATTCCCTGCCGGTCAGGTCATGGGAACGCAGATGCTTTGGCGACAGCATCTTGAATTCCTGCCCGCACTCCAAGCAGACGATTTTGTTTTTCTGGATGGATTTTTCCGGGGTCATGCCGGGGACAGTAACCACCCCGGCAGTTGCTTCTGAAATTCCAGCCTGTAGTTTTGCTTCGCCTGCCTGCAATGACTGCAACACATTATAGGTGGCTTGCAACGCCATGGTTATTTCCTCTGTACTCATAGCCTTTGCAGCACATTGCGACTGAACCAACTCTGCCGCCATCTCGACCAGCGATTTTCCCATGCCCATATCCTCCACCATTGATCGTTAATAAGTGAGCAACATATAGATCAATACCTATAGCAAAACAAACAGCAAAGCAAGTCTTTTACGCCAACATCACAAAGCACCTGAATCCAAATTCGGCCCAGGTGCAGTATGCTTAATCCTGCATTGTTAAATGCGTAAGCGATCACCGGGCACAACATCTTGCGGCGATCGGTCCGGCTCACGTACAAAAGTACGCCTCGCCATCCCGCTTATAGCTGAGCTTGGCAGCTTGCCTGACTAGCGAAACTTATATCCGAAGGGTGCCGTGGTTATTTGACACTTGTGGGCTTACCCCGTGATCGGTTACCTAAATGCAGCTGATTAACCACAAAAAAAACGGCTTGCAGAATTACCCGCAAACCGTTGCTGTTACTGGTCGGGATGAGAGGATTCGAACCTCCGACCCCGTGCTCCCGAAGCACGTGCTCTACCAGGCTGAGCCACATCCCGACATTATGATTTTATCTTACTAATATTCTCTCCGCTGGTCTCCGCAGGGGAAAATCGTGGACCATATGTACCCAGAGTTCTTTGAAGCGTCAACAAAAAAGAAGGCAGAAACTCCCTTCTCAAGGAGTTCCTGCCTTGCCTATTGAACAGATACGGCGACTGAAGAAAATCAGTTTTAAAGCCGACAAGAAACAATCTCTGCTTTTTTGCCTGTTTCGTAACGGTTCTTTCTGCCGTTTCAGTCGTCAAGATAACGACATTTGTTACAACGGCTTACTTTACTGATTCAGAGAGCTTGCTGCCGGGCTTAAAACGAGCAACTTTCCGGGCCTTGATGGTGATGGCCTTCCCGGTCTGAGGATTACGCCCCTGACGAGCCGCCCTCTTGGTCACGGAAAATGTGCCAAAACCTACCAGGGTTACCTTCTCACCCTTTTTCAAAGCGTCGGTAACCGCGGCCAGCATGCCACCAAGAGTTTTCTCAGCTGCTGCCTTGCTGATACCGCCTGCCTTTGCCATGTTCTCGACTAATTCACTTTTGTTCATTCCTCTCCTTCCTCCACGTGAATTTAGAGATTCTCTGCCTTCTACAAGCACCGTAGTCCAGTTGCCTTAGGGGCGCTAAAAACTTACGGGTGATTGTCAAACAAAAAAAAGAGTCTGTCAAACAAAAAATGCGATAAAATAAGAAAAAAATGACCCGCAGACACATTTTTTTTCGGCAGCCTTTAACCAAAAAAAAACCCGCTCAGTTCGGTCTCCCCTGCGGATCAACAATAACTCTGGCCACTCCCAGGAGCGAAAAATCGTTCTTAATAGACGAAAATACGCACTTTTCTTGCACTCTAGGCAAATCTTTTCGCAGAACCGCAATAGTTGCGGACTCTCCAGAAAAACGCACCCGCCCCCCCATAAACCCTGCTTTTTGCAGGAGCACCTCGCACTGGGCCACCAGGAAAATTTTTTCTCTGGTAACCGGCTCCCCCTGTACTATCCTGGTAGCCAGGCATGAAGAGGAAGGGGTATCCCAGGTTGGCAGGGCGAATTCCCGGCTGAGCAAGCGGATCTCATTTTTGGTGAAACCGACAGCCGCCAGGGGAGTCTGCACCTTCAATTCGGCAACCGCCTTCAGACCTGGCCGATCCTGGCCGAGATCGTCATGGTTGGTGCCATCGGCCAGCACCACACTCTCGGCAAAAATGGGGTCGGCTAGAAATTCCTGATAGATTTTCTTCTTGCAAAGGTAACAGCGGTCCGGGCCATTAGCCACGAATTCCGGCCAGATGAACGGGCTTACCCGGATGGAGCGAAAAAAACACCCCAGCTCCTGAACAGCAGATCGAACTCGCTCTGTCTCCAGAGGCGGCAAAAGTTCCGAGCTGGCATGAAAGGCATGCACCGAAGAAGCGCCCAGGGTCGCGCAAGCGGCATGCAGGAGAAAGGAGCTGTCCACCCCGCCGGAAAAAGCGATGGCGATCTTCCCGTGCTTGGCAAGTATCCCCTGCAACTCCCGATATTTTCTGGATAAGGAAATTTCCACCCGGAATGCCCTTACTCCGAAGGCAAAGTCTGGATGGGCTTTTCAAGAAGGAACTTTCCGGCTGATATCCAACCCTTGAGGGTCTCGGCAATCTCCCGAGCCCGCACCACACTTGAAAGCGGAGCCGTCGGCACCATTTTGCCATTCACTTCGATCCGACCGCTTTTCAGCTGGGCATAGCTGACCTCACCGTAATTGCGCGCCACGCCATGGGAGTAGTCATAGGAATAATCAACAATCTGAGTAAAGATCTCCGCATCGGAAACCCCGGTATAGGCGGCCATCTCTTCATTAAGAATGGGGATCGGCACCCCGATTCCCACGGCCAGGGAACTTCCGTAGCCCTGCATACTCACGCCTTTAAGCCAACGGGCAGACATCTGCTTCAAATCCCCCTGCACCATCATGGTGCCGGCCGCTCTTCGGGTGGTGCCGTTTTCCGAACGCGGAGCCCTCGGGTTATGCTGACTGCCATGCCAAGTCACATAACCGATTCCGCCTCCTAAAAATATCCTCGTCCCCAGCCCGATAGTCTTATAAAATGGATCGTTCAACAGGGGGCTCAACTCACCAGCGCTGCAATAAGTCGCATTGCCGACCTGGGGTTTCAATGTGCCCATATAACAATAGACGGTCCGCTCGGAAAGATTAATAGCGCAGTTATAATTCTGATAGCAGTTGCGGGGATTAACCAGGAGCGCGTAAGGCAGATCGGCGAGGGTCACCTCTTTTTCCAGATTTTTATTGGGGTAGCAATCTGTTCCATAGGCCACCGCTTTAAGCAGCACCTTTTTGCCGGCCACAAGATCTTCAATTACATGCCCGCCGCCGTAAAGAAATTCCCCCGGAAAAACCTTGTTTAAGGGGTCATCCTCAGTCGGCTCGGTCGCGCCGATATAGACATCAACCGCCGCAAGCCCGGCATAGGCGGAGACATTATTCAACCAAACCTTAAGCGCCTTGGTGGTGGGATTGGAGTGGCCAAAATTGATAAACGCTCCGGAAGAGCACATGGGCGAGAAGGTGCCGGTAGTGACCACATCCACCTTTCTGGCCGCATCAAGGGGGCCAAGCTCCTTGACAATGGTGACCATCTCTTCGGCGGTAACCACCACCGCCTCGCCCGCCTTGATTCTCGCATTGATTTCTTCGTATGATTTCTGCACCTTAAACTCACTCATGCAACCTGCTCCTTACCATGGATAGTGTGACTTGGCCTTAATCAACCACCGAAACGACTTTGTGGCCGGCATCTTCCAGGGACTCAATCGCTTTGTCCAGCTCCCCTTTTTCCAGCCTGAAACAATACAGTTTCCGCCGGGAGGAATGGCTCTCCGTTGCCACACTGATTATCTCACACCCGTGCGCTTTGATGATACGGGTGACGTCCTCGACCCCGCCGGCCTTGCCGACCAGAACATCCAGCCTTGAGGAGTCCCGCAGCAACCCCATCATGCTGATAAAGGCCGAAAGCAAATCAATGGCGGTAATGATCCCCACCAGTTTTTTCTTGTCGAGAACCGGCAGCCCGCCGATCTTGTAATCGTGAATAAGTCGGGCCGCCTTTTCAATGCTGGCGTTGATGTTGACGGTAATGGGGTTAAGGACCATCACCTCATGCACCTGGATATTCTTTTCCTGGGCAGGAAAGGAATACTGCCGCAGATCGCTTTCCGTTATAAAGCCGACCAGCTGCTCATCCTCCACCACCGGCAGATGGCGGATGGAATGCTTTTTCATCAACGCCCCCGCCTCTTGCAGCAAGGCGTCTCTGCCGATGATAACCAGGTTTTTCTGCATGCAGCTTTTTACTTTCATGATCCGGCCTGGAAAGCGATTAGGTATTTTCCCACTCTGGTTAAGACAATAACTCCTTGTCGTTACAGAGCAAAGCCAAGAATATCAAATTAAGATGTTTATACATTATCCATAAGGAGAAGCAAATAATTAATCCCCTTGACCGACGACTTTCCGTTAGGCAAAAGACCTTGAAGGAAAGGCAGAACTTTTCCCTTTTATTTTTCCCTGGATACGATTAAGAAAGTCACTGTAACCAAGGCAAATTGCCTAATAACACAAAAAAACTTGCCCCTATAATGGGGTACTCATTAAATACCCAACAAAAACACAGACCTCAAGACTCCGTAATCTCATGATGAAAAACGAAAAAATCCTCACCCTGGCCGATGTCCGGCAACAGATCGACGCCATAGACAGCCAGTTTCTGGAACTGCTCAAAAGGCGATTGCTTTGCGCCAGAAAGATCGGCGCACTCAAGGACCAGAATAACAAGGCCAAATGGGATCCATTGCGGGAACGGCAGATATTTGAACGGTTGCTCGCGGAAAACAACGGCGCCTTTCCCGAGCAGCCGTTGCTGAGCATCTTCCATGAAATCATCACCACCTGCCGCCTCTCACAAAAAGAAGTGGAAGTCGCCTACCTTGGCCCGGAAGCAACCTTTTCCCATCTGGCCGGAGTAAAATATTTCGGCCACGCCGCCAAGTATCTTCCCTTGGAAACCATTGAGGATATCTTTGACGAGGTGGAACGGGGCAGAACCCAATACGGCATTGTCCCGGTGGAAAACTCCATCGAAGGCGCGGTCACCTCGACCTTGGACTCCTTCATCAAGTACAATGTCAAGATCTGCGGCGAACTGAATCTGGGCATCATCCACAATCTGGTCAACAAATCAGGCAGTATGGATGACATCAGGCTGGTGGTTTCCCATCCGCAGCCCATTGCCCAGTGCCGGCAATGGCTGAAAAAACATCTGCCCAATATCACGGTTCAAGACGTCTCCAGCACCAGCGTCGCCGCAAAAATGGCCGCGGAAGACCCCAGCATCGCGGCCATTGCCAGCTCGCTGGCCATCACCACCTACCAGCTGCAGACCGTGGTCAAGGGCATCGAGGATTACCGGGGCAACACCACCCGCTTCCTGCTGATCGGCAAGGAATCGCCCACCATAAGCGGCAAGGACAAGACCTCTCTTCTGGTCAGCCTTCTGGATCGGCCCGGCGCCTTAAACGATGCATTGAGCATCCTGGCCCAGCGCTCCATCAACCTGACCCGGATCGAATCACGCCCGGTCAAGGACGAACCCGGCCGTTACCTTTTCTTCATCGACATGCTTGGCCATCTGGAAGATGAGACTGTCCGGGAGGGTTGCGAAAAGCTGAAGGAAATCTGCTCGTATTTCGAATGGCTGGGGTCTTACCCTCGGACAGGAGAGTAAAGCAGGCGAGGTAATATCTGCTTGACAAGCAGCGTGGCAAACTGCTAATTATCGCCAACATTGTACTACCCCTTTTTCTCAAGGAGAGCAGTTTTGAAACAGTATCTATCAAAACATTGAGCAGTCTCCCGGCGTTTGCCGGTCGGCCCGGTCCGGGTCGAACGAGACAGCGGCTCTTCATTCCCTCCCTCCAGGATTCTCCAGCAAAACGGGTGATTTTTCTCCTCCTTTGATCTGGGTTGCCAACCGAGCGGGTTTGAAGCTCCGCGGCAATTCGGAAGAGTTTTCTCTTCCGTCCCATGTCACAACAAGGAGGAATCATGCTCGCTCCCGCATCAAATTCGTCCGCCCTGCGGACAATCGGTTCGGTTCTGGTGGTCGGCGGCGGGGTGCCCGGTGTCCAGGCCGCCCTTGACCTTACCGAACTCGGTCTTAAAGTATATCTTGTCGAAAAAAGCGGTGCCATCGGCGGGGTGATGGCCCGGCTGGACAAGACCTTTCCCACCAACGACTGCTCGCTTTGCATCCTGGCCCCCAAGCTGGTGGAAGCGGGCCGCGATCCCAACATCACCATCCTGACCAAATCCAAATTGATCGCCCTTTCCGGCGAGCCTGGCAGATTCACGGCTAAAATCCGCAAACAGCCTCGCTACATCGACGAGGAGGTCTGTACCGGTTGCGCTGCAACAATGTGGGCTTACCCCGTGATTGGTTACTCTGCATTGTATCTGGACCTTACCGGAAAACGATTCCGATTTCTCGCTGCGGTGGCGCCAGATAAAGAGTTATTTCAGCAGGAAGTGCCATTCGGATACCTGTCATAGCAAGGGCAAACAAGCGATCTGGCAGCACCGTTTTTGGGAACATCAAATCAGGGATGAGAAGGACTTCGTCAATCACGTTGAATATATTCATTTCAACCCGGTGAAACATGGCATGGCAACTTCACCCAAAGCCTGGCCGTATTCCACGTTCCATCGTTTTGTGCAGCAGGGGATTTATCCTTGCGATTGGGGCGCGGATAAAGAGATTGATTTCGAGAATAATGTTGGAAATGAGTAAGGAAATGTCGGGTTTCGCTGTGCACTACCCGACCTACTCTATTTCGGGCAGGAGTTCCGGTGACAGGATGCAGAACTGTTGCCCCATAGTGGAATTTGGTTCGGAATCTGCTGAGGGAGAGGGACGGGACGTTGCTTGCTAATTTGCTAAAGAGACCTCCAATCTTCATGAATAGCAAGATAGCAAGCAACGTCCCGCCCTTCTCGCCCCTCTCCCTCTTTCTTGTTGATACCATTTTGGTATCATGGTAAAGTGACGCATGCGGATTATTGCTTTATCCACCCTGCGGCTTTTCTGGAAAAAACATCCCGACGCCGAAATGCCGTTGAGAAATTGGTATGCCGAAGCGAGTCGGGCCAACTGGCGGACTCCAGCCGACATCAAGGCGGCTTATCGGAACGCCAGTTTCACCGCTAATAATCGGGTGGTGTTCAATATCAAGGGGAACGATTACCGTTTGGTGGTTGCCGTGCACTACGACCGGGGTTTGATGTATATCCGCTTTGCAGGTACGCACCGTCAGTACGATACGATCAACGTGGAAACAATTTAGGAGGCATGTATGGATCTGAAGCCTATCCGTACCAAGAAGGATTATCAGACAGCTCTTGTGGAAGCGGAACGACTGTGGGACGCCCCCGCCCAATCGCCCGAAGCCGACCGGCTGGACGTACTGGCGATGTTGATCGAGGACTACGAGCGTCAGCACTACTCGATACCAGACCCTGATCCTATTGAGTTTCTACTCCACGTTATGGAAAGCCGCGGCCTGACTCGCAAGGATTTGACGCCCTGCATCGGCCCCCGTGGTCGAGTCTCGGACATTTTGAACCGCTCACGGCCCTTGACGCTGGAGATGATTCGACGCTTGGTGGTTAAGTTGAATTTACCAGCCGAGGTACTGATCCAACCCTACGAATTACAGGGGAAGGCTGCCTGACATCTTATGGGTCAGGTCCAGGGTCAGGTTAGACTTTCGGACATTCTTCAACTAACGGGTGTATTCCGGAATATAAAAGCTGAGCCTGTCATCCTGCCCACCTTCAAGTTCACATAAATCCTCATTATCCGACACTGCCTGGACTGCTTGTCTTTATTTACCAGACCATGTTTTCGGTTGCTTGTGTGTTCATTTTTGAATATGATGAATACACAAAACTATGAAAGGAGCGTTTCATGAGCAGAGCTACGACTACGACGATGACGGTTCGCCTCAGCGGCGCACTCAGCGACTTCGTTTCCGCGAATGTGGGTGAGCATGGCGCCTACGAGAACATCAGCGAATATGTGCGAGACCTGATCCGGCGAGACAAGGAACATAAGGAAGCGGAAGCGTTCGAGCGCCTCAAAACCGAACTGACCCACGCCTATGCAGCGCCCGAAGCATCATATCACCCGCTGACGGCGGCGGACGTGATCGCACGCAACCGGGTCTGATACGGCATGACCAAAGCCAATATCAGCATCCAGGATGCCGCGTCCTACCGGCTTGACGAGATATATCGTTACACCCGCAACCGCTGGGGCACGCAGCAGGCCGACCGTTACATTACCGGCCTGTTTGATGCCTGCGACGGCGTTGCGGATCACCGGACGTTATCGCGCCCCGTTCCGGCCGAGTTCGGTATCGAAGGCTACTTCTTCCGCTATGAACGTCATTTCGTCTATTGGCGCTGGCTCTCGAACGGCGACATCGGCGTTGTGACAATCCTGCATGAGCGGATGCACCATATCGACCGCTTCCGGGAAGACTTCGGCATGAAGTAGAGGACGTGAAAGTTCCAGGTGGAGTTCCGGTGCCAGATACATAACTGTTGCCCCACAAAATTGACCAACTTGTGTCAATCGGCATTGAAAATTGACCCCCAATCGGCGTCCAATTTTGACCCATGTTTGCCGGTACGCGATCACAGGGCACCACATCTTGCGGCGATCGGTCCGGCTCACGGACCAAAGTACGCATCGCCGGCCCGCTTATAGCTGAGCTGGGCAGCTTGTCTGCCCTAGCGAAACTTATGCCCTCTGGGTGCGCCGCAACCTGCGGCACCCTGTGACCGCTTGTTCCGTGGTTATTTGACCTTTTTGTGTTTGCCCCGTGATCGGTTACGTTTGCCGACATCCCGGTGGAAAGCAGATATCAACCATCGGAGATAAAAATGGACATTCCTGCTTTATTGACTTAGAAGATCAGAGAAAACACCCCCTTTGCCTTTCCCCTGTTCATATTCTTTCATGTTGCCCATCATTACCATTGGTGGTACTTTTTTAAATACAATAGGAGGTACAACCAATGGCACGCACACCACACATCATTCCCATCTCGGACCTTCGCCAGGATGCAAGCGGAATCCTCAAGCGCATGGCGGCTTCACGTGATCCTCTGTTCATCACCCAACGTGGCCGCGCGACTGCCGTGCTGGTCAGCATGCAGGAGTATGAACACACGCAACACGAGCTTGAAATTTTACGGCTGCTGGCCTGTGGCGAAAAAGAAATCGAGGCTGGAGGCGGTTTCGACATGAAAACCGTATTAGCGGAAGCGGATGCCCTGCTGGCGGAACAACCGTGAAGATCGTTTTTACCCCATCGGCGCGCGACCAGTTTTTACACGCCCTTGCCTATATTTGCCGCGACAAGCCATCAGCGGCGGTTTCGTTTCGTCATCAGGCGGAGAAAACGCTCGCCCGGCTCCAGGATTACCCGGAATCCGGACGAACCCTCCCGGAATTTCCTGACACCCACTACCGTGAGGTGATCGTTTCTCCGCATCGGTTCTTCTACAGGGTCAAAGAGAATGTTGTGTGGATTGTGGCGGTGTGGCATGGCGCACAGTTGCCGGATAGTCCCACAGGTTGTTGAGCAATTTCCATAAAGTCATTCAAGGCTCTAACTGCCAAGGATTTCTTGACAGTTCAAACTGAGGCTCAGTGATAGAATCCGCGCCGCCCAAAATATTACACTCTGGACGCCACCACCCTGACGGCAACTTTGAGCAACAAAGCAATATGTGCAAATTGTGCACAAGTTCAAATTAAGGAACGATATCCATGAATAACCCGTTAAACGAACAGCTCGGCACCACCGAGATTATCTGGCAACTGACCGATCTCTACCAGGGCGTTGATGACCCCACGGTCGAGGCCGACATCGCCTGGTGCGAAGAGGAAGCCAAGGCACTTAAGGAACAATTCGCCGACAAGGTCGCGGGCCTTGAGGCGAATGAGCTTCTCGCTCTGGTTTTGCGTCTGGAAAAGCTGGAAACCATGATGGGCAGGATTGGCACCTTTGCTTTTCTCAATTTTACCACCCAAATCCAGAACGCCCCGGCCGGCGCTTTCCTGCAAAAGATCAAGGAGGCGAGCAGCCGGATCGGCCGAGAAACCGTGTTCTTTGAGTTGGAGTGGAGTAAGCTTGATGATTCCGTTGCCGCCCCATTGCTGGCCGATAAAACCCTGGCCCAGTATCGCCATCATCTGGCCAGCATGCGGCGCTATGCCAGGCATCTCCTGTCCATGGCCGAGGAAACCCTGCTCATCGAAAAAGCACCGGTGGGCCGCTCCTCCTGGACCAACCTCTTTGAAAAGGTCATGGGGAATCTCAAGTTCGGGGAAAAGCAGCGAACGGAAGAGGAGGTGCTGACCGACCTCTACAGCCCGGAGCGTACGGTGCGGAGCCAGGCCGCCGACGAGCTCACCGACGGGCTTACCAGTCAGCTGCATGTGCTGACCCACATCTTCAACACCCTGCTGGCCGAAAAGATGATCGACGACCGGCTCCGCAAGTACGACTCCTGGGTCAGCTCCATGAACCTGTATAACGAGCTGGAGGACCGGACCGTTGCGGTGCTGGTGGAGGCGGTCACCAGCCGCTACGACATGGTCCAACGCTACTACCGCCTCAAGAAGGGCATCCTCGGCCTGGAAGAGCTGTGCGACTATGACCGCTACGCCCCCCTGCCCCACCTGCCCACCACCCTGGTAGATTGGAATACCGGCAAGGAGATGGTCCTTACTGCCTTCCACGACTTTGCCCCAGAGATGGGGGAGATCGCCGGGCAATTCTTTGCAAAGCGCTGGATCCACGCCCCGATCCTCGAAGGCAAACGTGGCGGCGCCTTCGCCCACCCCTGCGTGCCCGAGGTGCATCCCTATGTGATGGTCAACTACACCGGCAGCCTGCGCGATATCTCCACGGTGGCCCACGAGCTGGGGCACGGGGTGCACCAGTATCTGGCCGCCCAAAACGGCTACTATAACTCCTCCACTACCCTGGTCCTGGCCGAGACTGCCTCGGTGTTCGCCGAACTGCTCCTGTTCAACTCCCAGGTAAAGCTCCTGACCAACCCGGAGGAACGACGGGCCTTTATCTGCCAGAAGCTCGAATCCATCTTCGCCACGGTCTTCCGCCAGGTCTCCATGAACCGCTTCGAGCATGCGGTGCACAACGCCAGGCGCGAAAGCGGCGAACTCTCCCCAGAGCAGCTGGCCGGACACTGGCTCACCACCCAGCGGGCCATGTTCGCCGATTCAGTCAACCTTCGGGAGGATTACGGGATCTGGTGGTCGTACATTCCCCATTTCCTTAACACCCCCGGCTATGTCTATTCCTACGCCTTTGGCGAGCTGCTGGTCCTGGCCCTCTACAACCTCTATCAGGAAGACCGGGCGGCCTTTGTCCCCAAATACCTTGACCTGCTACGGGCCGGAGGCAGCGATACCCCGGCCGAACTGCTCAAGCCCTTTGGCGTTGATCTGGATGATCCGGCCTTCTGGCTCGGCGGGCTCACCACCATTGATGGGATGCTGAAGATGGTGGAATAGAGCATGAACATGCGTAAAAAATCAGCCAACAATTCCTGCCTGGTCTACTCCACGGAACACGGGCGAACCTGCCCGAACTGCGCCAGGCCCGTTACCGAGTGCAGCTGCGGGCAGAAAAAAGCCACAGCAAAAGGCGACGGCATCGTCCGGGTCTCGCGGGAAACCAAAGGGCGCAAAGGGAGCGGCGTTACCCTGCTCACCGGGCTGCCCCTGGCTGAACCTGAGCTGGCATCCCTGGCCAGGCAGCTCAAGCAGCGCTGCGGCAGCGGCGGCACCGTGAAAAACGGGGTTATCGAGGTACAGGGCGACCAGCGAGAGGTGGTGCTGGCAGAGCTGATCCGCCTTGGCTATCAGGCAAAAATGGCGGGCGGCTGATGAGCGGTCCATCCCCCACCCCGCCCGCCTGGTTTGTCTATCTGGTTCGCTGCCGGGATAACACCCTCTATTGCGGGATAGCCAAAGACCTGGATCGAAGACTGGCGGAGCACAACTCCGCGGACAAAGGGGCGAAATACACCAGGGGGCGGCGACCGGTGCAGCTGGTCTATGCTGAGGAGGTCTCTTCCAGGGCGAAAGCGACCCAGCGGGAAGGCCGGATCAAAAGAATGACCAGAATCCAAAAAAAAGTGCTCATCCAGACCGGGATCTAACGTTAGAAGCGCAATGCATCACGGAAAGCCACACTTCGGAGAAAGCCATGAATGTATTTATCGCAGGCGGCACCGGTTTCATCGGCCAGGCTCTTATCAAAGAACTTCTCCAGCAGGGCCATAAGGTTAAAGACTAAAGGCTAAAGGCTAAAAGAAACTTTTTCCACCTTCCTCCGGCAAGGATTTTTCGGTAAAGGGGATAAAAAAACGCTGCTGTCCTTTCACCTTTAAACTTTCATCTTGCTCCTGTCTTTTTACTTGCTCGCCAGATTGGCCTCCAGCACAAAGGTGCCGCAGTCTGCTTTGAATGGGATCACGATGATCGGCATGTTGCCGTGGTGATGGATATGCACGCCCTTGCCGGTCACCATGGTAGGGGTAGCAAGGTTAAAGCTCAAGCCAAGCTTGCCGAATTCCGCCTTGGCCCCGCCGCAGATCATGTTGGTGATCTCACCCACGGCATCGACAATGTCATTGTCAATGGTGGTCTTGGCATCTTCCATGAGCATCCTGGCAACAATCTGCAGGATGCAGGCAGCCGGGAAGCTGATGGTCAAGCTGCCTTCAACGTTCTCGGAGGCCATGCCTATAATGCCGGTCACATCGCCATAGGTAGTTACGCCTTCCTTGAGATAAGGTTTCTGCCCGACAAGTTTGGTTTGGGCCATGGTCTCCAGGACATTTTTGGTGGCGTGCATAAAAGGATTAAGATATTCAGCCTTCATATAAATACGTTCCCCTTTCTTTCATTCAAACATCCGGCGAAAAACCAGCGTGGATTGTGTATTCCTGCTGATAGCCCACAAATACTGGCCATCTTTACAACATCCTACAACATTTTTGGATATGATCCTAAAAAAAAGATCAAGAAAAACAGAAGACTTTCCGGCGAGTTGCAAAACCGGAACCGGAAACCGCTATCTTAGCAAGTTTTTTCCTCTCAACCGGGCCTTAGAGCTTGTCCGTAGACAAGTTCTAAATCATTTTTGCGGCACTTTCCACAGGTCTTCAAGTCGGGTTGCCAATTGATCCAGATCGGAGATCGGCAGCTGGCAGCTGAAATTTTCACAAAGATACACCGTGGTTTTGTTTTCCTGCACGGACAGCTCCGCTAGAAACAGCTGGTATTGCCCGAGAAACTTCTTTGTCTCGCCATCTGCCAATAGCACGATCTTGCCAGGCAAAAAACGCTTGCGGAGCATGGTGAGCATGATTTCGGTATCGGGTCGGCCGAGCTTGCCGGCAACCACGAACTGCCGGGGGTTGCTCTCAGAAAAATCATAGGCCACCAGCATCTGCGGAAGAATGGAAGGATAACTGTTCAGCCGTTCGCCAAAGGCTTTGATGGTCGCCCCGGCTTTTTGGCGCCAATCATCGTTGCCGGTAATCCAGGCAAGCCGGAGGAGATTGAGAGCGCTCACCGAGTTGCCCGTTGGTTCGGCCCCATCATAATCGGCCTTTAGGCGGACCAGCACGGATTGGTCGGAGCCTGAAGTTTCAAAAAAACCGCCATGAATCTCATCGCCGAACAGGTCGATCTGCTTTTCCGTCAAGGCCAGGGCCAGTTGCAGCCAAGCCAGATCAAAGGAAGCCTCATAGAGGTCGAGCAGGCCGTTGACCAGAAAAGCATAATCGTCGAGCTGTCCGGCCAGACCTCCATCCCCGTCCCGATAGCGCCGGAAAAGCGTGCCGGAAGCCGGATCATACAGCTTGGCCCGGATAAAATCGGCAGCCCGTTCCGCCGCAACCAGATAGCATTTTTCGCCCAACACCTGAGCTGCCCGGGCAAGGGCGCTGATCATGTGACCGTTCCAGGAGGTGATGATCTTATCGTCAAGATGCGGCCTCGGCCTTTGCGCCCGAACCGTAAGAAGCTTCTGCCGTAAGCGTTCGAGTAAGCGTGACAACACCTCATCCTGGAGGCGGAATCGCTGCGCGGTCTCGGCAAGTTGATGGGCGACATAGAGAATATTTTTCCCGGTGAACTCCGCCTGTGGGTCGGCAAGGGCATTGCCTCCCTCCAGCACCCCATAATGGAAAGCGAAGATCTCCCCGTGCTCCTGGCCGAGGCTTTTGACAATCTCCTCCCTGGTCCAGAGATAAAACAGCCCCTCGCCATGCACCTCTGGGTTCCCCGCCTGGCTGCTGTCGGCATCCTCCGCCGAATAAAAGCCACCTTCCGGGCTGGTCATATCCCGCAGGACATAATCGAGGATGTCCTGGGCGACATTGGCGTAAAAAGGATCCTGCCCCAACTGGAAGGCCTCGAGATAGCTGACCGCTAGCTGGCCCTGGTCGTAAAGCATCTTTTCAAAATGGGGCACCCGCCACTGACCATCCACCGAATAGCGGTGAAAGCCGCCGCCGAGATGGTCGTACATCCCGCCGGCGGCCATCTTGCGCAGAGTCATCTTTGTCATGTCCAGGGCCTTGGTCTCGCCGGTGCGCGCGGCATGGCGCAGCAAAAAGCTGAACACCACGGGCCGAGGGAACTTGGGGGCCGAGCCGAATCCGCCGAATTCGGGGTCGTATTCCGCACTGAGCTGCCGGAAGGCCTTGGCGGCGATCTCCGGGTCGATTGTTGCCGCCCTGGCATCCGCGGCTTTCCGGCGAAGATGGTCGGTAATCTTGGCCGCCGAGGCAAGAATCTTCTCGGGGTTGGCGCGCCAGGCATCATGCACCGCCGCCAGAAGCTCGACCATGCCGGGCAGACCGTGCCTGGATTCGGGCGGGAAATAGGTGCCCCCGTAAAAGGGCTGCAGATCAGGGGTAAGAAACACCGACATGGGCCAACCGCCATGGCCGGTCAGCGCCTGCACCGCAGTCATGTAAAGCTGGTCAAGATCGGGCCGCTCCTCCCGGTCCACCTTGATGCAGACAAAATTTTCGTTGAGAAGCCTGGCAACTTCCTGGTTTTCAAAGGATTCGTGGGCCATGACATGGCACCAGTGGCAGGTGGAATAACCGATGGAGAGAAAGATCGGCTTGCCTTTTCTGCCGGCCAGCGCAAAGGCTTCCTTGCCCCAGGGAAACCAGGCCACGAGGTTGAAAGCATGCTGGAGGAGGTAGGGACTTTTCTCGGTGACGAGCCGGTTGGGATTTCTCCCCTGGGCCAGCTGTTGATCGATAAAGGTCTGGATGGTCGTGGTGGCTGCCATTGGTATCCTCCTTAGCAAAAACTTTTTATACCAGCAGACGACCTCAGCTCTTAAGCGCCGAGTCTCTATAGTTTTGCGCGGCCATTCACCGTTTGGACATCGAGCGGAGGGTAAGGGTCAGAGCGAAAAACGGCGCCAGAAACAGGGTCAAAAAAATCATGCAGCCTTTCTGCGTCTGGGGATCTTTCGCCAAACGGACAATATCCGGATCGAGTACGCCTGAAAGCGCAAGGGTGATGAGCGGCAGAATCAAGAAAGCGATCCCGCTGAAGACCAGTTCGGTCATCAGCAACTTTTTGAGAAACAACGCAAGAGTGTCCATGGCAAGCTTAAGCTTAACCATACGATCGACAAACCCTTTCAGGTGCTTGATCTGAGCCTGGCCTGCCTGCAGCAACGCCCGGGAATTTGTCAGGTTTTTTCCTGCCTTGCTTCTTGCCTCGACAAACATTTTCTTGCCGGCAACAAGGGCTTCTTCGAAGGTCCGGAAAAAAGATTTATAAGGATATTCCTGCCAGAAGGCATGGTAATCAGCCCAAGTAATAGCCGCCACATCAACTTGGAGATTCAGCTCTTCAAGCTTTGCCGCCCGCAATCTGGGGCAGGCCATGGTCAATGATTTGGCCCGCTCGGCGACATCAAAAAGATCATAAACGCCGCATCGTTGGAACTGTTTCTCCAGGTTGGCCAAAATCGTAAGATTAGTCTGCAGCTCCTCATCGTTTTCCTCCCCGAACCAGACTTGCAGCTCAGCACCGACCTTTTGCGCTGCAGCCAGGTTTTCCCCGGCTTCCTTGTTTTTCCGATCGAGCAGCTCGGAAAGGGCTTTATCCACCATGTTGCCGGCCGGAAACATGGCCGGATCCATGAGAGCGATCATGAAATACCGACGATTCCCGGCGGCCAGCTTACGGAGCAGCTGTATCTGCTGCTGCTCCAGTCCTTCATGAACCCTTGCCTGAATAAGGCTGTATTGGATTTCCGGACAGTCAAGATAGAGCTTGGCGAGCGAACCCAGAAATTGTTCCGCTTTCCAGGGCTGGTTGGTTAATCGATAAAATCTGGCCAGGAGAAGGCCGATATAGATCTTCTCTTTATCCGTGCTGGCCGTGGTGTTCAACATTTGCAGAAGATGCGCCATCTCCACCATCCGTCCGCATTCCAGGGCGATAAATGCCTGGACCAGGGTGGCGTAGAAATACTTTCCTCCCGAGACTTGACTTTCTGCCCGCAGCAAAACAACGGCCTGTTCGTACTGGCCACGCCGCAGGTAATCGAAACCCGCCTGCAGATTGCGGCTTTCATCTCTGTGCCGGTCAATTTTGATTCTGTCGCTTTTGCTGGCGCCGTCCCAAAAGGAAGACGAAGAAAGAGCGGTGTAGGCAAGAAAACGAGGCTGGTAAATGAGATACATGTCAAAATAGGTGATATATACCTGCAAAGCCGGATCGGTACGGATCTGAGCCGAGTCGACGCCTGCAGCCAACAGATTCGCCATTTTTTTCTGCTCAACCATAACCCGCTTAAACAGATGGTCGATTTCCGGAAAAGACAGGTACCCAACACGGTTGATACCTTGGGCTTCCATGGATAACTGTTTACTGGGACAATGGGCTGCGGCATGGTTGACCATCCCGCAGTAAAAACATTCCGGACCATTTCCCTTAGCCGCCAGAAACCTGCCGGTAAAAAGCCGCTCACGTTTGAAGCCGCTGAGATCACCGGAAAAGCAGAGCTGAAACAACCCGTCCCCAACATCCAGAAAGCTGTGGGCAGGCATTTTCCTCCCGGCAACAAGTTGATCCCATTGAAACTTTAAGGCCCTTGTCGCATATATGGTTTCCTGTTTCAATCCCCCCCAGATTGGAGCTGATGACTCCGTAAAATTAACAGGCGGATCTTTTTTCCGGTGCAGATGCAGGATAACCTGGAGGGGAACCGCCCCCCACTCTGCTTGCCATTGCTGTTTCTTGAGGGAATTAAGGCTTTCAAAAAAAGTACTCAGCGCGGAAAATGGTGTGTCGTGGCTGGTGAGCATAACCTCCGCCGTGCCGCCCCCAGCCAGACCCAGAAGACTGCGCAGGGTTTGCAGAAAAACAGGCCAGCGGTCCTGCAGAACCTTTTCGCCCTGATAAGTCATGGGGCAAATGGCCAGCAGGATTGAATGATCGATCTCTTTCATGATGTTTTTTAATCCGGGCGCGCTTTTTTTCAGCACATTAGCGTAATAATCTTTTCGCCATTGTACGTTTTTTCCTGCCTCGGCACCATACCGGATTCTCCCTGGCGGGAAAAAAGCTGGCCGAGCTTTTCCACAAGGATTACTATATGACTAATGTGGAGCACAACCATAGTAAGAAAATCAGAAAAACAACGGTAAGAAGCGGAGATACCAAGTTTTCCTCGCCTGGTGTCGCAAGGCGAAAAAGCAGCGACTTTTGAAAATTTTCAGGGCAAACGAAAAACATCAGCAAGCATTCTGCTTGCTCTGGCTAAAACAGGAGAAAACCACCATGATCCGGAAAATCAGCGGCGCCTTCACCGGCGGAGCCATCGGCGCATTCATCGACAGCTTTAATATCTGGGTTCTCGGTCAGATCGGGGTTACGGCCATGCTGGGCATCGGCCTGCGTCCGCAATTCACCGCCCCCTGGCTCTACCCTCGCCTGGTCTGGGGCGGCCTCTGGGCCATGTTGCTGATCGTCCCCTTATTCCGACAAAAAACAGCCCTGCGCGGCATCCTCATGAGTCTGGTGCCCACCACCATGATGCTGGTCATGGTCTTTCCGGAAATGGGCCTGGGACTTATGGGCCTCAAGGCCGGGCTGCTGACCCCGCTGCTCGTGCTGCTTCTGAATTTCGTTTATGGGTTGGCGGCATCTTTTTGGTACAAGAACTGCGTCTGAAATGAAAAGCAAGATCTTCGCCATCGGCGACATCCACGGCTGTGCGGCAAAGCTTTCCCTGCTGCTGAAACGGCTTCCCTTTGATCCGGCCCGGGACACCCTGGTTTTTCTCGGCGATTATCTCGACCGCGGCCCCCAGGTCAAAGAGGCGCTGGAGCAGATCTGCCGTTTGCGCAGGGAGGGGGTGCATATTGTGCCGCTCATGGGCAACCACGAATATCTGCTCCTCGAATACCACAAAACCGGAGATCAGGCCCTGCTCCCCTACCTCCGGGGGCTTGGCCTGGGAAATACCCTGGAAAGCTACGGGGGCGCCAGTCTCGCCCAGCTCACCTCCCTGGCCTTTCTGCCGCCCGAGCACCGGGCTTTTCTCGATTCCCTGCTGCCCTACTGGGAAACAGAAGAGTATATCTTCGTCCATGCCGGGCTGCGCCATGACCAGCCCTTGGCCGAGCAGGATATTTCCGACCTCTGCGAGATCCGCGAACCGTTCCTGAATGCGGAGATCGACTACGGCAAGCAGGTGATCTTCGGACACAGCTCCTTTGCCACCCCTCTGGTCACCCCTTATAGAATCGGCATCGACACCGGCGCGGTCTACGGCAATCTCCTAACCGCCGTGGAGCTGCCGGGCTTGCGCTTTTATCACGCTGCCTGACCACACGCCTGCTCAAAGAGCAACATGATAATCTCCGGCCAAAAAACGGCGGGTAAAGATCATCACTGCCTCGTCGGAATCAAGCCTGGCGTCGAGTTGCCGGGTGATCCTGCTATGAAATAGTGGACACTCGGTTAAGTCATTGTTAGAGACAATGACAGGAGGGTACCATGAATTTAGAACGCAGGAAATACGATCCAGATTTTAAACGTAATGCGGTTCGATTGTCAGAGGAGCCGGGTCGGACAGCCACCGAAGTGGCCGAACACCTCGGCATTGAGTAAGAAAGGAGAGAAGGATAGATAAATTACACAACTTATCAGCGTTCCCTTGGGCTCACTCGTCCGATTTTTCCGTTGTTACGGCATTGGAGATATCATTGCTCATGGCGGCCAGGGCCTGGCTGTAAGCGGCGGCGAGGGATTCCGGGCTGCTGTCCGCCAGCGGTTGCGTGATTAAGGAACGGCCGGCGATCGGCGGCTGATTGCCAGCGCGGTTGATGCTCCAGAGGGCATCGATGGTCACCTGATCGCTGGTGCCCTCGAAGCGTCTGAAATCCACCGTGATCCGGTAATCGACCCGGTGCGGGGAGGGGTGCGGATGCCAGGAAACCCGGTCGGTTGTCAGGAGGCGGGAAAGGTTGTCGGCAATAATGCGAGGGATGGCGCTTTTCAACGACTCCGCCCAGCGATGGTTTTCCAACAGGCGCACCTGGTGTCTAGCAACCGCTATCACCAGTTGCGGCCGGTCAACCGTTTCCGGCAAGGAAACCGGATTGATATGGACTGAGATGGGAAAGGCGTTGCTAGTGATGGCGTGTGGGGTGCCAAGCGGGGCCAGGGTATAGAAACGCGCCGGGGGCGAACCGCCGCATGCCGCCAGGGCGGCAAGCAGCAAGCAGGCAAAGCCCAAGAGGGGGTACTTTGCGGCCATCTTCATTTCTCATCCTCCTTTTTGCCCTGGAAAAGCGATTCCGGATGTCTCTCCAGGTATTCGCCCAGACTCCGCAACGACTGGGCCGCCCGCCCCATCTCCCGCAACGCTTCCCGGAGATCGTGCTGGAGCGGCGCATCCGCCGCCAGGGTTTGATGGACAGCCGTAAGGGTCAAGCGAAGTTCTTCCATAGTATTGCGGGTCTCCGACACCAGTTGACGCGCTTCCGGCAGCATCGATTCTTCCAGCCCGTGCAGCAGCCGGTCGGCGTTGACCAGGGTCGTATCAAGGTTTTGCATGGTTTTTCTGGCATCCGCGGCCAGTTCTGCAAGCGGCATTCGTTCAAGTTTTTGCGCAATCTGGATGAGCGATGACTGCAACCGCCCCAAGTCCCCTGCTTCGGTCGGCAGTTGCGGGGGATTTGCCTGCCAGTCGATGGTTGCCCTGGCTGCGTTGGGGAAAAAATCCAGCCCGACATAGAGCTGGCCGGTCAGGAGATTGCCGGTTTTAAGCTGGGCGCGTAAGCCTTTTGCGACCAGCCCCGAGAGCAGTTTCTGGTGGTCAAGCGCGGCTTTTTTCCCAGATTTGCCGCGATAATTTGTTTGCAGTCGTTCCGGATAAAAACGGATTTCCACCGGCATCATGATCTCTTTGCGGGCGGAATCAAGGGCCAGGCCGATCTCGCTCACCTCGCCGATGGTCACCCCTCGCAGGTCAACCGGCGCCCCGACCGACAAGCCACGCACCGACTCCCGGAACAGCAGCTGATAGGTTTCTACCACCGTATCCGTATGCTTCAGAGCGTCCTCCATGCTGTAAAAAAGGGTGAAAGCCTGATTGGCGGCGGCCAGCGCAATATCCGGGCCGTCTTCTTGCGGCAGAAAGGCGATGCCGCCCAGCAGCACAGAAACCATGGACTGGGTATTGACCTTGACCCCGTCGGCATCCAGGCTCAATTCAATCCCGCTGGCCTGCCAGAACAGGGTCTTTTCCTTGACGTAGCCGTCATATGGCGCCCGGATGAAAATTATGAAGGTCACCCCCCGGCCATCCTTGTTCAGCTCATAGGCAATCACCTCACCCACTTGCAGGCGGCGAAAGTAAACGGGCGAGCCGATGCTCAAGGAGCCGAGATCAGGGGCGCGCAGAATAAATTGCCGACCCGGCTCATCGGTCCTGACCGCCGGCGGCCGCTCCAAGCCGACGAACTCATGGCAAGCTTCTTTGGATACGCCCACGTCGAGCCCGATGTAGGAGCCGCCCATCAGGGTGCTCAGGCCGGAAATGTTGCTGCCTGAAATGCGGGGGCTGACCACCCAGAACCGGGTGTCTGCGACCAGCAGCTTTTTGGCCTCCTTATCCAGTTTGGCGGTTACCACCACATGGGAGTTGTTCTTGGCAATACTGACCGCCTGGACCACGCCCACCTGGACATCCTTGAATTTGAGCTTGGTCTTGCCGGCCTCAATTCCTTCGCCGCTCTTAAAGGTGATGGTGATCGTCGGCCCTTGCTCGTAATAGGATTTCACCGCCAGCGAGAGGCCGATGACGGCGGCGATGATCGGCACCAGCCAGATCAGTTGCGAGGAACGGTAGCGGCGCCGTTCGAGAAAGGCTTGCGGGACGGCTGGGGCTGGTTTTTCGGTCATGGTAGATTCTCGTTTCTGAGCGGGTCCCAGATTAATCTGGGGTCGAATTTCATCGCGGCAAACATGGTCAGCACCACCACCGCCCCGAAGGCAATGGCCCCGTTGCCGACCCTGACCGTGGCCAGGGAGCTGATCTGGACCAGCGCCGCCAAAAAGGTCACCACATAGATATCAAGCATCGACCAGCGACCGACCAGTTCCACCAGCCGATACAAGCGCATCCGCTGCATCGGCCACCAGGTCGATTGGCGCTGCACCGAAACCAGCAGCAGGGCAAGAGCCAGCAGCTTGAAGAGCGGCACAACGATGCTGGCAATGAAAACAATGGCGGCAATCCCCCAGGCTCCGGTGTGCCAAAGGTGAACGATCCCGCTCATGATGGTGTCCCGGCGGTAGCTGAGGAGCGAGCCGGTTTCCATGATCGGCAGCAGATTGGCCGGAATATAGAGGATCAGGGCCGCGATGGTAAGAGCCCAGCAGCTTTCGATGCTGTAAGGCTTGCGCCGATGGAGCCGGGAGAGGCAGCGGGGGCAGAGAAGCCCGACGTCGCTCTCCAGGCGTTTTGAGATCAGGCCGCAGACATGGCAGCTTGCCAGGCCAAGCTCTTCCGGAGTCGGGTGTACTCTGCGTTGCACGGTTCAGTCCTCCCGGTTGTTTTTGATCCGGTCAAGGTGCAGCCAGATGTCGCGGGGATTGAATGAGGCCGCCACGGCGGAGAGCATCAGGGTCAGGGCCGCAAAGGACCATAACGCCACCCCGGGGATGATGGTCACATCACTTTTCAGCTTGACCAGCGACACCAGGATGCCGAGCATGAAAACCTCGATCATGCCCCAGGGTTTGATGGTCTCCATCAGCCGCATGATCCCGACTACCCTCGGCGGTCTTTGCATCAGGATCAACGGAATCAGCAGGTAGAGCAAAATCGCCATTTCCAGAGCCGGGGTAAGAATGGTGGTGGCAAAAACCAGGGCCGAGACCGGGTGCATCCCTTGTTGCCAGAGTGAGCGCACCGCGCCGAAGAGGTTGGTGGCGTTATAATTGCCCTGCAGTTCGATGCCGAGAATCGGGTAGATGTTGGCCAGGCTGAAGCAGATGATGGCGGCAATGGTCAAGGCCAAGGTTCGGGACATACTGTCGGGGGTGTTGCGATAAAGGGACGCCCCGCAGCAACAGCAGACCGCCCCCCCCTGGGGTTGGAGCGCGATCTCTTGCTGCAGCAGCCCGCATTGCCGGCAAGCCACCATTTGTTCCGGTTGAGGGTCGGGCATTTTCGGCCGCTCCGAAGCTAAAGGTTAGATTTGCATAACTACCTGTAAATTACAGTTTGTCAAGCAGGTAATGTCGTTGCCGCCGACATCCTTCGCTTCTACTGCGGATTCAGGCCGGGAGACAAGCATGATTCAGGGTTTGGCGGCGGCCCCTTGGCCGGCGAGGGTGACCCCGGCATTGGCCATGACCAGGCACCAGAGTTCCAGCCCCATCTCCTTGATGGTCTTCAGGAAATTGAGCAACAGCGCCTCGCCGAGGCCGTCATCACCGTGACCCAGGCGGTTGCTGCTGTTCAGGACTATGATTTTTTTCGTCCCCTCCGGCTGCGGGGTGCCGCAGGTTGCGGCAAGCGGGACGTCGATGCGTACTTTTGTCCGTGAGCCGGACCGATCGCCGCAAGATGTGGTGCCCTGTGACCGCTTACCCAAAACCTGGATAATCATGGCCCTCAACGTCCTTGAACAAGATCGTGAATTTATCCCCGAAAACCCAAGTTTCATGGTAAGTTAGTAGACAAAGCAACAACGCCCCGCTCAGCCCGTTAGTTTTCTGAAGGAGCAAAAGCCCATGGAAAACAACAACCCAAATCAGTTGAAAATTTCAGATTGGCTGGATGAAAAGGAAGCGGAGAAGGTGGATGTATCTCAAATCGCCTTGCCTGAAGACCAGTCTTATGATGAAGACCCGGATGAAACTATTTTTTTCGAAGAGTTTAAACCTTGTGGTTTTCTCTGCACAGAGAATCATCCCTTCTCTACGGTCGAGCGCTTTGGCCACTGGTATTACAGTAGAGGGCAAGACAAAAAAGCCGGTATTCACTCAACAACAATGAAGTGGAAATTGTTTACCAAGGATAAAAGTCTCGCCATCCAAACGGCTAAAGCACACCTCGAATAAAATAGGAGGATGATCCCCGGAACAAACCAAACCACCGCTCCCCTTCCTCTCCCCGGTGATTTTTTCGTTCTACCAAGGAGAGCTGACAGTGAAAAAGTGTCCCTTCTGTGCTGAAGAAATCCAAGACGACGCGATAAAATGCAAACACTGCGGTGAGTTTCTGGATGCTTCCCGCCAGCCACGCTGTGCCAGGGGAAATATGCCATGGTATTTCCGAAAACCCTTTATCATCATCGCCGTCTCTTGTGTGGGGCCTCTGGCCTTGCCCCTGATTTGGTGGCGTCCACAAACGACGCGGACATGGAAAATCGGTCTGACGATAGGAATCCTTGTTCTCAGTTGGCTCTTGTTCCAAGCCACGATGGAATCCATACGTACTCTCAATGAGTATTACAAGCTAATTGAAGGACTGTGATTTGACTCCTGTAAGCGCTCAGACACCAGCCGAAAAAACAGCCTTTGCCATCCTGATTATGATCAGTGTGTGTCATTTGCTCAATGACATGATGCAGACCCTGTTGTCCGCGATCTATCCGCTGCTCCAAAGCAATTATGGCTTGAGCTTTGCCCAGATCGGCATTATCACCCTCACGTTTCAGGGTACGGCCTCGATTCTCCAGCCTATGATCGGTTTTTATATTGACCGAAATCCCAGGCCCTATTCCCTTGCCATGGGTATGGGCCTTACTCTGTCAGGGCTGGTGCTGTTTTCCCAGGCCGGAAGTTATTCGGTGCTGTTACTGGCGGCGGCGCTGGTGGGGACTGGCTCATCGGTGTTTCATCCAGAGTCATCGCGCGTGGCGCGGATGGCTTCGGGGGGGCGACATGGATTGGCGCAATCGTTGTTTCAGGTGGGCGGCAATGCCGGCTCGGCCATTGGTCCACTGCTCGCCGCGCTTATCGTGTTGCGGCATGGACAAACAAGTCTTGCCTGGTTTTCTCTCGCGGCCATGCTGAGCATATATCTTCTTATCCAGGTCGGCCACTGGTACAAGAAGCACGGACTGATGCGACTGCAATCACGGGCAGCCACCACCGCCACCCAGACAGCCCTGCCCCGCGGCAAGGTGGCGCTGACCTTGGCAGTACTGCTTGCCTTGATGTTTTCAAAATTTTTCTACATGGCCAGCATGTCCAGCTACTATATCTTTTATCTGATTGATCGGTTTCATCTTCCGGTGCAAAGCGCGCAGCTCCATCTCTTTGTGTTCTTCGGCGCGGTGGCGTTTGGCACCGTTGCCGGCGGCCCGATTGGGGACCGCTTTGGCCGCAAGGTGGTGATCTGGGTATCTATCCTGGGGGTACTTCCCTTTACCCTGGCCCTGCCCTATGCCAATCTGTTCTGGACCGGGGTGCTCAGTGTGCCCATTGGGGTGATTCTTGCCTCCGCCTTCCCGGCAATTGTGGTCTATGCCCAGGAACTTCTCCCGGCCAGGGTCGGCACGGTGGCCGGGATGTCTTTCGGCTTCGCCTTTGGTATGGGGGGAATCGGCGCCGCAGTGCTCGGGCATCTCGCTGATCTGACCAGCCTCGCATATGTGTATCACTTGTGCTCGTTTCTGCCCGTTATCGGTCTGCTTGCCATTTTCCTGCCGCATCTGGAAACGGAATCCAGGCGGCGGATGCGGGCGGTTACTGTCAGGCCTCTTTGATCATTGCTGGACGTGGGAATATGCCAAGGTACAGGCCGCAATTTGTAAGCGATCACAGGGCACTGAGAGTGCTACTTTACTGAAATCAAAGAAGTACAAAAAAACTAGCAATCACTGTTAAGGCACGGTATCATCCAAATCGTTCAGGGCTGGCTTTCTTTTTTCACTTTCAGTTGGCAACTCACAAAAATGACCCTCCGCAAACTGCTGATCGCCGGTTCCGTTCTTCTCTCCGCCTTCCTGATCATCACCCTCTACTTTCCTATCAAATATGTATCCCACAAGATTTATCTGGGGATCACCATCGAAAACTCGCAGAAAACCGCGGATCGGCTCTATGCCTCGATCTACCAGGTGATGCGCAAGGGCTGGACCCGGGAGGAGATGCTTCTTTTCCTCGGGAAAATGGACAGCGGCACCGGCCAGGAGAGAATCCAGGTTTACCGCGGCCCTCAGGTGGCAGCCGAATACGGGGCCATTGAACAGCCGGCCATCGTCGGCCGGGTGGCCTCCGCTTTTGCCGGCGGCCGGTCGGCAAGCGAGACCCTGGACGGCACCCTTTATTCTCTCTATCCGATCACCATGGAGGCCGAATGTCTTGCCTGCCACCATAAAGTGGCCGTGGGAGAGGTTCTTGGGGTTATTGAAATCAAGCAGAATATCTCCGCCGAAACCGCCCGCTTCAACCGGCTGATGCTCCTGATCATCATCCCCATTGCCGTCTTTCCGATCATCGGCGCAATCTTTCTGGCCCTGTTCCTGCACCGGCGAATCGCCTCCTCGATCAGCCGTTTCAACCAGGGAGTCCGCAACCTAACCACCGTCTCCGACCTCAGCCTGCTCGACACCTCCGTTTCTGATTTTCCGATCGAAGAGTTCAATGTCCTCAACCGGGAAACTCATATCCTAATCGAAAAACTCCAAAAAATCGCCATGGACAAGGAGGCCTTCGAGTTTGAGATCAGGCTGCTGGAAAAGCTGCTGATCACCTCCGAGGTTGTCAAGGACTGGAAAGAGCATGTCAAATCCCTGGTCCTCGAAATCAACCGGATCATGGAGGTGCCCTTCATCTTCGCGATGTTCTACAACGAAGAACGGGTTTATGAACTTGAGGTTTTCTGGGAGAAAAGGCCGACAATTACCACCAAACGGCACTTTGAGGAGGTGATCGACGCATGTATCTACAAGGAATACCCCGAGATGCAGCGCTACTCCCTCGACCACCACGTGGCCAGCGCTATCGGCACCATGACGGAACTGGATCGGGAGGCGATCAGTCTCCACACCAAGAAGATCTTCCTGGATTCGCCCAAGATCGGCGGCATTGTCGGCATGGGTCTGATGACCGGCAATGCGCTGGACGAGGCCAAACTGCTGGTGGTCGAAGGTGTCCTCACCACCATGCTCAACGTGATTGGTTCGGTGAAGGCGATCTACAGGTACACCCAGAAGGTGGAATTTTATTCAACCCGCGACCCCCAGACCGGCCTGTTCAACCTTCGTTTCTTCAGGGATCTGCTCGAACAGGAGATCAACCGCTCAGAGCGTGACGACGACCGCTTTTCCCTCCTGCTTCTCGATCTTGATAATTTCAAGAACATCAACGACAACTTCGGCCATACCTTCGGCGACTGCTTTTTGGTCCAGCTCGCCACACTCATCAAAGAGACCGGCCGTTCCGGCGACATCATCGCCCGCTTCGGCGGCGACGAGTTCATTTTGCTCCTGCCGGCAAGCGAACATGCGCAGGCCTACAGCATCGGCCAGCGGATCAGCGCAACAATTGCCGACCTGCGCCTGGATACCCCCGGCGGAGGCACAGTGGGAATCACCGCCTCGATGGGGCTGGTGACCTTCCCCGACCACGGGCAAAGCCTGGCCGACCTGATTCTGATGAGCGAAAAGATGGTGGAGCGGGCCAAGCTCCAGGGGAAAAATACGGTGGTCTACCCCCTGGAAGACGATCTTCTCGAGCTCTATAAGGAGAAAAGCGAAAAAACCCTTTTTCTCAAAAAAGCCCTCGATGAAAACAACATCATCCCCTATTTCCAACCGGTTTACAATTTCCCCAAGGGGGCGGTGGAGCATTACGAGGTGCTGATGCGGATCAAAACCGCCGATGGCCGGGTCACCCCTGCCCATGAGTTCATCGAAATCGCCGAAGAGATGGGGATCATCAGCCGGATGGATATCTTGTTGATGGAGAAGGTTTTTGAAAAGGTCCGACTTGAAAACTTCACCGGGAAACTTTTTTTCAACGTCTCCCCCAGGGATCTAGTCTACAGCGAGTTCATGGCCTCGGTGGTCAGACTGGTTGATGCATACCAGATCCCGCCGGAGCGGGTGGTTTTTGAAATCACCGAGCGGGAGGCGATTCGCAACCTGGCTCTGGTGGAAAAATTCGTCCTCAATCTCAAAATGAAGGGCTTTCGTTTCGCCCTCGATGACTTCGGCTCTGGCTTTTCCTCCTACTTTTACCTCAAGAAATTCACGGTCGATTATATCAAGATCGACGGCGAGTTTGTCCGGAACATGGATACCAACGAAATCGATTGCGCGGTGGTCGAGAGCGTGATGGTGCTTGCCCGGAGGATCGGGGTGCAGGTGATAGCCGAGTTTGTCGAAACCGAGCCGGTTTTTCAGATGCTCGCTCAAATGGGGATCGACTGCGCCCAGGGCTACTATCTCGGCCGACCTTCTCCTGATCTGAGCCCGTCGCTGCCACCTGGGCAAGAAACCACAAAACCATAGTAAGCGTGTCAATCGGCATTGAAAATTGACCCACCATCGGCGTCCAAAATTGACCCACCCCAGGCAGTAGTTTTTAGCCATTAATCCTTGTTTTAATTC
>MGTD01000060.1 GCA_001799285.1 Deltaproteobacteria bacterium RIFOXYD12_FULL_56_24
CGACATCAGCCGTCCGACACCCATGATCAGATAGAGGGCGAAACCCATAACCAGGAATCTGGCCGCCACCGCTGCCGCCTCGAAACCTTCCTTCCCCAGCCACAGAAGGATCAGCTGTTCCGAATGTAACACCACGATACAGGACACCGGCACGATGAGCAAAGCAATGACTTTTGTCCCCCGTAGGTAGAGCTGTTTGATCTCTTCATCCTGGCCAGCGGCTTGTAATTGGGAGGTGGTTGGGGTCAGGATGGGCAGTACTATGGCGGCCAGAGAATTGGTGGTATTGGCGATTTTAGCTCCTACCTCGTATATGCCCACCATTGCGGTGCTGCGGAATATTCCGAGAAATACTTTGTCGATTTCTCCGTTGATAACCTCTGCGATGGCCACTACTTGTATGGAAAGCCCGTACTTGAACAAGCGTTGGAACATGTTGCTGGTATTGCGGTCGGCCTTGAGGTGCAATTGCGGCACCAAACGGAAAGCGATCACTACGATGACAATCAGATCAAGCAGGGCATAAGCAAACGCATTAAAGGCCAACCCCGGTAAACCGAAGCCGAAATGGAGCCAAAGCAGTACCCCGCAAAAACTGATGGTTTGGGTAATGCTCATCAACACATTGAAGATGTCGTATCGTAACAACCCGGTGATTACACCTTTGAAAGGTGAAGCCATTAGGCGAAGACACATGACCGCTATCAGGGCGAAATAAACGAAGGCGACTTCGTCGGCGGAAACGCTGGCAAAATCAAAACATCCCAGCAACCGTTCTCTGAACAGCAGGGCCAGCAGGGTGAGCAGGGTGCCAAGCGCCAGATAGAAAAAGAAACCGGCGCTGACCACGTTGGACACCTGGTCGTACTCCTCCTTGATGTGGTATTCGGCGATGTGCTTGTTAAAAGAGGTTCCGATCCCCATTTCTGCCAGGGAGAAATAAGCGACAATCGCCTCCAGCAACACCCAGGCCCCGAAAGCTTGCACTCCTACCTGGCTGATGATATACGGGGTGGCGATTAAGCCAAGCGATAGACTCCAGCCGCGGCCTATAATGGCGTAACTGGCGTTCCGGCGGATAGTGTGTTTCATTAACAATCAGCTCCGTAATAAAGATGATAACCTCTTGCAAGAAGCTTTTGAGCCCACATAATAACAAACAGGTAAACTCCCGGCTCTGCCTGGGGACTCGCAAAGCTTGACATTTACGGGAATAAGAGGAAGTCTCACGATTCTGAACCGCTCAAAGTTCAAGAAAAGGAGACTTCTCATGTGCGACAGTCAACACCTAAGACTGATGTGGGAATGCAAGTATCACATTGTATGGATAACGAAGTATCGAAATCATTGAGTTCGCTTCAATGTTTTATATGCCTGTTTTAAAAATCGGTAACACCACTTTATGTGCCATGAGAGTCTCTGAGTGTGCCAGGCAAGGCTGCCGATAGCATCCCGGCTGAAAACTGTATATAACGTTGAGGGTAGAACTTCCGCCCCGAAATGTTTTTTATAGTCAGTGAATACGAGAAGATTTATTTCGCGCATTTTCTTGCCGATTGTGTATCGATTAGACTCGATCAAAGAGAGGAACCCTACTCCGAGTGAGGCATATTTCTCGCGATAGGCGATTTGGAGTCCGCAGAACATGTCCCCATGGTTCACGCCTACCCTGAAGGCGGCGTCATCACCATCGACGGTAATGAAGATAGTATGCAAGCCACCCTCCCTCGCGAAGGCAGCAATCCTGGCCGAGAAATTTGTCAAGGTGTCGGTCAAGGCAAGGTTGACCGCGGCCTCTTCGCTGCCGACTTTCCATGAATTGAGATAGATCGCCTTGATTCGTGAGATAGTCCGATCCAGATCGTCGCCTGTGAAGGAGGACTGTTGTTCGACGTGAATCTTTCCGGAGTCTATGTGTTTCTGAAGCTTTCTGTATTGGTAACGGAATTTTTTGGAAAGGGACGCCAGGTAGTCTTCAAAGCTGTCCCAAGTGCCGATGATGGCGGTATCGTGCTGCTTTTTCAGCACCCGCAATTTATTGTGCTGCAATGCCTCTTCCCAAGCCAACGCAAAGGGGTGATTGTTACGCACATCTCCGGTCTGCAATATGTTCCAGCGGGTACGCGTTAAGAAAGCTGCCACGAACGCCGGCGCAAAGCCGGGAGGCGGATTGGGAGAACACAGCGTCCAGAAGTTTTGGTTACCGTCAACTCCCGGGTCTCCTTGATTGTCACCGCCCCAAGGGCAACAAAGGCGGATAGGCAAGAAGCCCCTGATTCGTTTCGTCTCCAGCTGATACGGCCAGAACCCGAGGTAGTTGTCCCGCTCGTCCATCCCTACCAACAGACGGGCATAGGGGATCGAACTTGCCATCCACGGCTGGTCACGCACCCACGTCGGTGCACGAAACGGCTCAGCGTGCCATGCTCTGGCACAATCCATCCAGGCCTCCCAGACTGTTTGCGGAATGTCGCTGTATAAGAACTCAATGAACCAGAAGATCTCATCGGCCCCATTCATGCTTAGCTATACCTCATATGTTGCGCCGTGATTGATGATTGATTGTTGAGAAATTCCTTTTAGGGAGTTCATTCAGGAATGCATAGCCTTTCCTGAGCTGCTGACTGATTTTTTTGATGTTGTCTGAAAGTCCTTGAGTGTACCAGGCAAGGCTTCCGATAGTATCCCGGCTGAAGACCGTATACAACTTTGATTGTGAAACTTCCGCGCCAAAATTTTTTTTGTAATCTATGAACCCAAGAAGGTTTCTCTCATGCATCCCCTGTTCGATTGTGTAGCGAAAATACTCCATTTGGGCAATAAACCCGACTCCGTGGGAGGCATATTTCTCACGATAGGCTGTCTGGAGAGCACAGCTCATATCTCCATGGCTGACGCCGACATGGAAGGCTGCGTCATCGCCATCGACCTTTATAAAGACAACATGCAAGCCGTCTTCCCTGGCAAAAGCGGCAATCCGGGCGGAGAAATTGGCTAACGTAGAGGGCACGGAAAGGTTGACCACAACTTCTTCACTATCCACTTTCCAAGAATCGCGGTAGATTAAATAAATCCGTTTGACAACCCGGGCCAGCGCATCGTCGGGGAAAGCGGCCCATTGTTCGACGCTTACTTTGCCGTTTGCCACTTGGCGGTATACACGTCTATAATGCTTTCGCCAATTTTGGGAAAGGGATGCCAGATAGTTTTTAAAGCTATCCCAAGGACCTATTATGGCAGCATCATGTTGTTTCCTCAATACCCTTAATCGTTTGCGCTTCAATTCATCTTCCCATGCCAGCGAAAAGGGATGATTTTTGCGCACATCTCCGGTCTGCAACATGTTCCAGTGGGTACGTTCCATGAAAGTTTCCACGAATGCCGCCGCAAAGCCGGGGGGCGGATCGGGAGTGCACAATGTCCAGAAGTACTGGCGGCCTCCGACTCCCGGGTCTGCTTGATTATCACCGCCCCATGGACAACAAAGGTGGATGGGCAGGAAGCCCTTGATTCGTTTCGTCTCCATCTGATACGGCCAGAACCCGAGGTAGTTGTCCCTCTCGTCCATCCCAACCAACAGACGAGCGTAGGGAATCGAACTTGTCATCCATGGCTGATCACGCACCCACGTCGGTGCACGAAACGGTTCTGCGTGCCATGCACTGGCACAATCCATCCAGGCTTTCCAGACGGTCTCTGGGATTTCATTGTAGGAAAACTCGGTGAAATGGAAGATTTCCTTGCCTTTGTCCATGGGAGCCTCGATAAAGTTGTCGGGGGGGGGGCGATTAAGCCAAGAGGCAGATTCTATCTCCGGCCCAGGACGGCGAAAAAGGCGTTCAGGCGGATAGTGCGTTTCATCAAAAATCAGCCTCTGCAATTAAAGATGATACCCTCTAAAATGGACTCCTCAGATCAAACAATTAGTTTCATTCTATTAATCAATTAAGCCTTGAATTACCAGAAAAAAACCGAACTGCGGCCACATCCTTGACGTCGCTTGGAAAGCAGGGTATAGAAATTTTTGGTGCATTGTCGGGTATGGGAAGATTGATGTAACTATCCTGCTTGGCGCTGCGGAGTGACGCGGTGCTGCAAGGTCAAAAAACGAGACTGATTTGTAACAAAATAGCTTGTTGATAAGCGGAGACATAGTTGGATAAAATTCTGACCCAATTTACCTCGCCTCTGAGCCTGGCCTTGCTTTTGGCTTTGGCGGGCCTGGCGTTATTGCTTGCCCGGCGCCGACTGGCTGGGGCAGGGTTGCTGCTGCTGGCTCTGGGCGGCTTGGGCCTGCTTTCTTTGCCGGCGGTGGCCGACACCCTGCTCCGCTCAATAGAAGAGCGGTATCCCGAACTGCCGGCGTCCGAATTTCCGGTTGCCGAGGCCATAATTGTCCTGGGGGGAGGGATTGACCCACGGGTGGAAACAAGACCCTATCCTGATCTTCAGTCTGGTGCCGATCGGGTCTGGCACGCGGCGCGGATTTTTCGCGCCGGCAAGGCCCCTCTGCTGATCCTCTCCGGCGGGGTGATCCCACGGCTGGGGACTAAGGTCAGCGAGGCCGAGGCGATGCGGATATTTCTCGTCGATCTTGGGGTGCCGACCAAAGCAATACGTTTGGAAGAACGCAGCCGCAATACCTATGAAAACGCCGTGTTCACCGAAGAGATCCTGCGGAAGTCTGGTCTTACCCGGGTTCTGCTGGTGACTTCGGCTCTGCACATGCCCAGGGCCATGGCGGCTTTTCGGGCTGCCGGGGTGGAGGCCATTCCGGCCCCCACCGATTTTATGGTCAGGGATGAGCCGTCCCAGTTGTTGCACTGGCTACCGGATGTGAAGTCGCTAACTGTCAGCACCGCCGTTTGGCATGAATATCTGGGTTTATGGATGTATCGTCGTCGGGGATGGGCATGACATGGGAATGGGAAGATGATTACCGACCGGTCTAAATTGCAGGTGCGTTTTTTGCGCTTTGAGGAGTATGAACGCTGGGATGCGATGGTAACGGCGCTGCCAACCGCCACCATTTTTGCTGAATCCAGATGGCTGACCGCAGTGGCGGAAATTATGGCCTGCGACGTTAGAATAGCCGCCGTTTTTAGTGACGATAGGCTGCTGGCCGGAGCGCCTGTGCGGATCAGCCGGCGTTTTGGCATGTCGATGGCCGCAGGTCTTCCTCTTACCCCTACAAATTCCTGCATTATCACAACCGGTCCCAACGCCTATCCTGCTAAAATAACCAGTCGCCTGCTGACGATCACCGACGCCCTGGCCCGTTTTCTGCAAAGCCACTTTGATTACGTGATTCTTACCTTCGACCCGGAACTCCAGGATATTCGCTCCTTCAACTGGCTTGATTGGCGGTCGCAGGCCCTTTATACCTACCATGTCGACATAGTAAAGGCAGATCTGGCTGCCTTGCCGAGAACCTTGCGCTACGATATCCGCCATGCGGAAAAAACCGGGATGACGAGTGAAGTAAGCCGTGATTTTCTCTTGGGACATGCGCCAATAGCCAAGACCTTTGCCCGCAAGGGCGTCCCCTTGCCCTTGGCCGCCGAACAATTAGCCGCCTTTGGAGAGCGGCTGGGGGAAGACCTGCTCCTCTTGCTGGCTAGATCCCATGATGGTCGATTGATTGCCAGTGACATCATTCTGCTGGATCGTCCGCGCAAGATTGCCTACGTATTACTGGCCGGATGTGATACCGCTGCCAAATGCCCCGGTGCCGCATTTCTTTTGCAGTGGCAAAGCTTTATCCATTGCCGGGAGCTGGGGATAGAGATTATTGATCAGGTGGGGGCGGAAAACAAGGAAATTGCCACTTTCAAGGCAGAATTGGGGGGCAGGCTGGTCCCTTATTTTCAGGTGTCTAAGGCCGGATTGCGCTACAGGCTTGTTAATCGGTTGGCGATGATTGGCGAAAGAGCTTTGGGTCGATAAGGTATTTTTTCAGAAGAGGGAAACAGGTAATAGAGGACCGGGTGGGGAAGAGATTGCGGCAGAGCAAAGAAGAAGGCAAGATCAATATTCTTTATTTTACCAGTTTCGGCACCCTTAAGGGGGGTGGGCAGCGTAGTCTGTTCTATCTGCTGCGGGGATTGAACCGGGATATCTTTAACCCGGTTGTAGTCTGTCCGGAACAAGGAGACCTGGTTGACCAACTTCAGGTACTGGGCATTGACACCATGGTCATGCCGTTTAAAAGATTCCGGCAGTTGAGCGTGGGTTTTGTGTGGCGGATCTTTTGTCTGATCCGGGAGCGGCGGATCAACCTGGTTCATACCGATGCCCCGGCGGAAACCTTTTACGCTGGGATCGCCGCCCGTCTGGCCGGGGTTCCTCTGATCTGGCATATCCGGGTCAGCGATGCCGGCCCTGCTGATCGTCTGCTGGCGGCCCTTGCCACCCGGTTATTCATGGTTGCCAGTTCATTGCGGACGCGCTTTCCCTCTACCCCAGCCGACAAGCTGGTTCCCATCATCAACGGTATTGACGTGGCGGAGTTCGACGCCCGGCCGCCCATTGGGATCCGTCAGGAAATCGGGGTCGGTTCCGGCCCACTGTTGATCGGTTGTGTCGGCCGACTGGAGGAAATGAAGGGTCAGGAATATCTGGTCCGGGCGGTGCAACTGCTCAGCGGCCGGGGCGGAGATTTCCGGGTTCTGCTTATCGGCTCGGCCGAGGGTGATTACCGGGAAAAGCTGATAGCCTTGATGCGTGAGCTTAAGGTCGAAGAGTATTTTATCGACCTTGGCTTTCGCCATGATACCCCTGGGCTGCTCAAGGAACTTGATTTTCTGGTCTCTGCCTCTTCCTTTGGCGAGGGACTTTCCCGAGTGATTCTGGAGGCGATGGCGGCCGGCAAACCGGTGGTGGCCACAGCGATTGGTGGCGCCGCCGAGGCTGTTGATGAGGGGGTTACGGGGTATGTCGTGCCACCACGTGATCCGCAGGCGCTGGCGGAGGCAATGCTGCGTCTGCTGACCAGCCCGGAGCGGCGGCATGAGTTCGGCACCCTGGGGCGGCGGCGGGTGGAAGAGCAATTTTGCCTGGCGGATAATATCGCCACTACCCAACGGTTCTACCTGGAGATTTTGCAACGTGGGCGCTAAAGCTGAGTTGAGCAGCTTGTCTGCTCCTACGAAACTTATACCCTCTGGGTGCAAGGATTCAGTCAAAAAACTCTATCTTGCCGTCCGAACGCTGCTGCTATGGCCCCTTGGTCTGCTGGCCGGTGGTTTTCGCCCCCCTCCCGAGCCAGCGGCAATCAGGAAGATTCTTTTCTTGCGTCATGACCGGATCGGCGATCTGGCCCTGTCTCTGCCGATCCTGCGCCGGTTGAAGCAGGCTTTTCCCGGCGCCCGTCTGACGGTGGTGGCCTCGCCGTCTAACCAGGACCTTCTGCGGCATAATCCCGATGTAAATGAGGTCTTCGTCTATCGGGGATTTGGCTCCTATCTCAAGTTTGTGGCCAAGCATCGCTTTGATCTGGCCATCGACCCCTTCCATAATGAGCATCGCTTGTTGCCGGCCTTGATGACCCTGCTGACCGGGGCCAGACATCGGATCGGCTTCGCCCTGGCTGGACGAGAGGTTTTCTTTACCCGACCGGCCCCCTCTTACGACGAGAATAAATCTTTTCAACAACTCATGCAATTACTGCTGGACGGTCTTGGTATTACAGAAACAACGGTAGTCGAGGTGGAAGCATCTGTTCCTTTGCTGTCTGTGAGCTTGGAAGAAAGGCGGGAAGCCGCGGCAATGGCCGCTCCCCTATGCGATAAACGACTGATCGCTATCCACCCCGGCGCCTTTTACCCGGCCCAAAAATGGCCTTTGGATCGCTTCGCGGAAGTGGGGCAGGAATTATCCCGCCAGGGATTTGGTATACTTTTTTTTGCTCCGGCCAAGGAGTTTCCTGATTTTGATCCGATCCGGTTCGGAGATGAGTCTGGCATTTTGGTTATCAAGAAAGCGTCCATGCGCCAGTTCATCGCCATGCTCAGTCGATGCGAATTGCTCATCTGCAACAATTCCGGCCCGTTGCACTTGGCCTGGGCACTTGGGATCAGCACCGTATCTCTTATGGGCCCGACCATACCAGCAGTGTGGTGGCCGCAAGGTAGGAGGCATAAGGTGCTGCGTCGCGCTCTGTCTTGCAGCCCCTGTAACTTGGCGTTTTGTCCGACCCATGAATGCTTGCGTAGCATTAGCGTGGCTGAGGTGTTGTCTGCCGTTAACGAAGCAGTAAGCAATACGGAGGAAAATAAATGAAGAGCATCAGTATTATTCCCAGAAAAAATCTTGGCCGGATCATCCGCAAGGCTATTCAGGACCCGATCTTTGCCTATAATTCGTTTCGCCGCCGTTTTCTTTCCTTCCTCACTTATAAATTTGCCGACGGTTACAGCGCTTTTCCGGAAACGATCTCTCTTTTTCTTACCCGGCGCTGCAATCTCAAGTGTGGCATGTGCGGCCAGTGGGGGGAGCGGGGGGTTTTCCGGAACTATTCGCCCGAGGTCCTCAAACAGCAGCTTGAATTGCCAACCATTAAAAAGTTGCTGCGCGAGTGCAAGCCATACCGACCGACGATCACTCTTTTTGGTGGCGAACCGATGCTCCATCCAGACTGGCTGGGTATCGTCCGGGCCGCCAAGGAAAACGGCCTGCGCTGCAATATCGTCACCAATGCGGTTTTGCTGCACCAGCATGTTAATGAGATAGTGGACTCCGGGCTCGACGAAATCATCTTTTCGCTGGACGGACCACGGGAGGTGCATGACAGCAGCAGAGGAGTACCCGGTACCTTTGATCGAGCCATGGAGGGTTTCGAACGGTTGCGGCAAATAAAAGAGCAGCGGGGTCAGCAAAAACCATTTGTGACCATCAACACGACCATTAACCAGTACAACCATCACTGCCTGACCGAAATTGCCGAGATCGCCGAGCGCATCGGCGCCTATCACCTGAATCTCCATCACCTGCTCTTCCTGAGCCAGGGGACCTGTGAACGGCATGACAAATTTTTCCGGCAGCGCTTCGGTGTGCCTTCTCCCGACTGGTTCGGTTTTGTCCATGATACCCTGCCGGCCCTGGATCTGGAGGTGCTCTTCCGGGAGATGGACAAGATCCGCCAGCGTCAGAGCGGGGTGTCGGTGAGTTTTTATCCCAACTTTGAGGAGGATGAGATCAGGAAGTACTATACAGAATGGGAGTTTGAGTCGAAGAGCTATGCTAATCGCTGCTTAAGTCCTTGGATGGTGGCCTATATCTTCCCTGACGGTTCGGTGCGGCCCTATCATTCCATGAGCTATGAGCCCGGTAATGTGCTGACGGAATCATTCGCCAAGATATGGAACAATCCGCAATATCGTGAGTACCGGCGAGTAGTTAAGGAGATTGGTAAATTTGAGGTTTGCAGCAAGGGTTGCACAGAGCTTTACCGTTATTGATGTAAATGTCCAGCAGCACCGCATCTGCTTTGTCATCGGCCTGCTCGTGTGCAATAGCACACGTCACAGACCTCTTTCGCGCATCTACGGCACTGCTGAACATTTACATTATGTGGTTTGTCCCTTTAAGTGCGGCATTAAGTTGGATATTTATTGAATTATGATGAATTCACCAAAAATCATCCATATCATTACCAGGCTTGACCGGGGCGGCTCGGCGGACTTGGTTCTTAAGCTGGCGGCCGCGCAGCGAGAACGGGGGTGCGAGGTTGCGATTATCAGTGGTCGCACCGTCGATCCTGTGGCAGATTGCCAGGAATACCATCGGCAAACCGGAATCAAGATTGAATTTATTGACTGTCTGCAACGGGAGATTAATCCCTGGCTCGATCTGCAGGCCCTCTGGCGGCTTTTTTGCCTGCTGCGGCAAAGGCGGCCGGAGATCGTTCACCTCCATACCGCCAAGGCGGGCTTTATTGGCCGCCTGGCTGCCAGGGCTGCTGGCCTCAAGGGGGTGGTGTACACCACCCATGGGCATATTTTTCATGGCTACTTCAACCGCTTGAAGACCGCCATCTTTATCCGCATGGAACAGCTGGCCGCAGCCTGCGGTGGCCTGATCACCACCTTGTCGGAAATGGAAAAACAGGATTTTGTTTGCCGGCGCATCGCTCCGGCCGCCCAGATCATCCCCGTGCCCAACGGTCTGGACCTGGCCCCGTTCAGCGTGGCGCAACGGGGAAACGTTCGCAGGGAAATCGGGCTGGATGATGAGACGCCGGTGATCGCCTGGGTAGGTCGCTTCGAACCAGTAAAAGGGCCGGAAATATTTCTGCAGGTTTGCCGGCAACTGCACCGGCAATATGGTAGCAGACTCAAGGCGCTGATGGCAGGAGACGGGGCCCTGAATGAAAAAATCCACCAGGAGCGGGAATTGTTAGGACTCAATGATTTTCTGTTGCTACCCGGTTTCAGGCAAGATATAGTTTCTCTTTTTGCAGATATTGATCTGCTGGTAGTGACCTCTATCAATGAGGGATTCGGCATGGTTATCTTGGAGGCCATGGTGGCCGGTAAACCGGTAGTTGCCCATGACGTCGGCGGAATTGCCGAGCTGGTTGTGGACGGAGAAACCGGATTTCTTGTTCCAGTCGGGGATGTGGACGCTATCTGCAGCCGACTTAACCTGCTGCTCAATGACCGGGAACTGTATGCGGCCATGAGCCAGGCTGCTCGCCGGCAGGCTACAGCTTACTCCTTGACCGCGATGGCAGACAGGTTTGAGGCTATTTACCAGCAGGTGCGAATCGCAGCCTGTAAGTAACTATCCAGCAGCACCGCATCTGCGTTGTTGCACCCAGAGGGTATAAGTTTGTTGAAATTGCCAAAAGACGCAATTACAACAGGGCATGTGCGTATCTATGGTGATCTCTTTCCTGGCCATTACGGTTTGGGGTTATTGCAAAACCAACAAAGTCCGTTTGAGCAGACAAGCTGCTCAACTCAGCAATAAACCTGGAGTTAAAGATGAGAGAAATTCAAAAAGCGCTGGCAATAGGTAGTCATCCCGATGATATTGAGATCGGGTGCGGCGGCACTATCGCCAAGTGGGTTAAGGAATACGGGGTGGAGTTCTATACGATGACCATGACCTCAGGTGAATCAGGCGGTATCCCCGAGGTCAGAATGAAGGAGCAGGAGGCAGCAGGTAGGTTGCTTGGGGTATATAAGCATTTCTGGGGCGACTATAAAGATACCAAGCTTCCCTTAAACAATGACCTGATTGCCGACATCGAAGGTGTGATCAACGAAATCAAGCCGGAGGTGGTGCTGGTTCATTATCATCAGGATACCCATCAGGATCATCGCTCTGTGGCCACCGCAACGATCACCGCTTCCCGCTATACCTCCAACGTGCTTTTTTATGAGGGGCCTAGTACCTACGGCTTTGCCCCAGTTACCTTCGTGGATATCACCGACAGCATCAACCAGAAATACGGCGCTCTCTACGCGCATAATTCGCAGGTGTCAAAAACCAATGTCAAGAACCTGCTGATCACCCAGATTGCGGAGGCCACCGCTATCTTCCGGGGCGTTGAATGTCGAGCGAAATATGCCGAGGGTTTCATGCCCTTTCGTTTTTTTCTGTAATCGGTTAGTACCTTGTAGCTCTTAATATTTCCGATAAACTCCCCTCCCCTTGCGGGAGGGGCTGGGGGTGAGGGTCGCGGCAACAGCTGATATAATTGCAACTTCCCTCCCTCTCTCTTCCTCCCCCACCGCAAGGGGGGGAGGGAATTAATTTGATGTTGATTGAAAAGTTGCAAAGTACTACGTAGAGGTGAAAATCGAGAGGTAGCGGGAAGGGAGGGGGTGGGATTGATGCTGGTGAAAATTATTGTGCCTCTTCTAATGATAGCCATCTTGGGGATTGGCCGGGAATTTTTCTGGACCTCAGGGCCAGCCTGGCTGTTTTATTTTCTGTTGGCCGCCTCGATCACCATGGCCCTGTTGCCCCTGATCATCAAGTTAGCCTTTCATTTCAAGATTCTTGATCAGAGTGATCACGACCACCAACGCAAGGTGCATCGTGACCCCACCCCTAAAATTGGCGGCATCGCAGTGGTCTGTGGCTTCCTGCCCGCTCTGTTGCTGGCGGGTACGCAGTCGCCAGAGCTGGCCGCCATTATTGTCGGGTCGTTTTTGATCTTCTTGGTCGGAGTTCTGGATGACATCTTCTGCCTCTCTACCAAACTGAGATTTCTGGCGCAATTGACTGCCGCCCTGCTGGTGATCTGGTTCGGGGTACGCCTCAGCCTCTTGCCCGAGACCAATTTCTGGGCGCGCAACTTGAATGTTTTCCTGACCCTGTTGTGGATCATCGGGATTACCAACGCCTTCAATTTTCTTGACGGTATCAACGGCGAAGCCTCCGGGCTGGCCGTTATCATCGGCACGGTCCTGGCCATCTTCGCTTTTGCCCACAGCACCACCTTGCGAGGGGAGGTCATTGTCATTGCCGTCGGCGCTACTGCCGGTTTTATGCCCTATAACCTGAAACGCAGGGCCGAGATTTTTCTTGGCGATGGGGGAAGCGGCTTCCTCGGGTTTTTCCTGGCGGTGATGGCGTTGTACATTAACTGGGGGGATCAGCCGGGCCTGGTCAATCTGTTCATGCCGGTTGCCATTTTCTCTTTGGGCATTTACGACATGTGCATGACCACTGTTACCCGGATTCACTCCGGGAAGGTAAGAAATTTCACCGATTGGTTAGTCTACACCGGCAAGGACCATCTCCACCACCGGCTAACGGGTGTTCTCGGCGGCAGCCGACTGGCGGCAGTATTTTTTATCTATGCCGTTGCCGTTGCCAATGCTGTTTTTCCGGTGCTCTACATCGTTTATCGGGGAACTTCGGACTGGTTCATTTACGCTGCCTTTGCGCAAACATTACTGATCTATGCCATGATCACGATCATGCTTTTCAGCTATCGTTACGAGCGGAGGAAGACGCCGAGGGTTGTCCTATCCTGAAAATTGATGACCTCGTAACAACTCATTTTTTAACGCAGAGGCGCAAAGTCGCAAAATTTCAATCCTTTTATTTCAACATGTTGCTTTTGCGTCTCTGCGTCTTGGCGTTACGTTTTTTAGTTGTTACGAGTCCATCAAAATCAAGTATCCGAAATTTTTTGGTAATAATCCCGAATTGCCGCGATTACCCGGTCAACCTCCGCATCCTGCAGCAGGGGATAGATCGGCAGGGATAGGCTTTCATGCCATAGTTGCAGAGAAACAGAACAAGCATTAGGTAAGCGGTCACAGGGCACCACATCTTGCGGCGATCGGTTCGGCTCACGTGCAAAAGTACGCATCGCCGTCCCGCTTGCCGCAACCTGCGGCACCCTGTGGCCGCTTATTCCGTGGTTATTTAACCCTTGTGGGCTTGCCCCGTGATCGGTTACAGCATTAGTTCCGGTTAGCAGTTGAAAGGGCTTGAAGACTGGCCGGGCGGCGCTTATTTTGTGGTTGCGCAGGTGGTTAAGCAGGGTTTCTGGGTTGGCAAGCTGGACCACGTAACGAAAATAAATTGGTTGCTGGTCTGGCTGCGCGCCTGGCAATCGCAGGGGCAGGTCTTTGAGTCCGGCATTATAGCGATGGGCGATCTCCCGGCGCCGGTGGATGAAATCCGGTAGACGGGTGAGCTGGACCAGACCCATGGCGGCCTGGAAATCAGTCATCTTGTAATTGTAGCGAGGGAGATAATCGTCCCGGTTATCATAGTCGCAGAGATCGGCGACCGCGTTTGTCAGTTCCTGGCAATTGCTCGCCACCATCCCCCCTTCGCCGCAGGTCATCACCTTGGTGGCGTAAAATGAGAAGATGCTCAGATCTCCCAGCGTACCGACCTTGGAGCCGGCAAGCTCCGCCCCGACTGACTGGGCGCAATCCTCGATAACCGGAATCTCGCGTTCCTTGAATAGTGTTATTCCGGCACAAGGGTTGCCGAACATGTGGGGCACGATGACCGCGCGGGTCTTTGGGGTAATCAGCCGCAGAGCGGCCTGACAGTCAAGATTCCCGTCGGCTGCGCCGACATCAGCGATAACCGGGGTGGCGCCGGTGTAATGCACCGCGTTGAGCAGGGCCGTGCAGACATAATCCGGTACAATTACCTCATCGCCTGGCCTTGTTCCCAGGGCCAGCAGCGCCAGATGCAGGGCCGAGGTGCCGGAATTTACCGCCACCGCCTGTTGCAAGCCGAGAAAATCGGCGAAACGTTTTTCAAATTTACCCACCATCGCGCCCTGAGCGATCTGGCCGGACAGGATAGTCTCGGCGGCAGCCTTGGCCTCCTCAGCGCCCAGAGTGGGTCGTGAATGGGGGATGGGGTCAATATTCTTCAAGTTCTTGATTCAACTTTCGGATGAGCGTGAAATCGCCACAGGTGTTAAAGATGTAATCCAAAGCCGACATATAGGGGAGGAAGGGGCCGTTGATCTGGGGATATTCCGGATGAACGAAATGCTGGAAAAGCAGCTTGAGCCCCGCCGCCTTGAATTTTTCACACTCCATGTAATCCTTGCCCCCGGCCCCGGCCAGATAAGTGTCGGCCTTGAAATGACGGCAGATGTCGAGCAGCCTGGCGGTTGGTTCCTCGCTGAGCCCGGGGATATCGCTGGCGCGAACAATCTCGGTGTCAATGGCAAAAATTTTTCTGATCAGCTCAATAGTCGCCATGTTTAGATCGGCCAGGGAGTCGCCGGTGTTGGCGTAAAGCTCTGTAAGGGCTGGTAGATGCTCACGGTAGCAGGGCGCCTTGCCGTAGTAAGTCAGCAGGGTCTGCAGGTGTTTTCGGCGCCAGTCCTGCTGATTGTTGATCTGCACCCCGGAGATCAGATCGCCAAAGTTGAAGCTGACCGGCACCGACAACCAGATCCATTGCTCATGTGTCTTGATCCGGTTGCGGTTCTGGTACTCGTTTTTTTTGAACTGGACATTGTCCAGCAGCACAAAGAGATCGGCTTTGTCCAGCTTGTCAAAATATCCGAGCCAAGGCATGAATTGGGGTTGATGAATGGCGATTCTCATAGGGTTCCTTGCAAATTAATTCACTCCCCTTTGCGGGGGAGTGCGAGGGTGGGGGGAAGTTGCCATTATATCGTCTGTTGCAGCTACCCCCACTCCCAACCCCTCCCGCAATGGGGGGGGAGTTTTTACAAAATATTAAGAGTTACAAGGTATTAGCCTGTTTGCTCGCCAACCAGGTAGGGATAAGTGTATTTGGTGGGCGTCACTGATGCCCTATCGGGCAAGGATCCTTTCGTCTCGACCTTGTTGATGATCTTCTCATAGCTCACCAGCAGGGCCAGCAGCAGCATGTATGGTTCCATGATGCGGACGATGATGTAGGTGTTGGCGCCGAGACTGTGGACAAGCATGCCGGTGGTAGCGCAGAGTAGCCCCAGGGCCAGGCCCCGGCTGAAGGGATCCGGAGTGCGGCGGTAAACTGATAAAAGATAGCGCAAGATCGTATAATTCAGAAAAGCAAAGCTTATCAGACCCAGAAGGCCGTTTTCCACCATAAGTCGGATAAACTGACCGTCAAAAAAACCGGCCCCGGTAATGCCGCGACCGAAAACCGGACTTCTGGAAAAAAGTACCAGCGCTCTTTTGTAACCCTCGATACGCTCGGAGGTGGAAGGGTCAAACTTTATCCCGCCAATGGTTTCAGTACGGGTAAAACCCTCCTCTGCTTTCCAGAATCTGGCTCTTTCCTGGATATTTTCGGGCAGCAAGGGGATGGACATCACGGTCAGAATGGCAAAGGCAAAGATCAAGATCTTGCGTTGCACCCCCTTGGTCAGGGCCAGGAAGGTGAGCAGGGAAACCCCCCCAGCCACCCAGGAACCCCGCGACTGGGTATAGATAAACGGCAGCACCGCAGCCCCCAACAGCAGGGCATATAAGGTTTTTTTTCGGCCCTTGGGCTCATGGATGTAAAGACCGGCCACGACAGCGCCCAACACCACATAATAACCGCCAAAGGTGTTAGGCTCCAGATTGTTGCCTTCAAAAGGCATGGCAATGCGACCGCCGCCGGGGATTTGCAGATAACCGTTAATCGTGACGATGGCCATGGTAAGCAAGGCCGAGCCAAGCATGATTTTAATATCCCTTTTATCCCGAGCATAAAAGAAAACGACAAAGAAAAAGAAAAAATACTGAAGCATCTTAAGGGTAAAGAAAAAGCCGCTGGCCGGGTTGGCGTACAGCATGGCAACCCCGAGAGTGGTAGTCAGAACCAGTACCAGGGAATGCAGGGCCATGGGGGTGAAAAACCGCCCGCCCGAGAGCCGTTCGAGGGGGAAATTCTTATTGATTACAAAGTCAAAAAGCACCCTGATCAGCAGTACGGTGAGCAGCAGATCTTCAACTTTGATGGAAATTTCCCGGGCGGCGGTTTTACCTATTTCTATCTCCGGGGAAAGGGAAAAGGCCAGCGGCAGCAAATAGAGAGCGATAACCGGGTTGAGGACGGTGATCAGCAGCAGAATCAGCAGGACAACAAAGCCACCGTATATCAGAAGGATATTTTCCATCTACGATCTGGTTCAACTCAAGGACGGTTTTTTTTGTAATTGATCACAGGATAAGCCGGCTAAGTTTCGCACTGCCTTCAAGCGGTAAGCGGTTACAGGGTGCCGCAGGCTGTGGCGCACCCAGAGGGTATAAGTTTCGCTTGGCAGGCAAGCTGCCAAGCTCAGCTATAAGTGGGACGGCGATGCGTACTTTTGTACGTGAGCCGGACCGATCGCCGCAAGATGTGGTGCCCTGTGACCGCTTATTTTTTTCTGCCAATTTTCGCGATCAACCCGGCAATCTTCCAGCGCAGATTTTCCAGGTTATTTCGTAAGCTGACCAAAAGATCACGTTGCAGATTTTCCTTATCGATCAGGATGGGGGCTAAGGTTTTGTGCTTGTTGATTACCAGACCGGCGACTTTTACCATTAGGCTTTCCAGATGACTCCTGAACCTGACCAGGGTGCTCCGGTCCAGTTTCTCGTACTCGGTCAGCAGCAGCGCCGCGTCCACTTTTTCGGCCAGAATGGAGGTTTCGGAGGTTTCCAGAATGGCGCTGGTGTCGATAATGACAAAATCGAAAAAATCCCGTAACGAGGCAACAAGGTCTTTCATCCGTTGGGAGTTGATGAAGTTGGCCGGATTTTCCACCCTGCTCCCGCCGGTGAGGATGTAAAGATTATCCAGGCCCGGGGGGGCAAGCAGGTGTCGGGCCGGGATCTCGCCCAGCATCAGGTCGGTGATCCGGCGAATCGAGATATCCCAGTCTTCACTGCCCATAACCACATCACTTAAGCCCGGCTGCCGGTCAATCCCGAACATGCTGTGCAGTTTAGGTGCTTGAAAATCAGCGTCAACCAAGGCAACGCTGCGTCCTGCCTGAGCGAGGGCAATGGCCAGATTGGCAGCACAGGTCGTGACTCCCTCCCCTTTGGTGGCGCTCATCACGGCCAGGGTGCGGATATCATTTTCCCGGGCGGTCAGCAGCAGATTCGGCACCAAGGCCCGATACTCTTCGGCCAGGGTCGAGTCAGCGAGAAAATGAGCCGGCAGGGACAGATAACGCAAGGCCTCCTCGATGCGCAGACCAGGGTAGCGATTGTGGATCAGCTCCAAGCCTTCGCTTCTGTTCCAGATGGTTAACGAGGTCATGATCGGCACCCCGAAGGTCTCGGCCAGCACATCCAGTTTGCGCGGCACTGTATCCAGGGCCTCATGAATGAAGCCGGCGATAAAGCCGATGATCACGGACAAGATGAGGCTGACCACCAGATTGCCAATAAAGGCGATTCTGGTTATCGGCACCAGGGGCAGGACCGGGTAACGGGCGATGGTTACATCCTCCACCAGCTCCGCCTTGCGCACCTCAACCTCCTGCTGCTTCATCAAAATTTTGTTGTAAAGGGCCTCATTGGCCTCTACTTCCCGCACCAGCAGGTCATAGGTCTTGGCCGCGTCTGGAATTCCTTTCAGCTTGGCGTAGGTTTCAATCAGGTCCTTCTCCACCGCCCTGCTCTCATCCTCATAGCGTTTTTTCTCCGCCTCCAGATCAACGATAAACTGCTTGATGATTGCGTTCTTGGCCTCTCGGATGGCCACTACTTCAGGGTGGTTTGGCGTGTAATGGTGCAGCAGCCCCTTTTCCTTTACCCGCAGGTCTTTAAGAGCCTCATTGAGCCTGGATTGGACGCCGCCGCTTTCATTGTTTGCCCCCCCTGGAACAAAAACCCAGCGGGTATCTTCTTCAGGATTGATATCCTGGCGCATGGTGACCAGGCTGTCATTGATGCGGGCAATCTTGAATCCCAAGGTGTCAATGATGTTTTTTCTTTCAACGTATCTCGCAAGGATAACCTGCTGCTCATCCGCAACCGTGGTCAGCTCCAGGCTTTTACGGAATTCATTCAGTTTCTCCCGGGCGGCGGTTAATTGTTCTCTCGATTTTGACGATTGATCGTCAACGATCTTGATCTCGTTAATAACGCTTTGATTTCTTTCATAATAGGCGGCCTCGCGATACGAGGTTGCCACCAGCTCGGCCAGTTTTTTGGCCATTGCCGGTTTGGTATCTTGTGTTTTAACGATGAGGATATTGCTTCCATGTTTGTCGGCTTCAGCCGTAATGCTCTTTTCCAGTTTCTTGATCACCGCCATGTAGTCCTGGGAGCGCAGGATCTCATCGGGTTGCAACTCTGAGGGGATCAAGCCGGCTTTCTGGGCAACGACTCGCAAAACGGGGAAACTGCTGATCATGATTGAGGCAGTGGCGATATGATCCCCAGGCCGGACAGTGCCGATAAGAATGTCTCCCACGGTGGTGACCTTTTCAATCTTGAGCGAGACCTCGGCTTCGTAAACCGGCTCAGGCTTGGCGTAAAAAACCAGGCTGAGCATTAACAGGGCGGCAAGCAGACCGCTGATTTTAATCGTCCGTTTTCTGCGGTGGGTAATCTCCCGGACGTCGTTAATCGTATATTCAGCCATGCCTGCTTAGCTCCATATCTATTTTCCACTCCAAGCTTCGCCACCACCGGTCGGCATTGAGGGCGGAGTCGAAATGGTCGTGGTGGCTGCCGGCGCCGCTTCCCTCCTGATTGGGAAGCCCTCATTCTTAGGCCAGGCCGTGGCGCCATAGATATCCATCGGGGTGCGCATTACGGTCAAGTAAGGGGAGAGGGTGCGCAGGAAATCGCGGATATTCCCGGCCGTGTTGGTGGCCATGTAGATTATATCGCCGTTCTGCAGGGAGACGTTCTGCCGAAAATCGCCTTTCTGGTAAAGATCATTGAGATTGACCACAAAGGCGTCCGGTTTGGTTGCATCCCCTCGGATAACCATTACCTCGTCTGCCTTGGCATAGTATGAGGGTCCGCCGGCCAGGGTAAGAGCCTCGAGCAGGTTGATGCTCGCGTCATAGGAAAACAGGCCAGGACGCATTACCTCACCGAACACAAAAATCCGGTTCTTGACCTCGCTCTTGTAGGGGATGAAGAGCACATCCCCATCATCAATAGCAATGTCATGCCGATAATCGGCCTTGAACAGGATGTCAAAGACATTAACCTGATAGGTCTTGCGGGCTCTGGTAATTTCAACCCTGGTCAGATCTGCCTCCTTGAGGTAGCCGCCGACCCGGGAGATAAACTCGGTCAGCCGTTCCTGGCCATAAAGACGGTAAGTCCCAGGGCCGGTCGGTTGTCGGGTCAGATCCCGCACTGCGCCAAAGATGGAGGCTCTGTAAGCAAGTTTTTCAGTGGGACGGACCTTGACCAGGGGATGCTTGATGTACTGCCGTAAAAATTCCGCCAACGCCTGGTCTGCCTCGGTCGGGGTCAGGCCGGCCATCTTGAAATCAGTTATGAAGGAGAAAGAGACCGTTCCTCTTGGGGAAACATTCAACTTGTAGGTGTTTTCTTTAATCCCTTCCCAGATGGTTGCCTCCACCACGTCTGTGGGGCCAATCCGGTATTCGGCAACCCCATCTGTTACCTTAAAAGACTGGTATTCCCGCATTGGAATCAGCTCCGGCGCCTCTTCAAACGGGTCAATGTTTTGGGCACGCCCAAGCACGGCCGGTTCGCCAGCGTCTGAGCCCAGTCCGGATAAACGGGTTGAGGCGGTCGTGGTTATTTCCCCAGCGCTTTTGCCTGGCAACTCCTCGACGATCGGATCCCCCCGGAGAATAACGCGGATATCCACCCTCCGGTTTTTCTGCAGGGTGGCCTGATCGTTACCTGGATACTGGACCACACTGTCTCCAAAAGCCTCTTGCCTGATCCTCTCAGGCAGAATACTCTGCTCGCTTAGATAACGGGCGACACTCCGGACCCGCCCTTCGGAAAGTATCTGGTTGTTGGGAAATTCGGAGGTGTTAATGTCCCGGATATCGGCAAAACCGTCCATTTCCAGCGAAGTGCCTTCCGTGGTCCGCAGAAACTCCGCCACCCGGTTCAGGACCACAATGGTTTCCGGCCGCAGATTAACCTTGCCGGTATCGAAAAAAACCGCCGTGGTAAAAACCGGGATTACTATCTTCTCGAGGATTTTTTCGATTTTTACCACCGGGGGCGGCGGCAAGGGGATAGCTTCTTTTTTGCGGCAGTCGGCGGAAAAAACCCCGGGCGTGGCCGGGCCCTGCAGCCAAATTTTTAGTCCCTCACCATGGGAGGCGGCGATCAAATCCGGCTTCCCGTCGCCATTGATATCCCGGATGGCAAGATCGTGATAATATCCGGCCTTGGGAAGGCCCTCGTCCCTGGCCTCCCATTTTCTCCCCCCTCCGGGGCCAAGTTCCTGATACCAGATAAAAAGCCCATGGTTGTCGTTGGAGGTCGCGACGATATCCAGCAGGCCATTGCCGTCGAGATCAACCGCCTTGGCCCGCCAGAAGCTTCCTTTTGCCGTAAGCTTTTCCGAGCGAGGGAAACCGCTTTTCCCATCGCCATAGTAAATATGCACCCCGTTGAAATTGGAGGCCGCAATGATATCCGGGTTGCCGTCACCGTCAATATCGGCGATCTCCACTCCCCAGTAGGAATCCCTGGCGAGCACCGGGCCGGCTGACCAACGGCCGTCACCCAGGCCGAACCAAACCCGCAAAGAGGCCGAATCGACTCCCCAGCCCGCTCCGGCAATATCCAGTTTGCCGTCATGGTTTAAATCAGCAACCGCGATATCCTTGTAAATACCAATCCGGGTGGGGCCGGTTTCGGAGGCAAAGTTCCCCTGGCCGTTACCCAGCCAGACCTGGATGCCGCCGATGTTGATGTTGGAGGTGTTGGCCGCGATGAGATCAAGATGACCGTCGCCGTTGATATCGACCAGGCGCAAGCCCTCGTAAAGCTCTTTTTCGGTTATCGGGGGCGTGGTAATAAAACGGCCCTGTTCGTTGATTCGGATGTGGATGCCCTTGGTATCGCCGATACTGGAGAAAATTAGATCCTTGTAGCCGTCTCCGGTGATGTCTCCAGCGGTTATCGAGCGGACATCAGCCCTGATTCGGATCCGCTGCTCCCGTGCCCAATTGCCGGCCCCATCGCCCAGCCAGTAAAAAATATCGCCTGGTTCGGTGCTGCCGCCGATGATATCCAGGCCGCACTCATTATTAAAGTCATCTACCCACAGACTGCGATAACTGCCGGACATCTCCGGGCCGATGTCCAGAGACCATCTATTTTCAGCTTTGACCCGAGCCACTCCCGGATCAAGCAGGGCAAAAGGCATCGATCCGGCACATCCGGCGAGGAAAGGCAGAACACAGCAGATGGCCGCGACCAACCGAGCCAGAGAAGAATTTTTCAGTAACCAATCACGGGGTAAACCCACAGAGGTCAAATAACCACGGAACAAGCGGCCATAGGGTGCCGCAGGTTGCGGCAAGCGGGCTGGCGATGCGTACTTTTGTACGTGAGCCGGACCGATCGCCGCAAGATGTGGTGCCCGGTGATCGCTTACCTTTTTCATGCTGCGTTTTCCTCTAACTCATTCTCCGCTTTGTCGGTGGTTTTGCCTTCTTGGTCAAAAGAGGAATCTACCACTGTCAGCAACGGCTCGTGCATCAAGTTATATTGCTTGGGTTCGGTCAGCCGACGGCCACGGGCGTCAGTCAATACCGTCACCTCCGGCCTTAAGGGGGCCAGCCTGTTGGCTTTATGCACCATGGCGATTTCGCCGGTATTAAGCTGAACATAGAGGCCAACCGGGAAAATCGCGAACTCGTCAATAAGTACCTTCATCAGTCGCCGACTTAACTGTCCTTGCCCGCGTTCGATAATCTCCTTGACTATCTCGAAGGGGATTTTTCTCTTCCTCTGCGGCCGGGGCTGGAGCATGGCGGTAAAGGTGTCGGCCAGGGAGATGATGCTGGCGTACTCGTGGATTTCATCAGCCCGCAAACCCCTAGGGTAGCCGGAGCCGTCCGTCCTTTCATGCACCTGGCGGGCGACCTCGGCTATCACCGCAGGCAAGCCGCTCTCTTTGAGGATCTCGTATGAGTAAATGGGATGTTTTTTTATTTCTGCCAACTCGTCCTGCTCCAATTTGCCTTTCTTCATCACCACAGTCGGCGAAACCCTAAGCATGCCGATATCGTGCAACATGGCGCAGAGTGTCAGTTCTCGCAGGTCGTTTTGTTCATAGCCAAGGACTATTCCCATTTTGGTGGCAACTACGGACATGTCCAGTTGATGGGAGGTGAGATCATCGCTGCGTTTTTTGGCAAACAGCATCCTGATAAGGGTGTTGTCCGCCATTAAGGAGGTCATGATCATTTCGGCTATGGTGTTGATGGCTGCGAGATCAGAAGACTTATTTCCCTGGCAGAGGTTCTGCTGATATTCGTTCAGCCCGTTCCACATGTGCTGCCAGAAAGGATCCGTAAACTCTCTTGCTTCGTTTTGTTCTTTCTGCCCGGGCAGGGGGCCGGGTGAGACGTTGACCGGCTCATCAGCAGAGGGTGGCGGCGTTTTTTCAGCGATAGCCACTGCTATATCTTCAGCCTGATCAGTTTCGACCGCAGTATCTTCAATCTGAACCGATTCGGTCTGCATCTCTTCCGGCTGAGCGTTTTCTTCCACAAGTGCTACGACATGAGTATCAGGAGGTGGTTTCGGTTCGGTGATCAGCGGCTCAGCTTCAGTTTCAGCCATGGTTTGACTTGCGTTGCCGGCAATGGCAAGTTCGGAGTCCTCATTAGCATCTGGAACTAAGCAGACCACAGGTAAGCGATCACCGGGCACCACATCTTGCGGCGATCGGTCCGGCTCACTTACCAAAGTACGCATCGCCGTCCCGCTTATAGCTGAGCTGGGCAGCTTGTCTGCCCTAGCGAAACTTATGCCCTCTGGGTGCGCCGCAACCTGCGGCACCCTGTGGCCGCTTGTTCCGTGGTTATTTGACCTTTGGGGGGGTGCCCCGTGATCGGCTACGACAACAGAAGCATCTGTCTCTGTTTTTGCTTCGTTATCCTCCGCTTGCGGCTCTTCCCCCGTCACCTTCTCCGGCGCAGCCACAAACACGGCATTTCTCTCGCCTGGGTAGGACGACATGGTTCTTAAAACATGGGTCAATCTCATACGTTATGCGTCTCCAGCTCTGTCGTAACCGACCCCTAACCCCTAAGCCCTAAGCTTTAACGTGGACTCAGCTACACGATAAATTCTTCGTTGCCCACCTTTTGCACCGTGAGTACGTCCACTTGGCGCAACTGGGCAATGAAGCCTTCAAAGAGGCACATATCACAAAGCTTGTTGATTTCTCGCGGCAGGCCTCCGGCATATTTATAAATTTCGGTCATTGCCGCGTCAGTGAATATTTTTGTTTCACAGCCGGCTGTTTCCAGCCGGTGTTCGATATACTTTTTGGTTTCCTGCTCATTGAGCTGAAATAGATGATACTGAACGGCGATTCTGGCATTAAGCGGGCGGATGCGCTGGATGATCTTGCGCAGTTCCGACTGGCCGACCAACCCCAGGGTCAAAAGCGGTTGGTTGTTAATCTGAAAGTCTGAAAATAGCCGCAGCTCTTCAAAGATCTCCACACTCTTGATCAGGTGTGCCTCGTCAATGATCAACACGGCATGCTTGCCGCGGGTATATCCCGAAATGAGCCATTCATGGAAAACGCGGATCATATCCATTTTGGAAGTAAAATCACCCTTGATCCCGAACTGATGCAGCATCTCGGAGATAAAGCTGTCGCAATCCACCAGGGTGGGGTGATTGATCAGGGCTACCTCGTACTTGTCCTTATTCTGGAAGAGGCTGCTCATAACTTGGCTGACGACGATGGTTTTGCCGGCCCCGACATCCCCGGTGAGCAGGAACGAGCCTTTGGTGCTTTGAACGGCGTACATGATTCTTTTGATTGCTTCTTCGTGCATTGCGGTTGGGAAATAATAGCTGCTATCCGGGGTGACCTGAAAAGGCAGACTCTTAAGATTCCAATGGCTCTCGTACATATTCAGCTCCTCATCGACCCCTTTTTAATGGGGACCTCCATTAATGATTACCTGGACATATCTGATGATTTTGTGACGATCCTCATCATCCAGAACGATGAACTTAACTCCGACATCGAAATATTCACCTGATCCACCAGCGTTGGGGGTAACTCTCACTACCTCGCACTGACAGTCCAGTAAATCAACCTGCGGCAGAAAAACCATGAACAACTCAACCTTCTCTCCCACTAGAAAGGGCCGGCGGACCCGCATCCGCAAACCGGAAGCGCTGATGTTGATCCCGTCCATCTCCACACACTGCATCTGCAAGTCAGAAAAAGAATAGACCAAACCGGCCAGTTTGTCGACTTTTCCTTCAATAAAGGTCCGGTCCGGTTTGCGTTTATCTTCCCGTTTGTCGAGAAGCCGGTACAGTTGAGACACTTTTTCGCCAAAGATTTTTTCTTTAAGCTCAAGCCGGCGGTTCCGCTCCGAGTCGCTATTGTCTAATGGCTTGTAATAGACAATAGAATCGACAGTATCAACTCTCTGGCCGTCGCGTCTGTGTTCCAGATATTCTATTTCCACGATCCATACCTGTATTTAGATTTCGTAACTATTCAGCAGCACCGCATCTGCGTTGTTATCAGCCTGCTCATGGGCACAAGCACACGTCGCAGGCATCTGCCTAACAGCTACGGCACTGCTGGATAGTTACGGTTTGGGTTGTTTTTGTTCGTTTCCGGCCTTGAGCTGGATAGTTACTAAATTTCAAGCATTGCTCTCTGAGTATAGAAAATAATCCATTTCTATTTCTAATAGAGATATCAGGCTGTTGTCAATATCAAACATGATTCAATTTGTAAAATGGCCTCAAATTGAATCCCTTCTCCCTTGACGGGAGGGGAGGCAGGGGTAGGGTGAAGTCGCAACCTGCCGATTTAATGGCCATTTCTCCCCGATCTAACTCTTGCGATGGGGTCAGGGGGGAATTTGGGGGAATTTCGTCAGTACTTTTATTAGCGGCCACAGGGTGCCGCAGGTTGCGGCGCACCCAAAGGGAATAAGTTTCGCTAGGCAGGCAAGCGACCAAGCTCAGCTATAAGCGGGACGGCGATGCGTACATCAAGTACATGAGCCGGGCCGATCGCTGCAAGATGTGGTGCCCTGTGACCGCTTATCACAGGGCGGGACTGGCGGTGGGTAAGCGGCAGAAAACCGGATTAGCGATCAGTTGGGAATCAAGATCCAGCCGGTAATAGGTCATTCCCTTTTTCTGCTGGTAATCAAGCTCGATGATCTCATTAAATGACCCGGTAATTTCAGTATTCCAGACTATCGCGCCCTCGCGGATAAGGCGTAGCTCCAGGGCTGGAGCCTCCGGAGGCACAATTAGCTCGATTTTGATCCTGGTGGGTCTGCGCACGGTGGCCGTCTCTCCCATCTCGGCCCAGCGCTGCCCTGCTTCATCCCATATCTGGAATTTTTTCAGAACCGGCTTGGGAACTTTTGCCGAGCCGGTTACCGCATAAATCCGTCCTTCCCGCAGGGCAGCCAGCATATCCTTGCGGCTGAGCTCCCGCAGCATGAACACGGTCTGAGTTTCGCCCAGCCAATCGCCGACATCATAGTCAAGCTCGCCGATGGCCCAGACCGGCCTTGCCCGATCGCCATGCACATACTCGGTTAAGACCTTGTCCCAGATCCCCCCCGGGATACCGGAACTCTTCATCCCCTCGGCAAATACGGCAAAACCCGTGTAATTACGGGTGGTAAGTAGCTCGGAAGAATATGGTCTGGTTTCCATCAGCATTGGGCCGGCCTGGAAGACACCGGTGCTGATATCCGGCGCTGACCAGAAGATTAGGCCGCCCCGGTCATTGACATAATCGATCAGATCCTGAAAGGGAGCAGAGCCTTGGTCGCCATGGTACTGGTCGTATTTGGGCTGGAAAAAGGGGAAATTGTTAACCAGAAAGAGCAGGCTGATCACGATCAGCATCATGCTTGACTTTCTGGCCCGACGAAGGCCGGTTGAAAGGGGCTCTGGAGCCTTGGGTGTGGCAGTTGGTTGAGCAGCTAGAGCGTAGGGGTAGGGTGTGGCGCGGCGCGGCGGGAAGAGGCGGGCAAGAGCGAAAACAAGCAAGGGCAGCGGCCAGAGATTGAGCAGGCTTGACCAGGCAACAATCAAGGGCTTCCGGTTGCTTACCGTTGGCAGATTGTGAAAATCATCGGCCTTTTCCAGCCCGAGGACCAGCATGTCCTTGTGAAAATTTACTACTTTTAGGCCACGGTCCACCTGATTCTGCCGGTAGTCGAATTTGCCAATTTTTTCCTTATCCCCCTTACCAGAGACCAGCAGCCGACTAAGACCTTCCCGGCTTAAGACATCGCCAACAAAGGCCGAGACCGAGCCGGCCCAATAGTAGAAAGCACCCACCTCGGCGCCGGGCAGAATAAGCATGTCCGGATGCTGGCGAGCGAGTTCGTTGATCTCCTGCAAATATAGGTCGGCGCCGTAGCCGCGGATAGAACCCCGCTCTTCGAATTTTCTGAACAAGTGGCGTAGGGGCGGCAAGCCATATTCTACCCGGTTGTTATACTTATCGTTAAAAACCACAACTCGCATGCCGGCTTTACGCGCCCGTTCAACAACCTCTGCAAAGCTTAACGGTGAGCCGGCAGCCTGGCTTTCCAGATGGATCACCCCGGGCACGGGCTGTAATTCCTGGGCGAAAGCCAACGCTGGCGCTACGGCGGCAAGGAGAATCAGAGTCAGGAAAGAAAAAATATTTTCTTTAATTACCATAGCGGTTCTTCAGAGTGTCTGATCAATCCTTTTAAAAACAGTAATTATCCTCTCCACATCGGCCGCAGTCATGTAAGGATGAGAAGGCAGGGTGAGCAATCTCTCCGCGACATAGGTGGAGTTGGGGAAAGGATCGGGGTTGTTGTTATAACCAAGATCATATATTTGGTGAATAGGATGCTGATACATGCGGGCGGTATCAATGCCATTCTGCCAGAGCATTTCTTCAACCAGGCGTAATCGTTCTTTGTCCTTGAATACCACCGGCAGATGGTTGTAAATCGGCATGCTGCCTGGCACAATTTGCGGCAGCATGAGCCAGTTATACTCCTTGAGTGCGTCATACATGGTTTGCCCTGTTTTGATCCGCGCCGCGACTATTTCGTCCAGTTTTGGGAGTAGTCTTAAAGCTACCGCAGCCTGAAAATCGGTGTATCTGCTGGGTCGAAAATGTTCATGCACGGTGGTGGATTTGTAACGGGCAATCAAAGAATACAGCGCCCCATAAACCTCGGGTCGCATGGCCAGAGCAAAGGCCGTGAGGATCAGGGGATTGGCCCAGTTTCTTGGTGCGGGTGGCAGCTGCTCCCGGGCCTTACGCATTAAAAGCGTCATCTCGTCATTGTCCGTGACTGCCAGACCGCCAAAATAGGTAGAAATAACCTTGCCCTTGCAGAGACTGAAGAGGGCGGTGTCGCCGTGGGCGCCTACCTTTTTGCCATCCAGCTCTGCCCCCATGGCCTGGGCCGGATCCTCCAGCATAAAAGCGCCTACATTCCGGCAGATTTCCCTGATCCTTGTCAAGGCGCAGGGGAAGCCGAACATATGCACCGGCACCACAGCCAGGGTGTTAGGGGAAACACATTTCTCCAGAGATTCCGGATCCATGTTGAAGGTGTCCGGAGAGATATCGCATAGTCGTGTCTTCAGGCCCGCCATGTTGATGGCCAGGGTAAGCGTGGGCACCGTATAGGCCGGCAGCACCACCTCAGTTTTGTGGGGCGTCATTTTTTTCATGGCCAGCAAGCCGAGATAGAGCGCCGTAGTGCCTTTGTTCACAGCCAGGCAATGTTTAACCCCGATATATTTTGCAAAGGTCCGCTCAAGTTCAGCCTGGCTGTCGCCAGAAAAAAACGCGGCGGGCAAGCCCGCCATAATATCCGTTAGACTTATCGGGACCGAAGTCGTGGGAATCTTTCGCATCTGGTTACTCCTTTCTGGCTGTAATGATAAAAACAGGGGACAAAAACCACAGGGGGATAAATACCCCTTTTTTATCAATCACCTGCAGCCGATGTCTGTGCAGGATCCGGTTGATCTCATGATAAAAATAGGTGTTCAACGGCAAGTCGCCGATTGAGGTGTCATAGCTGCCAACCCAGTGGTACAGGAGATACATTAGCGGGTTGTATTTATTCCGGATTTCAAAAATAAAAACGCCGCCTTTGCCCAGCACCCTCCCAGCTTCGGCAATGATCTCTTCTAATAGGGTCATGCTGGGAATGTTATAAAAAATGTTCACGCACACCACCCGTGCGAACGAACCGTCCCGAAAGGGCATCTGCTCGCCGCTGGCCTGCACGAAGTCAAGCCGTTTCCTGTCATCGCCGATTACCCGTTGGGTCTTGGCAAGCATGCGAAAAAACAGCTCTAAGCCGACCAGGCGGTGACAGGCATCGCCCTCGCTGGCCATCATTTTTTTTAAGAAAATCCCTTCGCCACATCCTATTTCCAGCAGGTTGCCCGGGTAGCTCTGGGCCTTAGCAATGATTCCGTCCCGCACCCGGTCAGAAAGAATGCCGGAGGAGAGTTCGCGTTTACCGGACCCATCGTCCATGGCCTGGCCTCTAAACTTTCTGAAAAGCCAACGGGGTAAAAAGAACAGGCGGCTCTCTTTGTTGATTTTTCTCATTCGTTTTCATTCCTTGATTGAACAGACTGACGACTGAAATCGTAAAGCGATAAAGTCCTGAAGGTTGTTTCGCTTAGCAGTTTAACGCAAGCGGCATAAACCCTATCAACAGTTATTTCGTCACAACAGCGAAAATTGGGACAATCTTCAGGTATCGAAGGGTAACATGGGGCACAGGGTATTAGCGATTGTACCATAACGGTATGCTTGCCTGGTGGGCAAAATGAGGAAGGTGCATTTGGTGTTATGGCAACCAAGGGGCATCCAACTGCGCCGGCAACATGCATCATGCCTCCGTCGTTGCCAATCATTAAACGGCATATTTCTAAAATTGCTGCGCTTGCCAATAGAGACAACCTGCCGGCAAGATTTGCATCAATATAATCTTCACTATTTGCCGCTATCCAATCTAAGCCATCATCAACCGAACCGATAACAACGACTTTTCCGGTAAAGCCTTCCAGGCGGAGGCGTTTAACAACTTCAAGCATCCGTTGTAAAGACCAGCGTGGCCTATGTGCCAACTGAGCCGAAGGATAAATTGCCAATAAATCTAAACCAGGATCGGTTAAATTTATCCCATGTCGTTTGCATTCTATTGCGGCTTCGTCGCGAGCCTCCTGGGTCACGGTGAGAAAGGCGTTGTTTTTGTCAATTGATTCATCAAACAGCCGGGCAATGGCAACATTAGGCGCAAGGCCATCTGCGACAGTCGGGTGGAGGATATTAATTTTCACTCCACCAACAACGCGCACAATAATGGACCAGAGGGGGTGAAGGCTGGCCTCGTACACGGCAAGGTCATAGTGTTTAAATAAACGGACAGACAAAGCGTAGCGAATAAAAGCGACAATTTTTAAATAGAAAAATTTGTGATTAGTGTTCACAACTGCAACATGATGGATTCCTTTTGTGCCGATATAACAGGATCGTGAAAGATGATTTGAAACCAGGAGATCAACAGTGGCTGTTGGGTAACGATTTTTTACCGCCGTGATGACGGGAGAAAACATCACGGTATCTCCTACCCCGCCAAGAGAAACCAGCAGAATATTATTTGTATTGTCAGGTAACTCCACACGTTATCCTTTAATAATCGCCATCAACTCATGGACCCGGTGATCATAGGTGTGAAGCTGCATCACCTTGCGGTAACCGCTTTCCGCAATTTTTTGCGCCTTTTCAGGGTGGTCCAGATAGTAGACAATCAGGCTTCGGAGTTCATTAATGCTGCTGTAGCAAACGAGCTCATCTCCGGAGGTGAACGCCATCAGCACATCATCTCTGGTATCCACAAGCTGGAGTCTTTTGCAGGCCATTATCTCGAATACTCTAGTATTCATCATATTATCAACATAGGGCGCAAATGAACTTATATTGTTTAAGGCAATCTTGGTTGCGGCATATGCACGGACCCATTCGTCAACCTCAAGGCTTCCTCCTCGGACCAAGTGACGCAGTGGTGAATCACTCTCCACCTCATTCCATCGTGGCCCCCAGATAGCAATATCGAAATCGGAAACCTTTTCCAGCATTCGCATTCGACCTGGGTACATTGAACCAACAAAACAGACATCGGAACGAAGCTGTTGCTCCTCTGCGGCAGAAAGTTCAACCGGTTTATGATATAAGGGCTCGCAGGCGAAGGGGAAAAGATGCACGTTTTTATGCCCGGCCAGTCTAAGCCTTCTTAGGGCATCCGAGCCTGAAACTAGAAAGTGGTCGAACAGTGAGGCGTAATGACAGGCGATATCGAACTCCCGGGGATAATCACAGAGCCAGTTGACCGTGATCATCCCATATTTCTCTTTCAAGTTTTGCAAGGTATCGGCGGTAATGGTAAACCCATGCAACATGAGCAGCATGTCTGGCCGGACTTCTTCCACCAGCCTGGTGAAATCATGGTTGATTTTATAAAGCCCGACCTCTTCGATGTATTTGTTGTACTGCCGGACCCGGGCTGGAATGCCATAGGCCCGATAATCAAAGGGGTAAACTTCGTGCCCGGCCCTTTGCAAAGCTTCCTCTAAATAATCATAGAGTGTCTTGAACTTGGAAAAATAACTTCGGACATATACTATCTTCATAACCGACCACCTCCACTCATTTTATAAGGGACTGCAAACAAAAACGATAAAAGCCTGCTGCGGGTCAATAGCGTATGAACGGCCAAAGGCAATAGTGTCCCGGTGACAAAAGCAACAACTGTCATGATTGCAGCACCGGCATCGGGCGCATAATGCCTAAAAACGCCATATGTTATCGCGATAAAGGTTATGTGAAACAGATATATCGTGAAAGAACCCCGTTCAAGAACACCAAAACAAGCCCGCAGATATGCCGGCAGGTTACATCGAGATATGTATATAGCGGTAAAATAAATATAATACACGCCGGCCAACGCCTTAAAGTAATAGAAAACAACCCCAAAAAGTTTACCGGTTACCGCCGGAGAAAACAAGAACAACGATAAATGAATCAGGCACAAGATCAGGGCATTACGCAGTGTATGCTGATCGCAAAAATCCCTCCAGAATTTTCGCGTTAACCATCCGAAGAAGAATAACAAAATATCACGAGCAAAAAAAGGGGCAACCGCACCACTTAAGTGTACAGTTAACAACCCGGCACACAAAAACGAGGCCACGATGCCATTTATCTTTTTTAGATAATGGTAAAACGGAACAAAAACCAGGAAGATACAGAACAGCGACCGTAAGAACCAAAGATGCTGGATATCTTTAGTGAGCAGGATGTCCGTGGCTATGCGAAGAAACGAGCCTTCTGGATTAAGCAACAGGAACGTCGTAGGCAGCAAAACTAAAAAACCAGTGGCATAAAGCGGAACCAAAAGCCTTTTGCCTTTTTTGATCAACTCCCGAGTAACATGGATGTCTTGCCGTTGCTCAAAGGAGGAATAAAAAAACACATACCCGGACATCCACAAAAAAAGCGGCATATGAAAACTGTAAGGGTAGCTTACAAAGATTGTTTGGATCAGTGCAGGAACACCATTCGAACTACCTGCGATTGGATTGGTGGGCGAATGGCCAATAACTACCAGCAGAATGGCAATCGCTCTAAGCACCACCACATGCCATAAACGATCTGAGTTAGTTTGAGAAGTTTGAGGCAAATTCAGGCTTATAGTCAAAATTTATGAATGATATAACCGGTAGCGGTCGTTGTCAAGGACGGTCATTGTCAAGAAAGATGTCGCATTTTTTATGCTGCCTTTTCTAGAGGGTATAGACCTTGGAAAAATGACTTCGGAAATCACTGCTGTCTTATAAATTTGTAAGCAAAATCGGATAAATAGAAGGCTCGGAGAGCTCCATGTGTTATATTGTTTTTGCGGA
>MGTD01000061.1 GCA_001799285.1 Deltaproteobacteria bacterium RIFOXYD12_FULL_56_24
TATCAGTCCCAGGGCCTCGACTCTCTTCGTCATACTAAAGTGGTACACTTTCAAATGACCAGAACTGGTACACTTTCAGATGACCATTGACAACTTGAGCAGAACTTCCTACGTTACGACGGCAAAGGCCCTGTGCCCGAGCAGATCCACGCCTACCTCTCCACCAATTGGAAGGAGCTTCGCAATCTGCCCAAGGATGACCCGACCCTGGTCGCCAAGGCCCGCGACCGCTGGTATGTGCCCGATCCCAACAAGGCGGGCGACCTGGAGAAACTGCGGGAGAAAGCGCTGCTCAAGGAGTTCGAAGAGTACAAAGAGGCAAAAAAGAAACTCAAGGTCTTCCGCCTGGAAGCTGTCCGCACCGGATTCAAGAAAGCCTGGCAGGAACGCGACTACGCCGTCATCGTCGCCGTGGCCGACAAGATCCCCAACAACGTTCTGGAAGAAGATCCAAAACTGCTTATGTGGTACGACCAGGCAGTAACAAGAATGGGAGGTGAGTAATGGCAAGAGCGGATTTATTAATTCGCCTTGTCCAATCCGGCATACGGGGCGACAAGGTCACATTTAGAAAGGTTGTTGAGGCGATCAGCGCCGAAGAACGCTCCAAGCAGCACAAGGTGCTGGCTGAGAAGATCGATGAAATGCTCAATGCCGCGCCGGTGGTTGAGCGCCCCGTTACTAACGGCGGCGGTAGTCCTATGCTAGATCAGCGTATGGGCAATCTGTTTCATGAGGTCATGCCTCAACGAAAACTATCAGATCTCATCCTGCCGGATGAGGTTCAGCAAATTTGCCAGAGCCTGATTCAGGAGCAGCACAGGACCGACCTCCTCAGGTCATACAATCTGGAGCCGCGCAACCGAGTGCTTCTTATTGGCCCGCCAGGCAATGGAAAGACATCGCTTGCCGAGGCTATTGCTGAAGCCCTGGTAGTGCCTCTGCTTGTGGTTCGTTATGAGAGTGTCGTCGGCACCTATCTGGGTGAAACCGCCCTGCGCCTTAAGAAACTCTTTGAATACGCTTCCACCAGGAAATGTGTTCTCTTTTTTGATGAGTTTGAGACTCTCGGCAAGGAGCGAGGTGATCTTCACGAGACCGGTGAGATCAAACGCGTGGTGAGTTCGCTCTTAATGCAGATCGACAATCTGCCAAGCCATGTCATGGTCATCGGCGCAACCAACCACGCAGAACTACTAGACCGGGCTGTATGGCGGCGATTTCAGGTTCGCATGAATCTGCCCGGTCCTACGCGTGCCCGGCTGACAGAGTGGTTCGAAAAATTCGAGCGGAGAATCAATATCCCATTGGGTTATGCCCCCGGCACGCTGGCTAAACGTCTTCTGGACACCAATTTCGCCGAAGTTGAAGAATTCGGAACATCGGTTTTCCGACAGTATGTCCTAGAGCAACCGAATGCCAACATGAAGAATATTGTATCCAAAACCCTCCAGAATTGGTCCGCTAGATCAGTAACAGTGGCTCAACAGAACGAACCGGAGGTGAAGGATGCCTGAGCGCCCTCTACTGCTTTTCCCAACGCCCGAGGTGACGTCTAAATCAAATTTAGGCGGTGGTGGCGGCGGTTTTCATTTGCCAACTCATCGACGACAAGGTGATCGGTTATCCCCTAAGTTCAATCAATTACAAGAAGCCGTCAGAACCAGAAATATTGAAATACAGCAAGCGGTTACGGGGATAGATCCAGAACAGGTTCTTGTATTAGAAACCATAGGAAGCGTCGAGGATTTTGCGAATGCAGTGAAACGCATTGATGGCCTTGAGTGGATGGGAGAGATAGAGCTGGATGAAATTGGACCTGATCAAGATTTTTTTGACGAAAAGCATCCAGAAAAAGAGCTAAACGGACGCCTTTACATTGTCATGACCAACCAGAGGGCATTGGACGAAATGCTTTCTATGTGGCAAAGGTATACCGACCAGGATAATCCAAAAATAAAGTTTGATGGAGGACTCACAAAATTTCGTGACGTGTTTTTGCGTTTGAAAGACATACGTCGCTGGGATGTCAAAGACAGGCTTTTGGAAACGGGAGTGATTGAAGCTTGGCGAGAAGATTTAGAGCATGATGGCGGTCGGCTGATTCGTTTCGAAGCAGAACTCTGGTTTCGTAATAGTGATGACAAACGACAACAAAGTTCAGCAGTTGTATCCAGCCTCATCGAACAACTTGGCGGACATATTTTGAGCCAATCCATTCATGAAGGAATTGCCTATCATGGGATATTGGCAGAATTGCCCGCTAATGCGATCCAGACTGTTGTCGACAACCCTAATACGGAATTGGTGAAATGTGACAACATCATGTTCTTTCGTCCTGTCGGACAGATGCTTGCCGGAGAAGGCCTTCTCGAAAATGAGGCCATTCTTTCTGATTTTGAAGACTATTCACTGCCTGACGGTGTGCCAACAATTGCCATCTTGGATGGTCTTCCGTTAGCGAATCATCGACTCCTGAATGGGAGGATCATTATTGATGATCCTGATAATATAGAGACCAACTATCATGCCTCTGAACGAGTGCATGGCACCTCAATGGCGTCACTCGTTGTTCATGGTGACTTAAACGATGGCGCGCAACCTTTAAGGCGGCCGGTCTACGTTCGACCAATAATGCAGCCGATTCAAAACGATTTTCAAACACCTCGACGTGAGCACGTCCCGGATGACGTTTTATTCGTCGACCTTATACATCGCTCAGTGAAAAGGATGTTTGAAGGAGATGGGCAAGAAGGTCCGACGGCTCCTTCGGTGAGGGTAATCAACCTGTCTATTGGAGATCCTTGCAGGCAGTTCTTGCAGTCGATGAGTCCAGTTGCAAGATTGTTGGACTGGTTGAGCCTAACTTATGGAGTGTTATTTATTGTAAGCGCAGGGAACCAATCTGGCTCGGTGCATCTTCGGGTCTCAAAAATTGACTTTGATACTTCTGGCCCACAGGAACAAGAAACGGCTGTCGTTAGATCGCTGTTTGCGGACGCAAGGAATCGGAAACTGCTTTCCCCGGCCGAAAGCATTAACGGACTAACTGTCGGCGCTGTTCAGTATGACTCGTCTCAGTTTGCCGTAATGGGCAATGGGTTCAATCCGTTTTTACAATTTTTACCAAGTCCTATTTCTGCCTTTGGTAGCGGATATCGAAGATCCATTAAACCAGATATCGTATTTACAGGAGGTAGAGTCCTTTTTCAGGAAGACTTGCGATCCTCCAGGAATGACAACTATGTAATAAAGCCGGTAGAGCCATCTATTCGAAATACTCCACCTGGGAATAAAACAGCGATACCTGCCAGGCAATCAGGGAGCCTTGATGGTGTTGCTTACTCTTGCGGAACAAGTAATGCCACTGCATTAATCAGTCGTGCGGCGGGCATCTGTTACGATTCATTGCAGCAGATTTTTGAAGAACAGGCATCAGAGATTGATGCTCGCGTCTTTGAAGCCCCTTTATTGAAAGCGATGCTGGTGCATGGTTGTGCTTGGGGAGATGTCGGGCCTCAAATTTCAGAGATAGTTCGCACACCTGACAACAAAAGACACATTAGTGGACTCGTAAGCAGGTGGATGGGCTATGGCTTACCGCAAGTAGACCGCGTTTTGGATTGTACTGAACAGCGAGCGACATTGCTTGGCTTTGGACAACTTTCTGATGGTGAGGCTCATGTTTTCCGCTTGCCGTTACCGCCATCCTTAGGTTCCCGGCCTGAGTGGCGGCGTCTGACTGTCACCCTGACTTGGTTGTCACCCATTTCTGCAAGTACTCAAAAGTATCGGACAGCGAGCTTGTGGTTTGAGGTTGGAGGGATCGCTCCCGCCAAGGATAGGAAAGAAAGCTGTAGTGGCAATGATGGTTGGCGTGCAGTTAGACGCGGAACTGTTCAGCATGAAATTTTCGAAGGTCAAAGAGCAGAGCCGTTCATCGATGGGGATGTCATCGAGATCAAAGTTAACTGTCGTGAGGATGCGGGGAAAATTCAAAGCCCGGTCGCATACGGATTAGCTGTTTCTCTGGAGGTAAGCGAAGGCGTTGATATTGCCGTTTACAACGAAATCCGTACCCGCATTGCGCCTGCGATTCAGATTCAGCAGGCAACAAATCAAGGTAGAGGGTAATTAATTAGAGGATGGACTCTCTCTGGCAATACAGCACCGTTCATAACAGCGCCTGCAAGGTCATCGAAGAACAGACCTTGTGGGGGCAGACGGTTTGCCGTGTCTGGTTGCCCAACCAAGACGCAGTGGTGCGGGTTCCTCGCTCCGCCTTGCGGCCGCTGAATGCCGACCTCCAGCCGGAAATCGAGTCCGGGCGCATTGCCTATGTAGCCGCAGCCGCCAAGGTGGCCGAGGTGCTGGAAGGCTCCAGCAGCGTTTCCGATGGTCATGTGCTGCTGGCTCCAATGGAGTCCAATGTCATCCCGCTACCGCACCAAATCAACGCCCTGTCACGCGCCATTTCTGGCGACCGCGTGCGCTATTTACTGGCCGATGAGGTTGGCCTCGGCAAAACCATCGAAGCAGGGCTTGTCATGCGCGAGCTCAAGCTGCGCGGGTTGGTCCGCCGGACACTGGTGGTGGCTCCCAAGGGTATCGCTACCCAGTGGGTCGCGGAAATGCAGACCCACTTCAACGAACAGTTTCGGCTCGTCCTGGGCGACGACATCAGCACCTTGCAGCGTTTGGCTCCGGGCGCTGACCACCGGAACACAGCCTGGTCGATGTTCGATCAGGTCATCGTCTCGCTGGATTCAGTCAAACCCATGGATAAGCGGCGCGGTTGGACGGCGGAACGGGTGGCTGAATATAACCGTAGTCGGTTTGAGGATCTGATAACCGCAGGCTGGGATCTGGTGGTGGTGGACGAAGCTCATCGCCTGGGTGGCAGCACCGATCAGGTCGCCCGCTACAAGCTCGGTCGGGGGTTGGCGGAGGCCGCGCCCTATGTGCTGCTCCTTTCAGCCACGCCCCACCAGGGCAAGACCGATGCTTTTCACCGCTTGATGAGCCTGCTGGATGATGATGCCTTTCCGGATATGGAAAGCGTCACGCGCGACCGGGTCGCCCCCTATGTCATTCGCACTGAAAAACGCAAGGCCATCGACGCCGAGGGCAAACCACTGTTCAAGCCCCGGCGCACGCAAATGGCCCCGGTCCAGTGGGAAACCCGCCACCATCTGCAGCAGCTTTTATATGAGGCAGTCACCGACTATGTGCGCGAAGGCTACAATCAGGCACTGCTGGAGAAAAAGCGCCACATCGGGTTTTTGATGATCCTGATGCAGCGGTTGGTGGTTTCAAGCACGCGGGCAATCCGCACCACGCTGGAGCGACGACTTGCCGTGCTCAAGGAGGGCGAGCAACAGGCCAACCTGCGCCTGACGGAGGTTGAAAATGGCGCGGAGTCCGCTGAAAGCTTCGATGAATTCTACGACATGGACGGCCAGGAGCTACTCGATGAGCTTTTGAAATCCCAAGTGTCCGCCCTGCAAAATGAAGGCAGCTATGTGGAGACCTTGTTGGAGGCAGCTATCCGGTGCGAGCAGGCAGGCCCGGATGCCAAGGCCGAGGCGCTGATCGAGTGGGTCTACAAGCTGCAGGCCGAGGAAAACGAACCTGACCTGAAGGTGCTGATTTTCACGGAGTTCGTGCCCACCCAGCAGATGTTGAAGGAATTTCTGGAGGTACGGGGGATCTCGGTGGTCACCTTGAATGGCTCCATGGATATGGATGAGCGCCAGCAAGCGCAGAATGCCTTCCGCAGGTCTACCAGGGTGTTGGTTTCCACCGATGCAGGCGGTGAAGGTCTGAACCTACAATTCTGCCATGTGATCATCAATTACGACCTCCCCTGGAACCCTATGCGGCTGGAACAACGTATCGGTCGCGTGGACCGTATCGGCCAACCCAAAAAAGTGCAGGCCCTTAACTTTGTGTTCGAGGATTCGGTCGAATTTCGTGTCCGTGAGGTACTGGAGCAGAAACTCGCGGTAATCTTCCATGAGTTCGGTATCGACAAGACCGGTGATGTCCTCGACTCTGCCCAGGCCGGGGAGCTGTTTGAGGAGGTATTCGCCTCGGCCATTCTTAACCCGGAGGGGATTGAATCATCCGTTGATCTGACCGTTTCCAAGATTCGCGACGAAATCCTTCAGGTGCGGGCGTCCTCGGCCATCTACGGCATTTCGGAAGAACCGGACCTTCAAACGGCAGAGCGTCTCCGCACTCATCCGCTACCCCACTGGTTGGAGCGAATGACGGTTGGTTATCTTAACTCTCATGGCGGTACGGCGTCCCGTAAACACTCCTGGTGGGATCTAAACTGGCCGGATGGGCAAGAGCAGCGCAAATGCGTGTTCAATGCCAGGGAAGCGGATCGCCTGACCGACGCTACGCTGCTTAACTTAGAAAACAACCGGGTGCGCGGTCTGGCCCTCAATCTGCCCCAGGTGGCCGCAGGTCAGCCTTTGCCCAGTGTGTCCATAAGCGGCCTGCCCTCAAGCATTACGGGACTGTGGGGGCTGTTTGAGATTCGCCTCCAGGCTGGAATGTACCAGAAGACCCATGTCCGTATCCCCCTGGTCCGGCGCGGCTATGTCAGCGTGTTCTTGAGCGAGGAAGGCAAACTGTTTCTGCCCACGGCCCGGCATATCTGGGATGCGCTACAGACAGCGGAACCGCAGGTGCTGAATACGCTCAGTCACGACGAATCCTCTACAGCCTACGAGCGATTACTTGAGGCAGCCGAACAGGCTGGCCAGGAGTTGTTCGATACATTGCAGCAGGCGCACATAGCCTCCGTTGCCAAAGAAGACGAGCGTGGGCTGGTGGCCTTCGGCTCAAGGCGCAAGGCAATCGAGCGTGTGGGACTGCCTGAAGTCCGTCAATACCGCTTAGCGCGTTGTGATGCCGAGGAAACCGACTGGCGAAAAGAACTGCAATCTGCGCGGCAGATCGTGCCGGAAATCCGTGCGCTGTTACTGATGCGCATTGTTGAGGGAGCGGAATGCAGTTCATAACTAACGGCCCCGATATTCCGGATTCCCTACTACAGGCGCAAGAGGAAGGTCGTGTTGTTTTTTTCTGTGGGGCTGGCATCTCCTACCCAGCCGGGTTGCCGGGGTTCAAGGGACTCGTGGACGACATCTACCGCCACTTGGGGATAGTTAGTACACCCATAGAGCGGGATGCGTACAAAAACGGACGGTACGATGCGACATTGGACTTGTTGGAGCGACGTATTCAGGGACAGCGTATCGCTGTCCGCCAGGCATTGGTGCAAGCCTTGAAACCCAAGCTGCGCCGCAAGGGAGCTACTGATACCCATCTCGCGTTGTTTCAATTGGCCCGCTGCCGTAAAGGGGCACTGCGATTAGTTACCACCAATTTCGACCGTGTTTTCGAATATGAAGCGAAACGCACCAAACAGTCGCATAGCGCATATGCTGCGCCGATGTTACCCGTCCCGAAGAACAGCCGCTGGAATGGACTGGTATATCTTCACGGGCTGCTGCCAGCCAAGCCCGATGATAGCGCGTTGAACCGGCTGGTGCTCACCAGCGGGGACTTTGGCCTCGCTTATTTGACAGAGCGTTGGGCTGCACGCTTTGTCAGCGAGTTATTCCGCAACTACGTGGTGTGCTTCGTCGGTTACAGTATCAATGATCCGGTGCTGCGCTACATGATGGATGCATTGGCCGCCGATCGTATGCTGGGCGAGATCACCCCACAAGCTTACGCCTTGGGCGACTGTGAGCCCGGGCAGGAACATGACAAGACCATCGAATGGGAGGCCAAAGGTGTCACCTCTATTCTCTATGAGGTGCCTGTTGGCAGTCACGACCACTCGGCGCTGCATAGAACCTTGCAGGTCTGGGCCGACACTTATCGTGATGGCATCCTCGGCAAAGAGCGGATCGTCGTGGATTATGCCTTGGCGCACCCATCTGCCAGCACTCGACAGGATGACTTCGTGGGGCGGATGCTCTGGGCGATCTCCGATAAATCCGGGCTGCCGGCCAAACGGTTTGCGGATTTCAATCCGGTACCACCGATAGAGTGGCTTCTGGAAGCGTTTTCGGAGGATCGCTATCAACATAGCGACTTGAATCGCTTTGGTGTTCCGCAACGAGTAGAGATAGATGACAAGTTACGGTTCAGCCTGATCCGTCGCCCTGCACCTCACAACCTCGCACCGCCGATGATGCTGGTTTCCGGAGGTGCAAGAGAGAGCGAGTGGGATCCGGTGATGCAGCAATTGGCCTGTTGGCTGGTGCGACACTTGAATGATCCCAGGTTGATCATCTGGCTGGCGCAGCGAGGGGCGCAGTTGCACGAGCGCTGGCCATGGCTGATCGAGCACGAGCTGGACCGTTTTGCTCGCTTGGTGCAGGAAGGAAAGACCACCGAGCTGGACGAAATCCGCACCCACGCGCCCAATGCCATCCCTGGGCAGCTGATGCAAACGCTGTGGCGCTTGCTGCTCACTGGACGTGTGAAATCGCCATGGCCTGAGCCAGACCTCTACCGATGGAAGGTTCGTCTGAAGCGCGATGGGCTTACAACCACGCTGCGGCTGGAACTGCGCGAGTTACTGTTGCCCAAGGTGACTTTGAGAAAGCCGTTTCGCTGGGGCGACGAGGAAGAAAGCACGGACCAGCCCACGAGCATCAGGCAATTAGTGGACTGGGAACTGGTGCTGGCCGCCGACCACGTGCATTCCTCGCTTCGCGATCTGAGTGACGAACGCTGGCATGCGGCGTTGCCAGCGTTCTTGGATGACTTTCAGCAACTGCTGCGCGACGCACTGGATTTGTTGCGCGAGTTGGGCGAGGCCGAGGACCGTAGCGACCGTTCGCACTGGGATTTGCCCTCAATCAGCCCGCATTGGCAGAACCGTGGTTTCCGCGATTGGGTAACGTTGATCGAGTTGCTGCGCGATGCGTGGCTGGCAACGAGAGAAAGCGACCCCGGGCGTGCCCGCCGAATCGCGTTGGGATGGTTCGATGTGCCGTATCCGACATTCAAGCGACTGGCCCTGTTTGCCGCTGGTCAGGACAACGGCATCGACCCTGCGCATTGGGTTGAGTGGCTGGTGTTGGACGACGCCTGGTGGATGTGGTCAGTGGATACGCAAAGGGAAACGATGCGTCTGCTGGTTCAGCAGGGAGCGAAGCTCTCGCCATCAACCCGTGTCACGCTGGAAACGGCGATTCTTGCCGGTCCGCCTCGGCACATGTACAGGGAGGACCTCGAACCTGAGCGTTGGCAATCGCGGGTGGATCATTCTGTCTGGCTGCATCTCGCCAAGCTGCGCGAGGGTGGCGGTCAGCTCGGCGAGGCCGCTTCGCGGTGCTTCGACAAATTGTCTGCGGCAAATCCCGAATGGCGATTGGCCAGCAATGAACGGGACGAATTCTCTCACTGGACGAGCGGCACCGGCGACTCGGACTACGAAGGTAGCCGCGATGTCGATATCGCACCCCGTAAGCGGGCTGACCTGGTCCAATGGCTCAAGCGGCCCCCGCCGGAGCGGCGGCCATTTCATGAAGATACCTGGCGTGAGACCTGCCGCACCCGGTTTTTCCACAGTTTCTTGGCCTTGTGTGATCTGGCCCAAGAAGGGCTCTGGCCGACCGGACGCTGGAGAGAAGCTCTGCAGGCATGGAGTGAGGATGGCCGGGTTCTGCGGTCTTGGCGCTATGCGGCGCCCTTGGTGCAGAACATGCCCGACGCCGTCATGCAAGAAAACGCACACGGCGTCACCTCGTGGATGGAGGCAGCCTCCAAGTCGATTGACCGTCATGAGGTGATCCTGTTGGACCTTTGCCGGTGCGTGCTGGCGTCGCCCATAGAGCCAATTACTGGTATTCCTCAGAACGGCGAATCGACCAACCAGCCCGTAACCGAGGCCATCAACCATCCGATTGGGCATGTCGCGCAAGCGCTGCTAAATCTTTGGTTCAAACGCCAGCCCGGCGACAACGATTTGCTGCCGGGGGATATCGAGCCCTACTTCACTCAACTGTGCAATGTCGGAATAGAGAAATTCCGCCACGGACGAGTGCTGCTGGCATCGCGACTGATCCCGTTGTTCCGGGTAGATCGCTCCTGGACGGAAACGCACCTACTGCCTTTGTTCGACTGGAGCCGTAGCTCGATTGAGGCCAAGGCAGCGTGGGAAGGGTTCCTCTGGTCCCCAAGGCTTGACCGCCAGCTCCTGATCGCGTTCAAATCGCAGTTCCTGTCCACAGCACATCACTACGAGGAACTTGGTGAGCACCGCCGCCAGTTCGCCGCATTCCTCACCTACGCTGCCTTGGACCCAGTGGAAGAATATACGCCAGAAGACTTCCAGTCAGCAATTGGTGCGCTGCCACAAGAGGGATTGCAGGAAGTAGCCCAGGCACTCTCGCAAGCCATCGAGGGTGCCGGAGAACAGCGGGAGGACTACTGGAGAAATCGCATCCAGCCCTTTTGGCACCATATCTGGCCCAAGTCGCGCGATCTTACTTCCAATGGCATTGCAGAGTCATTGGCACGGCTGAGCATCGCAGCAGGAGGCGAGTTTTCGTCTGCCGTAACGGCGGTGCATGATTGGCTGCGCCCGATCGAATACCCGGACTACGTAGTGCATCGACTGCATGAATCAGGTTTGTGTCTCCGGTTCCCTTCCGATGCGTTGCGGTTATTGGCTGCCATAATCAATGATCAGCAGTGGGCACCACGGGAGTTGGCCAAGTGTCTGGATACCATTTCTCAGGCATCTCCCGCCTTGCTTCAAGATTATCGATATAAACGATTAGCCGAATATGTGAGACGACGGGGTATCTGATGTATTCAAAATCAGTTGAGAGTAGCTGGCGAGACGCCATCCTGAATGACTTTGTTCCCAATGTCAGCAAGCTGACCCTGGTCGCCGATCCGGACAGCCTGCTGACCGAAGAAAAGCTGGCGCTCGAATTACGCGGGCGCGGATTCGATCTGATCGAGTTCAATGACCCGGTCGAATTCAGATACGCCTATGAGTCCAAATACCGCTCGATCTGGGATCGCGGCGAACATACCGACCTGGTGGTGATTCTCCGTCTACAAGATGCCGAGCTGGAATCATTGCCTTATGACCTGTTACAGGCGGGAAGGAAGCTTTCCTTCAATCTTGGCGATCTGTTCCCAACGCTCAGCTATCCGGTCATCGAGAAGCTCGACCGAAGCCTGCTGGACGCACTTTTTGAGGCCCAGCGCAAGTCGCCGCCGGATCGCATGGGCGACAACGCCACCAAGGATTTCATCCTCATCTACGTGTTTGGCATCGCCGCACAGTTGATTACCACCGAAGTGGAATTGCTTCGTGCCTTGCTTCGTCTGCACTATGGAAAACTTCAGCTCCCGCTGATGCTGGCCGAGCGGCTTATCCATGTCCTCAAAGGGCATGATGGCTTCAAGGCCTGGCCGCTCTCTGAAATCGTTCCAGACGAAGAGGCGTTCTTCGCCTTTTTGCAGGAACGGTGGCCGCTATTTCTTTCCAGGCTTGGCAGTGCCAATCAGGTGCGGGAAGACTCGCCGGAATACGGCCTCAAGTATCCCGGCCCTGATCGCCTGCCGTTCGACCATCAGGACATCAAAGTCTATATCGACAACCTGTTCCTGGAGGGGAAACTCACGCCTGTCGAGGCCACAGATATTGAAGTTGAGGCCGGGTCCTGGGTTCGAAGCGGCATTGCCATGGCCGGTGTGGATGACGAAGAGCTTCGTGTTTCCCGCCTGTTTGACCTTGTCGAGAAGGAGCTGCCCGCAGCGGAAGCGCGTTACTCTGACTGGACCGCCTTTGCACTGAAATGGGCCGAGCTCTCTTCGTTGGTCCATTGCGGCACCAGCGCGGAGCATCAGACCCGGCTCAGGGAAATCGGTGATGCCCTGAATACGACTTTTGCCGGATGGCTGGCCGACCACTATTCCAGCTTAATCAACCTGCCGCCGACCAGCCCGGCCATGTTGCACCATGTGCCGCGTCGCCTGGCTCGGGACATCGAGGATTCCGGTAATAGCCGTGCCGCGCTGATCGTGGTTGATGGTCTGGCCCTGGATCAGTGGGTGACCATCCGCCAGCTTCTGCAAAAGCAGGACACCAATCTGGTCATGCGCGAATCCGCGACCTTCGCCTGGATTCCGACGCTGACCTCGGTATCGAGACAATCGATCTTCTCGGGCAAGCCGCCGCTCTATTTCCCGTCATCCATCAATTCGACCAACAGTGAAGAGAAACTTTGGAAGCAGTTCTGGGAGGGCCATGGCCTGTCCCGGCTGGATGTCGCCTACCAGCGCGGCCTTGGCGACGGTGATGCTGCGGGCGTCCTCGACTCAGCAATCCACCCGGGGAAGACCAAGGTGGTGGGGCTGGTCGTGGACAAGGTCGACAAGATCATGCACGGCATGCAACTCGGCTCGCCTGGGATGCACAACCAGATCAAGCAGTGGTGCCAGGGCGGATTTCTTGCAACGCTGGTCGGTCAACTGCTGGATTATGGGTATGAGGTCTGGCTGACGTCTGATCATGGCAATATCGAATGTGCCGGCAAAGGCCGTCCCTCTGAAGGCGTGATTGCCGAAACTCGCGGCGAGCGGGTTCGTGTCTATCCCACGCCGGAACTTCGTTCTCAGGTCGCCGGAGTCTTCCCATTTGCCCACGAGTGGCAGCCGGTTGGCCTGCCATCGGGCTATTTCCCGCTCGTTGCCGGAGGCCGAGATGCCTTCGTGAGCCCCGGAGACTCTATCGTCGGTCATGGCGGTGTCGCCATTGAGGAGGTTATCGTACCTCTTGTGAAATTTGAAAGGAGGACACGATGATGCAATCTGATCGCTTTACCAAAGTCGGTATCCAGCGTGAACTGCATATTGACTGGTTTGATCAAGCAGTGAGGCTTCACGCCATGGGGTTTACTAAAAGTTCCGCCAGACAAGAAATATACGTCTACCTGGACGGCGCCCCAGGTTTTGACGCACCCCCGTCATTACAAACAAAAAAGTATATCGCTAACACCCTTGTAAAAAGCTGGATTGCACCCGACAGCGACTTGATTGCTTTTCGTGATGCATTATTCCAACTGCTCCAAGAGAATCCAACTTTTCGCTTTCCCATACATTGGTGCCTGCTGGGTGCGGCATACCCATTTTGGTTTGCAGTTGCGGCAGTAATCGGACGCTTACTGAATTTACAGGACCAGGTCACTCAGACCCAAATCGTATCGCGGCTTAAAGAAAGGTTTGGCGACCGCCAAACCATAAGCCGCCGAGCCAGATACGTTATCCGGTCCTTTGTCGCTTGGGGGGCACTGAAGGACTCCGCTACCAAGGGCTGCTACGAAAAAGCTGTACAGCTCGGTGTGCCCGATAAAAATTTGGCTATTCTGATGTTTGAGGCCGTCCTCCACGCTATCCCTGAAAGCAAATGTGCCATGGGTCTTCTACTCAACAACCCGGCCTTCTTTCCATTTCATCTTCCTGTGATGACGGGTAATTTTGTTTCGCAGCATAACGATCGGATAGACGTCGTCCGTTATGGGATGGATGATGAGTTGTTGAAATTGAAGGACAAATAACAAGTTGATCGCAAAATAAAATCAGTTCAATTATGCAACAGCCTAATGAAAACCAAACATAAATGGACCTTCGCCCCACGTTTTCGGCGCCAAGCCTTTGGCTGGCGTTCTCAGCCGGCGATTCAGAGGGTTGAGGAAGCTGTGGCCGAAATCAAGGCGGCGGCCAGGCAGGATCCTGTTTTGGCGGCGGAAGGGGCGGTGCTGTTTTTGGGGAAAGTCTCTCCGGCCCTGGAGCAGGTGGACAGCTCCTCCGGGGCCATCGGCTCGGCGGTAAATTATGCCATCGAGACGCTGGTGCCGATCATCGCCAAAGCCCCGGTCGATGAGGCGACTCGCAGCGGCTGGCTCGATCGGCTTTGGAAGGCGGTGGAAGAGGATGACATTCCTTATATCGAAATGCTGCCCGAGTATTGGGGCGAGTTATGCCACACTCCGGACTTGGCCTCGCGTTGGGCCGATGAGCTGATTCACCCCGTCCGAATCACTTGGTCAGAAGACCGGAAAGCAGGGGGCGGCTACTTCAAGGGCACTTCTGCTTGTATGAGCGCCCTTTGTTCCGCAGGCCGCTATTCTGAGGTTCTTTCCCTTCTCGACCTCGCCCCATACAAGTTCTGGCATTACCGGCAGTGGGGCTTCAAGGCTCTGATCGCCATGGGCAAGCGGGCTGAGGCCCTGCGCTACGCCGAAGAGTCGCGGGGGATCAATGAGCCGGTGGCCGCGATTGCCGCCGCCTGCGAAGAGATTCTGCTTGATAGCGGCCTGGGCGAAGAGGCCTATCAACGCTATGCCATTGAGGCCAACCAGAAGACCACCTACCTGGCGACCTTCCGTGCCATTGCCAAGAAGTACCCGCACAAGGCGGCAAGCGAT
>MGTD01000062.1 GCA_001799285.1 Deltaproteobacteria bacterium RIFOXYD12_FULL_56_24
AACGACGGGATTTACTGGCCTTGCTTAAGCCGCCAGAGCCACAACTTGTTGAATGTAGGCAGTTTTCTCTTTTTTAAAAACTATGAGACAGCAGTGTAAATTCAACTTAAATTCCAGCAATCTCTACTCTTCTTCACCCACCGATATAGATATTTGCTATAATGGAAAAAATTTAATGCAGGTGAAGCATGCCCCGCTGAAATCGGTGGCAACCGCCTTGTGAATTCACCGTTTGCCGGAAAAACAAATAATCATGCGACTAGAAGCAGACCACAAAACTAATGTCGAATTATATCCCCTGTTCAGCAGCATTGCCGCGGCCACCGACCTGATCAACCGGGTACTGGTTGATCATCACAAAAAAGTCTCTTTTGTCGCCGCCACCGTTGGCAGAACGCTCGGTCTGGAAGAACACAGCCTGGGACGGCTTACCCTGGCCGCCTCAGTTCATGACATCGGCGGTCTGTCTATCAAGACCAGGCTGGAAACATTTGAATTCGAAGTGATAAATCCGGATCGCCACACTCTGCCTGGCTATTCCCTGCTGGCAGGATTTGCGCCTTTTGCGGATCTGGCCCGACTCATCCGCTTCCACCATGTTCACTGGCAAAACGGCCAGGGGCTGAGGGACCGGGGCGAGGATGTTCCTCTGCTCAGCCATCTAATCCACCTCTCCGACCGCATTGCCGTGCAGCTCGATCCGAACCGCGAGATCTTGAGCCAGAAAACGGAGATTGTCCAGCAAATCAAGGCAGGAGCCGGGGAAATGTTTGTGCCCGAGCAGGTCGAGGCCTTTCAGGAAGTGGCCGACAAGGAGGCCTTCTGGCTCGATCTTACTTCCCCTTCCGTCAGCACGATTATCCAGAATCGTTTTCCCTTGGCTGGCATGGAGCTTGACCGCGGCGAACTTATGGCTTTGGCGGAAATGTTCCGAAGAGTCATCGATTTCAGAAGTCGATTCACCGCCACCCATTCAAGCGGCGTGGCTGCCGTAGCGGTTGCCCTCGCCGAATACGGCGGCTTTCAAAAAAACAATCCGGACAGGCTGCGGATCGCTGGTTTGCTGCACGATATCGGCAAACTGGTAGTCCCGCTGGAAATTATTGAGAAACATCAGGGGCTGACCAGCGAGGATTTTGCCTTTATCTACAAACATCCCTATTTTTCCGCGAAAATTCTCTGCGGCATCAAGGGCTTTGAGGATATCGGCCAGTGGTGTGCATTACACCACGAACGCCTTGACGGAACCGGCTATCCCTACCGGAAGGCGGGCGAAGAAATACCCCAAGGCGCCCGGATTCTTGCCGTAGCCGACACTTTTACCGCTTTGATGGAGGACAGGCCTTACCGTTGCGGGGGCAGCTCCTCAGGCACCGGACGAATCATGCAGGATCTGGCGGACTATCAAAAACTCGATAAGGATCTTGTCGCTTTGCTCCAGGAAAATACCGGGGAGATTAACGACAGACGTTATGAAGCCCAGGTAGGCGCCGACCAGATCCACGGGCAGTTTATTGAGCAATGTCGCTTGCTCGACAACTGCCCGGAAGCCGCGGATAGATGCCCGGTCAAAAGGATGTAGCAATTTTGTTATCGAGATAACGCTTATTCTGAAACCTTGCCGCGCATGGATTTCACCCTGCTCCGTTTTTCCTTGCCTTCCAGACGTTTTTCCTGGGAGCTGCGGGATGGCCTGGTTGGCCGACGCTTTCGCGCCTGCTTGACTGCCCCCCTTATGAGTTCTCCCAGCCGTTCCAGGGCGTCGGCCCGATTCTTTTCCAGGCTGCGAAACTGCTGTGCCTTGATGACGATCTCGCCCTCTTTGGTAAGGCGCTTATCGCTCAGAGCCAACAATCTCTCCTTGTAAAAATCCGGTAGCGAAGAGGCGCGGATATCAAAGCGCAGATGCACGGCCGAAGAGACCTTGTTGACATTCTGCCCCCCTGCCCCTTGGGCCCGGATTCCGGTCAGCTCGATTTCACCCTCCGGGATTATGATGGCGTTTGAGATCTGCAACATGGTTTTGCTTTTGCCCGGTCAGGATTCGTGGTTACGGAAGCTGTTCGCCTGGATGGCGGTGCGCCGCATGATCTTCTGCAACGCAGCCCTGGTCAGACCGGAGATCTCTGCGGCACGGCTCACATTGCCCTCGGTGTCCTGCAACAGCCGCACCACATACTGACTCTTGAATTTTTGCAGCAGATCCTCCTTGGCCTCCTTGTAGGCCACCACCTTTTCACTGCCGTTCGATGCCGCCAGCCAGGAAGCGGTTTCCTCGGAGAGCCTGTTTTCCATGGGAACTAGAAACTGAAGATCGCCGGACGAGATGACGGAATCGGCGCTGAACAGCACGGCCTGCCGGACCACATTCTGCAGCTCCCGAACATTGCCCGGCCAGGCTCTTCCCATTAGGGCGGTGACGGCCTCCGGAGAGAAATGCTTTTCGCCAATGCCGAGTTCACAGCAGACCTGCCGGCAGAAATGCTCCACCAGCAGGGGGATATCTCCCCGCATCTGAAGCAGTTTGGGAGGAGTGAGGACCACCACGTTCAAGCGATAAAAAAGATCCTCGCGGAAAGAACGGTCGATGATCTTTTTCTCCAGATCCTGGTTGGTGATGGCGATGATCCGGACATTAATCTTGCGGGTTTTGGTGTCTCCCAAGGGCTTTACCTCCTGCTCCTGCAAGACCCTGAGCAGCTTGGTCTGCACCGAGACCGGGATATCGCCGATCTCGTCCAGGCACAGGCTGCCGCCGTCCGCCTCCACGAAAAGTCCGGGATAATCCCGCTCCGCCCCGGTGAAAGCGCCCCGCTTATGACCGAACAGTTCGCTCTCCAGCAGTTGTTCCGGAATGGCCGGGCAGTTGACCATGATCAACGGTCGGTTGCGCCGTTTGCTTAAACTGTGCACCGCCCTGGCGGCCAGCTCCTTGCCGGTGCCTGATTCGCCGCGCACCAGCACGGTGTAATCTGACAGGGCCACGGTCTTGAGGCGTTCGCAAAACTGGTTCATTGCCGGGCTCTGCCCGATAAAGGAGGCAAAGGCCTGCTTCTGACAGACCTGTTCTTTTAAGGTAACATTCTCCCGGACCAGCCGGTTTCTTTCCAACCCCTTGTGGATTACGCGCAGAATGGTGTCCTTGTCAAAGGGCTTGGTGATAAAGTCGTAGGCCCCCTTCTTGATGGCGTCCACCGCCAGATCAATGCTGGCAAAAGCAGTCATCATGACCACGGAGAGTTCCGGGTCCTTGCTTCGCAACTTCTCAAGCAAGGCGATGCCGTTCATCTCCGGCATCATTACGTCAAGCAAGGCAAGGTCGAAAGATTGCTCGGCCATCAGCCGCAGTGCCTCGCTCCCCCTGGTGGAGGTGACCACCTCCAGACCGGGGATATTGCGCTCAAGGGTTCTTTGCAGGCCGGTGAGCATGTCCTCTTCGTCATCAACAATCAACAGCCGATCAACCGACATTGGCCCTGTCTCCCGTCATTTTTTTTCATTTTATGCGCCATGGAGCGGCAGAATAATGGTAAAAGCCGTGCCCTTCCCCGGTTTGCTCTGAACATAAATCTCCCCGCCATGGTCACGGATAATCCCATAACTTAGCGACAGCCCGAGGCCGGTGCCGTCCCTCGGTCCCTTGGTGGTAAAAAAAGGTTCAAATATCTTGTTCTGAATCTCCTGGGCCATGCCCGGACCGGTATCGCGGACCACGATCTCCACCTGCCCCTTGTCCCGAAGACGGCGGGAGGCAATGCTGATCTCTCCGCTTTCGCCGATGGCCTGAGCAGCGTTGATAAAGAGGTTCATGAAAACCTGCTTCATCTTTTCCGTATCCATTTCAAGGAGCGGGATGTCGGGGTCCAGCTTCTGCGCCACGGTAATGTCCTGCTTGGCCAGTTGACTGGAAACCATGGAAACCACCTGTTCGATGGCCCCATTGAGAGAGCCGGGCGCTCGGGTTGTCTCTTGGTTGCGGGCGAAGCTGAGCAGGTCATGGACGATGCGCTGGCAGTTTTTCACATGTTTTTCGATGATGCCCAAGTCTCCGACCTTGTCCGGCAGGCTGGCCAAATCCTCTTTCAGTAAATCGGTATAGCAGAGGATGATCCCCAGGGGATTATTGATTTCATGGGCGACTCCGGCAGCTAGCTGGCCGAGGGCAACAAGCTTCTCCGACTGTTGCATCCGGTGTTCCACTTGTTTTTGCTGGGTAACATCCTTGGCATAACAGACAATGTTTTTCAGCTCGCCGAGATCATCAAAAGCCGGGTAAAAATGGGTCTCGAAAAGCTGGCCGTTGGGAAGCTGGCTGAAATCGGAAACCGGTTCCAGCAGCTTGACCTGGGCGATATGGCTGAAGAGCGCGAAGGGGACCGGCTGCGTCGCGGCCAATTCCTCGAGGTGACGGTTGAGGACCGCTTCCGGAACGAAATCATAGTTGGCCAGAAAAGCCTTGTTCACCATGCGGAGAAAGCCATCCGGCGAAACAAGCACGACCAGGTCGGCGATGGCATCGAACACCGACTGAAGAAGCTCCTTGCTCTGCATGAGTCTGGCCATGTTCTGCAAGCTTTCCATGGTCACGCCAACCTGGCGGCCGATGGAGAGCAGTAGCTCCCGATGCCTGGGGTCAATCTCGCCCACATCATAACCGGTAAAGGTCATGATCCCGAGAATCCTGTTCCGACAGCAGAGCGGGATATTGAGACATTTTCCCCTGGCGGAATCGGAGTTGAAAAAGTTCAGTTCGCCACAGGCTGTTTCACAGATCGTCGAGGGGGTGGACGTGCCCTCCGTCTCCGAAAGAATCTGGTGGGGGATCATATCGCAGGAAAGAAACTCGGCAAGCTCCGGAGCGTTATCATGACACTGGAGGGAAAGCCCCTGACGGTCCGGCCGGAGCAGATAAATTCCCGCCCCTTGTGCCGGGATCACCTCCAGGGTTTGCCGTAAAACCTTGGGGAGAATGGAGCGAAGATCCACGGCCTGGGTGATGAGCTCGGCGATGATGTTCAGGGTCTGGAGTTCACGGTTCCTCTCCTGCATCTGCCGATGCAGCTGATCATCGGACTCTTGCAGTGCCTTGGTTCTTTCCTCAACCTTTACCTCAAGGTTTTCGGCATAATCGGTGAGTTGCCGACGGTTTTCCTCCAAGTGCCGGGCAATAAGGGTGGCGCTCGCCTTCAGCTCTCCGATTTCATCCATGCTCCGAGCTTGGCGGTAGAGCTGTTCGCTTTTCTGGTCGGTTAGATTCAAACGAAAAATATCCAGCAGGTGACGGATGTTTTGGATGATGAGTTTATTGAAGAAAAAAGCAATGATGGCATACAGGACGAAAAATGATAGGAACACGGTGCTGAATACGGAAAGGGCAAATTCGCCGATACGACGCAACCCTTCCCCCACGGGGATGCCAACGCTGACCACGCTGCTTATCTGATCTGTCTTCTTGAAAAATCCTCCTGCCCTGCCATATTTTTCAACAATGCTCCCGGGTGCGTCCTCCGGCTTGCCGTGGCAGTGCAGACATGTTTCGTTGTAGCGAACCGGGCTGAATTTCATAAAATATTGTTCTCCGCCAATCTGGCTTATCCCCTGCCATGATTCTGCCTGGGGATGATCGTTGAAATAGCGGATCATTTCCTTTTCCCGCTGATTTGCCTCAAATTCCGGATTCTTGGCATTGATATCTACCCTACGGTAAAAAATATCAGGCAGGTCTTCCTTAAATTTCTCCATAACCACACGGCTTATGTAGGAAGTAGACATGGCCTCGATGACAAACCTGTCATGACCAAGCAAGTCATACATCTTTGGTCGCAGGACCTCCTGAACATAGGCGCGATTGGCATCAACCGCCGCCATAACAAGCTCTGCCTTGTGCAGAGCCTCCTCCTGCAAACGTTTTTTCTGCTGTGCATAAATGATTGCTGACCAGAAAAGACAGAAGAGTAAAAGGATGCAGGCCAAGCCGATCAGAAATTTCCCCTGCGCCCCGGGTGGCTTAATGTTACTCAGCATTTCCTTTGATTTATTGCCTAACGTCATTTTTATTATCCTCGGTGATAACCAAAAAGTTTTTCAACAACCTGTTTCCAGCACCATTTCATGTAATCATAAAAGTATGTCAGGTGTCAACTATAGGCATCACTGGATACTAAAAGATGCACCACACAAGCGTATTCCCTTATTTTTCGCAAAACTAAAAACAGACCATCTCAATTAACATGCTGTTTTTATTAGTTATTATTTATTACTGTATCGTCCATACTCTGCGGCATTCTCCTTGCAAGTCGGATCTTCAGGCGCACCAATTGAAAGTTACAATCACATTTACCCAAAGGAGGAAGAGAGTACTCACAGGATATCAGGCTTGGTTGTTGGGATAACTGTATGGCCATCCCGTAATTGGCGTGAAGGATTCGCTTGCCGCTCTCACTGGTTACGATGGGCATGGTAAAAAAAGGAGGAGATATGGGCGAGAAAAAAATTGATGAAGACAACTTGGCAGAGGGGCATTGCGATTCGGAAGAAACCTGCAAAACCGAAAAGAAAAAGGGCTGGCTGAGCGAAGACTGGCTTTCGCTCTGGTTGGGGTTGTTTATTTTCATGCTTTCCCTTGGGGCTTTTCAAGGGGTAGACATTCTGGGCTGGGGGGCCACGACAAACGTCTGGAACGACATCGCTAAATCAACCAAACCCGTATCCATCGCCTACCAGACCGTCAAAGGCGAAATCACCAAAATTGACGGCGCCAAGGTTACCCTCAAGAAGGCTGACGGCAAGGATGCCACAATTACCGTCAAGAGCGGCACATCATCCCTTGCCGTAGGTCAGACCTACGAACAGAAAGGCCTTTCAGCCACGGCGTCGTTGTTTCTCACCTATATTGTGATGCTGGTGGTTATGGGGTTGGGGTCAACGATGATCGGGGCGGATTTTAAAAAATTCGCCATCGGCTTTACCCTGATTTTCTGGCTCAGTTATCTCTGTTGGCTTTTGGGGCACTTTGCCAATATCGCTGCAACGAAGAACCAAATGGCAAAGTTCGGCCTCAACTGGACGCTCAGCATGACCGGCGAGTTCGGCTTCATCATTGCCTTGACTGCCGGGCTCATGGTCGGCAATCTTTTTCCAGGCTTGGCTTCGGCCATGAAGGAAGCGGCCAGACCCGAGCTGTATATTAAAACCGCCATCGTCATCATGGGCGCGGGGCTCGGGGTTAAGGCAGCTCAATCTTTCGGGCTGGCGAGCAACATCATGTTCCGGGGCTTCTGCGCCATTGTCGAGGCCTATCTGATCTACTGGGCAACCGTGTACTGGATTTCGCGCAGATACTTCAAATTCAGCCGTGAGTGGTCGGCGCCTCTTGCCTCGGGCATCTCCATCTGCGGGGTTTCCGCAGCTATTGCCACCGGCGGGGCCATTCGCGCCCGTCCGGTCATTCCAATCATGGTTTCCTCACTGGTGGTAATCTTTGTGGCCGTGGAAATGGTCATTCTCCCGTTTGCGGCCAAACTTTTTCTCTGGCAGGAACCGCTGGTGGCCGGGGCCTGGATGGGTCTGGCGGTCAAGTCCGATGGCGGAGCCATAGCGAGCGGCGCAGTGACCGACGCCCTGATCAGGGCGCAGGCCATGGATATGGAAGGCATCAATTATGCCGAGGGCTGGATCACCATGACCGCTACCACGGTAAAGATGTTCATCGATATCTTCATCGGCGTCTGGGCAGTAATCCTTGCCTATATCTGGTGCGCTAAGATCGAATGCAAACCCGGACAGAAGGTGCGCCTCATTGAGATCTGGAACCGTTTCCCAAAATTCGTCCTCGGCTATATTCTCACCTTTATTATTCTGCTGGTCATCTGCTGGCCGGCGGTAAAGGCGATTGCTCCGGCGGAGCATGCGCTTTCGGCCGTGAAGGTGCAGATCTCCTCGCTGGAAAAACAGATCGGGGCCAGCACAGACCCGGCGTCTGTCGCCTCTTTGCAAGCAACATTGCAAGGGGTAAAAGCCCGGGAAAAAGAGCTGAAGGATTCGACCAAAGAACCCAACAAGCTGATTTCCAAAGCCAAATCGGCAACGAGTCAAGGCGATGTGTTCAGGAAAATCTTCTTTCTCCTTTGTTTCTTCACCATCGGTGTGGTTTCAAACTTCAAGAAGCTGGCGCAGGAAGGGATCGGCAAGCTCGCCGCCGTCTACGCCATTTCCCTTTTCGGCTTTATCATCTGGGTCGGCCTCGCTATTTCGTGGTTGTTTTTCCACGGAGTTAAACCGCCAATTCTCTAAGGGAGATCGCACATGAGTGACGAGAAATCAAAGATTGTCGAGGAGATGAAAAAAATGGAATACGAGCCGATCCTGCCTGTGGAAGTAGCGCTCGTCAAATGGAGTATTTGCCTAGGAGTCGGACTGCTGGTGATGTTCTACTTTTTGAGCCAGTTTCTTTTCCCCGGAGGCCACTAACAGATAGGCGGATTTTTGCCAAAACCCGAAATCCGCCACATTTACTTCCAGTTAACCAAGCGCCGTCTCCGCAAGAGACGGCGCTTGCTCATTGCAGCCAATGCCCTCCGCCTCAGCGTCTCAAATCATTGTAGGCCTCTTCGTACTCCCGCAACCGCTGCTGCCAGGCGAGCAGCCCTTGATAGCCGTTGCGCCACGTCTCCAGATCCTGCGTTGCCCCCCCGATTTCCGGCATTTCCCCGGCGAGCAGGTGCGCTGTGGAAAAACCGTATTGCTTCTCGAACTGGGTAAGCTCTTTTTTTTGCCGGCTGATCATATTCCGGCAAACTGTAATCTCCCTTGAGATGGATATACAATACTCATCGGTCTGCAAGTCATCATCCATTCTGCTCACCTTTTCTACCCGCCCTTTATGACGGAGTTTAATCGCGCAGCCAATCTGAATCGTCCAACCTATCATGAAGTTTGCTCCACATCAACCACATGCGCGTCGTGGTAGGATTTGTGCAGATCAGGCTCCCGATTGATCACGATGGTTTCCCCGGGCAAGAAATATCGATACTGGCGAGGAATAGGACCGCCGGCTGGATTGTTACAATTATACAGCCAAAATAGGGCAATAACTCAACTTTATTTTCATGGGAGGTGATTAGGGAAGAGATGAAAGATGGGAAGCTTTACGGGCAGATTGAGACGGGAGGAGAACTGACGAAACAGGCTCAGCAGCCGAGGAGGAACAGCTCGCCCTTGATCCACTTGCCTTTTTCCTTGCGGATATTGGCTTCTTTGGTACAGAGGATGCGAAAGCCATGGCGGACGGCCATGATCTCAATGTAGGAAGAAGAGTGGGCATAGCGTCCCGACGGCCGCAACTGGTAGCCCGGCCCGGCCATCCTTTCGGTGGAAAAAAGGAATCTGCCGTTTTTGCCAAGCCCTCTAGCCACAGTGGCAAAAATCCGGTCCAACTCGCCCACATAGATGAGGACATCCGCCGCGACGATCAGGTCGAAGGGTTCCTGATTCTGTTCGAGAAAGGTCACGATCTCTCCCACCGCCAGTTCATTGTACACCCCTTTGGCCGCTGCCACCTCCACCATTTTGGCGGAAAGATCAACGCCGACCAGGCAGGCGGTTATCTCCCGAAAAATCTGCCCTACCAGGCCGGTACCGCAGCCGAGATCCAGGAGGCGGGCAAAATGGACAGGCCCGGCAGGGTTGGCAAGCAGCAGGCTCTTGAGTTCCCACGGGGTGCGGTATTCCAGATCTACCAGGAGACGCTCTTCAAAATGGCCGGAAAAGCTGTCAAACAGCTCGGCAATATAGGCAGAAGGGGCGACGGCGGTTGTTTCCCCGGTGAGGGCGGCAAGAATATGCCGGGCGGAAATCGCGTTATGATCCAGCGCAATAAGCCTTTGGTAACAGGCAATGGCCTCGGCCACCCTGTCCTGGTCAAGATAGAGAACCCCCAGGTTGCCATAAGCCGCGCCATAATCAGGATTCAGAGAAACAGCTATCTCAAGTGAAGTGATGGCCTCGGCTCGGCAGCCCAACTCCTTATGGATCAGGGCCAGGTTGTAATGCACTTCCGCATCGTCCGGGACAATCTCCAAGGCGCAGAGATAGGAGTGCCTGGCCTCTTCCAGCTGTCCGGCTCTTTTGCAGGCCAGGCCGAGGTTGAAATGGATATCGGCATCCTGGGGATTAAGTTGCGCGGCCCGGTGATAGGCTCTGATCGCCTCATGGGTGTTGCCCTGGGCCAGATTGGCGGTGCCCAGATTGTAGGCCGCCTGCCAATGCGTATCGTCCAGGGCAAGAACCTTGTGAAAATGCTCGATGGCCATCTGTTGTTGTCCCAGGGAATAACGGGTTATGCCAAGCTCGTAGGCGATTGCCGCCTCGTCGGGCAACAAGGTATATGCCCGGCCAAACCAGAAGGCGGCCTCTTCCGCCGCTCCCATGCTGCGATGGAGAAGAGCCAGATAGAAACAGGCATCCACATGTTCCGGACACAGGGAAATGGCCTGGAGATATAGGGCCGCCGCCGAGTCTGCCTTTTCCTGCTGGTGCAGGTCGAGAGCCCGGTGAAATAAATCATCCGCATCGCTTGGGCATGGCCGGCCATTTTCGGCGGCTTGCCCAGTTGTCTGCTCAGGGCATGAGTCTGTGTTCATCGGCGGCAAAAAATGAGCTTTAAGGATTTACGCAGCCTAGTTTGAACTGCGATGCTTTGGCAAAAAAAGGGAAAATAACCCAATGGCGCAAAGTCGCAAGTAAAAACTCATGAACGAACTCGGCAATCCGTGTTATACACGGTTTCCAAGTTCAGCCTTTATCCGGTAAACATCTTTGTGAAAACACATGCAAAACGAAGAGAACGATAAATTTTTCAACGTCATCAACCGCTTTGTCGGCTGCTACAGCCAGGATGCCGCCAGGGAAACCCGCAACGACCCTGACTGCGAATATCCCTTTGTGGCCATGGACACCAGGCAGGTTTTTGCCCAGATGAGCTTTGTCAGCGTCTTTCTCGGCCTCGACCAGGATAATCCGGCCATCCCCCCGCCCCGTCTCCTCGATGTGGGCTGCGGAATCGGCAACGTGCTGCTCATTGCCGAGCAATTCGGCTTTGATGTGCATGGCTTTGAAAAGGATGAATATCCGTTCCGGGTGGCAATCAGGCTCATGGGCGAGGAACGGATTACCCAGGCTGATATCTGGACTTACGAGGGCTACGGCGACAACGAGGTGATCTACTACTACCGGCCATTTTCCGGGCGGGAACAGCAGTTGCGCTTTGAAAGTCTTATCGAAGACAAGATAAAAACCGGGGCCATCCTCATCGCCAACCACAAGAACAGCGCGGCGATCGACAAGGACCAGCGTTTTGAAAGGCTCAGCCCCACCCTGCCGATCTGGCGAAAAATCCGGGCCGTATAACGGTTATCCGGTTTAATTGCTGGACTGCCTCGCTATTCAGCGAAGATTTCCCAGACTCGCAATCCTTACCAAGCCCCGCAAGCCGTTCTTATCGGCAAGAGCACACTGGTCGTAACTCTGCAAGCCATTGCTCCTGATAAGCTGGGTAAGATCGGCAATATAGTCGCTTCCCCGTTCGGAATACCGGAGCAGGCCGTTGGCCATGGCAAGGGAATCAAAAGTTTCTTCCCTGATTTCCCGGAGCGCATGATAAGCGGGCCCCCGGTTGAGCATCAGGATATACGCACGGACCGAGTCGAGCAGAGAGGCATATGTCGCGTACGATAAAGATTTGCCCTCCTCCAGTTCCTGCCCGGCAGACATAATTCCCCCCTTGCTCCAGGTCCGAACACCGAAGAGATTGTTAGCCTCCCTGGCAAACCGAGAGCCGCCCCACGATGATTCCAGGGCACCCTGGGCCATGATCAAGCTAACCGGCACCGGGCTAATGCGGCGACGCAGATCGGCAACCCCATAGGCTCGATATTTTTGGCAGAGATTCTGCAAAGAATCGACCTCATTCTGGCTCAATCCCGCAAGCCGGCTGTAATCATCACCCATGAGATCAAAGTTGAGGCGCCGGGGCGGCTGGGCAAACTTTGCCAAGATCTTCTCTAAGGCGGTACGTTCCGCCTCCACCTCCGCCAAAGCAATCATCGCCGCAGGAAGAAGGACATGGAGAAAGGCTTTTTTCTGGGTAGCCGTATCAAGGGATGCCATATCCCCAGGGAACTTGCTGACCAGAACGGCGGGGACCTCCAGGAATGACTCCATTTCCCAGAGATTATTCGCCTTGAGCTGCTCCAGCAGATCTTCGGCGGAATGGGCCTCAATGGTGGAGGTGGTCTGCAATTGGTGGGGAGGAGGGATGAATACGGAAAAATACCTGGTCAACATGGTGGCAAGAAAGAAAAGCATGATCAGACACAATCCAGCCACCATCCGCACCATGCTGGAATCGACCGGTTTCTTGCCGAAATACATCGGGGTTACATCATGTTTTACCGCCAAAAGTTTATCCTGCTTTTGGATTACGTCCGCAGACGGTTTGATGCAAGACAGTATGCTCATGTCCTCCATCCGTACAAAAAGATAAAAGACCTTATCATAAGTGTCTTGAAAAAGCAAGCAGGGCAACCTGGCAGCAGAGTTGCGTCCCTTTAGTACACTTCATGGTGTATGCATGACCAAAAAAGATCACAACAGATAGTATAAATATGAAGTTTACAATATGCCTGTTTTATTAACAAAAAGGTATAAACAGAGGCAGGGATGGATTTTGCGGGCGGTATCGACAATGCTGTTTGTGCCGGACAATACCGGGAAGAGCCCTGCCGGAACCTGAAATTATTCTGACTCTGCCTCCGGGATATCGCTTTCCGCAGGCTCTGGAACCCCACCCTGATCACTGCTAACCTGCGGTGCGGCCTCCCCCTCTTTGGCCGGGAAAAGGGTTGGCTGCACCTCATGCTGTACGGCAGGCTCCTTTCCGGCAGGCAGCTCGGCGATCCGCCGCACCGGCCGATCGGAAACCCGTTTGCCCAGAGCGGGAGCTCCTTTGACCAGTACCTCGCTGAAACTGCAATCCACGTAGTTATGGCGAGCCCTCTTGGACGGGGCGAGATGCACCCGCACCCTGCCCCCGTCTCCGGTGCTGAGAAAAAGGATGGCGGAATTCTTGTGCTCCGGGAAGAGGTGGTATTCCTTGTCCAAGATGAATTTAGGGCTTTGAAACCGTTTAACATAACAGAGATTCTGGGTGCCTTCGCGGTAGAGGATGCTGAACACCCGTTTTTCCTCGACCTTGCTAAACCAGAGCACGTCATGGCCGACAAAAAGCTTGTCGGTCACGTTGATCACTTTGTACATCCCGTTCTGGTAAATGAGCAGCAGCTTATCGTACTCGGAACAGGGAAAACTATCCTCTGGCTTGGCCTTGACCTGGTGGCCGACAAAGCCGGTTTCCCGGTCATAGCCCATGGTCAGGTTGGAGAGCGCCACCTTGCGCACCTCCACCTCGCCGAAGGTGGCGATCTCGGTGCGGCGGGGGTAGAGATGGCCGTAACGGTTCAGGAGTTCGTCCAGATAATTGATGGTATAAAGGACCATGTCCAACAGATGGTTCTCCACCGCCTTGATGTTGTCCCGCACATCTTTGATGTCCTTTTTCTTCTTGTCCAGGTCGTAACGGGAGATGCGCTTGATCCGGATCTCCAGCAGCCGTTCAATGTCTTCGGTGGTCACTTCGCGGACCAGCTTGTCCCGGTATGGCAGCAGGGCCTCAGCAATGGTCTCGACCACCGCCTTGTAGGTCTTGCACTCCTCGATCTCTTTGTAGAGCCGCTCTTCGATAAAGATCTGCTCCAGCAGATGGGCGTGGAGCTTTTCCTTGAGCCGGCCATGTTCGATGGTCAGCTCCTTCTTAAGGTCGAGAATCAGCTTCTCGGTATTCTGGCGCAGCACCTCGCTTACCGTGAGCACCGCCGGGTTGTTGTCCACGATCACCGTCAGGTTCGGGCTGATCGGCATCTCGCAGTCGGTAAAGGCGTACAGAGCCTTGATGGTGTCCGCCGCATAGATGCCGCGCACCAGCTTGATCTCGATCTCCACCTCCTCGGCGGTATAGTCGTTGATGCTCAAGATCTTGAGCTTGTTGGCCCGGGCCGCCTTTTCCACGCTCTCGATCAGCGACTGGGTGGTGGTGCCGTAGGGAATATCCTTGATGGTGATGGTTT
>MGTD01000063.1 GCA_001799285.1 Deltaproteobacteria bacterium RIFOXYD12_FULL_56_24
ACAATATAACACATGGAGCTCTCCGAGCCTTCTATTTATCCGATTTTGCTTACAAATTTATAAGACAGCAGTGAGTTTTTTTATTGTATGGCGTGGGGTAGATAAAGAAGCTTCTTAAGCTGCCCCATGCCGTTTCTTTTTTCAGGAGCGCGACATATGGTCCTCCGTGATCTCCTGAAAGCTTTTTCCACCCCGCGCTGGTTTACGCCCAAAGCCTGCCGGCCTCTGCCCCTGATTTTCTCCCAGTTCCGCGAAGTGCTCAAGGCAAACAACCAGGCCCTGGAGATCATCGCCGACATGGGGGAGAAGCTGAGCGGCGAATATCTTTTTGATCTCCGCTATGTGGAAGCCACGGTTGAGGAGATGATCGCGGCCATGCATCGCGCCATTGCCGCAATTAACATCCTGACCCAGGACCAGGGCGCCCCGTTGCATGAGGTGTTTATTCCCCTGGAGGCCAGGGTTCGGGCGATCCTCAACAAACGGGACGACCGGGAAGGCCCGCCTCTGCTCTGGCTTGCCGAGGTCGAGAGCCGGCATTGGCCCCTGGTGGGCGGCAAGGCCGCGCATCTTTCCGAACTGCTCCACAACCCCAAGGTCCGGGTGCCGGAAGGGTTTGTCATTACCACCAGGCTGTTCCATGATCTGTTGGATCTTAACGGGTTGCGGTCGGATTTCGACCGCTTTGAGCAGCTGCTGTCCGAACACCTTCCCGATGAAGATGAGCTTGAGGCGTTACGCCGTCTTCTCCGGGAAAAGGTGCTCCGTGCCGAGCCGCCCTCCGGCTTGCTTGAGGCGTTGGCCGGGTTTCTTGTGCGTTTGGCAAACAGCAGCGAACCCACTCTTTTTCTCGCGATCCGCAGCAGCGCCCAGGAAGAAGATCTGGATTTTTCCTTTGCCGGGCAGTTTCATTCCGAACTGCAGGTTCCTCCCCAGGCCGAGGCGGTGTACCACGCCTACCTGCAGGTAGCGGCCAGTCTTTTTGGCGCCAAGGCCATTCGCTACCGGCGGCAGGTATTCCCCGAGGGCAGTCCCCTGTCCATTGCCGCCTGCTGCCAGCGCATGATCCCGGCTGCTGCAAGCGGCATCATCTATTCCATTGATCCTTTGGCGCCCGCTTCGCAGAGCATGGTGGTGGTAGGCGCTCTGGGACAGGGGCAGGCGGTGGTCGAGGGGCAGGTGCCCACGGATTTTTTTCGGCTCAACAAGGGAGAGGTGCCGCAGATTGTTGAGCGGGTGATCGCCGCAAAACACGAAGCCCTGTTTCCCACCGGGGGCGCGGACGGCGGTATGGCGATGCAGGCGGTGGCCAAAGGCCGGAGCGAAGCCCCCTGCCTTGACGAGCAGACCCTTCTGGCGCTTGCCGGGGTTGCCATTCATCTGGAAACCTTTTTCAAACGGCCCCAGGACATCGAATGGGCCGTAGATCCGCAAGGCATTATTTACATTCTCCAATCCAGACCGCTGTTGATCACGGAAAGTGCCAGGGGAAAGCCCCTGCTTTCCGCAAAGCTCGAAGGCTATGAGCTTATCGCGGCGGATGCCGGACGGGTGGCCCAGCAGGGCATCGGCGCCGGTCCGGTCTTTTGGGTGGAAACCCTGGCCGATCTAAAGGACTTTCCCGAGGGCGCGGTGCTTATCAGTCATCGCGATTCCTCTCAATTCGTTCAGGTCATGCACCGGGCTGCGGCCATTGTCACCGAAGTGGGCAGCCCCGCCAGCCATATGGCCACTCTCTGCCGGGAGCTGCGGGTCCCCTGCCTGGTCGGGGTGGCGGAGATCATGGCCAAAGTGGTGCCGGGCGAGGAAATAACCGTGGACGCCGAGGACCGTCGGATCTACCGGGGAAGGGTGGTGGAGCTGCTTACCTATCAGGCGACCACCACCATGGACCTGCACATGGCCCCGGAGTTCCGCCTGCTGCGCCGGATTCTTCGGGAGGTTTCCCGGCTGCATCTGATTGACCCCCTGATGCAGGAATTCAGGCCCGAAGGCTGCATGACCTTCCACGACATACTCCGCTTTATCCATGAAACCGCAGTGCTGCATCTGGTGGAGCTGGGGCGCGACGATCGCTGCTTGCCCGGCGGCCTGGCAAGACGGCTGGATCTGCCTATTCAGGCAGGGATTCTTGCCATCGACATCGGCGGCGGCCTTGCCCCGGATGCCCCCCGTGACCAGGTTCCCTTTACCGCCATCCGCTCGATCCCCTTTAAGGCCATCCTCCAGGGGATGCTCTTTCCCGGGGCCTGGCATCAAGAGGCCATGCCGGTGAGTTTTCGGGACATGATGCACAGCATGATGACCACCCCTCAAGATACCTTGTCAGGCCAATATACCGGACATAATATTGCCATTATCAGCAAAACCTATGTTAACCTTTGTTTCCGTTTCGGGTATCATTTCAATATCATCGATGCTTTCTGCCATGAGGTGGAACGCGATAATCATATTTATTTCCGTTTTTTGGGCGGGGCCACCGACCTTGCCAAGCGGTCGCGGCGGGCGACCCTTATCGCCACTATCCTGGAGGCCTTTGATTTCAGCATCCAGACCAAGGGGGATCTGGTCATCGCCCGAACCAGCAATCTGGCCCAGCCGGAAATGGAACGCACCCTGGATATTCTCGGCCGGCTAATCGGTTTTACCCGGCAGCTGGACGTGCAGATGACGGATGACGAAACGGTAGCCAGGTATGCCGAAGCCTTTCTTATGGGGGATTACGGCATTGTCACAAGGCAAGGCTAGTCCCTTGCTGTAACTTTTTAATCGACCTCAAATTAATTCCCTCCCCCCTTGCGGGGGAGGGTTAGGGAGAGGGGGAAGTTGCCTTTATATCGGCTGTTGCAACTGCCCCCACCCCCAGCCCCTCCCGCAAGGGGAGGGGAGTGAACTTTAAGGAGGTAGTCCAGTGAACGATAATGATCCAGGCCCAATCCGCCGCTTGCTGGTGGTGGATGACGAGCCCATCGTAGGCAAGCGTCTTCATCAGGTCTTCACCAAAATCGGCTTTGAGATAGAGACCTACACCGATTCGGCCTCGGCCCTGGCCGCTATCGCGGAAAGGACTTTTGATGTCGTGGTGACCGACCTGAAAATGGAGGGGATCGACGGCATCGAGGTGCTGAAAAGGGTCCGCCGCCAGAATCCCGCCACCCAGGTGATTATCATTACCGGCTATGCCTCACCGGATACCGCCGAGCTGGCCCAACAGGAGGGGGTTTTTGCCTTTCTCGCCAAGCCTTTTCGCCTGGATGAGCTGAAGCAGATGATCTTCAGCGCCATCGAAATGCGGGAACAAGGAAAATTATGAAGCCAGGCGCGCGCATTTCCCCAGTGGCCCAAGCAGAGCCGGTTGTGCCGGAAGATAAGGATCTTTCCGGGCCTGGGCCCTGTCGTTCTTTATTCCCGGTTATCAGGTCCATCAAGGGCAAGCTGCTGCTGATCATCGGCTTTGTCGCCGCTCTCGGGATCATTGCCACCCTGACTGCCAGCTATGCCTTGTGGCGCATAGAGGACAAGATTCGTATCATCGAATCGTTCTACGAACTGAACCAGGATGTTCTTGAGATCAGACGCTACGAAAAGAACTATTTCCTGTTCAACGATAATAAGGATCTGTTGAGCGCCCTTGATTATGTCGATCAGGTCAGGGCCGCGATTGTCGGGGTAAAGGCGGCCTTGCCGGGAAATCAGGACGAGCTGCAATCTTTTTATGATAAGGAACTCGGCCGGTATGAATCAATCTCCAGGCAGTTGATGGAGGACGAGCTTGCGCCGCACCGCAAAAAATCCCTGGAAAGCGACCTGCGCAAGCACGGCCAGGATCTGACCAGGATTATTTTTGACATGGACACCAGGGCCCGGCTTCAGGTGGAGAGCGAGGTCGCCAAATATCAGAAATCCGCGGTTTTTATTCTGGCCCTGGCCGTACTGCTTGGCGCGGTCCTTATCTTTTACATGATCCGCTGGGTCATGCGGCCCCTTACCGCCATCCGCGAAGCCTCGGCCAGGATCATGCGGGGCGAGGTGAATTCCATCCCGGTAAGCGAGGAAATCAGCTGCTCGGTGGAGGGCACTGAACTGGTCAATTCCCTGAATTTGATGCTCGGGGCTCTGAGCGACAAGCAGGGGCAGCTGGTCCAATCGGAAAAGCTGGCGGCCATCGGCAAGGTGACTGCGGGCATCGCCCACGAGATCAACAACCCGCTCAACAATATCTGTCTTACCGCCGAGGTGCTGCTGGAAGACCTCCCGAATCTGGACTGCAGCGAACGGCTGGACATGGTGCGCGATATCCTGGTCCAGTCGGACCGGGCCAGGGAGGTGGTGCATCACCTTTTAGAGTTTTCCCGGACCAATAAGGCCAATACCGTTGAGCCGGTTGAGCTTGGCAAATTGGTGGCTGACTCCATCACCCTGGTCCGAAACCAGTTCCGGCTCGGAGGCATTACCTGTCATTACGACCAGCCGGAGAAGTCGGTGCTGATCAGCGGCAATCCCAATCAGCTCCAGCAGGTCCTGGTCAACATGATGCTTAATGCGGTGCAAGCCATGCCGCCCGAAGGACGACTTGATCTTGCCGTGCAGGCGGGCGGAAAAGAAGCATTTATCGTGGTGCGGGATACCGGCGCCGGCATGAGTCCTGAGACAAGGAAACATATCTTTGATCCCTTTTTCACCACTAAAAATGACGGCACCGGCCTTGGCCTGTCGCTCAGTTACGCCATCATCAAGGACCACAACGGCGAGATAGAGGTGGAGAGCGAACAGGGCAGGGGCACGACCTTTACGATCAAGCTGCCTCGCATGGATACCGGCGCATGACTTCCCCTCCGGACCTGCCCGAAAGTAGCGAAAAAAGTGCGGCCTTTGCCGAGATCTTCCAGCTCTTCCGCCGCTTGCTTTCTTTGAACAACGCGGTGCTGGAGAAGATTGCCGCCATGGAAAGCGCCTTGGCCGGCGAATATGTTTTTGATAAAAAATTTCTGTTCGAGGTGACTGGCGAGCTCATCGATCTGGTGCGCGAGGTGATCTATTGTCTCAACAAGCTGACCCGCAACGCCTACCTTGGTCTCTATGCCCGCTATGAGGAGATTGCCGGCAAGCTTTCCGTGCTGGCCGGCGGCTATGCCGGACCATACGACCATAGTCTCACCCTGCCTTACGCCCTGATAACCAGCGATTTTGACGGGCTGGTAGGCAACAAAAACGCCACCTTGAGCGAGATCCACAATCATCTCCATCTCCGGGTTCCCGCCGGGTTCGCCATCACCGTGGCGGCTTACCGGCTTTTCATGCAGGAAAACGATCTCTTTGCCAGGATCGATGAGGTCCGTGCCGAAGGTATTCCCAGAAAAGAGCAGGCGCTCCGGATCGGGATCCTTTTCGGCAAGGCCAACCTGCCCCACGAGCTTGCCGTGGCCGTGCAGGAGGAGTTGGCTGGGATTCTCGCGGGATGCGGGCCAGATCAACTTCTTGCCGTACGCAGTAGCGCAGTGGGCGAAGATGGGGAAACCAGGAGTTTTGCCGGGCAATTCCGCTCGGTTCTTGAAGTTTCTCCCGAGCTCTCCGCTGTGCTGGATGCATACCGGCAGGTACTCGCTTCGAGGTTTTCCTTAGCCGCTCTTGAATACCTAGGGCCCGACTCAGACAGCCGCGCAGTTCCCATGGCGGTCGGAGTCCAGCTGATGAGTCCTTCCAGGGTCGCCGGGGTGACCTACAGCCGCACCCCGGATGTCCCGGAAGAAAACAGCCTGCTCATCACCTCGGTCCGGGGCGCGGCCAAGGGCCTGGTTTCCGGCCGCACCACCGCGGACCGTTTCACTGTAAGCCGCACCTGGCCTTTTCCTCTTCTGGAAAGCGAGCTGCTTTCTCCGCAGGTTAAGGCGGGCCAGGAAGACCATTTAGCCTTTCTGGCCAACGGCCTGCGGCGCGGCTCAAGCTCTCTTTTGCCGGAGGAAATCAGGAAAATCGCCGAACAGGCACTGCTGCTGGAAAAAGCCTTTGACGGCCCGCAGGACATTGAATGGGCCTGGGGCAATGAGCTGGTTATTCTCCAGAGCAGGCCTTTCACCTTGCCGGTAAAGCCTTTGCCCCTGCCGAGCGAGATTGCCGCGGAATTGCAGGCCTCGGCGTCGATTATGGAAGGCAGAGGGCAGATCGCCCAGCTCGGCATCGGTGCAGGCCTGGTCGTGCAGGTGGATCAGGAAACCGACCCGGAGCAGTTTCCCATGGGCGCCGTGGCTGTGGCTCGTTTTCCTGATCCCCGGCTCAGCCCCATTGTTTGGAAGGCCTCCGCCATCATTACGGACATCGGCGGGCCCACCGGCCATCTTGCCACCATTGCCCGAGAATACCGGACTCCGGCCCTGTTCGGTACCGGCGAGGCCACCACCCTGCTGACCGCAGGCGAGGAAGTAACCGTTGATGTGGAGAACAAGAAGGTTTATCGGGGCATTATCCACGGCCTGCTCCGCTTGCAGGTAACGGAAGATTCCGCCTACCGTGGCGCGCCGGAGCTCCGGACCCTCCGGAAACTCCTGCGCTGGATAGCGCCGATTACCTTGAGTAACCCTGCCTCTGCCGAATTTGTTGCGGAAAATTGCCGGACCTTTCACGACATTCTGCGCTTCAGCCACGAAAAGGGCATCGACGGCCTGATCCATTTCCATGAGGAGCATCCCGGCCAGGCAGGGCTGCCGAGCTATCCGGTGCGCCTGCCTGCCCCGCTCAGATTGCGGGTCATTGATCTTGGCTCGGGGCTCAAGGGGAAGCCCCCTCGACTTGGGGGGGAGCTTGCGCCGGAGATGCTGAACTGCCGCCCGCTTACGGCCATTCTTGCCGGCTTTTACAAAGAGGCGGCGCAGGGCAGGGAGCCTGCGCCCCTGGGGTTAAAAGACATCCTTGCCGGCCTCGGCAAGCCGCTTACCGCCTTGACCGGTCGCTCCTCCTATCCTGGCGACAATCTCGCGATTATCGCTGACAATTACTGCAATCTCTGCCTGCGCCTGGGCTATCACTTCAATGTGGTGGACGCCTTTTTTTCTCCGGAGCCGGACAACAACTACATCTATTTTCGTTTCGTCGGTGGCCTTGCCAATCAAACCAAGCGGAAGCGGCGCGCCAGGCTGATCAGCGACATTCTCGCCGGCCTTTATTTCAAGGTGGACCGCACCGGCGATCTGGTGATCGCCAAGGCCAGAAACCTCGATGCCCCGCGGATGGAAAGGGTTCTTTCCCGGCTGGGCGAGCTGATTTCCTTCACCCGTCAGCTTGACGTGCAGATGCGCGATGAGGCGGATATTGAGCGGTTTTTTGCCCAGTTCCTCGCCTCGGTTCAGCAGGACCAGGTAAGGAGTGACAGGTGAGCCCGTTGCTGCGCTGGCTAAAAAAACTGAGCGCCAGGATGCAGGCAAATCGGAAGCAGCGGCAGGATGAAGCCCACGATCTCCTTACCGCCCGCTACCAGATATTCCGCTCTTTGCTTGCCGGCAACAACCGGGCCATTGACTGTCTCACCGAGATCGGTATCCATCTCCGCTTGCAGGGGGATCAGGCAGGCCTGGCCCGGCTCACGGAAAGGCTGATCGGGGAAACCGCGGAGATGACGGACCGGTTGACGCATTTGACCGGGGGCAGGTACGGGGCGCTCCGGGGCGTGCAGTTCGCCCTGGCTGCGGCCATTCGGGTAAAGCTCAAGCCTCTCGCACGCTCCGAGGCGGTTCTCTTTTCCCTGCCCCTGACCGTACTGGAACCCGAACACCGGGCTCTGACCGGCAACAAGGCCGCGTCTCTGGCCGCCCTCAAGCAGAAGGGGTTCAGGGTGCCGGACGGGTTTGTCGTTACCCTGGCCGGTTGCCGTTCTTTTCTGGAGCACCAGGGGCTTTCCCTGCAACTGGTCCATCTTCTCGCCGCGCACGGGTCCGGGACCGACAAAGCTGTCCCTCCGGAAACCGCGCACCGGGTGCAGGAACTCATCCGGCAGGCTCCGCTTCCTCCTGCTCTGGCCGAGGAGATTCTCGCCCAGGCCCGCCCACTTTTGCAAAGCGGCAAGGCGTTGGCCGTGCGGAGCAGCAGCATCAGCGAGGATGGGGAGCGCCATTCCTTTGCCGGGCAATTCAGCTCGGTACTTAATGTTTTGGATGAGGCCGGGTTTCTCAAAGCCTTTACCGAGGTGGTGGCCAGTAACTTCAATGTGCGCAGCCTTGCCTACCGGCTGCACGCCGGTCTTGACCCCTTGAGCTTTGAGATGGCCGTGCTCTGCCTGGAGATGGTGGAGGCCCGCGCCGCCGGCATCCTGCTTTCCCGTTCCCCGCAGGAGCCGGAAAGCGGTATGATGCTGATCAGCGCCGTGCCGGGCCTGGGCGAGGCCGCGGTCTCCGGCAGCGTGGCCACTGATCTCTATCTGGTCGGGCGAGACGGGACGGTGGACTGGCAGCGCTCCAGCATTGCCGACAAGGAGAGATTTCTGGTCGGCGCGCCCGGAGGCGGGGTGCATTGGCAGGATCTTGCCCCGGAGGATCGGCGCAAGCCGGTACTTAACGAAGAGGAACTGCGGCTTCTCGCCGGTTGGGGCAAGGCCCTGGAAGAAGAGGCGGGGATAGCGCAGGATATCGAATGGGCGGTGAACCAGGAGGGGCAGGCGATTATCCTCCAGGTTCGGCCCCTGACCACCATGGGCGTTCAGTCCACAGAGGAATGGCAGAGCAAGACCCCGCCCCTGCTCCAGGGGACCATGGCCTCGGGGGGGCGGGCCACCGGGCGGGTCCTGCTGGTAAAAGGCCGCCGGGATCTGGAAAAAATCCCGCAAGAGCCGGTGGTGCTGGTTATGCATCAGAGCTTTGTCGAGGCGGCCAACCTTCTGGGCATGGTAGCCGCGGTGCTGGTCGATCTCGGCAGCCCAGCCGATCATTTGGCCTGCGTGGCCCGCGAACAGGAAACCCCCCTGATCTGCGGGTTAATGGAGGCAGGAAACAGACTGAGCGCCGGACAGTGGCTTACGGTGGACGGTAGCCGTGGGCGGGTGTATGCGGCAAGCGCCGAGGAGATCAGCACCGCCCAGGCGGCCTGGCAGAAAGGGGTTTCTTCGACAAACCCGGTGCTCACGAGCCTGCCGCCCCTTTACCGGGAGCTGCGGGAGCTGGTCACCGCCCTGCACCTTACCGATGCCTACGGCCCGACCTTTTCCATTCTGGAATGCAAGTCACTCCACGATATCATCCGCTTTGTCCATGAAAAGGCGGTACTCTCCATGTTCGAGGCCGGGGACGAGGTTCTGGAGGGGAATCTGGGCGCGGTCCATGCCATCGACTCGCCGGTTCCGTTCTTTGTAAGCGTCATCGACATGGGCGGAGGGCTGGCCTTGACCGGGCCGAAAAAGAGAAGAATCCCGCCGGAAATGGTCATCTCCCGACCCTTTCAGGCCCTGTGGCGCGGGATCACCACCCCGGGCCTGCACTGGGGTCCGCCGCCGGGCGGAACGCCCATGGGCTCGGTGATGTCCTCGTTTCTCACCGACCAGAAGTCGGAACGGCCCATCGGCCTCCCCAACTATTGCCTGGTCAGCCGGGATTATTGCAACATGAACGCGCGCATGGATTTTCACTTTATCATGATCGACACGATCTGCTCGCCGGAGGCGCGGAGCAACCATATTCGCTTCCGCTTCAAGGGGGGAGGCACCTCTCTCACCCGGCGGCGGCGGCGCGCTCTGTGCATCGGGGAGATCTTCGAGCATTACGGCTTTCTGGTCGATGTCAAGGAGGATTTGGTCAATGCCTCGCTTCAGGGCGCTGCCCAGGAGGCCATCGAGGAGAAACTGGTAGTGGTGGGGAGGATCCTGGGATTCACCCGGCTGCTCGATGCGGCTATGGCTTCAGATGCAGTGATCCCTAAGGTGGTCCGTGCCTTTCTGGGTGGAGATTATGCTTTGCGTGGTCTGGAGATGAAAATAGAAACCGCGGGAGCCGGCACGGCTCAAGCTGCAGGGAAGTCGTAATGAAGAAGAGAGGCAAACCTAAAGTTTGTTTGGCAGGTTCTGATTAATCAGGATTAAAATTAAGCAAGGATGCCCCGCTATGTTTGATGATCGGTCCGCCGCCAACTTCAGCGCAACTCCTCCAACTTGGCCATACCTGCCTTGATCTTCTCCAGCTTCGCCTACCCATTATGGGCGGGGGGCGCGGGCGACAGCCCAACCTATGCGCCCTGTACCCGGTTGCGTCCCAGGCGCTTGGCCTGGTAAAGCCGCTCGTCGGCCCGGTTCAGCAGGGTATCCATGGTGTCGCCGGGCTGGTATGCCGCTACCCCGGCGCTGACCGAGACCGGCAGGCCGCCGCTGGTTCCCAGGGTCGTGGCCACCTGTTCGCGGATCGTTTCCAGCACCCGGATCGCCGCTGCTTCTTCGCATTCCGGCAGCAGGATGACGAACTCGTCGCCGCCCCAGCGGGCGAGCACATCGCTCTTGCGGATGTTCTTTCCGGCGCACTGCGCTACCAGTTGGAGGATGCGGTCGCCTTCCAGATGCCCCTGGCGGTCATTGATGATCTTAAGGTTATCGAGATCGAACAGGGCCAGGACCAGACGGCTGGGATGGCGCCCCTGGCCGCTGACGGTGTGGGCGAAAATGACGTCGAAGTACTGGCGGTTGTAGAGACCGGTCAGTTTGTCGGTCTTGGCCATCAACTCCAGCCGGGTCTGGAAGCGGCGCACGGCAATGGCGCTGATGAGCAGGACCAGCAGGGTCACCACGGCGCTGATCGCGAGATTGAGGAACAGGGAGCGGCGGATCGGGGCCAGGGCCTCGTTTTCGGTCTGTTCCACGAGCAGGAACCAGTCCAGCTCCGGGATGTAGCGGTAGGAGAGCAGGAAGGCATCCCCCTTGTTTGCATAGGTCAGGAAGCCGTCCTTCCCCGCCAGCAGGGTCGGGGCCACGGCGGCGATGCCGGGCATGGTCAGGATGTTGGCCTTGTCGATCATGGCCTCGTCCGGATGGCTCTTCACCTGGCCCGTGCGGTCGACAAAATAGATATGGCGGTGGTAGTCGTGCTTATAGCGCTCGATCATCGCCGCTACGCTGACAACATCCAGTCCCAGGCCGGTGACCCCGATGAAGTTGCCCTGGTAGTCGTAAAGCTTGTGGTTGACGAAGATGGTGAGGGTGTTCCGGTTGGCTTCGTTGCTGTCCACATCCACCCGGTAATTACCGTCGTGGGCCGCCATGGAAAAAAACCAGCCGTCCTTGGGCACATTGGGCGAAACCGTTTTCAGAATCCCTTCGAAGTGATAGTAATTGCGGCTGTTGGCCGAGACCAGGAAGGTGGAGGAGACTGCGTAGCGGTTTTTGATCTCGTCGAGATACTTGACGATTTTATCCAGATCCTTCTCGCCGTCGATCATCCAGTCCTTGAGGAAGGTGTCGTTGGCCATCAGGGAGGAGATGTAGATGGGGCGCAGGAGGCTGACCTGAATTTCCGAATAGATGTTGTTGCTGGTCAGGGGCAGCTCGTTGTTGATCAGGGCCGAACGCACCGATTCCCTGGAGATGTGGTAGTGGGCCAGGTTGACGGCGATAAAGCCGATGGCCAGGATGGCGCCGAGAATCCCGACCAGTTGCCAGCGCGAGGTGAGCATCTGGATAGCGGCTTTGCTCATTGGTTCACCATTCGGCGGGGAATCAGGTTGCTTGAGTGATCTAAGATATTGACCGGCATATCGATTTATAGCAGAGTTACGATTCAAGAATATATCCTGATTTTTCACGGGATGGAAGGATGCTGATCGAGAAATTTTCTTAAGTCGATAAGTCAACTATGTTTCCTTTCTGGCCCAGACGCAATGTAAATTAACCAAACCCTTTGATGTCTTGGTGCCCGGAAAACCGGGCTTCGTCCCCTTTTGTCTTCCCGCTTTATTCCCAGGGATTGAGAAGCGAGACCCCGCTTTGCTGCATGTCCGCTGTATTCCTGGTCACCACGGTCAAATCGTGGGCCAGGCCGGTTGCGGCAATGAGGCCATCCATGGTCGGCATGGGGCGGCCTTGCGATTCGGATATGCCTTGTGTCTCCCCCCACTGCTTGGCGACTTTCAGGGTTATGTCGATGATTCTGGTTTTAAATCGCTCTGCCAGTCCATGCTCGACCCACTGGAGCAGATTTTCTTTTCGTTTGGATGGCGGCAGTTTGGAAATCCCTTTATGGATTTCCCCAAAGGTCAGTGCGGATAAATAAAAATTCTCTTCATCATTTTGAGTTGCCCAAGCGACCACCTTCTCGTTCGGCTCAGGCTTGGCAAGTTCCGAGATTACGCAGGTGTCGAGGAGGTATCTCATAGAGGTACATCCCGTGGCGGATTTTTGTCTCTTGAGAGATCCAGCTCCATGCCGACAAGGGGAGATTTTTGTAAAAACTCAGCCAGGCTATCCTTTGGCTTGGTGATCTTTTTGTAATCGTCCACCGATAGCACAACGACAGCCGCTTTCCCATGTTTTGTGACTATCTGGGGGCCTTCCTGCAGTGCGCGCTCAACCAGATTGCTGAATTTGTTTTTTGCTTCTTGCAATTGCCATGCATGACTCATAGTTAACCTCCATGTTCTGTCCAGTCTGTCTAGATTGTAAACGGGGGAGGGAGGTTTGTCAAGGTGGAGGCGTAACGGGATAGAATATGAGAGGTGTCCTTAGTTCTTGAAGATCGTCAACTAATCAACAACGTCCCATCCCGTCCTTCCCCGACCTACCACTGCGGAATTAAACCCGGGAATCGCATCTGTGGTTCTCTGGAGTCTCCAAGGAGCACTGACGTTTTAATCCTGAGATAAGTTCGTTTATCATGAAGTCTATCTGTTCAAACAATTTTGTGGCATCAGAAGACAGAATAATCTGTTGGTTTTTGATATCCTCCGCAGAAAGACCCGATCCTGGAGTTATCGGACGAATACGCGTGGCGGCAAGAACCTTTTCTTTATACTCTCTGAATTCCTAAATTATTTCTGAGGTAGCATTCTTTGTTTTTTCTCCAAAGACAAGTTCTACTTTCAAAAGAGGCGATTTTTTCCATAGTAAATAGTTAATGTTATCATCTGCTGTCCAAACTTCTCCATCATCGTGTTTGTTAAGCATTTGCATTTTTGCATCTTCAAGGCTTTCTAGATACTCGATTATTTCAATAGCTACTTCTCGTTTCATCTTAATCTTGGCAGTATTATAGCTATAAATAACTGTAACAAGACTTCCGAAAAGTCCACCAAGGACGCCAGAAAGTAAGTTCTCTATGATCATACCTCCTCCCTTTGTTCGGACAGACTGAAGACCAGCGAGACTGCGTAACAGATGCGTCGCCCCCCGTGCGCTTACCTCAGCGCAACTCCGCCAGCCGCTCCATGCCAGCCTTGATCTTCTCCAGCTTAGCCTGCATCTCCCCGATCTTTTCCAGCTCCTTGGCCTTCACCTCTTCCGGGGCATTGGCCATGAACTTCTCATTAGCCAGTTTGCCCTGGCAGCGGGCCAGCTCCGCCTCGGTCTTGTCCTGATCCTTTTTCAGCTTGGCCTGCTCCTTGTCCACATCCACCAGTCCGGCCAGGGGCACGAAGATCTCGATGTCGGTATAGAGGTAGGAGGCCGCGCCCTTGGGCCGGGTGCCTTCCTTTTGCACGGCCATGGTGGAGGTCCGGGTCAGGGTCTTGAGGGAATCGGCTAGGGAGGTCAGGCCTGCGTGTTTGGTTTCGTCATGGCAGACGATCAGCACCTCGATCTCGGCGGAGGGGTGGACCATGGCCTCGCTGCGGATGTTGCGGATGCCGCCGACGATTCCCATGAAGAGCCCGGCCAGCTCGGCCGCCTCGACATTATCCCAGGCCGGGTTCGGGGAGGGGAAGTTCTCGACCATGATGCTGGTCCGCTCTCCGGGCAGCACATGCCAGATCTCTTCGGTGACGAACGGGGTGATGGGGTGCAACAGCTTGAGCACATTTTCCAGCACCGCCAGGAGCACCGCCTGGGATTGGGCCTTGGCCGTGGCGTTGTCGCCGTAGAGATCGCTCTTGATCCATTCCAGGTACCAGTCGCAGAACTCGTTCCAGACGAA
>MGTD01000064.1 GCA_001799285.1 Deltaproteobacteria bacterium RIFOXYD12_FULL_56_24
CTCTCGGAATTTATCGATAAAGCTGACCAGGCACTGTATTTAGCAAAAAAATCCGGCAGAAATAAAGTGACTGTTTACAAAACAGACGAACTGTCGCTCAATTAAGATTTGTTTCAAAGGCCCCAAGCCGCACCCCAACCCCAACTTGCCGCAGCCATTTTTTCTTCCCAATTCCCACAACCATCAATGACCTGTCTCAGCAAACCCGGCCAGCCTCTTTCTCCCCAGCAGCCAAACCGCCACGATACTCACCTCATAAAGCACAATCAGGGGAAAAGCCATGAGGCACTGATTGATTACGTCCGGGGTGGGGGTGAGAATGGCGGCGATGACAAAGGCGAGCAGGATGGCGTATTTGCGGTACCGGTTCAGAAAAGAGGCGTTCACCATGCCCATCTTGGCCAGCAGCACCATGAAGATGGGTAGCTCGAAGATAACCCCAAAGGCGATGAGCAGCCGCAGGCAAAGGGAAAAATACTCCTTTACCGTGGGCATGGGGCTTAAAAAGTCGTTGGAATAGCCGAGCAAAAATTTGAAGGCCGGAGGAAAAACCACGAAATAGCCGAAGGCGGCCCCGCCAAAGAAAAACAGGGAGGAGAGCAGAGTGAAGGGCAGCATCACCTTTTTTTCATGCTGGTATAAGCCTGGGGCGACAAAACGCCAGAGCTGGTAAAAGATCACCGGGCTGGCCAGGAGAAGCCCGGAAACCAGGGAAAGCTTTAGATAAAAAAAAACCCTTCCTGATAAGAGGTAAAGATCAGGCTGGAGCCTGACGGCATGACATCGTAGAGGGGCTTGAAAAGCAACTGGCCAAGCTCCTTGCTCCAGGACCAAGACAGCGCAAACCCTGCCACCGTGGCGAGCACCGAATAAATCAAGCAGCTGCGCAACTCTCTTAAGTGTTCCGTAAGCCCCTGTTTTTGAAAATCATCCATACCCAAACCCGCTTTGTTTTCTAGTAAACTGCAACTTTTTAATCGACAACTGCTACGCCAAGGGCATCCTTGATTTGCATGCTCAATTTCCACAGCGGCGTAATCTTGCGTATCCTTTTCGGCGGCAGCAGATCCCACAAAATCCTCTGCCCGGCATGGCCGCCTGAATTATGCAGGGCAATACCCTCTGCGGTTATAAAGCCGTTCAGCCGGATATCCCAGATGCCGCACTCTATTTCCTGGGCAATAATCTGCGCCTGCTCTCCAAGGGCGTAGGCTTCCGCCTCTGGGGCAAGGCCGTGCAGCTCAGCGAGGATGGCAACCGCCAGGTCGAAAAAGCCCTTGCCCTCGCCGACAAAATATCCAGCCGGGTCCACGGCCAGGCAATCGGTGAGCAGCAGACCGACCGGCACCCGGCAAAGCTCCTCCGCCGCAACCTTCCGCCCGTACTGAACCAGCCCCTTGTATCCCACGGCATAGATCAGGTGCTTGAAGGGTATCTCATACGGCTTCAGGAGATAAAAACCCTCCTTCAAGCCGGGCGCAGGAACCAACAGCTCCTTGCCGTCGGTCAGGGCGTTGATCCTGACCTGTTGCAATCTCGCAGTCGGACCGACAAATATCCTCTTGGCCTCCTGATACCCATCAAGACGACGCACCAGCTCCGCGGATTTGCCGGACGCTTTCCCCTCCGGCGCATCCGGAAAATCCGTCCGCACCGATTCTTTGGTAATCATGGTTCCCCGCGCTGCTGTTCTCTACAAAAAAAAAACCGACAGGCTGATCCCGTCGGTTTTTTCCCTGTTATGACGATCACTCTTAGAGCTTGTCTTTCTTATTTTCCCCGGTCAACATGGCGTACTGCAGATGCTCTTTAGCCATGTTCTCCTGCTCGACCCGGGAAACCCGCACGCCATCGGCACCCTTCCCAGGCAACCGAGAGGCCATTTCCTGTCTGGCAAAGCCGTGCTCGACCAGGGTGGCTACATCAGTCCACATAGAAGAGCTGCCCAGCAAGGAAACAATTATAATCTGATTGCCGCGCTTAAATTTGCCGACATAGGTTTTCCCCGCCGCATTCGTATAGCCGGTTTTTCCGCCAACCGCCCCATCCAGGGTCCACAAAGCCCGGTTATGACTGCGCACCAGCTTGCCGTCACTGTTGCGCATCTTGGTGGCCGCCATGAGCTCGGCAAACTCGGGATTATGCATGGCCCGGTTGAAAACCGTGGCCAGATCGCGGGCCGTGGTCTGCTGTCCTGGCTTGGTCAAACCATTGGCGCTTTTGCAGATGGTATTCCGTGCGCCAAGGGCCTCGGCCTTTTTGGTCATCAATCTGGCAAAAGCCTTTTCGGAACCGGCAAGCTTCTCCGCCAAGGCCACACTGGCATCATTTGCCGAAGCAAGCAGCACGGCGTTAATTAAATCGGCGGCCAGGTAGAAAACGCCCTTTCTCAGATGAATCTTCGAAGCCGGCATATTCGCCGCATAAGCGCTGGCTTTAACCATTTCCTTGCCATCAAGCTTTTCTATGGCGATAAGCCCGGTGAGGACTTTTATGGTGCTGGCTGGTTGACCGGGACGGTCAGCATTGCGGTCGTACAAAACCTGGCCGGTTTTGGCATCCATGATATAGGCGCTGCGGCAGGAGAGTTTCCTCTTCAGTTTGGCGGGATTTTCGGTTGCAGCTGCGTATGACACAGGCTGTTTACCCGAAATATTGAGTACAGGCGTTGCAATGGTTGCGGCCGTGTATGAAGGCGCAGGCTGTGATTCCGCCGCCAGTTTTCGCTTCAACTCGTTCAGGGCAGCACGGGTATCTTCCGGGCTTCTTTCCTGCTTTTCCGCCGTATTGCCCTGAGCAGGCGCAAACTTGTGCACCGAACGCAAAGATACAGCTTTTACATTTTTCCCTTGAATTTTCGCAACAGCAGGAGAAGCAAACAGAAAAACCAGCAAGGCAACAGAGAGAAGCCGTCGGCAAAAAACATGGCTCATAGTATATCCACCTTCAGGTTGAAAAATTTATTCAAAAAAGGCGTATAATTTCAAACTATCAGAGATATATATGCTTCGATTTTTGAACTATATTTGATCCTTGCTTGTAAAATCAAGCTTTTTCTGAGCTTGTCATCCCATCCTGTTGATTTATCGTTTTTACAAACACCAAAAAAAAATAAAACACCAAACTCGCAGGGTATCACGCCTGAAACGCCAGCCCCCAGTTTTGCAGACTACAACATCTTCATGACCTCAGCGGGGATGTCCAGCAATGGCACGACCTTATCCACACCGCCGGCGGCAATGGCCTCCTTGGGCATCCCGAAAACAACGCTGGTTTTTTCATCCTGAGCGATGGTTTGCGCCCCGGCTTCTTTCATCTTCAACATGCCCTGGGCGCCATCCTTGCCCATCCCGGTAAGAATAACGCCAACCGCATTGGCGCCGCCGTAAACCGCGACCGAATTAAACAAAACATCCACCGCGGGCCGTTGATAACAGACCAACGGCCCGCTTTTGATATTGACATAATACCGGGCACCGCTCCGTCGCAGAACCATATGAAAATTCCCCGGCGCCAGCAAAGCGGTGCCCGGCACCACGGAATCCCCATCCTGCGCCTCTTTTACCCGAATCTGACAAAGGCTGTTCAGCCGTTCGGCAAAACTGGTGGTGAAATTGGCGGGCATGTGCTGCACGATCATGATTCCCGGCGAATTGGCCGGAAACTGGGTAAGTACATCTTTCAAGGCTTCGGTGCCTCCGGTGGAAGCGCCGATGGCGATCAATTTATTGGTCGTCTTGGTCAGGGAAAGTCTTGGCGCATCGGCGGGCCTAACCCTGGCAATATGCATGGCCCGTTGCGCCATGTTCACCTGGGAGGCAGCGCGAATTTTTTCGGCAAGCTGGGCGCTCATGTCGCCGACCGAATAGGCCTCGCCGGGTTTGCAGATAACATCGACCGCCCCGCTATCCATGGCCTCCATGGCCAGGGCTCCGCCCGCCTCGGTAAGAGAGCTGACGATGATGACCGGCAGCGGGAAATAACGCATCAATTTTTTAAGAAAAGTAATGCCGTCCATCCTCGGCATTTCCACATCAAGGGTTACCACGTCGGGCTTGAGGGCGACGATCTTATCCCTGGCCACATAGGGGTCAGGCGCCGTGCCCACCACCTCGATATCCTTTTCGTGGGACAATTCCTCGCTGAAAACCTTACGGACCACCGCAGAATCATCCACCACAAGTACGCGTATTTTTCTCATGATCTCTTCTTGTACCCAGAGGGTATAAGTTTCGTTTGAGCAGGCAAGCTGCTCAACTCAGCTTTGTCTTTTGGAGGGTTCAGTGAGGAACCTTCATTCCCCATAAATCTCCTCATTCTAGGCATGTGTCCCAACAATCCAGAAAATCCCAAATTCGGTGCTGAACATGCAAAGTCCAGCCGCGCCCATCAGGGCTTCCGGAGAAAAATCGTCAAGCACCCTGGTTTGCGGAATAGCCAGCGAGGCCGTGCCCCCGGGATCCAGCTTGCCAAGCAGGCTGCCGATGGCCATGTTTGCCGTTTCCGCCGCCGTGTCGATGATCTGCCGGTCTACCACCGTATCCTCGTCAACCCCGAGGAAATTGATGGTGATATTCTTGCCGAGTTCCCAGGGAAAATAAAAAAGAAAACTGCCGTTGAAGCCACCGGAATAGCTGATCTTGGCCTCAATGAACCTGCCGCCGATAACTTCTTCCTTGCCGGGCGCCTCTTCAAGCGGCTCCAGAAAAACAAAAAACATGGTTTCAAAGACCTCTGAAAAAGTCTCAAGTATAACCAGCCGCAAATTTTCATCCATTCAATCTTCCCCCTCGGCTCTTTCCCGCAATTGATCACAGGGCACAATATCTGGTTGGCAGTTTTGCGCCACCCGCTCAGCTGTTAATGGGTAAGCGGTCACAAGGCCCCACATCTTGCGGCGATCGGCCCGGTTCACGGACAAAAGTACGCATTCGCCGTCCCGCTTATAGCTGAGCTTGGCAGCTTGCCTGCCAAGAGAAACTTATACCCTCTGGGTGCGCGAACCTGCGGCACCCTGTGGCCGCTTATTTCGTGGTTATTTGACCTTTGTAGGCTTACCCCGTGATTGGTTACGTTAATGGAACGCGGCGCCTAAAAATCACCATCTGCACCGGCCTCTTCTTCCTGATTCTCTTTTCGTCTGTGTGCATAAGCCTTTTCCAGTACTTCGTAAAGAACCGTTTTGATGGTTTCCGGCTGGAAAGGTTTCTTCACATAGCCCGCGACCCCGAGCTTTCGCGCTTCTTCCTGGCGGGCCTCGCTGGCCTCGGTGGAAATGAAAATCAGGGGGATTTTCTTAAGTTCCTCATCTTCGCTGATCTTCCGCAACAGCTCCATCCCGCCCATCTCCGGCATGTTGATGTCCGACAGGATGACATCAATCCAGTTTTGCGCCAAGACAGCCAAAGCCTCTTTGCCATTGGCCGCCTCATGAAACTCTCCGACCGGCACCCCGGACATGCCCACGGTCCTTTTGATCACAGCCCGCATGGTTTCAGAGTCATCTGCCACCAAAATATTGAAAGCCATCGCCCTATCTCCCACTTCCTTAAATTATATGTGAAAAAGCTCCTGCGCCCGGTCGATCTCCGTAAGAAGATTGGCCATACACAGCTCCAGGTGCATCGGGGTAATGCCAAATCTTTTCAGCCCCCCGCCCTGTATTTTCACAGCCAGGCCATCAGCCCCGACTCCGATCCCCATGCTGATGACCAAGGCATTGGCCAAGGCCACGATTGCGGTAAGGGGGTCCTTTTCCAGAGCATCCGGATCATGGTGCTGCAAAACAGCCAGCTCAATCTCCTTGGGGAAACCCCACTGACTCATGATCATCCCGCCAAGTTCGGCATGGGATGCCCCCACCAGCTCCTTCTCCGCCTCGCCAAAAGAACAACCTTCCTGAACAACCTTCATCATGATCTTCTTAAAATCATCGGCAACAAAACTGCTCAAAAACCGTTTGCCGATGTCATGCAGCAGCCCTGCCGTGTAAGCGCTGCCCTGATCAACATCCTTGATATACTTGCCCAGCTCCTTGGCCATTATGCCCACGGCAATGGAATGTTTCCACAACTCCCCCTGATCCAGCTTATAGCCTTCTCCGGCGGCACCTTTATAAAAACGTGCGCTGCTGCTGGTAATGATGATATTTTTCAGTGTGTCATTGCCGACAATGACCAGGGCCTCATCCAGGGAAGAAACCTTGCGGGGCAGGCCAAAGTAAGCGGCGTTGCAGATTTTCAGCACATTGGCTGTAATTACCTGATCGTATTGAATGACCTCGGCCAGAGCGGTGGTGCTCACCTCCGGGTCGTTCAGCATCTCGGCAACCCGCTGCGCCACCTTGGGAAAAGGCGGGACATGTTTTACCAGGGCAAGTATCTCTTCCAGGCGGTTCATAGCTCAAACTCCCCTCTTCCAGAAACCTTCAGATAAGTAACCCCTGTCCCGACATCCAGGCTAACCGTCCGGTTTCCGGTGCCGCCGACATCTTCCTTGGCCAACATGATCTGGTTCTTCCAGAACATCTTACGCAGAACCGCCTGGTTTCGCTTCCCGATATTAAAGATCCCGGCACTGTCCATAATTTGCGAGCCACCGACCGCCTTGACAATCAACCGACTTTTAAGGGCGCCGAACTTGTAGGTTTCCTTGAACAACCGGGGGATGCCGGTATCCGCAAACATGAAGGGCTTGACCTCCGCCTTCTCCTTGTCAAGGTTGGAATCCGGCAGCATATAATGCAGCATCCCCCCAACCCTTGCCACCGGGTCCCAAATTACCACCCCGATGCAGGAGCCGAGGGAATAGGTAATCAGGACATCGTCCGGCTTATTGCTGATTTTCATATCTGAAATGCCAACGATTATCTTCATGCGCTCCTTGTCCTGTAACCGTCATGCCCCCAGGCAACAGACTTTATTTTGTAACTAGGCCCATCCGGGAACGGCCCTTTCGCCCGATTGCTGCGTTGCTCAGCCGCCGAAAAATGCCCACGTACTGTATGCACGCGAAGTTTATGCCCCACAGGGGTGCCGTCCCGCTTCCCGCAACCTGGGGCACTGCTGAATAGTTACGGTTTGGTGGTTCGAGCCATTTCCGGCAGTAAGCTGAATAGTTACTTCATTTTTTCTGATATGCGGTCGCATCAATCTGAACAAAATTATGCTTCAACCCACTGATACTTTCGGAATGGCCGATAAAAAGATAGCCGCCTGGGGTGAGCGCCTGGTAAAATTTGCTCACCAGCTCCTGTTGGGTTTCCCGGTTGAAATAGATCATGACATTGCGGCAGAAAATTACATCAATGGCCTCGCGCCAGGGGAAGTCGCCCATGAGGTTGAAATGGTCAAAGTGCACCATCCGGCGCAACTCTTCCTTCACCTTCACATAGCCCTCTGAGTTGCCGACCCCTTTCTGAAAATATTTTTTCAAAAATGGCTTGGGCACCTTGGCAATCCTTTCCTCGGCATAGACTCCACTCTTCGCTTGCGCCAAAACCTTACTGGAAATATCCGTGGCCATGATTCGATAACGCGTCCCAGCATGCTGATTGACAAAATTTGCCACCACCATGGCCATGGTGTATGGCTCTTCCCCCGAAGAACTGGCGGAAGACCAGAAAAGGATCTCCTTGTTTTTCCCCCGACCTTCCTTGACAAAGGCGGGCAAAACAATGGAGTCCAGGATCTCGAAATGGGAGTTTTCCCTGAAGAATGAAGTAAAATTGGTGGAAACGCTGTCAATGAACTGGACAAGCTCTGCTCCGGATCTATCGTTGACTAGATACTCATAGTACTCATTAAACGATTCTATCCCGGTGGCCCGCAGTCTTTTGCCCAGGCGGGCGTTCAACAACTCTTTTTTTTCCGGCTTAAGAAAGATCCCAGTTTTTTCATACACCAGATCGCTGAATTTTTGAAACAATCCATCGGTGAGCCGCTGATAGCTGACTCCGTTAAAATTCGATGCCACAAACCGCCCCCTTGTATCCAGACAAAAAAAATCCCCCTTTTAGGATTGCAAATGCTGCAACAGCCCTTCACCAACCACCCTGTTCACATCAAGCAATATCTTCACTTCGCCTTTCACTTTCGCCATGCCCAGAATATTCTCGGTTTCAGATGAAGAACCGAGGGAGGGAGGCGGCTCGATTTCACCGGCAGAGACATTCAGGACTTCAGAAACTGAATCCACGACCATGCCGACCTGCACCGGGGATGTTTGCCCCTGGACTTCGACCACTATGACACAGGTTCTCTCGTCGTAATCCTTGTGTTCCATGTTGAATTTTAGCCGCAGGTCCAACACGGGAATAACCTTGCCCCGCAGGTTGATTACTCCCTTAATATAGTCAGGGGTGTGAGGCACAGCCGTAATCTCCATAACCCCGATGATCTCCCTGACACTAAGAATTCCGACGCCGTATCCCTCATTCCCCAAGGAAAAGGTGAGATATTTCCCGGCCAGTTCGGTTCCTTGGCCTGTATTCTGCGCTGCGCTTGCTGCATCCATCGACAACCTCCTTTTCCGTGAAAGACCATACAGAACGGACAATATTTAATCCGTATTATCGGCAATAACCCCAGCCAGATCAAGAATAAGACCAACCCTGCCATCCCCGAGAATAGTCCCGCCGGCAACGCCGGGCACATCAATACCACCGAGATTTTTGATGACGACCTCCTCCTTACCCAAAAGTTCGTCAACCATCAAAGCGCGGCGTCTGCCCTCATTTTCCACCACCACGACAATGGCCTCACAGGGATCCGTATAGGTGGATGACACCCCGAATTTTTCATACAACTTGATAATGGGCACCAGTTCGCCGCGCACCATCAAGTTTCCCCCCCGGCCATGCACCGTACTGTAGTTTTTCGGCTCGGGATGCACAGATTCCTGAATGGCAATGGTCGGGATGATATACCGTTCACTGCCGACCCGGACAATGATTCCATCGATAATCGCCAAGGTCAAGGGTAGACGGATCAGGAACAAAGAGCCTTTGCCGGGCTGGCTTTGCACCTCCACCTTGCCCCGCAGTTTTTCCACCGCCTTTTTCACCACATCCATGCCCACCCCACGGCCGGAAACATCGGTGATCTTGTCAGCCGTGGAGAAACCCGGAAGAAAAACAAGATTGTTCAATTCAAAATCAGACAGGCTGTCAGCCTCACTGATCAACCCGCGCTCAATGGCTTTTTTTCTGATTTTCTGAGTGTTTAGCCCCTCACCATTGTCCTCGATCTCGATCATCATGCTCCCGCCTTTCTGGTAGGCGCGGAGAAAAACAGTGCCGGTTTCCGGCTTACCGAATTTCACCCGTTCGGCCGGGGTTGAAATACCATGGTCCACCGAGTTTCGCATCATGTGCACGAGAGGGTCATAAATTGACTCCACCATGTTGCGATCAATCTCGGTATCGGCGCCCTCCATGACCAGATCAACCTTTTTTTCTGATTTTTTGGAGAGATCCCGAACCAGCCGAATCATTTTATCGAAGGTTTGCTTGATGGGAACCATGCGCATGGACATGGCCGTGCGCTGCAACTCAGAGGTGATTCGAGTCAACTGGGAAAAATCCTTGGTGAGCTTTGCATCGGCGATCCGGGAAACAAGCTTGTTCTGACGGACCAGCGACTGCATGATCACCAGTTCGCCCACCGCATTGACCAGGGCATCGAGTTTTTCCACGTCAACCTTGATGGAGGCGCCGATCTTTTTCGTACCCGAATCGGCCGCCGTACGGGCCGCAGAGGTTGCCTGGGACTGAGGGGCTCGCAATGAGGCGGCTCCAGACCCAGACACGGCCTTGGCAAAGGCCGGCTTGTCCGGGACAACGGCGGCAACCGTTTCATCCGGTAAAAGTTCATCCTCTTCGCTTTCGGAAACTTCCGGCGGCGAATCTGGAGCAGAAACAGAAACGACTTCAACCGGCGCAGCTCCGTCTCCCTCGTTTTGCAACTGGGTAATGCTCACCAGAAAGCCACTGATATCGGTATCCTTGTAATTGGCCGGTCCGTTCTGCAAAACATCCTTAATGCCTGCAACCATGGACTTCAGCGCATCACCAACCGTCAGGACGATATCAATAACCGCAGAATCCATGGGCCGTTTACCATTGCGCACATCATCCAGCAGATTTTCCGTGGCATGGGCAAGACGGTTGATGGTTTTCAGATTGAGAAAGCCGGAAACCCCCTTGATCGTATGAAAAGGCCGGAAAATATTATTAATGATATCCATGTCATCAGGGCTCTGTTCCAGCTCAAGCACGTTGACCTCAATGGATTCGAGATGATCAAAAGCCTCCTCGATAAACCCGGCCAGCAGATCCGTGTCCTGCAAGAAATCGGGGATCGCCCCTTGACCAGGCTCACTCGCAGCAGGAGCTTGCGCCTGGACCACCGCGCTTTTTTCCTCGATTATTGCCGCATCTTTGGTGTCGCCTGGCGCGGTAACTGCGGCATTGACTGAGCCGACAAGCGCCTCTGGCTCAAGGGAAAAGCCGATTTGTTTCATGTTAGCGCAAAATCTGGCAATGATTTCCGCACCGGGCCTCCCCTCTTTCCGGGCCGACTCCTGCATCTCGATCACACATTGGCCCAGGAGATCATAATTTTCCGCGGAATCGGCCAGCTCTCCCATGATGAGTTTTTCAAGAACACCCTTGAAAGCGGCGGCCATTTGCTGGATCACTACCGGCGTATCAGCAGCGGCGCCCCCAGGCAACAACTTTTCGATCAACTCAAGCAACTCTCCGACAATGGAAAGATCACCCGGCTCGATCATCAAAATCTTCAAGGCTACATCATCGAGAAGATCGGACAATGGTTTATCAGCAGCTGCCATGCATGCACTCCTTAAAAAAAACAAATATCCATTGGAAGCCGGGACAAGGTTCGTATTATGCTTCCATCCTGCACAAACATCAATAAATATTGCAAGTTTTTTCGTAACTATCCAGCTCAAGGCCGGAAACGAACAAAAACAACCCAAACCGTTACGTTTTTTCTTGCCCCGCCCCTGATGAGGTCCGGATACGCCAACATGCCGCACTTCTCTTCGCACAATAATGGCCGAGAGGCATTTCTGCGCCCGACCCACTCCACAAACGCTGTTCGCCAGGCCGGCCGGGGAAAACCACCATAACTATCCTGAATATTTAATAAAAATAAGCTACAACTCGAATAATGTCGCGTTTTTTCATTGCAGGAAGACAGGTTGTCCTGTAAAAGTGGCGAAGCATTATCCAGGGGGGGGGAATACTTTCCCAGCTGAAATAATCCGACAAGTTGACCAATCGCCAGGCCGTTGCAACCAGATAATATCGTAAGCGATCACATGGCACCACATCTTGCGGCGATCGGTCCGGCTCACGTACAAAAGTACGCTTCGCCGACCCGCTTGCCGCAACCTGCGGCACCCTGTGACCGCTTATTCTGTGGTTATTTGACCTTTTTGGGCTTACTCCGTGATTGATTACATAATATCATGCCCGGCACCACCGAACGGCGACAAAACGCTGCTTACGCTGCGGTTAAGGCGAGGGCCAGGCAGGTAGAGATTATTTCGTAACAGCTCCAAGGTTATGATCATTTTTTAGCAACGGGCTTACCGTAGCGGGAAAACACGGCTTGCATATTTATCCAAAGATTTTCAGACTTCTTTTTCCTCCCCTCCCCAGGATTTTCCTACTTCTGGCGGCAGCCGCTCTTGCCGTGAGCAGCTTAACCGCTTGTGCCCCGCTGACAAGTCCCGACTCGGACATGATCGCCCCGGAAAGCAGCCCCAGGTCGACGGAGAAGAAAAAGACCGCGCCCTACACCTTGAAACAAAAAAACTCTTTCCCGCGAGAAGAAGAACCTGCCCCGGAAGAAGCAACCCTCCAAGCGCTCAGCCTGGCGGTAAGCCCGGAAATAAGCGAGATGGCGCAAGTCAACCCATGGGACGTGCTTCCCTTGCTAAGCACGGGGGAAGAAATCGAGGCCTACGATTTCCCGATCACCATGAACGAACAGGTGGAATACTACCTGGATTTTTTCACAAACCGCAACCGCAAGAACTTTGCCCGCTGGCTCGCCCGCTCCTCCCGCTATCTGCCCATGATCAAGGAAGAGTTCGCCAGGGTTGGCCTTCCTCTGGACCTCGCCTATCTGCCCATGATCGAAAGCGGCTTCAACACCACCGCCATTTCCAGGGCCAGCGCGGTGGGGACCTGGCAGTTCATGCGCGCCACCGGCATGAGCTACGGCCTGACGGTCAACAAGTATGTTGACGAGCGCCGCGATCCGGTAAAATCGACCAAGGCGGCGGCAGCCTATCTTTCCAAGCTGTACAAGGATTTTGACTCATGGCATCTGGCGGTGGCCGCTTATAATGCCGGGGAAGGAAGAATCAAACGGGCCATGAAGCAATCCGAAAAAGATGATTTTTGGGAAATTGCCAAGAGCCAATACATCCACTCGGAAACAAAACTCTACGTTCCGCAGCTCATCGCCGCCATCATGATTGCCAAGGATCCCGGGAAATACGGATTTCACGACATTGACTATGAAAATCCCCTGGAATACGAAACCGTCCATGTGCCAAGGGGAACACCGATCAAGGCTGTCGCCGTGGCCTGTAATCTTCCCGACGAGAAGATTATCGCCCTCAACCGGCATCTGTCCATGGCGATCACTCCGCCGTCCGAAATGGATTACCCTCTGCGGGTGCCGCCCGGCAGCAAGGATCTGGTGATTAACAACCTCCCCAGGGTTCGCCCGGTCACAATCACCGAGTTTAACATTCATGAGGTGGGGCGAGGAGAAACCTTGACCACCATCAGGAAGAAATACAAGCTCAGTAAAACCACCCTGCTCAAGGCGAACAATCTCCAATATGAGCGGCTTTCTCTGGGGCAGCGGCTAAGAATCCCCCACCAGACAACCTCCTACAAACTGACCGACGAGCCTTTACAACTAGAACCGGCATCGGCCAGCATCACCTTGTTTTCCTCACGCCCAGAGCTGATCGACACCCCGGCCGACAAGAAAAAGAAAGCCGCCAACGTCAAAAAGAAAAAGACGCAAAAACCCGGCGAAAAAAGAGTCCTTGCCTCGCCGGCCAAGGGGAAAAAACCGGCTTCGAAAGCCAAGACTTCTCCAGCCAAGAAAGAAAAGACCAAAAAATCCCCGAAGCCATCACCCAAAAAATCCGGCTCCGGCAAAAAGAAATAATAACTATCCAGCTCAAGGCCGGAAACGAACAAAAACAACCCAAACCGTAACTATCCAGCAGTGCCGTAGCTGCTAGGCAGAAGCCTGCGAAGTGTGCGGGTGCCCATGAGCAGGCTGATAACAACGCAGATGCGGTGCTGCTGGATAGTTACAAAAATAATCTCCCGACCGCAGCCTGAGGCATGAACACCTGATGAAACTTCAAGGCAAAACAGCTCTTGTTCTCGGAGGAGCAAAAGGAATCGGCAAGGCTATCGGTCTCGCCCTGGCCAGAGCCGGGGTCACGGTGATTCTTACCTATCATGACTGGCCCGAAGAAGCCGCGGCCATGCAGGAGGAGCTGGCCGCCATGGGTGGGGACCATCTGGCGATCAAGATCGATCTGCGCGAACCGGCCGCCATTGAGGAACTTTTCTCCACCCTCCAGGCGCGTTACGGCGCCCTCCACATCCTCATCAACAATATCGAGCGCGGCGGGATGCCCATTGTCCACGGGGACTACACCCCTGAGCAATGGGAGCTGGAAATGGCCACCACCCTGCGGGCCAAGTGGTGGGTCATGCGTTTTGCCCTGCCCATTTTAAAGGAAAACCCCGAGGCTGCGGTAATCACCCTTTCTTCCATTGCCGGGATTGTCGGCCGCTCCGGCCCGGCGGGGCTCATCTTCAACGATGGCTACAGCGCGGCCAATCGCGCCATTTCCTCTTTTACCGAAACCTGGGCCAGAGAGGGCGCCCCTTCAGTGCGGGTCAACGAGTTGATGCTGGGATTTTTTGCAACCAGGCATGGTGAACAAACCAGGGGGTGGGGCTTGCTCAGCGCGGAGCAGCAGGATGCCATCCGCAATCATATTCTGCTCAAGCGGACCGGGAAAATCGAGGAAATCGTGGCGACGGTTTTCTTCCTCTTGCAGGACGCCACTTACATGACCGGGACGGTGCTGCGGCTGGACGGCGGTTATGTGCTGGGCGGCGAAGACATCCCGCCCATGCCGCCGGGAGTGGAGTGACAGGCCAAGGGAAAAAGTCGTCACCCCGGCGGAGGCCGGGGTCCAGTGCGCGGCAACTGTTTAGAAATACTGGATTCCGGCCTCCGTCGGAATGACGGCAGGAAATATTTTCTGCTCTCATTGTGAGGGCATCATCGTTTTGCTGCTTACTTCTTTTACATCCCCATCTTTCTGAGCAGATCTTCAACCGCCCATTTCGGGATCTGATGCAAAACCAGCTCCACGGCCTTGGCCTTCATGTCCTCGTCATTCTTGGGAATTCCCCCTTCGCTGTCCGCCATTTCGGCAAAAATATCCTCGGCGTCAAACCAGCAGATTTCCTGGTCGTTCGTGCCATATACGGTCAACACCCGCCGGTTGGCCTCGTGCAGGTGTTCCTCTTCCATCACCGCACCAACCAGCTTCTTGGCCACCTCATAGGGAATACATTGCATATTTTCCGCGTGCATCGATTTCTCCTCACTCTTTTTCCTGGCTCTTTTTTGCTGGACAGATGTACTCACTACCTTATTTCCCGACGTTTTTCAAGCACCGTTCCCAACGGCTCACCCCTCACCCCTTCATTCAGGCTTGACTGCTTCCGGGCAGGCTGGTAAGACAAAATCACCTCCAACTCAAAGGTTATCGATGAATCACGAAACATTCATGCGCCTTGCCCTGCGCCAGGCGCAACAAGCCTTGACCGATCAAGAATTTCCAGTTGGCGCCGTCATTGTGGCCGAAGGCGAACCGGTGGCCACGGGCCGACGCGTAAACAGCCGGAACGAAACAGCCAACGAGCTGGACCATGCCGAGATTGTCGCCCTGCGGGATCTGCTTGGCCGCAGGCCGGAGATCGTCCGGGACACCCTCACGGTCTATTCCACCATGGAACCATGCCTCATGTGCTACAGCACCATGCTGCTCAACGGCATCCGCAACTTTGTCTATGCTTACGAAGATGCCATGGGCGGCGGCACCAACTTGCAGCTTATGAACCTCACCCCCCTGTACCAGACAATGGCGCCGGAGGTGCGCATCCTCCCCCATATCCTGCGCCGGGAAAGCCTGGACCTTTTTAAGGCCTTTTTCACCAGCCCGGCAAACAACTACTGGCAGGGCAGCCTGCTGTCAGAATACACCCTGGCCCAACCGTAAACCGTATCAACGCCATGAACCAGCCTGTCGCCAAAACCCTGCACTTCAAGCCGCACGAGCGCAACATCTTCTTCCACCTTTTGACCGCCTGCAACCTCTCCTGCAAACATTGCTACATCAACCCGGCCCAGCATGGCACCGAAACCGTTTCCCGCGAAACCATGGAGCAATGGCTCACCCTTTTTTATGATCCAAAAAAGGAAAGCAATGTCATCTTCCTGGGCGGCGAACCGACCCTGCACCCGGATCTGATCCATGGCATCCGCTATGCCCGGGCCCTAGGCTACAAGACCATCACCGTGGACTCAAACGGCTTTCTGCACCACGACTTGCTCAAGTGTCTCAAGCCAGAGGAGGCCGTGCTCAGCTTCAGCCTGGACGGGCCGAGTCCGGAAGTCAACGATGCCCTGCGCGGGGAAGGAGTTTTCGCCATCTGCACCGCCAATCTGCAAAAGGCCATTAGTATGGGCTTTGAGGTGAGCGTGATCTACACGGTGAGCCAACTGAATATCAGTCATCTCCAGGCAATGCCAGAGCTGCTGGATAGGTTGGGCTGCAAGCGGTTTTTCATCCAGGTCATCGGCTTGCGCGGCAAATCGGCAAGCGACCAGGAAGCAAGGTTGCAGGTCTCCCCTGAAGAGTGGCTGGCCGTGATCCCGGAGGTGGCCAAAGACGCGGCCCGGAGGGGGATTCATGTCATCTACCCCAAGGTTTTCCTGGAGCCGGGGGAGGAATTTCTTTGCGCAGGCAATGTGGCGGAGAACTACTTCATCTTCCCCAACGGCCGGGTCTACCTCTGCCCGCTGTGCGAGGATTTTCCCCTGCACACCTTCCGCATTGAGGACAATTGTCTCGTTGCAAACAGCGGGATCACCGAAAAAAACCTTTTTTCGCTGAACATCCCCGAGGGCTGCGTGATGAACAAACTCCTGCAGCCGGGCAACCTGGAATACCTGCCGGACGGCAGCCCCCGCCACCGGATCTCCTGCTGCCTGCTCAAGCAGGAAATCCGGCCTGAGGCGCGCCAATAAGAGGCGGCAGCGCCGCCCGCAAAAAAAGGCGGCCGAGCTTTGCGCCGCGACCGCCTCTAAAATCACCCCCGTAATCTCCCCCCGTGGCAAAAGGGCTGCTCAGCGGCTGCGGAGATACAACTCCTCTACCTCTTTCCTGGCCCACGGGGTTTTTCGCAAAAAAGTCAAACTCGATTTGATGCTGGGCTCGGCGGTAAAACACCGGATTCTGATCTTTCGGCCCAACGCCGCCCAGCCATACCGGGCAACCAGCTGCTCAAGAATCATCTTCAGGGTGATGCCGTGCAGCTGGTTTGCAGAGTTAAGGGACACAGTATCCTCTGCCGCCGCCATCTTGCGACGGCCATACCCCTCAGCCCCCAGCCTATCATTGCGGGGTAAATTTGGTCTTTTCACTTTTCTTGGCCTGCTTGGCTGCCTTCTTTTCCTTCATGCTCTTAGCCGGTTCCTTCTTCACTGCTTTTTGGGTGTCCTTGGCTTTACTCATGATTGGCGCTCCTAGATTGGTTGAGGTTACGATCCCGAGCCTCTCCCGGCCGACACTGCAAGGCCATGGGACAGGCACGACTCATGCTATTCATCATGCCTTTTTCTCCACAGAATGGCAAGCTTTACGCACAGGAAATTCTCCATTGTTGCCTGCGCCCTAATCGTCTAATATAGCGTCTTTCCGTTTCGCTTTCGGGGTAAGCGTTCAGCAGCACCACATCTGCTTTGTCATCGGCATGCTTATGTGCAATAGCACACTTCGCAGGCCTCTTGGTCGGACACTTCTGCCGACGACTGACACGCGCATCTATCCGTGGGGCACTGCTGACGCTTACATTCCTGAGTTTATCTTAAATTTTGGTACCCCTGGTGAACGATTACCTTTCGGGGACGCACCCTCTCTTTTTTTGGGAACCGCTATGAACATAACACTTCTTGACTACGGGGCCGGCAATGTCCGCAGCGTCCGCAACGCCATCAAAAGGCTCGGCTTCACCGTTACGGACGCCACAACCCCGGCGGATATCCTGGCCGCGAAAAAGCTGATCTTCCCCGGGGTCGGCAGCTTCGGCAGCGCCATGCAGCGGCTGCACCAATGCGGTTTTGTCGAGCCCCTGCTGGAATACCTCCAGGCCGATCGTCCATTTCTTGGCATCTGCCTGGGGCTGCAAACCCTTTTCGAGGGAAGCGAGGAGGCCTTGGGCGTGGCCGGACTGGGGATCATCAAGGGTCAGGTCAGAAGGTTTAGCGAAACAACTCTTTCGGTGCCGCAGATCGGCTGGAACGGTATTAATATCAGAAAACCCTCCCGGCTCCTGGCCGGTTTCGCAGAGGAAAAACTCTACTTTGTCCACTCCTACCGGGCCGCCATCGAGGCAGGCAACGAGGAGTGGGTGCTGACCACCACCAACTACGGCGAGGAGTTCATCAGCTCGGTCCAGAAGGGCAACGTGGCGGCCTGCCAGTTTCATCCGGAAAAAAGCGGCGGTGCCGGGCTTATGATTCTCAAAAACTTTCTTGAAGCCACGGACCTTTCCGCTGCCTATCCGATGGAGATCATTGCCTCGCCAACGGAAACAAGGCTCGCCAAACGGATTATCGCCTGTCTCGATGTGCGCAGCAATGACAACGGCGACCTGGTGGTAACCAAGGGCGACCAGTACGATGTCCGCGAAGCACAGGGCGAGGTGCGCAACCTCGGCAAGCCGGTGGAGCTGGCCCGCCGCTACTACGAAGAGGGCGCTGACGAGATCACTTTTTTAAACATCACCGGCTTCCGGGACTTCCCCATGAAGGACCAGCCCATGCTGGAGGTCTTGCAGCGCACCTCGGAACAGGTTTTCGTGCCGCTCACCATCGGCGGCGGCATCCGCGAATTCACCGACTCCAAAGGCAAGCACTACTCAGCCCTGGACGTGGCTGCGGAATACTTCCGCTCCGGGGCCGACAAGATCTCCATCGGCAGCGACGCGGTGCTTATTGCTGAGGAATACCTGAAGGCCGGCAAGAAAACCGGGATCAGCTCCATCGAACAGATCTCGGCAGTGTACGGCAACCAGGCAGTGGTGATCTCCGTTGATCCGCGCCGGGTGTACGTAAAATCGCCCGCTGACACCCCGCGCCACACCATCAAGAGCAAATTCCCCGGACCAAACGGCGAGGAGTATTGCTGGTATCAGTGTACGATCAAGGGTGGCCGCGAAGGCCGCGAGGTGGACGCCCTGGAGCTGGCCACCTCCTGCGAGGCCTTGGGAGCCGGAGAGATACTGTTGAACTGCATCGACAAGGACGGCACCAATTCGGGCTTTGATCTGGAACTGATCAACCAGGTGCGGCAGGCGGTCTCCATCCCGGTCATCGCCTCAAGTGGCGCCGGCAAGGTGGAGCATTTCTCGGAAGTTTTTGCAAAGACCGGGGCAGAGGCGGCTCTGGCGGCGGGGATTTTTCACCGGCAGGAAGTGCCGATCAGCGCGGTGAAAGCGCATCTGCGGGACAAGGGGATTGAGACGAGATAACTGCCGCATCACTTTTCTTAGGTTGACAGTCAGCCAGGAAGCATGGCATGCTCCTTAGCTAATTATTCGGTCATGAACCGCGATAAATCTACAGCAAAATATTCGTTGTTTTGTATAAAAATCAATATGTTGCAGTTTACGGATGGACACTTTCAAGTAACTTCACCGCAGGGAGGTCTCTGGCTGATAATGTTTTCGCGGTTTCGGCTGCGTTGTCCCGTCCAGGGACGGGCGGGACAGCAGACGCCTCGGAGGCAGACAGGATGTCTGCCGAGAATGAGCGAAAACATTATCCGCCAGGGAACGGTTTCTTGCCGACAAACCGCCGCCACAGGCGGCGTGGGATGCTAATCAAGATATCTCCTATTTCTTAATCATATTTTCAGCTAGTTAACCGCACTGGTGATTGCTATGAAAGCCGATAAAGTTATTGACGTCACCGGCAAGGTCTGTCCTCTGCCCTTGATTGCCATGGCCAAGGAGGTCAGAACGATGCGGAAGGGGCAGGTGCTGCGTATCGTCGGCGATGATCCGGTTTTTGAGGAAGCTGTCATCGATTTTTGCCGAGAAGGGGCATACGAATTGCTGGATACCCAGCGTGAGGGGAAAAAAGTGACGATTGTGTTCCAATTGTAAGCAAAAAGTACCGCTGAAATATTCTGAGGAAGACTCGAAGACTCTATGAATAAGAAAGGCACCATTCTCCTCCTCAGTGGCGATCTTGACAAGGCTCTTGCTGCCTTTATTATCGCTGTAGGCTTTGCTGCCTTGGGCGTTGAGATGAAGATGTGGTTCATGATTTTTGGCCATAACTGCCTAAAGAGGCGCAAGGGGTTTTTTGCCCGCCGCCGCAAGCCTGATCCGGACCGTGAAGGGAGATACCGGGATTTGGCGACCGACAGTATTCTGCAACCAATAGTTGAGATGTTGAATCGCGGTGGAGCTGAGAATCTGCCCCTATCGCAACTTAATCTGATGGGACTGGGGCCAATGTTGTTTGCCCAGATGCTCAAGAAGAAAAATATCCCCAACCTTGAAGAGTTGATCCATAGCGCCGACGATCTGGGCGTCAAATTCACTCTCTGTCAAATTTGCTGTGACGCCTTCGGGATGAGTATCGATGATCTGATTGTGCCCAATGTCGAGGTTAAAGGGGTCTCCACCTACATGAAAGACACCATGGACGCCCAGGTGAATCTTGTTTTTTAATCATGCCCCGTGTTTCTGAGAGACTTAGATGCATCATGACAATCTGGCCATATTAGAGGAGAAAAACCTGTGCCTGCGGGAAGAGAACGCGCTTCTGCGCCGCTCTCTCAAGGAGACAGGGTGTGGCCACGGTTTGATCCAGCAGCGGGATGAGTTCACCAAACTCATTGAAATTGGCAAGGTCATCGTTGGCGAATTGGATATCAACAAAGTTTTCAAACTGGTGGCGGAAGCAGCCCGTGAACTTATCTCTGCCGAATTGCTGATTGTGCCGATCATCGATGACAATCGTGAGACTTACGCTTATCTGGCTGCATCAGGTCTTGACTCTGCCGACATCCTGAATTCTCGCTATAAGATTGGGGTGGGGATGTGCGGCTGGGTCTTGGAAAATGAACGGCCGCTCCTCTTTGGCGAATCTGATGAGTGGTGGCTTGCTGACAAGACGCGGTGGGAAGAGGGGCAACAATCGGCTCTGCTCGTGCCCCTGATGGGGAAAAAGCAAATTATCGGCGGTCTTTCCGGCATTGGCAAGAGAGGTGGCGGCAGTTTTTCCGGTCACGATCTCGATGTCCTGAGTCTGTTTGCCAACCAGGTAAGCGCGGCCATTGAAAATGCCAGACTTTTCCACGAGGTCGAAAACAATCGTCAGACCCTGATCCTTACCAATCAGCGATTGCAGGAAGAGATTCAGGAACGCCTGCAGGTTGAAGCGACCTTGCGCGAGAGTGAAGAACGCTACCGGGAAATATTCAATTCCCCCAATGATGCCATTTTTATCCATGACGCGGCAAGCGGCGCCATCCTCGATGTCAACCGGGCCATGCTCGAGATGTATGGCTACGACTATGATGAGGCCAAGCAGCTTAATGTCGGCATGATAAGCGCAAGCGTGCCCTCATACACCCAGGCGGATGCGGAAAAGATGGTACGGAAGGCGGCGCAGGGCCAGCCCCAGACCTTTGAGTGGTTATGTAAGCGCAAGGATGGGCAGTTGTTCTGGGTCGAGGTAGCCTTGAAGGGTACCATGATCGGCGCTAAGAACTATGTGATTGCTTCGGTGCGGGATATCAGCGAGCGGCGGGAGGCTGCTGCTGCCCTTGCTGCCGAACGCGAGCGTCTGGCGGTTACCCTGCGCAGTATAGGGGATGGGGTGATTGCCACCAACACCGAAAAAAATATCGTCATGTTGAACAAGGTTGCCGAGAAGTTGACCGGCTGGTCACTGGCCGAGGCCATGGGCCGGCCTTTTGACGAGGTCTTTCGGATAATTAACGAGCAGACCCGGCAGCCGTGCGAGAATCCGGTCGATAAGGTTCTGGTCGGAGGCCAGATAACCGGTTTGGCCAACCATACCCTTCTTATCGCCAAAGACGGCGTCGAGCGCTGCATTGCCGATAGCTGCGCCCCGATTCTCAATGAAAAAAGCCTGATTGTTGGGGTTGTCTTCGTCTTTAGGGATGTGACCGAACGAAATCGGCTGGAGAAGGAGTTGGTCAAGATCCAGAAACTCGAATCCGTGGGCGTGCTTGCGGGCGGTCTCGCCCACGATTTTAACAATATTCTGGCCGCCATTCTCGGGAACCTCTCTCTTTCCCTGATGGATGAAGAGTTAAGCCCTTCGACCAAAGAGTATCTACAGGAGGCGGAGAAGGCGTCGTTGCGGGCTCGGGATCTCACTCAGCAACTTCTTACCTTTGCTAAAGGTGGCGCGCCGATCAAGGAGGTTTCGTCACTGGTTGAGGTGATCAAAGACTCCGCCAGCTTTATAGTTCGTGGCAAACCGGTGGTATGCCAGTTCTCTTTTGCCGATGATCTGTGGTTGGTGAATATTGATAAGGGCCAGATCAGTCAGGTAATTCAAAACATTGTCTTGAATGCTTGCCAAGCCATTACCGGTAGCGGCATTATTCGCCTTAGCTGTGTCAATGCCGATTTGATTGATGAAGCCAATTTCATAGGCTTACGTGCAGGCAAATATGTCAAAATAACAATTAGCGATGAGGGGGCCGGGATGAGCGCTGACCTCATTGACAAGATCTTTGATCCCTATTTTACCACAAAAAAGAACGGCAGCGGTCTGGGCCTCGCTATCTCGAGCGGGATTGTCAACAAGCACGGCGGGCACCTGTTTGTCACCTCTAAATTAAGGAAGGGGACCACCTTTACGATCTATCTTCCTGCTTCCGTCGAGGGCGAAATTAGCGCGGCGGTAACGGTTGCCTCTCCGTGCGTCCCAGGAAAAACAAAAATTTTACTGATGGATGATGACGAGATGGTTCGCACTGTTGCTAAGGCCATGCTGGTCCATCTCGGGCATGCGGTCGTGCTGGCGGCGGATGGGAACGAAGCGATTGCGATCTATAAGGAATCAGGAGAGAGTATCGGGCTGGTCATCATGGACTTGACGATTCCAGGCGGCATGGGCGGTAAGGAGGCGGTGCAGAAAATTTTGCATATTAATCCTAACGCCAAGGTCATGGTTTCCAGTGGCTACTCCAACGACCCGATCATGGCCGAGTTTGCTAAGTACGGGTTTTGCGGGGCACTGGTCAAGCCCTATCAGTTGAAAGAGTTTGAGAAGGTGATCAAAAAGTTAATGCAATAATATCGAGCCGCTTACAGAATGAAATAATAAGTCCGATAGCTGTTATTCTCGCGCAGACAGTAATCAATAACCTACTTAATTTACAATAAATTATTCCCGATAAAAGCACCTGGGAATAACATTCTCAACAACATAGCAATAGACCCGCAATTTTCATCCGTCATGCCACTTCTGTAATAATAGAAGGGGAATCCCCGTCAGGACGGCGGGGATTCCCCCTCTTTTTCGATTTCGGCACCGGAAGTCAGTTCACGGCTGCCCCTGGCCGACTGATTCCTCTGTCCTGCGCCAGCTGGGATCGGGATCGAACAGCTCGATCTTCTCGGCCATAGGCCTTGACTCATCGCCAAGATCCTTCTGGTAGATGCTCCCCTCCTGGTTGACCATGAAGGTCATGATCCCCGAATTGCCGTATTCCGCGGGATAGGCGATGAGGGCAAAACCCAGGAGCATCCGGTCCTTCACCAGATAGCTGTAAGCCCCGCCGGCCGCATTGCTCCCCTGGCCCTTGAGGATCTTGAAATAATAGCCGCGGAAGGGGGCCAGATCAGCCTCCGGGTAACCCTGCCGGGTCGCCCGGGCGATCAGCGGGCCAAAGGGGCTTTCCTGCTCACCTTGTCCCGTCGTCCAGTAAAGACCGTCCCGTTGCCCTAGGCTGCTGGTCAGCTTCTGGGCAAACTCGACCCGGCCGCTGCCCCGGCAGTCCCTGGAGGCGTATTCGTGCTGGGCCTCCACATAGGCATGGAGTACCTCGATGACGCGCAGCTCGTTTCGGCCGATTCTCCGGTTCAGGATTTCCTGCTTCCCGGCCTGGGCGTCGAAAAGCCAGACCTCACCCTTTTTGACCAGGGGGACGGGCAGGGGCCAGTTGCGGTTGCCCAGAAAGAGCACCATTTTTTCCGGAGAGTCCTGGCGCAGGGCGTATCCCTGCCCATAGGACATGAGAAATCTTTCCCGGCCGCGGCGATCCGCCACCTCATCGCCGGAGAAGAGCAGCTCCTCGCTGCCGGGCCCCAGAATACCGGCCAGCTCTTCCAGGTTGTCCGTCGCCATGGCCGCAGCCATGGCCTGCACCGCCTTATCGGGCGCGGCAAAGGTCTTTTGCTGCGCTTCCGCAGCCAAGACAGCGGACGCGGCCCCAAGCAGCAGCATGGCAACAAGGAAGAAGCAAGCCAGGGCCGACAAGCACTGTCCGATCTTTCCCCCTCCGACCACGCCGCAATGGCCACGGTTATTCCCTGTCAACGCCTTGGTTTCCTGTCGCAGGCCTGTGACTTCTTTCCCTATTTGCAAGGCCATCATTTTTCTCCCTTGTACTTTGAATGCTCGGATATTCCGGCTGGAGATTTTCCGGAGGTTCACGGCCGGGGGCGGGGTTTTTCTTACCGGCGTGATCCACCGCCCCGGCCTCTGGAGTCATCGCCCTGGCGCCTGCCGTTTTCGTTCTGCCGCCGGGATTCGCCGCTGCCCCGGCTTTGCTCTCCCCGCTCCCCGGCCTTCCGCTCAAAGCTGCCTTCGTTGATGCCCCGGAAGGGGGTGTCACGCCCGGAAGATGGGGTTCTTTCCGGTTCGACGCTTTCCGCCGGAGCAGGTATCCGTTCCCGTGCCGGGGGAGGCGCAATCTGAGACGGAGTGGGGGCAACTCTCTGCTGTTCGCGCCGCCTCTCCGGGGTAATGGTTCGTTCCCGCGACGGGGCGGAGCGAGGAATTTCCCGCGACGGGGCAGTCTGGATTTGCCGCTGTTCGGGCCGGTTCTCCCGGGTTATGGGTCGGTTTCGCTCCCGATCCAGATCCCGTTTTCGGTCCGGGGCCGGGGCCGTGGTTGCCGGAGCCCTTCTATCCTCGGTGCCTACGGGATAGCCGCGGGTTTCCGACCGCGGCGACTGCAGCCGCGGAGCAGGGACGCCGAAGTGTTCGCCGGTTTTCCGGTCCCGGTAGGCAACCCCCCTCCGGTGGCTGGGTTCATGCCGCCAGTAATGCCGTTCGTAGCTGGGTCTGACCGGGTACCGGTGGAAGCGGTAGGTCCGGGGAACATCGATATTGACCCGGTGTACATGCCAGTCGAACCAGACCCAGGAAAAGAGGTCCAGACCGATGAAAACCCTGGGGCCGAAACCGAAATAGACGCCGCCGGCAAAAGGATAGCGCGGATAGTGCCAGTAATATGGGGGGTAGGCCGGATACCACCAGGGACCGTACACATAATAAGGGTCGTAAACCGGCACGTAGACAACCTGGGGGGAGGCCGGTTCAACCCGGATGATCTCCCGCTCCACAATCACCTTCTGCTCCGGGGTGGTTTCCAGGTTTCCTTGTTCCAAGGCCCTTTGCCGCAGTTCCTGGACCGTGGCCATGACCTCCTGCTCCTGGGCCAGGAAAGCATCTCCCAGCTTCCGGGTCTGGTCCAGGTTTTCGCTCATGGCAATGAGGACGTCCGGGAAATAACAGAGGGATTTGAGGCTGGGGTCCCAGGGTTTATCCCGCAAAGCGTCGGAGAGCGCGTCGCCCTCCAGTCCCTCGTTGTCGCGCAGCCAGCGTTCCGCTTCCACCACCTCCAGGGGATAGGTGGAGGCCATCAGGATCTGGGCGACGAGCGAATCCGGGTACAGGGCGATGGGCGCCAGCATCTGCACCAGCTCTTCGTTGCTGAACCGGTACTCTTCTTCACCCTGCGCCCAGCCCTGCCGGGCCAAGGGTCCCAGGGAAATGACGCATATGGCGACAAAGGTCCACGCCAGCCTCCGCAGGATATCTCGTGCAGTTTTCATGACCGCTCCTTTGTTGTCCTTCTGTCTCGGGAAACAACCGGATTTTTCGGGAAGAGCAGGAACAGGCCTTCTGAGGTGAGCCGGCGCAAGATGCAGGGCGTTGTCTCGAGGCTAACACCATTATAACACAGCCAGGGTAATCTCAACTGAATAGTCGGCGTGTTTCGACGAGCTTATGCCCTTTGGGTAAAGGGCAGTTTTAGTGGTTGACAATCCGGCCGCCAGCAACTACAGAACAATCATGCCGGACTAACAACAAATAGGAGACAGCCAAATATGAAAAAAAATGCCCCACCCCCCAGGGAGTATCCATTCAGACAGTCTCTAAGCCTTTTTATCGCCCCCCCCCTCACCGTCTTGATCCTTACCGGGCAGGCCTTGGCCTCCGGCTACCGGGTGCCGGAGCAGTCCTTAAACTCCGTGGCCACCGCGAGCGCTTCCATTGCCGCGGTGGATGGAGCGGACAGCGCCTACTTCAATCCGGCGGCAATGAGCTGGCTGGACAAGGAACGCTGGCACGGGGAGGCCGACCTCCTTTACATCAACCTGCCCCACATCACCTATACCGACCACACTTCCCCTGCCAGAAACGGCTCCTCCAAAACGGAGGAGTTTCTTCTGCCCGCAGTGCATACCGTGTCGCCGGAATTCAACGGGATGCGCTTTGGCTTTTCCCTCGCCTACCCGGCGGGACTTAGCAAACGCTGGCCAGCCCCCTTCCCCAAAACATTCTCCGAAGACTTTACCCTGCGGGTGATCGAGGCCAACCCGAGCCTGTCTTACAAGCTCAGCGACACCCTGGCAATCGCCGGGGGGCTTCGCCTGCTCAAGGCTTCCGGCAAGGTGCAGAGCAACGGCACCATCATCGCGGGGCCCGGTCCGGTTTACTCCACCATTTCCAGAACCATGGAGGGAGATGCCGTGGCCTTCGGCTACAACCTGGCCGCTTCCTGGCACCCCGCGCCCTCCCTGGCCCTAGCCGCCACCTATCGCTCCAAGGTTGACCTGGATCTGGATGGCGATGCCGCGCTCAGCTCCAGCACCGGATTTTTAGGCAACGGCACCCCTGTCCTCGCCCTGCCGGCCGGTTCCTACTCCGGCCCGGGCGGCGTCTCGGCCCCGGTGCCGGCGGTGCTGACCCTGGGTGCGGCCTGGATCTTCGGTGCCAGCACCCTGGAGTTTGCCTGGGACCGCACCTTTTGGGACGCCTACCAGCAGCTCGACTTCACCTACCCCAGCCCTCAGACCCATCCGGTATTGGCCGCCGCCTTCGACAATCCCCTCCCCAAGCGCTGGGCCAAAACCGATGCTTTCCGCCTCGGCCTGGCCCAGCGGCTGAGCGAAGCCCTCACCCTGCGCCTCGGCTTTGCCATTGACGGCAACCCGGTGCCCGACGACACCCTGGGCTTCGAGCTGCCCGACGCCGATGGCCGCACCTATGCCGGCGGCTTGCGCTATCGGGTCAACGACCGTCTGGACGCTGGTTTTGCCTATCTTTACACCGACAAGAAAACCAGAAGCGTTGACCAGACCGCCACCGGCGGCAGCCTCAACGGCACCTTCACCGGCACCGCGGCCCACATGCTCGCCCTGGGGCTGAGCGGCCGCTTTTGAAGCGTAATTCCATTTCTAAATCAAAACGATATTATTGGTAGGAGCGGCTTTAGCCGCGATGTCTTGCGGTTTCGCGGCTAAAGCCGCTCCTACCGTTTCTTGGTTTCACTATTGAAATAGAAATGGAATAACAACAGTACGGATCAGTTTATCCCGGCACTCTGCCAAACCACGATCAGCTTGTTCTCCGGAGATTCGTCCGTACCGGGCGGCGCGCTGATGGCATAAAGATCATCCGGGGTAACAGTCTCCCGCGGCAATAGCCAGCCCACCCCGAAAAGCGAATGGTGCCGGGGCAGGAGGCCTATATAATGGTGAATGCCCCGATAGCAGTAATAGACGAACTCGGAGCAGGTGAAGCGGTGGTCTTCGATACTGCCGCACTCAAAATCATAGGCCGAGCCTATCTTCCCGACGGCTGAGACTATGGCGGAGCGCACGGCTTCTTTCCTGGGGATTTCCTCTCTCGTTTCCGTAAGTTTCCGTTGCAGGGCGTATTCCGGTGTTCCCTCCCGGAGCCGGAATAATTCCTGGTGGCCATCGTCGGGGCAAATCACCTCCGGCAAGCGCAGAATGGCCAACTGGTCGCAACGGCAGAAGGTCAGAATATCCTCGGCATGCACCCCCTGTCCCATGGAATGAATAACCATCTGCGCACCTGGCTCAAAGAGATTACGCCGCGCCTTCTCTTTCATCTCCTCAGGCGCACCAAGCCACTGTCCGGCTTCATTCTGCACCCGCAGGTCGGCCGCAGCCAACTTTCTCTCTTTTTCCTCAAGCTTGCCGACATACAAAGCCGCATGAGTGAAATTGCCGACCTTGCCTCCTGCCCCTGAGAGTCGGCGGATAAAAAAGCCGTCCACATAGCCGTTGTAGCCCCGCAGAAGAATATCGCCGGGCATTAATGCTTCGAGAATGGCGCGGGTATCCTTGCCTTTGATCTGGTAGGCGCCGGGGTTTTCGATCACGCAGGGCGGGAGGCGAAAGGCCTTGAGGGTGCCTATCCAGGCCATGAAGGCGGCAAAAGGCGAGGGCTGGCCGCGCATCCCCCAGATCAGCGGGACCACGTAGAGCAATAGCAGCCCGAGGCCGTATTTTTTCGCCAGCAAGGCCGGCCCGGCCACCAGGGCGGCGAAAAAAACGAGCATTGCCGCCAGACCGGCGGCGCACCAGCCCACATACAGCCAGAAGGGAATCCGGATCAGGCCGGCAAGAAAGGCATACAAAAGTCTGGCTAAGCCGTTGTAACAAAATAAGGTCGTCATTTGGGTAACCTTAACGGCATAAAGAGCCGTAAACGAAATGGTCGAGTAGGCAGAGAGTATTTCGTAACGGCTCCTAAACTTTGCATAGGACTCCTCCTGGTTAACAGGTTGAATTGCGGGACTATCCAGGCAGGGGCAAAAAGCGGGTCTCCCTGGTCATAATGCGGAGGTCTATAATCCGGTAGCGCATTCTGTCCTCCCCTGCTTCGGCGCAGGTGGAAGAACCGCCGTCCAGGGCGAGAGGGATGCCGTATTTCATGGCTTCGCCGGAGCAGTCCAGGCCATGGTGCATGTGGCCGAAGAGCAGAACTCTCGCTCGATCGCGGACAAGTCGAGCGAAGGAATGCGCGTCCTTAAGCCGCCGGAAGGGGCGAGTAAGCCCGGCAAACAGATTAAAAAAAAGCCTGCCATCCCCCACATCAGGGCTGACGCTGTAGCCAAATGAGAAGGGATGGTGATGGAGAAAGATGACTATTTTTTTGCCCAGCAGCTGGTCGCTGTCCAGAAGCGCGTTAAGCCGGGAAAGCTGCGCCACTCCTAAAAAACCCTCGGCCAGCAGCCTGGACGGGCCGCGCAGCTCGGCAGCGCTGGAATCCAGACCAATGAAAGCGCAGTCTCCCCGCAGGTACAGGGAAGGGAACCCCTCCTGCCCGTCCTGAAAAAGATAATCGCCAAAGGCTGCCTGAAAATCCCGGGCTGCCTGCGCGCCCACGGACAGAGAGTCGCCGTAATCATGGTTGCCGGGACAAAGCAGCACAGGATAGCCGAAGCCCCGCAGCCGGTCCAGCAAAGCCCGTGCCTCATTCCGGTTGTCGGCGCTGGCGCGGTGAATCAGGTCGCCGGTATGGACAACCAAGTGGTTTGCCGGATTCAAGGGGTGCCGCCGGGTTAGGTCATCAACGATCATCCCGAAACGCTCCCCAAGACCTTTGTGGCCGATATGGGTGTCGCTTAAATGGATGATTTTCATGCCGACCCTTTTTCCAGTTTGGATTTATTACCACTTTCCTGGCAGGAATAACGCATGTCAAGATAATTATTTTGGGAGTGACAAGGGTGTTGGAACTCTGCGGTAACAGCGGTCAGCTTTCCGTCTTCAGCATCCCTTTAAACGGGCGACTGATGAGGATCCCTGCCTCGTACAAACCGAAAAGCGGCACGGCAAGCAGGACAGCGGACAACACATCGCCGGCGGTCAGCAGAAAGGAAAGTACCAGGATTGCGAGATAAAAGTATTTCCGCTGCCGGGCAAAGTAACCCTTGGCGACAATCCCGGCCTTGGCGACCATGACCATGAGAAAGGGCACCTCAAAAGCCAGCCCGAAAGCCAGTGAGGTGCGGGCCACAAAGGTGAGGTAGGCATCAAGCCGGAGCATGGGCTCAAGCTGCTCCCCGGCAAAGCTCAACAAAAAAGAGAGCGTCTCCGGCAGCACCACCACATAGGCAAACACCACTCCTCCCGCAAAAAGGGCGGAAGCCCAGAAGACCACCGTTCTCGCCAACCGCCGTTCGTGGCGGTGCAGACCCGGCGCGATAAATCTCCACAATTCGTAGCAACAGACCGGAAAACCGGCCATGAGCCCGACCAGCAGGGAAATCTTCAGATAGCTGACAAAGGCTTCGGTGAGGTTGGTATAAACGAGTTTCGCCAGAGTCGGGTGCCCCTTGACTAGGGGAACCATCAGAAAACGGACGAGATGTTCGGAAAAGGCGTAGGCGACAAGGGTGCCAACCAGGATTGCCAGAAAGGCTGTGAGAACCCGGTTCCGCAATTCCCGGAGGTGTCCGGCAAAATGTCCGGCCAGCACCGTCATCCCGCCGGCTTCTCTTCTTGGCCATCGGGTTCGGAGGCTGCCACGGCTGGATTGGAGTCAGGCGGCGACACGGCGTCAATCTCCGCCGCGTCCGGCTCGGGAACCGAGGTGAAAGGCAGATTGGGATAGTCATCTCCCAGCTTCCGCTGCCAGGACTCCTGCCCCAGATCATCCTTCATCTCCTCGTGCAGACTCTCCTTAAGACCAATGGCAGTTTTCTTAAGATCCAGCACCACCCTGGCCATGGACTTCGCCATCTCCGGGAGCTTTTCCGGGCCCACCACGATAAGCGCGACACCCAGGATCAGGATCAACTCAGGAAGCCCTATACCAAACATGCCGTTGCCTCAATGTGTCCGCAAAAAATATCCCGTCTGCCGCAAAACCGGCGACGCCTCGCATCCCTCATAGTCAGGGGGCAATCTACGGCATTTGCCGCAGGGTGTCAAGACAGGCAACAGTAACAGACAGGCAACCCCCGGAGAGACATCCACCGATTGACTTTTTATTTTCCTTTGGCTATGGTGCCTGCTGCTGGACAAGATGACGATGAGAAATTAAGCCACGCCGGCGGCTCACGGATAACCTTTTTTGGGATGATTGCGGGTAACTATCCAGCTCAAGGCCGGAAACGAACATAAACAACCCAAACTGTAACTATCCAGCAGTGCCGTAGCTGCTAGGCAGAAGCCGGCGAAGTGTGCTAGCGCCCATGAGCAGGCTGATAACAACGCAGATGCGGTGCTGCTGGATAGTTACGATTGCGGAGGAAGAGAAAGATGGCAAATGTAGTAATTGTCGGGACGCAATGGGGCGATGAGGGCAAGGGCAAGATCGTCGACCTGTTGACGGAGCACGCCGACTTTGTGGTGCGCTTTCAGGGCGGCAACAACGCCGGCCACACCCTGGTGGTAAACGGCAAGAAGTACGTCTTCCACCTCATCCCATCCGGGATCCTCTACGAAAACAAAATGTGCTTCATCGGCAACGGCGTGGTCCTCGACCCCGGCGTCCTGCTTGAAGAGATGGACAAACTCGCGGCCAGCGGCCTGCCGGTTAATCCGCAGCGGTTGATGATCAGTGAACGCGCCCATCTGATCATGCCCTACCATCGGCTCCTCGACTCCTGCAGCGAATCGGCTCTGGCCTGCGGCAAAAAGATCGGCACCACCGGCCGGGGCATCGGACCCTGCTATGGCGACAAGATCCTGCGCAAGGGCATCAAGGCAGGGGATCTCCTGGACTCCGGATCGCTGATGGAAAAGATCCGTGAAAACCTTGAAGAAAAGAATTTTCTTTTCAGCAAAAAGTTCAACTGCGAACCGCTCAAGGCCGAGGCCGTATACGACGAATACCTGAAATATGCAGAGCGGCTTGCCCCGTATATTGATAACGTTTCCGTAGCGCTGGACGAAGGCCGCAAGGCAGGCAAGCACATTCTCTTTGAAGGCGCCCAGGGTACCCAGCTGGACATCGACCACGGCACCTACCCCTTTGTCACCTCCTCCAACACCATCGCCGGCAACGCCTGCACCGGCAGCGGCTTTGGCCCTTCCCACATCGACTGCGTCATCGGCATCCTCAAGGCCTACACTACTCGGGTTGGCGAAGGGCCTTTCCCCACCGAGCTGCTGGACGGAGTGGGTGACGAGTTGCAGCAAAAAGGCGGGGAATTCGGCGCCACCACCGGCCGCAAACGCCGCTGCGGCTGGCTCGACGGCGTCATTGCCCGGGAGGCGGTGCGCCTAAACGGGATCAACGGTCTGGCCATCACCAAGCTCGATGTCTTAAGCGGCCAACCGACCCTGAAACTGGCCACCAGCTATGAGGCTGACGGCAAAAAATTGACCGCCATGCCCGGCAATATCAAGACCTTTGCCAGGCTGCATCCGGTCTACGAGAACCTTTCCGGCTGGGGCGAAGAGATCAGCCAGGCCCGTAGCGTGGACGATCTGCCGGCCAAGGCCCGCGATTATGTAAAACGTATCGAGGAGTTCACCGAGACCCCGGCCTACATCCTTTCCGTTGGACCGGGCCGCGAGCAGACCATGCTCCTGAAAAACCCTTTTCTTGGCTAAAGCTGAGTTGAGCAGCTTGTCTGCTCAAACGAAACTGGATGAACTCGCAACAACCTGAAAAGTTTACAGGCCCACCACACAAAATAAGACACTTACACATTAATACCCATTGTAATCGTGGTTTTTACGATTTCAACAAACTTATGCCCTTTGGGTGTAGGCCGTTGGCCAAAAACAACCCCGTCCGGCTTCAGGCCGAACGGGGTTATTTTTTTGTTACTTAGCCCGGAGTCAGACCGTCATCTACTCACCGATTTGGCCCCGGCCATGACCTCGGCCATGTCAAAGGCCACCTGGGCCAGCATGTTTGGCACCACCGGACCTCCCTGCGAAGGCTTAATATCTGGAGGATTGAAGGCGGCGACAAAACGAGAGAGGGTACTGCTTTTCGGATAGGCCACGGGCTGATCCATTGATTGCTCGATGTACCAGACAGTATTGCCGGTATGCACATTGAGCAGCCTGGTGGCCACCTCTACCCTGCCTCCCCCGAACTGGCTGCCTTCCAGAGCGTAGCTGACCTTGCCCGCCAGAACCAGATCGACCTTTGCCTTCCGGCCAATGGCCAGGGCTTCCTCGATATCCCGGTAAGGGGCCTCAAGACGAAGTACCTTGGGAAAAGCCTGCTTACCGAGGAGAACATCCTTAAAGAGCATGGCCACCCCCTCTCCCTGTTCCCGGTTCATATTGCCGGGCACCTGAAAGGACAACACGCCAACGGTCGCCTCCTGGTAGGTATTCACCTCCGGAAAGATAAAGACCACTGGCGAATTCTTCCTGACCTCCACCGGCCGGCTGGCCCAGTTTTTCTGGCCCGGCGCACACCCGGCGAGGAGAAACCCCATAAGCACAATCGCTATTACCTTTCGCATCCCGGCCCCCTCAACGTTGTTGAAATCGAAACCAGCTGCGATTTCAACGGTTATTTCTTTGTAACTCTTTAATTTTGTCTTACGTACCCGTGACCTTTTTCTTTCTCACGAGTCCGTCAGCGCTCACGGACGGAAAGGAAAGCATCGCCGAGGCCGCCTCCTCCTGCCGCGAGAAGATGATTGATGTTGCGGCTGCGCTGCAGCTCAAGCCCTGCCACGGAAAGCACCTGCTGCGACCCGGCATCGAGCAGTCTGAGATTGAGGATTACTGTGGTCGGGGTCAGCGAATAAGTGCCGGTGAGAATAGCCGCCGCCTGTTGCTGCTTGGCCAGCAGCCTGGCATCGCGGGTGAGCATCAGTTCGCCCCGGTTGTCCCGGATGAGAAGCTCCGCGGACTTGCGGATCTCCACCACGCCGAAACCATTGCGAAACAGGCTGGTGGACAGGGCCTCGGTCAGGGTCCGGCCAAAACTGGTGGTGGCATAAAGGTTTTCGAGATCAACCACTGTAGTCAGAATCAGCCGCTGGCCGCCCCCGGCGCTGCGCATGCCGGAAATCAACTGCAGGGCCAGTTCCTCCCCCACTCCGAAAAAATCCGGCGTGACCACCGAGGCAGTGCCGCCGGTCTTAGCCGGAGGCACGCACCCGGCCAAAAGCAGAACCCCGCCGAGAAGCAACGTCAAACACAACCTGACTGTCTTCCTTGTCTTTTTCATGGGCAATCCTTTTTCACCGGAGGTTTTACGGGACGCTTCGCGACAACTTTCTTCGGCTTCTTTACCGGAGGCGGGGCCGCGATCTGACCCTTTTCCGGGAACTGCCGGATCACGACCGGAGAAGTGCTGGTGGAAGCGGGCATGCTTTCATCGGCCAGCAGGCTGGCGGTCATCGCGTCAATGGGCAAAACCAGACTGGCGGAGGAAAGAACCCTGTTATCGTCGTTGCGCAACAGTCGGACATTGACAAAAATCTCCTGGCCGGCCACCGCATAGGTTCCCACCACCACGGCCTGGGCACCCTGCACCTGGCTGAGCTCCTTCAGGCGCCGAGACAAGGCATACTCGCCGTGCTCCGGACTAATCATCATCTCCTTGGTTTTTCGCACTTCAATCACCTCCAGCCCGCCCTGCTGCAAAGTGGCGAGCAACTGCTCCCCCAGATACCGGCCAAGAGAAGAAGTGGCATAGAGATTATCAAGACTGACGAAGGTGCTCACCGCCACCACATATTCATCGTCCGCCACCTCGCCGGCATTGGCAATGAGCGCCTTGCCCATCTGATTGATCTTGGCCTGCAGGGCGACGCCTTGTCCGGCGCTGCCTGCCTGCCCAGAGCCAAAGCCAGACAAAAAGGATTTAGACATGTTATTCGGCGAGAAAACTCGCGCAGTGCGAAACACATAATCCGGGGGGATCGCATGGGGATAATTATAGAAATAGGGGCGATAGGTCGGCGTGGGACGCTGCCGTTCCTGAAACAGCCCTCCCTTCTCGGCGTCGTCAGGCAATTGACCTTCATCAGCCAGCACGGGAGTTACGGCACATCCAAAACTCAACAAAACCGCAAATAATTGTCTAAGCATCATTTCCACCCCTGTCAGGGATTAAAATTGTAGGCAGGATAGTCCCTCTCGATGCTTCGCCAAGAGAGGCCAAACACCTGAAAAACCATGGCCTCATCCGAAGCACCGCCTCGGCCGGGATAGACCACCGGCACCCGCTGACCATCCCCGAACATTGGCGAAGCAAGCCGCATTTCAACCTCAACGAGATTGCTGTACATCCCCCCTGAACACCCACAACAACCGATAAGCAACAGGCCTGCCATGATTTTTTGCATATTCTCTCCCTGTGGCCCTATTTTGAAAAAACAAAATCATCAGGTCAATAAAATGACACTCTTGCTTGCAATCAAATATAGGAATATTTTTCCTGCCCAGCCCTGGATGAAGACCGCAAACCCATGTCCAATAAGGAATTTTTTTCTGATCCCATCTCCTCATGCACTGTTTTTCTTCAATCTTGATTTGATTATTAGCATTTTTCATGCCATCGCGACAGGCTTCCCCTGCGCCTTTCCGAACAGCCTCCCGTGGCGGTTGAATCTCTCCGGGAATTGACATCGTAACCATTTAAATTGCCTGAAAAAAAGATGTCTCCAGAAAAAATGATTGCCAAAAAAACGGGATTGATTATACTCTGGCGGTTTATACTAACGCGATATCCAACGGGATATTTCGCACAGGAGGATTTTTATTATGGCACGCATTACCGTCGAAGACTGCCTGAGCCAGATAGGCAATGAAAATCGTTTTTCCCTTATCCATCTTGCCATTGAGCGGGTTAAACAGCACCGCAAGGGCGCACCTTTTCTGGTAAAATGCAAGAATAAGGAGATTGTCTCCACCTTGCGCGAAATTGCCTCCGGCCAAGTGGATTTCACCACCATCAAGAAATTTGTCGCCCCCAAGGAAGATGCCCCCACCCCGATCGCACAGAAGGGTGACGAGCAACCGGAACAGGTCTCCCTGTAACTAATGGAAAACGATTTCTACAAAACCCTCGGAGTCGCCCCGGATGCGGCAGCCGAGGAAATAAAAAAAGCGTACCGCAAACTGGCCATGAAATACCATCCGGACAAAAATCCGGGGGACAAGGCGGCTGAAGATAAATTCAAATCAGCAGCCGAGGCCTACGAAATTCTCGGTGATCTGGAAAAACGGAAGATCTACGACCGCTATGGGGTAGCCGGCCTGAAAGACAGCGGCTACAGCGGGCCTGGCAATTTTGAGGACATCTTCTCAAGCTTTGGCGATATCTTCGGCGACATGTTCGGGGGCCGCTCCGGGCAAAGGCGCCAGGGCCCCATCCAAGGAAACGATCTGCGCTATGATCTGGGCATCAGCTTCATGGATGCGGTGCACGGCGCGGAAAAAGAGATAGAAATCACCAGGCGGGAAACCTGCTGGACCTGCGACGGCACCGGCTTGCGCCCCGGTCACAAACCGGCAACCTGCCCCACCTGCAAGGGCCATGGTCAGGTGGTGCACGCGCAAGGTTTTTTCCGGGTACAGACCTCCTGCCCGAAATGTCACGGCGAAGGCACCATCATTACCGAGCCATGCAATGATTGCCAGGGCGAAGGGCTGATCAAAAAAAGCAAAAAGGTGTCGCTGAAGATTCCGGCCGGAGTCGACACTGGCGCCCGCATGCGGTTGCGGGGCGAAGGCGAGGGTGGCCGCAAGGGTGGTTCACCGGGCGACCTGTATGTAATCATGCATGTGGAGCCCCATGAGTTCTTCCAGCGGGAAGGCAATGAGATCCATTGCCGTTTCCCCCTTGGCATGGTGCAGGCCACCTTGGGCACCACGGTAGAGGTGCCGACCATAAATGGAACCCGGCAGCTGGTTATCCCGGCGGGAACCCAACCCGGCCATATCTTCACCCTGAAAGGCGAAGGCGTTCCCTCCCTGAGGGGCGGAAGCCCCGGAAACATGATCGTTGAGATCAAAGTTGTCATCCCGAATAAACTCTCCTCTCGGGAAAAGGATCTGCTCGAAGAGATTGACTCCCTGCAAAAAGAAAGGAACGGTGCCCAGGAGGAAGAGGGCTTTTTTCAGAAAATCCTTCACAAATTCACTGAGGAAAATCCTTGATTCTTTCTCACGGGACAACGACAATGAGCGACCATAGTTTGGCGACAAACCAGTTTACCCATTTTGACGAAGCTGGCAATGCCCGCATGGTGGACGTAGGCGGCAAAAACGAAACTATCCGCGAAGCAACGGCTTGCGGCGCCATTTCTCTTTCAGCGCAAGCGTTTCAGCTGGTGCGGGAAGGAAATATTGCCAAGGGGGATGTACTCGGGGTTGCCCGGATCGCCGGGATTATGGCCGCCAAAAAGGTCGATGCCCTTATCCCCCTGACCCACCCTTTGGCCATCAACAAAGTGAATGTGGACTTTGACCTTGACGATGAGACCCACACCATAGGGATTACCGCCACGGTAGGAATAACCGGCAGAACCGGAGTCGAGATGGAAGCGCTCACCGCCGTCTCGGTTGCCGCCCTGACCATTTATGATATGTGTAAGGCTGTGGACAAAGGCATGATCATCAATAACATCAGACTGGAAAGGAAAATCGGGGGCAAAAGCGGAAACTATCAACGATAGCAATGACGCTTGTCCAAGATATACCAAGGGAGCAAGACCGTGAACAGAGAACAGCTTGAACATTTTCGTCAAAAGCTCGAGGCCATGAGCCAGGATCTTTTGCAGGAGGCGGAAAAAACCATCCACGAGATGAACGACAGCACGGAAAATTATCCCGATCCTACCGACCGGGCCAGCGCCGAATCCGACCGGAGTTTCGAACTCCGCATCCGTGACCGCGAACGCAAGCTGCTGATCAAAATCAGGGAAGCCATCGAACGCATTGATGAAGGTGCCTACGGTATTTGCGAAGAATGCGGCGACGAAATATCGAGCAAACGTCTTGAGGCGCGACCGGTGACAACCCAATGCATCGAATGCAAGACCCTCCAGGAAAATCAGGAAAAGGCGCAAAAAGGGTTATAAGAGACCACGATGCCTGAACTACGCAAAGACCCGATCATTGGCCGCTGGATCATCATCTCCACCGAACGGGGCAAGCGGCCCACTGATTTCATTGTGGAAAAAAATGAAGGCAGGGGTGGATTCTGCCCCCTGTGCCCAGGCAACGAGAATACAACGCCTCCGGAAGTTCTCAGCTACTCCAGCATCGATGGCCATCAAAACAACAAGCCGGGCTGGGATCTGCGGGTTGTCCCCAACAAGTACCCAGCCCTCGTCATCGAAGGCAATCTCAACAAGGAAGGGAATGGCCTCTATGACCGGATGAACGGAATCGGAGCCCACGAGGTCATCATCGAGACCCCGGACCACAACGAATCCTTCACCAGACTGCCGCCGGAGCGCATGATCAAGGTTTTTCTGGCCTACCGGGATCGGCTGCTCGATCTAGCCCAGGATCCGCGCTTCCGTTATGTCATGGTTTTCAAGAATTTTGGCGCCGCGGCTGGAGCTTCCTTGGAACACTCTCACTCTCAGCTCATTGCCCTGCCCATTCTGCCGCGCATGATCAGCTCCGAACTCGAAGGGAGTCTTTCCTATTACAAATACAAGGAACGCTGCATTTTCTGCGATATTATCCGGCAGGAGCTAAACCAGAACCAGCGGGTGGTGGTCGAAAACGACCTGTTCATCACCATTGTCCCCTATGCGCCCCGCTCGCCTTTTGAAATGTGGATACTGCCCAAGCACCACGCTTCGTCATACCTTGCCATGGATGACAATCACTTCAAGGCTCTCACTGCGATTTTTTCCGAGAGCATGCGTCGGCTGGATGCCTGCATCCCCAATGTTCCCTATAATTTTGTCCTGCATGGCGCGCCCTTGCGCTCACAGCCCTTGGAGCATTACCACTGGCATTTTGAAATCATGCCCAAACTGACGATGATTGCCGGTTTTGAATGGGGCTCTGGTTTTTATATCAACCCCATCCCGCCGGAAGAAGCAGCTCAGTTTTTAAGAGACGCGACGATTTGATGGACTCGTAACAACGCAACTGATCACGGGGTATGCCCCAAGAGGTAAAAGAACCACGGAATAAGCGGCCACAGGGGGCCGCAGGTTGCGGCAAGCGGGACGGCGATGCGTACTTTTGTCCGTGAGCCGGACCGATCGCCGCATTTGCACCTTTGCGTTACGTTTTTTAGTTGTGACAAGACCGTCAAGTCTGAATTGAACAGCTTGCCTGCTCAAACTAAACTTATGCCCTTTGGGTGTATAGAGGAATCCATGAAAAAGATACTGCTTGTTGACGATGAAGACAGCATCCATCTCTTGTACCGCGAAGAGTTGGAAGAAGAGGGCTACGAGGTCCACTCGTCTCTCTCCGGGGAAGAAGCCCTCACCCAGATGAAGATTATTATGCCGGACCTTATCATCCTTGACATCAATATGCCCGGCATCAACGGAATCGACGTCCTTCGCCAGATAAAGGAAATGAATCCCACCCTGCCGGTGATCCTGAGCTCCGCCTACCAGGAGTTCAAACAGGATCTCGCTACCTGGGCTTCCGATGAGTACATAGTCAAATCGTCAAACCTGGAAGAACTCAAGGCCGCAGTAAAAAAACATCTTACCTGAGATCCGTAGCCGCCTGGAAAATGCAGATCAACAGGCACCCTCCAGCCAATGGACGTAACCGTTCACCAAGAGTTTTAAAAACCCCCAATTGTAAAGGTTCACGAGCGCAGCCAGCTTGCCAGGCAGATCCGCTGCTGGCGGACATTTACCAATGAGTGACATGAAAGATATCCAAGGACAGCGTGATTACCGCCGGATCAATATCAAAAAGGTGGGGGTAAAAAACATCTCCTACCCGGTCACGGTTCTGGATAAGGCCCGTAAGACTCAAAAAACCGTGGCCTCGGTCAACATGTACGTCAATCTTCCCCACCAGTTCAAGGGTACCCACATGAGCCGGTTCGTGGAAATACTCAACCGGTTCCATGGCGAGATCAACCTGAAAAGTATTCACCGTATTCTCGAGGAGATGAAGATCCGGCTCCAGGCTGAAGCGGCTCACTTGGAAATCACCTTCCCTTATTTTTTAAAAAAATCTTTCGGACAAGCACAATCGGTGGGCATGAATGAATACCGTTGTACCATGCATGGCTCTCTGGACAAAACCGACGACCTCATCCTGGAAATTCAGGTGCCCATTTCCCCTCCGCTCCCGGCCAGGATGGACCATGGCATGCCGCGCTCCCTCGGCCACTGGGGCAGGGCGACCATCCGGTTGCGATTCAAAAATTTTATCTGGATCGAGGATATCATCCAACTGGTGGAAGAGGTAACTTCCCACGATCTCTGCTGGCCCGCAGCAGGAACCTGCCCGGAATACACCCTTTCCGTGGAAAGCATTACTACAGCCTTGGGCCGCAAGCTTGAAAACCAGCCGGCCATCGCCTGGTTTTCCATTCTGGTAGAAAACCTTTCGCAAGGCTATAGTACTTTTGCCTCCCTGGAATGGCAGGATGACATGTAACCATATTAAAAAATATCGCGAGAAAACACCCATGCACAACGAACTCCTCTTTGAAATCGGCACCGAAGAAATCCCGGCCGGCTATATAATGCCAGCCCTTTCGCAATTGGAAAAAATCTTCGCCGACCGGCTGACCGCTCTAGCCCTTCCCTATACCGGCCTGCGCACTACAGCTACCCCCCGACGTCTTGCCGTGTCGATCAGCGGCCTGGCCGAACGCCAGCCGGACAGGGAAGAGGAAATTCTCGGCCCCCCAAAAAAGGCGGCCTTTGACCAGAATGGCCAGCCAACCCAGGCAGCCATAGGTTTTGCCAAGACCAGGGGGGTTTCGGTAGAGGCCCTGGAAATTGTGGCAACGCCAAAGGGGGAGTACCTCATGGTCCGCATCGATCAGATTGGCCGCCAGACTTCGGAACTCCTTGGCGAGTTGCTGCCTGAGGTTATTGCCAGCCTCAATTTCCCGAAATCCATGCGCTGGGGCGCAGGCCGCACCAGCTTCGCCCGCCCGATCCAGTGGCTGTTGGCCGTCTATGGCGGCAAGACCGTTTACTTCTCCCTGGACACCATCAACAGCGGCAACACCACCTGCGGCCACCGTTTCATGGCCAGAGGGCCTTTCCCGGCAACCTGTTTTAGAGATTATGTCGAAATTCTGCGCACGGCCCAAGTCCTGGTGGATCCTGCGGAGCGACGCGCTGCGGTTATTGCCGAGATCAACAAGGCGGCCCAACAGGCGGGCGGAACGATTCTCCAGGATGACGAGTTGGTAAACACGGTATGCAATCTGGTGGAGAAGCCTTTCGCCCTCTGCGGCATCTTTGAAGAACGTTTTCTCGCCCTGCCCCGCGAGGTATTGATCACCTCCATGCGGGAGCATCAGAAATATTTTGCCGTTGTTGACTGCACTGGTAAACTCATGCCCCATTTCGTCGCGGTGAACAACACGGAAACCAAGGACGCCAAGCTTGCCGCCGATGGCCACCAGCGGGTAATCCGGGCGCGGCTGGAGGATGCCTTTTTCTTCTTCAAGGAAGACCAGCGCCGCACCCTGAAGGATCGGGTCGAAGACCTCTCTGGCGTCATCTTCCAGAACAAGCTGGGGACCATGCTTGACAAGACCCGCCGCCTTACCAGCCTTGCCGGTCTGCTGGCCAGAAAGCTTGCCCCGGAACATCTGGCCCAGACCGAACGGGGTGCCCTCCTTGCCAAGACCGATCTGCTCACCGACATGGTGGGGGAGTTTCCCACCCTGCAAGGAGCGATCGGCCAGGATTACGCCCTGCTCAGCGGCGAAACACCTGAAGTTGCCACGGCCATCCGGGAACATTACCTGCCAGTCAGAGCCGGAGGCCCGCTGCCCGCTTCAATCCCCGGCGCCTTGGTCGGCATGGCTGACCGGCTTGACTCCATCACCGGCTGCTTCGGCATCGGCCAGATCCCCACCGGCACCACCGACCCCTTCGGTCTGCGTCGCCTCTCGCTGGGACTTCTTCATATCATCAACGCCATGGGCTTCAGCCTCTCGCTTACCGAGTTCGTGGATGAAGCTCTTTCCCTTTACGAAGACAGGCTGACGGTTCCCCGGGCCGAGACCCGTCGCAATGTACTCGAGTTCATCAAGGGCCGTTTTGGCAATGATCTCGTCAGTCAGGGAATTCCTGCCGAAGCGGTGGATGCGGTCACCTCGGTCTCTTTCGACGATCCGCTTGACTGCAGGCGAAGAATCAACGCCCTGCTGGCCATCAGCAGCCAGGAATCCTTCACCATCCTGGCCGGGGCCTTCAAGCGGGTGATTAATATTATCAAAGATAACGGAGACACCAAGGTACAAGCGGCACTGCTCAGCGAAAGTGCCGAACAAAAACTCCACGAGACATACCTGGCTGTCCGCCAGGAGGTGGCCCCCATGCTTGCAGCAGGCGATTACGAAAAAGCCCTGACCGTAATTCTCAAAATGAAGGAGTCGGTTGACACCTTTTTTGAAGAAGTCATGGTCATGGTGGAGGATGAGAGGGTGCGGGGCAACCGGTTGAATCTGCTGACCGCCATAGCCCACCTCTTCCTGCAGATCGGCGATTTCTCAAAGATGAACGCCGGCAATCAGTAAGCTGGACTTGGGGCGAGTTCACCGGCCTGACCTCCAACCAAGAAAGGGGCACGAGGAACAGGCCCTGTACCAGCCATGACGGGAAGGGCCAAACTCATAAACCGTCCAGCAGCGCAATTACCTTGTGGTGCAATAACGCTTCCAGAACCTCGGTCATGGGCAATCCCACCACATTGGTATAGGAACCGCTTATTTCCGGGACCAGAAAACAGCCCTTCCCTTGAATCCCGTAAGCTCCCGCCTTGTCCAGGGGTTCGCCGGTGCGCACGTAAGCCCGGCATAACTCCGGGGTGAGCGCCAGGAACCGGACTCTGGTACAGACGGTTTTCGTAGCCAGCTCGCCTGTTGCCTGCCGGCAAAGGGCAAATCCGGTCCACACCTCATGCCAGCGGCCGGAAAGGCGCATGAGCATGACGCAGGCCTCCGCTGCATCGCTCGGCTTGCCGAGAATTTCATCGTCCAGCACCACTGCGGTATCGGCGGCCAGCACCCAGGCGCCAGGCTCTGCAACCGCCCGGGCCTTTTCCCGGGCCAAACGCGCGACAAAATCGGCAGGCTGTTCGCCGGACTGCGGGGTTTCATCGATATCCATCACCCGGACCTCAAAAATAAGACCCACCTCGGCAAGAAAATCACGCCGCCGGGGCGAGCCCGAGGCGAGGATCAGCCGCTCCTGGGTGCGGAAGGCTTCCATGGACTCTCGCTCAGGCCCTGATGGAGTAGCCACCGTCCACGACGATGGTCTGCCCCTGGATCATGGCGGCCAGATCGCTGCAAAGAAACAGGGCGACATCCGCCACATCCTCTGGGGTGGTAAGCCGCCCCATGGGGGTGCGTTTCAGGGCGCCATCGAGGATCTGCTCCCGGTTGGGAAATTTCTTCAGGGCCTCGGTATCCACGGCGCCGGCGCTGATGGTATTGACATTGATCCCCATCGGCCCCAACTCCACGGCGAGATGGCGGACCAGCGACTCAAGCGCCGCCTTGGAAGCGCCCACCGCCGTGTAATTTTCCACGGCCCGCACCGCCCCCATGCTGGAAACCGCCATGATCCTGGCGCCCTTGCTCATGAGCGGCACGGCCTGCTGGGTGAGAGAAAGCAGAGCCCGGGCGTTGATCTCCATGGCCCAGTTCCAATGCCGGCTGCTCAGCTCAAGCGCCGGCTTAAGAACGCCGGACGCCGCGTTGCTGATAAGAAAGTCAAGATGGCCGAATTCGCTCTTGATAAGGGCGAACATGGCCTGCAAATCCTCGTCATTGGCCACGTTGGCCTTGACCACCAGACAACGGGCCCCTTTCCCCTCGATGAGACGGGCGGAGGCTTCTGCATCCTGCCTGTGGCGCACATAGTTCACCACCAGATCAACCCCGTTTTCCGCCAGCCGCAAGGCAATTGCCTTGCCGATTCCCCGGGAACTTCCGGTTACCAAGCCCACTTTTCCCCGTAGATTGTACATAACCCCTGCTCCTCTCCGTACTGCCCCGCAAAGGGCTTATCATTATCAATTTGCTGCCCACGATAAAATTTTAAGGCCGGAAAGTAAAGAATACTTTCCGGCCGCATCCGGATCCGGCTTTTTTTGCTTCATTCGGCCAAACCATTTTTGAGGCACCCATTATGCATTTTTGATCAATCTTCGCTGTTTTTTTGACGATTCATCTGCTTGAAGTCAAAATTATGACAAAAGATTTCCGGATTATCCCTGCAAAAAAAGACCGCCTTACCGGGATATTTCCCAGAAATACATTGAATTACCGATAATTTACATATACTGTTACACTCAGCAAAAATCGTACGGCACAATGCTTGCTTTACACCTGAACTTAAAGAAAGGGCTCCAGAATTCTCCGAGCTTCATTTTTCCTTGAGGAGACCAGACCATGGCAGCAGAGAAAGACCCACAGGCAAAAGAGCAGGTTCCTGAAAAGAAATCCAAGATGCTTCTTTTCATCATCCTTGGCGTAGGCATTCTCGTCTTAGGCGGCGGAGGTTTTTTCGCCTATAAGACCTTTCTCGCCCCCAAACCTGCGGCGGAAGAGGCGGCCGGCCATGAAGAGACAAAGAAAGAATCTGCATCGGTAATCGGAGAGATGCTGGTCATGGAACCCTTTGTCGTCAACCTTGCAGACCCTAAAGGCAAACGCTACCTAAAGGTCAAAATTGAACTGGAACTTGAAAACAAGGAAGCCGTGGACAAGGCCACGAAAGCGTCACCCAAGCTGCGCGACATGGTCATCATGATGCTCACCAGCCTTGACTTTGAAGAAGTCATGACCCCGGAGGGCAAGATCAGGGTCCGCGATGAACTGATGGAACGTTTCAACGAGATCATGCGACCAGATCATATCAAAAATATTTATTTTACGGAATTTGTCGTGCAGTAGCTTCTTGGCCCTTGCACGCCAATGCGAAGCCGTTATTAAAAAAGCCCACAAAACCTAGTAGAAGACCATGGAACAAATTCTCAGCCAGGACGAGGTTGATGCGCTACTAAAGGGAATTTCCGGCGGCGAGATCGAAGAGCCGGAAGAACCCCTTGACGCTGAAGCCTTGGGCTATCAGACCTACGACTTCACCAGACAGGAAAGGATCGTCCAGGTCAAGATGCCGGCCATGGAGGTTATTTCCGATGCTTTCATGCGGGCGGTTCGCACCTCGCTTTCCAACACCCTGCGCCGGATTATCGACCTTACTTCCGCCCCCCTCGAACTTGAACGTTTCGGGGCCTTTGTCCGCACCCTGCCTGTGCCGAGCAGCCTGCAGATCTTCCGAATGGCGCCCTTTCGGGGCAACGCTCTGATCGTCCTTGAACCAAAACTGGTCTTTACCATGGTGGAAAATTTCCTGGGCGGCACCGGCACCAGAAACGTCCGCATTGAGGGCCGCGATTTCACCGCTATCGAACAGCGGCTTATCCGGCGGGTGGTGAATCTTCTGCTCGGCGATCTGGAAAAGGCCTGGCATTCCCTGCAGCCCCTCAATGTCCAATACATCAGGAGCGAGATCAATCCGCAGTTCGCCAAGATCTGCCAGCCGGAAGACGTGGTGATCATCAACCGGTACGATGTGGACATGGACCGGGCCGTTGGCAGCATCACGGTCTGCATTCCCATGAGCAACCTGGAGTCGGTCAAGGGTAAACTGTTGACCACCTATCAACGAGAGCAAAGCGACGAAGACATCAACATCAAACGAATTCTCTCCGAAAACATCAAGAACATCCCGGTGGACTTTGTGGTGGAACTGGGCCGCGCCACTATTTCCGCAGGCGAGGTCATGGAACTGGTGGTCGGCGACATTATCCAGCTGGAGCGCCGCACCGACGATCCCCTGCCGGTCTTTGTCGCCGGGGAACGAAAATACATGGGAACCCCGGGCGTGCATCGCGGCAACAATGCGTTACTCATCCAGAAAAAAGTTCTTGACCCGAACAGAGAATAAGACTCAAGCCTCACTTTGACCATTGAGCAGAGAAGATCACCTGAAAAAGGAGAAAAAACATGGCTGACGACCCGTTGAATGCCACCGGCACTAAGGCCGAGACAGATGGAGCCGGTGATGACTGGGCTGCCGCCTTGAACGAACAGGAAGGCTCCGAAAGGGCTCAGGCCCCTGCCTTTGCCGAATTGGGCACTACCGCGACCACCGCCCCGGCCGGCAGCCAGAACCTCGACTTTTTGCTGGATATCCCTTTGGAAGTCACCGTGGAACTGGGGAGAACCAGCATGATCATCAACAAAATGCTGCAACTAACCCAAGGGTCGGTGGTCGAGCTCGACAAAGCAGCCGGAGAATCGGTGGAAATCTTTGTCAACGACAAGCTGCTGGGCAAAGGCGAAGTGATCGTGATCAACGAGCGATTCGGGGTGCGGATAACCGAGATTATCAGCCAGGCCGATCGGGTCAAAAATATCGCCTGAGCAAGAAAAGCCTGGCGTAACTACCAGCTCAAGGCCGGGAACGAACAAAAACAACCAAAACCGTAACTATCCAGCAGTGGTGTGCACCCAAAGGGCATAAGTCTCGTTTGGGCAGGCAAACTGCCCAACTCAGCTATAGCTGCTAGGCAGAAAAGCCGGCGAAGTGTTGGTGCCCATGAGCAGGCTGACAACAACGCAGATGCGGTGCTGCTGGATAGTTACAGCCTGGCCAACATTTATCGGCCAGAACGTGGACGGAACCATTATGAAGATCCGGCAACCATCATCCACACCAGGCCTGTTCCGAAGGAAAATACTGCCCTCCTTATGGGCAAGTCTGACTTATCACCTTTTTTGCCCGTTGCTGCTTGCCGCCGAACAGCTCGGCGGCGTAATCGGCGAGACACCCCCCTCTGTGCTTCCCGCCGCCGGCCTAACCGGCAATCAGGAATCCATTTCCCTGACCTTTGCCATCTTCAAAACCCTTGGCTCTCTCGTCATTGTCATAGGCCTCATGCTCCTGCTGCTGTTCTGGATCAGGAAAATGGGTCTGGTCAGGGTCGGTTCCAGACCGGAAGGCCTCATCACCGTCATTGACAGCCAGATGCTGGCTCCCAAAAAACAGGTGAGCGTCCTGGAGGTCGCGGGTACTTATCTGGTGGTCGGACTCACCGAGCAGCGGATCACCCTGCTCGCCACCCTTGCCCCCAATGAACGCCTGGCGAACGCCACAAATTCCCGGAAAACCTTCACCCCCCTGCCGGCCTCTTTTGCCTCCCTGCTCAACAAGGCGACTCAAGGCATCTCCGGCGTGAAGCAAAAAAAGGATCCTGTCCATGCGGAATAAAACTTTGCCATCCTGGCCCACCATTATCCTCGGTCTATTCGCCGGATTCATCCTCTGCCCCGACTTCGCCAACGCCGTAACCCTCCCCACCCTGCAAATCGGCCTGGGTGAGACCCAGAATCCCAAGCAGGTTTCCGTCCTCATCGAAATCCTGCTCCTGTTCACGGTACTTTCCATGGCTCCGGCCATCCTGCTGATGATGACCTCTTTCACCAGACTGGTGATAACCTTTTCTTTTCTGCGCCAAGCCCTGGGCACCCAACAGGTCCCGCCGACCCAGGTTCTGGTCGGACTGGCTCTCTTCCTCACGGTCTTCATCATGACCCCGGTTTTCAATCAGGTAAACACCACCGCCATCAAGCCATACATGACCGAGCAGATCAACGCGGAACAGGCCCTGGCGGAGGCGGCAAAACCGGTGCGCGCCTTCATGTTCAAACAAACCCGGGAAAAAGACCTGGAACTCTTCCTTTCCCTGGCCAAGACCCCAAAACCGAAAAACAAGGATGAAGTATCCACCGCCGTGCTCATCCCCTCCTTCATGATCAGCGAACTCAAGACCGCCTTCACCATCGGCTTTGTCCTCTTCCTGCCCTTTCTGATCATCGACATGGTGGTGGCCAGCATCCTGCTCTCCATGGGCATGATGATGCTGCCCCCGGTCATGGTCTCCCTGCCCTTCAAGCTCCTGCTATTCGTGCTGGTGGATGGCTGGTACCTGATCGTGGGCTCAATGGTAAAAAGTTTCGGGGTATAACCATGACTCCCGCCCAAGCCATCACCCTGACCCAGAACGCTGTTACTTTGACCATGATTGTCTCCGCGCCGGTGCTGTTGGTGGCCATGGTAGTCGGCCTGATAATTTCGCTGTTCCAGGCGATCACCCAGATCCAGGAGATGACCCTGACCTTTGTTCCCAAGATCGTGGCCGTCATGCTGACCCTCCTGTTCCTCTCTTCCTGGATGATTGCCAAGCTGATGGATTACACCCACAACCTGATCGTCAGCATTCCCAACATCATCCACTGACGGAGACTATTGCCACCATGCCCGAAGCCGCGCTCCTGAACTGGACTCTGACGCAGATCCTGGCCCTGGTCATTATCCTGACCAGGGTGGCGCCGCTACTGTTTTTCATGCCGGTCCTCGGCTCGGCCAGCGTGCCGGCCCAAGTCAAGATCCTGCTAGCCCTGATGACCGCCCTGGTTCTGGTACCGGTGGTTCAGGTTAATCCGGGGCTGATAGGCGGACCACCCCTCGGCTTTGTCGTGCTTGTCCTCACCGAGATTCTGTTGGGCGCAACCCTGGCTGTTTTTGCCCGCTGCGTCTTTGCCGCCACAGAAATTGCCGGACAGATGGTCGGCGTCCAGATGGGCATGGGCATGGCCGGCGTTATGGATCCCCAGTTCGGTACCCAGGTTTCGCTGGTGGGCATGCTCTGGAATATCACCGCCATCCTGATTTTTTTAGGCATGAACGGCCACCATATGTTTTTTTCCACCCTGGTGGAGAGCTTCGAGTGGCTGAAGCCCGGCGAGGTTACCCTGACCAAGGCCACCTTCGAGGGGTTGATGCAGGGGGCTTCCCATATGTTCGTCCTGGCCGTCAAGATCATGGCCCCTGCGGGAGCCGCCCTGTTTTTTTCCCATGTGGCCATGGGCATCGTCGCCAAAACCGTTCCCCAGATCCCGATCATGATTGTCGGCCTGCCGATAAACCTTGCCGTCGGCCTGATTTTTGCCGGTTTGTCCCTGTCGTACCTCTTGCCGCTGATGGTCACTAATTTTGAAATGCTGGCCAGGCTCCTGCCCAAGCTGGCCATGGGCATGGGGGGCTGAAAAATGGCGGATGAATCCTCCGGCCAGGAAAAAAGCGAAGCCCCAACCTCCCGCCGCCTCCAGGAAGCAAGGAAAAAAGGGGATGTCGCCAAGAGCATGGAAGTACCTTCCGCCGCGGTTCTGCTCACCGGCCTGCTCACCCTGTATTACACGAGCGATTTCATGCTGGGCCGCCTCCTTCTCCTGCTCCGCTATTACCTCGGCAACCTGCACACCTTCCAGATAATCCCTGGCAACATGCCCATGCTCACCAGGGAAAGCATGCTCGAAACCGGACTCATCGTCGCACCGGTCATGGGGGTTATTTTCATCACCGCCCTTGCCGCCAACTATGCCCAGGTCGGCATCCTGTTCACCACGGAAAAACTGGCGCCGAAGTTCGACAAGATCGACCCGATCCAGGGTTTTGCCCGGCTCTTTTCCAAACAGACCCTGGCCAATGTGGTCAAGTCCGTGGGCAAACTGCTTATTATCGGCTATGTTTCCTATACGGAAATAAAAAAAGCGCTGCCCGGCATCCTGCCGCTTATGGATCAGGAGCCCGTACTCATTCTTTCCTTCATGGGAAGGGTCGCCTTCTGGATCTTCCTGAAAGCGGCGCTGATCATCGCGTTGCTCGCGGCGATAGACTATGCCTTCCAGCGCTGGCAATTTATGGAAAAGATGAAGATGACCAAGCAGGAAATCAAGGACGAAGCCAAACAGACCGAGGGGGATCCCCACGTCAAGGGACGCATCCGCTCCATCCAGATGCAGATGGCCAGGCAGCGGATGATGGCAGAGGTGCCCAAGGCCGACGTGGTGATCACCAACCCCACCCGTCTGGCCATTGCCCTGCGCTACGACCCCCTGGCCATGGCCGCGCCCATGGTGCTGGCCAAAGGCGCCGGGGTCATTGCCCAGAAGATCCGGGAAATCGCCGAGGAACACGGTATCCCCCTGGTCGAGGACAAACCACTGGCCCAGGCTCTGTACAAAAGCGTGGGCCTCAATGAGAGTATTCCGGAAAATCTGTTCCAGACCGTAGCCGAGGTTTTGGCCTATGTTTACAACATCAAACGGAAGAGGGCCTGATGGTTATGAATAAAGCAGCGCTGACCAGGCATATTGAATCTCCCTTTGCCACCATTACCACTGCAGGTTCGCTTAACCATGGCTGATAACACCGGTGCCGCAACAGGGCGGCTGAGCGCAGTCAATTTCGAAATGTCGGGCCTTTTCGTGGCGCTCGGGGTCGTGGCCATCCTCATGGTCATGATCATCCCGTTGCCCACCATCATCCTCGATCTGCTGCTTTCCCTGAACATCACCATCGGCTTGGTCATTCTGCTGATGAGCATGTACAATACCAATCCGTTGGATTTTTCCTCCTTTCCTTCCCTGTTGCTGCTCACTACCCTGTTTCGCCTGGCGCTGAACATCGCCTCCACCCGGATCATCCTGCTGCACGGGCACGAAGGCCCAGGCGCGGTAGGCGATGTCATCCAGGCCTTCGGCAATTTCGTGGTGGGCGGCAATTTCGCCGTGGGGTTGATCATCTTCCTGATCATGGTGCTGATCAATTTCATCGTCATCACCAAGGGCTCCGGCCGGATCGCCGAGGTGGCGGCGCGCTTCACCCTGGACGCCATGCCCGGCAAGCAGATGGCCATCGACGCGGATCTCAACGCCGGCCTGATCAACGAGGCTGAAGCGAAGCGCCGCCGCTCGGAGGTCAGCCGCCAATCAGAATTCTACGGAGCCATGGACGGCGCCAGCAAATTCGTGCGCGGCGAAGCCGTGGCCAGTCTGGTGATCATGATCATCAATATCATCGGCGGGTTCTTCATCGGTGCCCTGATGCAGAACATGCAGGCTGGGCAGGCGGCGGAAACCTATACCCTGCTCACCATCGGCGACGGGCTGGTTTCCCAGATCCCGGCCCTGGTAATCTCCACCTCCGCTGGTATCATTGTCAGCCGGGCCGCCTCCGATGTCAGCATGGGCAAGGAATTCATGAAACAGTTCGGGCACCAGCCCCAGGCCCTGGCGGTTTCTTCCGGAATCATCATCCTCTTCGGCCTGGTGCCGGGTCTGCCGCATCTCCCCTTTATCGTGCTGGGCATTGGCATGGGCGCTATTTCTCTGATGGCCTTCAATAAAACCGCAGCCGACCAGGAAGAGAAAAAAATTGAGACGGAAAAAGAAAAGAAGGCGGCCACCCCACTGCCAGGTGCCCCTGAAACAGTAGAAAGCCTGTTGCCCCTTGATGTTTTGCAGCTTGAAGTAGGCTACGGCCTTATTCCCCTGGTGGACGAGGCCCAGGAGGGCGATCTGCTGGAACGGATCCGGGCCATCCGACGGCAGTTTGCCATGGACATGGGCATGATTATCCCGCCCCTGCATGTGCGCGATAACCTGCAACTCAAGCCGGACCAGTATGTCCTCCTCCTCAAAGGAGTAGAAGTGGCCAGGGGTGAAATCATGATGGGCCATCTGCTGGCCATGGACTCCGGCATGGCAAAACGAAAGATCGAAGGGATTCCCACCATGGAACCAGCCTTCCAGTTGCCCGCCCTATGGATCGGCCAGGAAAAGAAAGACGAAGCCCAGGTGGCGGGATACACCGTGGTTGATCCCTCCACGGTCATCGCCACCCATCTCACCGAGGTGCTGCGCACCCACGCCGACGAGCTGCTGGGCAGGCAGGAAACCCAGAAGCTCCTGGACAATCTGACCAAAACCCATCCCAAGGTGGTGGAAGAGCTGGTGCCCGGCCTGCTGCCTCTGGGGCTGGTCCAGAAGGTACTCCAGAATCTCCTGCGGGAGAGGGTATCCCTGCGCGACCTGCTTACCATCTGCGAAACCCTCGCCGACTTCGCTCCCTTGGGCAAGGATCCGGACATCCTCACCGAATATGTGCGCCAGAAGCTAGCCCGCTCCATTATCAGCGGCTTCACCGATGACCAGGGGACGCTTACGGTCCTCACCCTCTCCACCCAGATCGAGGATCTGGTACGCGAATCGCTCCAGAAAAGCGACCAGGGCGTGTTTCTCAATCTGGAGCCGAACCTGGCCCAACGGTTGCTCGCCTCGGCAAAGACCATGGTGGAAAAGGTTTCCCTGGACGGCTATCAGCCCATCATCCTCTGTTCACCGATTATCCGCCGCCATTTCAGGCGGCTCATGGAAAGGTTCATGCCCCACGTCATCGTCCTTTCCCATAACGAGTTGACCGCGCAGACCCAACTGCAATCCCTGGGGACAATCGAACTCAACCCCAAGAAATAGGAACTGTGATGCGAATCAAGCGTTTTGAAGCCTCGGACACCTACAGCGCCATGGCCATGGTCAAGGAAGAACTCGGAGAGGACGCCGTTATTCTTTCCACCAGAAGCCTTCCCGGCAAAAGCGGCTCAGCCGGAGGCAAAGCGATGATCGAGGTGGTGGCGGCCATTGAATATGACCCGGAGATTACCATGCCTCCACCCGAAGCGCCGGACAAGGAAACCCGGCGGACAAAAGCGGCGGGGTACGGCTATCACTCCGTGCGGCAGGCCTTGCTACCAAAGGCAAATGTTGCTCCCCGCCAGGCAATAGAGCAGACGACAGCGAAACCGGACACGACGCAACCCGGGTTTGAGAGCAGACTTTCCGCCGAGCTTACCGGCCGCACCCTGCCAACCGACAAGAATGCCAAGACCGGCAAGACGGGAAAGGTCCATTTTGAGGCCAATGACCTCCGGCTCCGCTTTGCCAATTTTCTTCGGCGCCAATACTGCGCCAAGGAAGAGCTTGAAAGCCGCGCCATCCCGGGGCCGACCGCCGATCAAGCCGAACAGAAAACCACCAGGCCCGACCCGAAACAGGTTGCCCAGTGGCGGGACAAAATCATCGACCAGCTGCAGATAACCCCTCTGGCCATCGGGATCAGCAAGGCACCCACCGTGGTGGCCATGATCGGCCCCACCGGGGTGGGCAAAACCACGACCGCCGCCAAAATCGCCGCCTGGTACAGCATCCATGAAGGGTTGCAGGTGGTACTCCTCTCCATGGACTGCTACCGCATCGGGGCCACGGACCAGCTGCGGACCTATGCCAAGATCATGCGCTTGCCCTGCGAAATAGCCCTACGCAAAAAGGATTTGCAGACGGCCATTCTCCGTCACCAGGACAAGGATCTGATCATCATCGACACCGCAGGCAAGAGTCCTTATGATTCAAACCACATTCGGGAACTGTCCGAATGGTTTTCCCTGGGAAACGAAATAGAGCCCTATCTGGTCCTCAGCGCCACCAGCAAAAAAGAAGACCTGCAACAAATCCTCGCCACCTATGAACCATTGCGAGTCAAGGGGTTGATCCTCTCCAAACTCGATGAAACCAGGGCATACGCCACCCTCTGCCAGCTGCTGGCCGGGGCTGCGTTACCCATCTCCTGTCTATGCACCGGCCAGAGGGTTCCGGAGGATTTCCTCCTTGCCTCCCGGGAGTTCTTGCAGATCCTCTTTGGCCAGGGCTGGCAGGCAGCCGCCGGTGAGCTTGCCACCGAGGCCCAAGGCAAATGGTAAGCGATCACAGGGCACCACATCTTGCGGCGATCGGTCCGTCACGTACAAAAGTACGCATCGCCAGCCCGCTTGTCGCAACCTGCGGCACCCTGTGACCGTTTGTTCCGTGGTTATTTGACCTCTTGGGGCATTTCGTTACGGCAACTGGACTCAATGAACAAACCCTGGGAGAGATTATGAATCAAGCAGAAACACTGGAACGAATTATGACCAGCTCACAAATCCAGAAAAAAAGAATGGCGGTTCCCCACGACAGAATCGAACCACAGCCACGTGTTATCTGCGTGACCAGCGGCAAGGGCGGGGTCGGCAAAACCAATATCGTTACCAACCTAGGCTATGCCTTGGCCAAGGGAGGCAAGAAGGTGCTGATCCTTGACGCGGACCTCAATCTGGCCAATGTAGATATCCTGTTGGGGTTGACCCCACGCTATAACCTCCACCACGTTTTCATGGGCGAAAAAACGCTGGCCGAGGTTCTGGTACAAGGCCCGGCCGGGCTGCTCATCCTGCCGGCCAGCTCCGGCATAATGGAACTGGCGGAGCTTACCGAACAGCAGCGGCTGTACTTTCTGGCGGAGATGTCCGCCCTGGCCCAAAAGATCGATATCATGCTGATCGATACGGCCGCCGGCATCAACAACAATGTGATCTACTTCAATCTGGCCGCACGGGAACGCATCATCATCCTTACCCCGGAGCCAACCTCCCTGACCGACGCCTACGCGCTGATCAAGGTTCTCTCCAGCCGGCATGACGTGAAACGATTCCGTATTCTGGTCAATCTTGCCCGTTCCGAAAAGGAGGCCCTGGCCGTCTTCCGGAAGCTGAGCATTGTAGCCGACCGTTTTCTTGACTCGCTTTCCCTGGATTATCTCGGGTATATTCCCTATGATAGTAAACTTCCCACTGCGGTTCGCGAACAGCGGCTGGTGTCGGAGTTCTTCCCGGATGCCCCGTCCAGCCGAATATTCAGCAAACTGGCCGCAAACATCTCTCAGGAAGAGCCTGAGATGAAAGCCGATGGGAACATAAAATTTTTCTGGCAAGGACTCGTTGATCTGTAATGCATGTACCAATTAAGCAGCGCGGCATCAGCAAAAACGGTTACAATTATGAGACAATCGGCAATTTGTAACCAATCACGGGGTGAGCCGCAAAACAGGGAAAGCCACGGAGCAAGCGCCCACATGGTGCCGCAGGTTGCGACGATCGGCCCAGCTCACGTACTTGGTGAACGATTATTATGAATAAACAGCCATCACCCAGGTTCAAAGACTATACCAATACCTTTTTCAGCCAGGCAGAACCGCTCAGCGCCGAAAAACGCAACGAGCTGATTCTGGCCTACACCCCGCTGATTAAGTATATCGCGGCGCGCCTGGCGTCCCGGCTCCCGGCGCAGGTGTCGCTTGATGACCTCATCAGTTGTGGAATCATCGGCCTTATTGACGCCATCAACAAATTTGATTTGAGCAAAAATGTCCAGTTCAAAACCTATGCCGAATTCCGGATCAAGGGGGCGATGCTGGACGAGCTTCGCGCACTTGACTGGGTTCCGCGCTCCATCCGGCGTAAAACCACAGACCTGGAAAAAGCCTATGCCGACATTGAAAAACAGACCGGCAGACCAGCCACGGATGAAGAAGCTGCCAGGGCCATGGGCCTTGCTCTGGATGATTTTTACAAGCTGCTCGATGAAACCAAATCCGTCACCTTTATGGATATCGAGTTTCTCCGGCAGAAAGCAACGGAAGCAAACGATTCAACCCTGTCCGAAACCTTTGCCATGGACGATCGTGATCCCTTCACGGCCATCAACCTGGCTCAGATAAGGGCGATCCTTGCCAAGGCCATCTCCGATCTGCCGGAAAAGGAAAAGCTGGCCGTCTCCCTCTACTATCAGGAAGAACTTACCATGAAGGAGATTGGCGAGGTGCTGGGCTATACGGAGTCGCGGATTTCCCAAATGCATAGCAAGGCAATGTTCCGCCTCCGCGCCAAGCTGAAAAAGGCCTTGGCCGACTGATCTGCGGAGGGAAACAAAAGTCAGATTACCAACGCGGAAGAAAGGAGAATCAAAAAATATGGGATACCCTTCCCACCCCCTTTTTTTTATTTCCAAAAGCAACTGTTACAGTTACAGTATCTAACTAGGTTGTTGAGGCTGGAGACTGCAGCGTAAAAATGCGAGCATATACTTAGCCATCTACAACTTGCATCTTGTTTTTTGCTGTTGCTGGCAGTCTAAGCACCTACAGTCTATAGGCATAAGCAATTAACGAACGGTTACATGAGAAAAATGCGGCTGATTATCCAGAGTTACTAACTTACCTTAATACCGTCAGGGAGAATATATGGCTGCTGATCCTAATATGAAAATTCTCGTTGTGGACGATTTTGCCACCATGCGGCGCATAATCAAGAATATTCTCACCCAGCTTGGCTTTAAAAACATTATTGAAGCCGACGACGGCACCACCGCCCTGAATGTTCTTAAATCAGAGAAAATCAGCCTTATCATTTCGGACTGGAATATGCCCAAGATGACCGGCCTGGACCTGCTGAAAGCTGTGCGAGCAGATGCCGGCATGGCTGCGACCCCTTTCATCATGGTGACGGCGGAAGCGCAGCAGGACAATATTATTCTGGCGGTCAAGGCCAAGGTAAGCCAGTACATTGTGAAACCGTTCACCGCTGAAACCCTTTCCGAGAAACTCAATAAAATATTCTGATATAGCAACTGTTCAGCCTGGAGCCGGAAAGTGAGAAAAACCACCAAGCGTAACTGTTGCGCTGTGCCGCAGAGGCGCGACAGAGGCCTGATGGCTACCCCAGCGAAGCTGGATAAAAAGCCCCCATATCCGGTCCCCGGACCAAAGGGTTCTAAACAATTCGTATGCGTTCAGGCCGATAACAAAGCAGCTGCGGTGCTGCGACTGGACAGTTCCCTGATATAAGCCATGGCTGACGACCTCCCCAAGTCTGCTGACCAGCCCGCCACTCCGGATACTACTTCTGCGGCTCACGAAGAAACCAACTGGGGTGAGGACTGGGAATCCGCCTTCCAGTCCGAGGATGATGCGTTTTTCTCCGAAGGAAAGGACGAGGATTTTTTCCTCGAGGAAAACGAGCCGACCGTCAACGCCGGAATTGCCGAGCAAAAAGTTGATCCCTCCCTTAAAAACCCCCTTGCCGGCATCCCGAAACAGGACGCCGCTTCCGCCGTCCATCCCGCAAAAGCCCTTTTCGATCTTAAGGCAATAACCTCCCTTCTTCTTTCCGGCAAGATAGCCGCCCAAAAACAGTTCCCCCGCCTTCAGTCATTGCCCATTTTTGTCCGCATCCCCCTGTACGCCCTCCCTTTTCTTCTGGTCGGCATCTTGTTCGCCTTGAGCGGCGCGCCAAAGCCCCCCCCAGCCCTTCGCCAGACCCTATCCTCTCCAGACCGGGCCGCAATCTCTTCAGAAGACGACCAAGCGAGCCAGCTTCATCCTGGAAAGACCCGAAAAAAATGGAGCTTCCCCGCTTTCATTATTCCGGTAGCCAACCCGGTCAGTGATCAGCCGGTGATCTTTGTCCTCGTTGATCTCACCCTTATTGCCTCCTTGGATGAGCAAGAAGAGCCTCCGGCCGAAAAAAAGATCTTTGTCCGCGACATCATCTATCAATTCTTCCAGAACAAACCCCTCGAGGACTTGCGCCGATTTTCCCTGGCCCGGGGCGAGATGAACAAGGAACTGCGCGCTTGGCTCCTGAAACAATGGCCCGAGGCCCCCATCGAATCAATCATCTTCAACCAGTACCATCTCTCCTGACCCTCCGCGCCTTTCACGAAAAATACAAATTTGTAGCTAATTAATAAAGTTTTAACTTTTTTGTTACTTTACTGCTCTTGGCATGTGCCATCACCAAACAATATACAAGCGTTAAATCAATACGTTAAACACCCATTTACTCAATGGCACGACATTTGCTTTTGTTTTCATTAAGCATACATAGCTACTACTTTAACGAATGAACAACTATAAAAAATGAGCACAGAAAGAGGCTGCACTTATGGACACAGGTGATACCGCATTCATGCTGATTGCCACCGCCCTGGTCATGCTGATGACCCCGGGGCTGGCCCTTTTTTATGGCGGTATGGTCCGCTCGAAAAATGTCTTGAGCACCGTGTTGCAGAGTTTTGTCTGTCTTGGCGTTGTTTCGATAATCTGGGTACTCTACGGCTACTCCCTAGCCTTTGGCCCGGACGTAAACGGCCTGATCGGCAATCTCGACTGGGCTGGCCTGGCGGGGGTCGGCCTTGAGCCGGGCAAATATTCGGCAACCATCCCTCACCTGCTGTTCTGCGCCTTTCAGCTGATGTTCGCCGTCATAACCCCGGCCCTGATCACCGGCACTTTTGCCGAGCGGGTCAAATTCCCTGCCTTTCTCCTGTTCACCGTTCTCTGGTCCACTCTGGTCTATCTCCCCGTCTGTCACTGGGTCTGGGGCGGAGGCTGGATCAGCGGCCACGGCGGTCTTGATTTCGCGGGCGGCACCGTAATCCACATCAACTCAGGCGCGGCAGCCCTAGTCGCCGCTTTGATGTTCGGCAAGCGCAAAGGCTGGGGCAAGGAGTCCTTTCATCCCCATAATCTGACCATGACCATGTTGGGCGCCGGCATTCTCTGGTTCGGATGGTTCGGCTTTAACGCCGGCAGCGCCCTATCGGCAAACGGTGTCGCGGTCAACGCATTCTTTACCACCCAGGTCGCCACCGGCGCGGCCCTGCTTTCCTGGCTGATCGCGGAATGGCTGGTGCAGGGCAAGCCCACCACTCTTGGCGCTGCCTCCGGCGCCATCGCCGGCCTTGTCGCCATCACCCCGGGGGCCGGGTTTGTCGGCTCCACCTCGGCGGTACTCATCGGCCTGGTGGCCGGCGCCCTCTGCTACTTCGCGGTGCTCGCCAAGAGCCGGCTAGGATACGACGACGCCCTGGATGTAGTCGGGGTTCATGGCGTGGGCGGCCTCTGGGGCGCGCTGGCCACCGGCCTGTTCGCCACCACTGCGGTTAATGCCGCAGGCAAGAACGGCCTCTTTTTCGGCAATCCCCAGCTCTTGGGAATCCAGGCTATGGATGCCTTGACAACCATTGCCTACTCGGTTGTGGTAACATTTATTATCCTCAAGATTGTTGACTTGGTGATTGGTCTGCGGGTAAGCGAAGAAGAAGAGGTACAGGGGCTGGATCTGAGCCAGCACAGCGAAATCGGGTATTCACTATAACGTAACCGTTCGGTAGTACTGTAGCTGCCGGGCAGTTACCAGAAAAGGAGAATTTCATGAAGAAAATCGAGGCAATCATCAAGCCGTTCAAGCTGGACGAGGTCAAAGAAGCTTTGAACGAGATGGGCATCAAGGGCATGACCATCTCCGAGGTCAAGGGCTATGGGCGCCAGAAAGGCCATAAAGAAATCTATCGCGGCGCGGAATACATCGTCGATTTCATCCCCAAGGTCAAAATCGAGATTATCGTGGATGCCGGCATGGTGGAGGCGGTGGTCACAAAGATTCGGGAAACTGCCAACACCGGAAAAATCGGGGACGGCAAGATTTTCGTCCTGCCGGTGGATGAGGTCATCCGGGTCCGCACGGGAGAAACCGGGAAAGAGGCCATCTAGGTGGTGGATGTTGAACTGCGGGCGAAACGAGACGCCTTGGAGTATCTCTGGCGTCAGGGATTGAGCGGTCAACCCCTCCTTCACAAACATTCGCAGCTCATCGACGACTATCTTGTTTCCTGCTTTGCCAACTGTCCGGAGGCAGGAAAGGGAATGAGCCTTATCGCCCTCGGCGGCTATGGCCGAAAAGAGCTGTTTCCCTATTCGGACATCGACCTTCTCCTGCTCCACGCGCCCGAGGCCGAGAATCTCCTCGGGCCGGTGACGGAGGCCCTGTTTTATCCCCTGTGGGATGCAGGTCTTGAGGTCGGCCACGGGGTGAGAACTATTGCGGCCTGTCTGGCGGATGCCAAGCAGGACTTCTTTTTTCAGGTGGCGCTGCTGGACGCCCGCCACCTTGCAGGCTCGGTGCCGCTTTTCACCTCAATGCACCAGGCCTTTCACCGGGAATTGATAGCGGGGCACCGGCAGGAATTCTTGCAAAACATGATGCAGCACCGCAACGAACGCCATCAACGCTATGGCCTGCACAGCTACCAGCTGGAACCGCACATCAAGGAAAGCCGCGGCGGCTTCCGCGACATCCAGGCCATGCTCTGGGTGAGCCATGCCCTCTTCGGCCTGCAGGAACTGAGAGACATAGAAGAAGCAGGCCTGATCTCCCCCCAGGAAAAAGAACCCTTTGCCCAGGCCAGGGATTTCCTGATCAAGGTCCGCAACCGACTCCATTATCTCAGCGGCCGGAAAAACGACCAGATGTTCTTCGAATATCAAGAGGAAATGGCCAAGGCCTTCAAATATTCGGACAGCCGGGGCGCCTTGGGGGTTGAACGCTTCATGCAGGATATCTACCGACATCTGCAAACCATCGCCACCACCACCGACCTGTTTTTTGAGCATGTCGACGAAACCCTGGGCGCACCGCGCGCCAACCCGGTCGAACAGGCCATCGAGCCGGGAATCACGGTGCGGCAGGACCGTCTCCACCTCACCGACCAGGCGTTGATCGAAAAACGCCCTCACCTGTTGATGCGCCTCTTTGCTCAAGCCGGGAAAACGGGTCTTAAGATCCACCATCGCAGCAGAAAGATCGTTACCGCCAGTTTGCATCTGGTTGACGACAAGCTACGCCACTCAAAACGTATGGCCAAGGCCTTTTTCGAAGTCCTGGAAAACGCTAAAGACTTGCTCGGCGTCCTTTCAGTCATGCTGGACACCGGACTGCTTACCGCTTACCTGCCGGAATTTGAGCAAATCCGTGCCTTGGCCCAGCACGATGTCTACCATGTTTTCACGGTTGACCGGCATCTCCTGCAAACCGCAGCGGAGCTGAAAAAGCTTTCCTTGAGCAAAACCCCCTTCGCAGGCGTCGAATCTCCCCATGTCCTCTTGCTGGCCGCGCTCCTGCACGATATCGGCAAGGGATACCACGAGGATCACTCCCATCGCGGCAGCGAACTTGCCGCCGGAATTGGCAAACGGTTAGGGATGACTGAGGCGGAGACCGCCTGCCTCAGCTTCCTCGTGGAAAAACATCTCTTCCTCACCGTGACCGCCCTGCGCCGCGACCTTGAGGATGATGCCTTTCTCCGGCAGTGCGCCGAGCAGATCCAGAGCCCGGAGCGTTTGACCATGCTCTATCTGCTCTCCATCGCCGATGCCAAGGCCACCGGCCCCACTGCCTGGACCGAATGGAAAGCGGCACTCCTCCTGGAGATCTCCCTTAAAATCGCTCACCTGCTGGAACGGCAGGATCTGATTCTTCCCGACAAAAGCCAGGGCGCCGGCTGGATGCTCGAACAGGTCCGCGCGCTGCTTGGCAAAGATGCTCCGGCCAATTACGGAATCCTGCCGGAGGAATACCTGCTGAGCTTCCCCCCGGAAGAGGTGGCCCATCACCTTACCATGCACGCAAGATTGAAAACCGAAAAAGAGGCCTTCATCGAACCAGCCGACAACACCCTGTTCTGGTCGGTTCTGATCATGGCCCACGACTCCACCGGCCTGCTGGCCAAGATCTGCGGCACTCTTGCCCTGCATGGCCTGAATGTGGTGAGCGCCCAGATCTTCACCTGGGAAGACGGCACGGCGGTGGATGTCCTCAATGTCCGCCCCGCAGCGGAGCAGACGTACGCGGAGCAGGACTGGCCGGCGCTGGGCGAGGATCTTAATCTGGCCCTGAAAAACCGCCTCGGCCTCAGCCACCGCCTGGTCGAAAAATTCCGCACCGCCTTGCGCCCCTCCGGCCAAAAAAACGTGCAGGCCGCCCCGCGGGTTGTTATAGACAATATGGCCTCGGAACAGTATACGATCATCGAGGTTTTCGCCAATGATCGGCCAGGGCTACTCTACGACATCACCCGGACCATGGCCGATTTTGAACTAAACATCCACCGGGCCAGAATCAGCTCGGATGGCGATCAGGTGGTGGACGTTTTCTATACCCTGGACGGTTTTGCCACCAAGATCAACAGCCCCTCTTTCCAAGAGGAAATTTCAAAGGCCCTTCTCCATATCGCGGAAAGATAAATCGGGACGAGAGCAAGACTGCCTTGGCAATAGTAGCGCCCGGAAACAACGCCAGCCCCAACGGCTGGCTTTAACTAATGCCCACCCCCTTCTCCACCGGGCGTGGGAGATTTTCAACCTTACCCTTCAGCACCCAAAAAAATAAGGAGAAACACCATGAGTGACAATTGCACCTGCGGTTGTGGCAATGACTACGACCAGACCCTGATGACCGTGCCGGAGCTGTTCGGCACCAATGTGTTCAACAACAAGACCATGAAGGAACGGCTGCCCAAAGAGACCTACAAGGCTCTGCAGAAAACCATCAACACCGGCTCGACCCTGCCGCCGGATGTCGCCTCGGTCGTGGCCAACGCCATGAAAGACTGGGCCATCGAAAAGGGAGCCAGCCATTACACCCACTGGTTCCAGCCCCTTACCGGCATCACCGCCGAGAAGCACGACTCCTTCATCTCCCCCACCGACGATGGCGGGGTGATCATGGAGTTCTCCGGCAAGCAGCTGATCCAGGGCGAGCCGGACGCATCCTCCTTTCCCAGCGGCGGCCTGCGGGTCACCTTCGAGGCCCGCGGCTACACCGCCTGGGACTGCACCTCCCCCGCTTTCCTCAAGGAAGACGAATCCGGCGACGTGACCCTCTGCATTCCCACCGCCTTCTGCTCTTACAAGGGCGAGGCGCTGGACAAGAAAACCCCCCTGCTCCGCTCGATGAACGTCGTTTCCAAGCAGGCGTTGCGGGTGCTTAAGGCCATGGGCAACACCACTTCCAAAGTCGTTACCTCCACCGTAGGCGCGGAGCAGGAATACTTCCTGGTGGAAAAGGAGTATTATCTGCAGCGCCTCGACCTGATGACCTGCGGCCGCAGCCTGTTCGGCGCCCCAGCCCCCAAGGGCCAGGAGCTGGAAGACCAGTACTTCGGGGCGATCAAGGACCGGGTCTCCGCCTACATGAAGGATCTGGACATCGAGTTGTGGAAGATGGGCATCACCTCCAAGACCAAGCACAACGAGGTAGCCCCGGCCCAGTTCGAAATGGCCCCGGTTTTCACCACCACCAACATGGCCACCGACCACAACCAGCTGGTCATGGAGACCATGCAGAAGGTAGCCCTGCGCCACGGCATGGTCTGCCTGTTGCACGAAAAGCCCTACGCCGGCATAAACGGAAGCGGTAAGCACAATAACTGGTCGCTCTCCACCGACGACGGCATCAACCTGCTCGATCCTGGCCAGACCCCCGAGGACAACGCCGTGTTCCTGGTCTTCCTCTCCGCCCTGATCAAGGCGGTGGATACCCATGCCGACATCATGCGCGCCACCTGCGGCAGCTCCGGCAACGATCACCGTCTGGGCGCCAACGAGGCCCCTCCGGCGATCATCTCCATGTTCCTCGGCCAGGAACTCTCCGACGTGCTGGAAAAACTGGCCAAGGGCGAGAAGATCTGCAAGAAAGGCGCCTGTCAGACTTTGAAGATCGGAGTTGATTCCCTGCCCGAGCTACCCAAGGACAACACCGACCGCAACCGGACCTCGCCTTTTGCCTTCACCGGCAACAAGTTCGAGTTCCGCATGGTCGGCTCTTCCCAGTCCATTTCCGGCCCCAACGTGGCCTTAAACACCATTGCCGCCGAGGCTCTGGAAGAGATCGCCATTCGGCTGGAAAAAGCCAAGGACGTCAACAAGGAGATCCAGGCCATCCTCAAGGAGGCCGTGACCAAGCATGGCCGAATCATCTTCAACGGCAACAACTACTCCGCCGAGTGGGCCAAAGAGGCCGAGAAACGCGGCCTGCCCAACATCCGCAACACCGTGGACGCGCTCAAGGCCTTTGTCACCCCCAAGGCGATCAAGCTGTTCGGCAAGTACAACGTGCTTTCGAAAGATGAGCTGCATTCCCGCTACGACATCTATGTTGAGCAATACGCCAAAAACATCAACATCGAGGCCCTGACCGCCATTCAGATGACCAAGCGCCAGTTTATTCCGGCGGCCATCCAGTTTGTCGCGGAACTTGGCGCCTCCCTGGCCGCGGCCGGTAAGTACGGCGCGGTGCAGAAAGGGCTACTGGAGGAGGTTGGCAAGCATCTTGAATCCGCGGGCAAGAAGGTAGCCAAGCTGGAGGCGGAAACCAGCAAGGCCCAGGCCATCGGCGATGTGCCCAAGCAGGGCGCGGCGTACCGCGACAAGGTCTTCCCTGCGATAACCGATCTGCGCGGAGACATCGACGCCCTGGAGGCCATCCTGCCGGCTGATCTCTGGCCGGTGCCGACCTACAGCGACTTGCTGTTTAAGCTTTAAATTACCACGGCAGGGGCGGGTGATCGTTGTCTACCCTGCCCTGGGCGACTGATCTAAAAAAAGGGGGCGCCAACCGGCGCCCCCTTTTTTTTTGATTACCATCCCGGCTTCAACCGTGAACGGACAAAAACCTGACGGAGATTGTCTGACAAGCACAAATAAAAATGTTATCATGAACAGCTTGAAATTCAGGATCGAGCCCCATGTTTTCCCCCTGGACTCATTTCGCTTATCATCAACGGACAGACAAAAAAATGACTGAGAACAATATCATTGAACTGACCCCTTTTCGCGCCGATCTGGCCCGCGCCCTTACCCGCCGGGGAGAACGGTTTCTGGCTGCAGCCGATCTAGCCGGGGAGGTCGCGGCCCTGGAACCATTGGAGGCATACTACCTTGTCCGGGAGATGGGATTTGAGCAAGCCCTGCCCATCCTCCGCGTACTGAGCCATGAACAACTGCAGGCCTGTCTGGACCTGGATTGCTGGAACCGCTACGATTTCACCGTCGACAGTCTTGATGAATGGCTGGCGCCCTTTGCGGCCATCGACGCCGAAACCCTGGCCCAAACCTTTCTCTCCCTGGATTATGTGCTCCAGCTCCTCTTTCTGACCCAGACCGTCACGGCCTATGATCCGGATACGGATCAGGTGCCCCCGGAGGACGAGGGGCACGAAACGGTCAGGGCCATGACCCCGGACGGCTTCTACCTATTAGAGCTGAAGGAGCCAGGCCTGGCCCTGAAGGTCCACCCCTTTACCCTGCTGGATGCCCTGTACCAATCCGACCCAGGGGCAACGCACCGGCTGCTGAGCGAGATCCGCGTTGATCTGCCCACTCAGATCGAGGAAGAAGCCCTGCGCTTTCGCAGCGGCCGCATGGAGGATCTGGGCTTTGCCACCCCGGGCGAGGCAATGGTTCTCTTCTCCCGGCCGCCCGCCCATCAGCCGCTGCCCCGTCCCCAGGAGCCGCTGGACAGCGCGGTTACCCGCCTGCCCTCCGTCTATGCCGCCCCCTTGCTCGAAACCACCCTGTTGCAGCGGGCCCTCTCCCTGGTTACTGCTCCAAACAGCCTGTCCCGCTTGGAACAGGAGCTGGTCTGGGTCATAAACAGCGCGATCATGGCCTATGGGGAAAAGCCGCAGGATATCGAACACATCACCGCCATTGTCAGCCGGGTGCGAGACACCATCTCTCTGGGCCTGGAGGTGCTGACGCAAGAGAAACCTCCCTGTCCGCCGGACGGGGCCCAAGCCGCGGCCAAGGCGGCGGACCTGCTGGAGATCTGGCCTCTGGCTGATCTATTCCGGCACGGCTATGGGGCAACCATGATTTTACAGGAGGAAGTGCGGCAGGCCTTGGCTGAACCCCGCTTTGCCGAGTGGTACAACTTGCCGGACACCGAACAGTCGGATGAGCCGGCAGACCGGCTGGAGCGCGCCTTCATCGCCGGACTGCTTGGCCGCCAACCCCTGCGCGGCGGCTTTGATCCGGGCAACGCCGAGACGGTCCGGGCCTTTGCCTGCCTCGCCGAAATCGCCGCCGCCCAAGCCCGCCTGACAAGGCTGACCGCTCATTTCCGCAGCCAGCCCTGATGCCTGCTGCGATTGTCCGGACCGGGCAGTTATTCCTGAAATCCTGATGGGGGGCGCTTTCCCAGCTCCGGCGCTAATGCCTGAGCAATCTCCCGGCAAAAACTTTTCAGCGCCTCGCTCAGGGCGGCAACCAGCCCTTCCTGATCCCGGCTGACAGCAGGGGCCAAGTGGCTGCTTCGCCTTTCCGGCAACACGATCCCGCCGTCCTTTCCCTTAACCGACCAACGAGCAACCAGCCGGGCTGCCCCATCGCTATCGTTTTCAAAATGGAGCACCTCAACCAGAAGCTGGTAATCCGAGGACTGGGAGACTGGCCATGGGTAGAGCAGAATGCGCTCTACGCCCAGCAGAGCCGAGAGATTTTCCCCCAGCACCCGGGCAATGTTTTCGCCAAGCGGCTCGACCCAGCGGTGGCTGTCCTCCACTTGCAGCCGGTTGGCGGTGAGCCTGATGACAAACTGGGTCCGGTCCAAGTATTCCGGCAGCCGCACCGGACCGATGCCGAGCACCATCTCGCCCGCCCCGCCGGTGGCCGCTCCGTTTCGCACGGTTTCCAGGGGGGAGAGCTGATAATAGCTGATCTGATGCGTGCGGGCGCAGCCCGCCAGCATCAAGGCGCAGGCCAGAAAGACCGCCACGCCGCCCTGCCGTAGCTTACCAGGGAAATTTTTCATTTCCGTTCCTCTTACGGGCGTTTTCCATGCAAAACGGCCTCGGGCTGCTGCTCCAGGGTTTCCGCCAGAAGCCGCAGGGCGCGGGCCGCGCGGCTGATCTCCTGCAAAGCCGTGTCAAGATGCTCTATGGTCGGAGACCCTTCCCCGGCCAAGCCCTGCAGGGCCTTCGCCGTCCTGGCCAGCTCATCGCTGGTTTTGCTCAGACTGGCAACCATGGGGGAACCGGCCTCGGCCACCCCGCCGACCTTGACCATCGCCACCCTTACCGCTTCAAGGGCCTTGCGCATCTCGACCAGATCCACCCGCATCTCGGTGATGACGGGGCCTCCGTCTCTGTCCAGCCTGGCGCTCAAGGATTGCAGGTGTGCCAACGTTGCCTCCATCCGCACCGGGATCTTCCGCGCCGCCTCCGAGGAGAAGATGGCGTTGAGCGACTGGCTGATGGCGGCAAGATCGGCAAGGAAGGTATCCATGGGAAACCTCTCCAGCTTGGAAGCAAACTCTTCCACTGCCGTCGGAATAGTGGGTATTTCGCTCACCCCGGGGTCAAGGGCCATAAACCGCGCCGGCTTATCCGGATAAAACTCAAGATCAATGTACAACTGGCCGGTGAGCAAACTCTGCATCTTGAGTCGGCCTCGCAAGCCCCGCTCCACCAGCTGTTGAATGGTTTCAGGGTCCTGAAGATCGATCTGTTTGCCACGGCGGGATTGAACGATGTTGGGCTCAAGCTCGATGGTGACCGGCACCATGAAACGGCGCTGTTTCGCATCCAGCCCTAACTGGATGCGCTTGACCGTGCCCACCTTGACCCCGAGAAAAACCACCGGTGCCCCCACTTGCAGCCCCTGGGCCGCTCCTTCAAAATAGAGGACATGCGGACGGTGTTCCTGAAACAACTTTCCCCCTCCCAAAAGCAGGAGAACCATAGCCCCCAGAATGACCGCGCCAAGAACAAAGCCCCCGATAAGCGTAGGATTAGCCTGCCTGCTCATGTCGCCCCCCGTAAGCAATCACAGGGCACCACATCTTGCGGCGATCGGTCAGGCTCACGTACAAAAGTACGCATCGCCGTCCCGCTTGCCGCAACCTGCGGCACCCTGAGATCGCTTGTTCCGTGGTTATTTGACCTTTGTGGGTTTGCCCCATGATCGGTTCCCCTTAAGCGGCTCATGCCGCCCCCCTGTTAAGAAAATGGCGCACCTTCGGGTCTCCGGAGACCGCCGCCTCTTTGGGATTGCCGGTGTTGATCATGGTGTGGGTCTCGGTGTCCAGAAAAACCGAATTGGTGCCGATGCCGAGGATACTGGCCAGCTCGTGGGTAATCACCACGATGGTCGTCTCCAGACTGTCGCGCAATTCGAGGATCAGGTCGTCGAGGCGCCTGGCCGTTAGCGGATCAAGACCGGATGAGGGCTCGTCGATCACCAGAATCTCCGGATCAAGGGCCATGGCCCTGGCCAGCCCCGCCCGTTTTTTCATGCCGCCGCTCAGCTCGGCCGGATAAAATTCCTCAAACCCGGCCAGCCCCACCAAGGCGAGCTTGAAGGAAACGATCTCCGCCAGATGGCGCGGCGAAAGGGCGGTGTACTCCTTGAGCGGCAGGGCAACGTTTTCCGCCAGGGTCAACGAACTCCACAGGGCGCCGCCCTGAAACATGATGCCAAGCCGTCGCTTGAGACGTGCCTGCTGCTCCGGCTCAACATTCCATAAATCCTCGCCTCCGTATAACACGGTGCCCTTGGCCGGGCGTTGCAGGCCTACCAAGGCCCGCATCAGGGTCGTTTTGCCACAGCCATTGCCGCCCATGATCACAAAAATATCCCCCTTGTTGACCACGATATTGAGGTCACGCTGGATGACGACCTCGCCATAGGCCATGGTCAGGTCGCGGATCTCGATTTGAGGCGCGGCATTCATGGTCTCAGATCCCCAACCGATAGAAAATGATGGTCATCAACGAGGCCGAAATAGTGATCAACAGAATGCCGGTCACCACCGCCGAGGTTGCCGCTTTTCCCACGGCTTCGGCGCTTCGGCCGCACTGCATCCCGCGCAGACAGCCGGCATAGGCGACCATGGCCCCGTAGACGCTGCCCTTGGAGAGCCCAACCCAGAAATGCTTCAACTCCAAGGCCGCCAAGGTTTCGGTGTAGTATTCGAACATACCGATGTCAAAAATGGTAGCCGAGACCAGCATGCCGGCCAGCATCCCGACAAAGCCGGCGTACAGGGTGAGGAGCGGCACCATCAGCATCAGGGCCAGCATCCGGGGCAAAACCAGAAAATCAACCGGCGAGATGCCCAGGGTTTTGAAGGCGTCGATCTCTTCATTGACCTGCATGGTGCCGAGCTGGGCGGCAAAAGCCGCGCCGGTACGGCCGGCGATGATGATCCCGGTCATCAAGGCGCCGACCTCACGCACCATGCCGATGGCGACCAGATCGGCAATGAAAATCTGGGCCCCGACCAGGCGGAGCTGATCCGCCCCCAGATAGGCAAGGATGAGGCCGACAAGAAAACTGATTACCGAGACGATAACCACGGCCCGGGGGCCGACCTCCTCGATCTCCCACCAGAGGTCGCTCAAGCGAAACCTGGCCCGCCCGCGAATCAGGCGGCCAAAGGAGGCGGTGATCTCACCGAGAAAATAGAGCATCTCGGGACCGCCGCGCAAAAAGACAATCGTTGCCGCGCCAACCCTGAAGAGCAAGCCCCGTCTGATGCTGCTCCGCTTGGCCGTCTCCTGTTCGGGCACAGCGGCGGCCAAGGCCAAAAGACGGCGAACCCCCTCTGGCAAGCCCTCCTGCTCGATGCCGACCTTGCGCTCGGCGCACAATATGAACAAGGCCCGGAGAAAGGCGGGAAACCCGGTATCCCAGGCGGAGAGTTGCGCTGTATTGAAGGAGAGGCGACGTAAGCCATCTCCCAAATCGGCCATGACCACTTCGGCGGCGGGCAGATCTTGGTCCAGGCACCAGCGCCCCCCGCAGGACAACTCCAGCAGATCGTCACCGATGCGGCGCGTATCAAACTGCCATTGCTTTTCGCCGCTGTTTTGGGGGCTGGGTGAAGTCACATCGACGCCATGATAATCGCTCGTAATCAACCACGGGGTAAACCCAAAAAGGTCAAAACCACGGAATAACCGCTATGCTTTCGGCCCCGTACTGGACAGCGGAAATTTCACCGCGCAGCAGAGAAGCCTACCATTATCATGAAGATTAGTCCCGGCCCTGTCAACCTGAAAACAGGGAAATTACCGGGATGGTGCGCCAGACTGGGAAAAAACATGATCAGGCTTCCGCCGGTTCTTTTGCCGAACGGCGGCGAAAATCCTCCATCCCCAGGTAGAGGCAGGGCACCAGCACCAGAGTGACCGCCGTGGCGAACAGGATGCCGAAACCGAGGGACAGGGCCATGGGGATCAGGAAACGGGCCTGGCGGGAGGTTTCGAAGATCATCGGCGCCAGGCCGCCGAAGGTGGTGATGGTGGTAAGAAGTATGGGCCGGAAACGGCGCAACCCGGCGGCGCGGATCGCCTCCAGCGCCCCGGCGCCCTCCAGTCGCTGCCGGTTGGCATAGTCGATCAGAACCAGGGAGTCGTTGACCACCACTCCGGAGAGGGCGACGATTCCCATCATGCTCATCAGGCTCAGGTTATAGTCCATCAGCAGATGGCCGATCACCGCGCCCACCATGCCGAAAGGAATGGCGACCATGACGATCAGGGGCTGGGTGTAGCTCCGGAAGGGCACGGCCAGCAGAAAGTAGATGACGACCAGCGCCAGGCCGAAGCCGGCAAAAAGGCTGCGCAGACTTTCCTTCATGTCCGCCTGCCGGCCCTGATAGGAATGGCTGAGCCCAGGGTAGTCGCGGACCAGCTGGGGCAAAATCGTGCTGTTCAGGGTGGCGATGACCTGGTCGGTCTCCCCCATGGGCACCACGTCGGCGGTCACGGTCACGGTGCGGCGGGCGTTGCGGCGGTTGATGGTGGTGTAGGCCCGGCCCCGTTTCACCTCGGCCACCTCCAGGAGGGGCACATGACGGCCGGCGGGCGTTTGGATCATCAGGCTCTCCACATCGTAGCCGCTCTGCCGTTCCTCCGCCGGCAGCCGGACCCGGACCTTGACCTCGTTGCGGCCCCGCTGCTGGCGCAGGGCCTCGGCCCCGAAAAAGGCGTCCCGCACCTGACGGCCCACCTCGTCGGCGGTGAGCCCCAGGCTCTGCCCTGCCGGGGTGATCCGGAAGTCGAGCTGTTCCTTGCCGAGGCTCACGCCGTCGTCGATGTCCTTGACGTTGGCAAAGCCGGCCAGCCGCTCGGCCAGATCGGCCCCGGCCCGGTCGAGCACCGCGATATCCCGATGGGCAAGCTCCACGGTGAGCGAGGCCGCGGAACCGATGCCGCCCCGATCCGCCTGGAAACGGATGGCTTCGAGCCCCACCATGGTACCGCTTTTTTCCCGCCAGAGCCTGGTCACCTCGGTGGTGTTCAACGGGCGGATATCCGGATCGGTCAAGTAGGCGCTGATCTCCACCTTATTCTCGTCGAGCATGGCAAAAACGCCGGTGACCAGCTTTTTTCCGCCATGCGCCGAGGCCACCTCGCCGATGGTGCGGACCAGATGCGCCTGCACCGCCACCGCCTTGGCATGCGGGCTGCCGAAGGGCAATACCGCCGTAACCACCGCCCGGTCCGCCTCGATCCGGGGCATGAGGATCATGCCGATCCGGCCGCTGAAGACATAGCCGTAGAAGAACAGAAAAACGAGCACCCCAAGGGCGATGGTCAGCCAGCGCCAGTCGATGCACCATTCCATGACCGGCCGGTAGACCCGGTCGATGAAGCGGCCGAGGGCGGCGTCAAAGCGCTCCTGCAACCGATTGAGCAGGTTGGTCCGGTGCGGCTTGGCATGGGCCAGATGGGAAGGCAGGATCAAGAGCGACTCCGCCCAGGAGATGAGAAAGACGGTAACGACCACCACCGGCACCGCATGCCAGACCTTGCCCATGATGCCGGGCATGAAGTAGATGGGGATAAAGGCGGCCACGTTGGTGAGGATGCTGAAATGGATGGGCAGGGAAACGTCCCGGGCCCCTTGGATCGCCGCCTCGGTCCAGTCCATCTTCTGCCGGTACTCGTAGATGTTCTCGCCGGCAACGATGGCATCGTCCACCACGATCCCCATGGCGAGGATGAAGGCGAAGATGGAGATCATGTTGATGGAAATCCCCATCCCCGGCAGGAAGAAGAGGCAGCCGAGAAAGGAAACCGGCACCCCCAGGGCTACCCATAAGGCAAGGCGATATTCAAGAAAAAGGGCCAGCAGCACCACCACCAGGGCCAACCCCATGGCGGCATTCTTGAGGAGCAGATCAAGGCGGGCCTGGTAGATCAACGAGCGATCCCGGTTGATTTCGAGAGCCACGCCGGGCGGCAGGTCGCCCTCGATAGCCTCCATGGCCTGCCGCACCGCCTGGGAGACCCCGATCGGAGTCTGATCGCCAACCCGGAAGACACCCAGCTCGACGCTGCGCTTGCCGTTGAAGGAGCCTTCCCGCTTGGCATCGGCAAAACCCTCCCGGACCCCGGCAATCTCAGCCAGGGTAACCACGCCGCCCGCCGGGGTGGTGATGAGCGGAATCCGCCCGATCTCCACGGCCCTCAGCCGACGGTCCTTCATGCGCAGGAGCAGATCGCCGCCCGGCGTTTCGAGAAAACCGCCCGGCAGTTCCACGGTCGCGGTGTTGATCCGCCGGGCCACCTCTTCCAGGCTGAGATTGTGGGTGCGCAGCTTTTCTCGGGAAACATCCACCTGTATCTCGTAATCCCGGGCTCCGATCAGGTCCACCTGGGTGATCCCCGGCTCCTGCAAGAGCCGGTCGCGCACCTGTTCGGCCACCTCCCGGAGCACCCATTCGGAAACATCCCCGTAGAGCTGGAGATTGAGCACCTCCCGGCGCCGGGTCTGGAGAACAACCCGCGGCTCCTCGGCATCATCGGGAAAGGTGGTGATGCGATCCACTTCCTGGCGGATGTTCTCATAGATCTTCTGGTGGTCTCCGTCGGCCTCGAGCTCGGCGGTTACCAGCGCCATCCCCTCCGAGGCGGCGGCGGTCAGCTCCTTGATCCCCTCGATGCCGCGGACCGCCTCCTCCACCGAGAGGAGAATGCCCTGCTCCACCTCCTCGGGACTGGCGCCGGGATAAGGCACCGACACCGTAACCTGATCGAGGTCGAACTCCGGAAACACCTCCTGCTTGATGCGGGTGGTCATAAACATCCCGCCGAGGAGCAGGGCTACCATGAGCAGATTGGGGGTGACCCGGTTGTGGACCATCCAGGCGATGATCCCACGGTCTGTCTCTGGGGAGGAGGGGCTGCTCACGGCTTGCCTCCGCTGGTCTTCCCGCCCTTACCCTTTTTCCCCGCCTTGCCCTTTTTCTCCTCATCCTCCGCCGGCATGTCCGGGGTTCTGAGCCGCATCCCGGCCACCGGCCCGGCCAGATCCGAAACCACCATCCGCTCGCCGGGCGCAAGCCCGCCGGCAACCAGCACCGTCTCCCGCGCCCGAAAGACCACGGTGACCGGCCGGATCTCCAGGCGGTTTTCGGGATCCATCAACCAGACCTGGTCGCCGTCCCGGAGCAGGGACCGTTCCACCGTCGCCACCGCCGCAAGTTTTTTGCCCTCGATCTCCACCCGGACATAGGAGCCGATGAACAGCCGGGGCACATTCTCCTTGCCCGTTTGCAGCCCGAGGGGATCGTCCACCGCCACCAGCAAGCGCGCCAGCCGTCCCTGCTCCTCCAGGTCGGCGGCCAGACGCAAAACGTGGCCGTTCCGGTAAACCCCTTCGCCCCAGGCGGCATCACGGACCCGGACCGACGAGCCCCGTTCCCCTTCCCGGCGAGGGACGGTGAGCCACTGCAGCTGCTCCACCGGCACCACCACCTCGACCCAGTACCGGGCCGTACCGGCGAGGGTTACCAGGGGTGAATTCACCACCAGCCGGGTACCCTGATCCACTTCCTTTTTCAGGACCACCGCGGCAAAAGGCGCCCGGAGCGTGGTCCGCGCCAGATCGAGGCCGGCCTTCTCCAGCTTGGCCCTGGCGGCCGCCAGGCGGGCCCTGGCGCTGTCGTACTGGGGCTTGCGCAACACCAGATCCAAACTCTCGCCGACGACCTTCTCCCCCAACAACTCATACTCCCGCAGGGCGACATCCCGATTGCCCTGTTCGAGCTTGAGGGCAGCCTCGGCCTCGGCAACCTCGCCGGCCAGCTGGCGCACCGCCAGGGTATAGTCGGCCGGCTCGATGCCGAGCAGGGTTTCTCCCGCCCGGACCAGACCGCCGGGCAGCAGATTGGTGCTGACCTGCACCACCTCGCCGCTCACCTGGCTTTTCAATTCCACCTGCCGGGCCGGCAGCACCGTGCCGAAGGCCTCCACCCGCGTGCGATCCGAAGCAAAGACCACCGGCCGCACCTCGACCAGGACCGAACGGGGCTTGGGCTTGCGCTCCTTAACCGCAGGGCCGGTTTCAAGGAGCCACCAGGTGACAAGAGCGCCGACGGCCAGAACCAGCACGGCCAGCACCGGCTGAGACGGCTTGCGACAGTGGGGAAAAAAGCGGCCAACTACCTGGAAGGCGGAGGCTTTCGCGTCGGGGGGCAGAGAAAAAAGTGTCATGATGCCGGTCCTTCTTTAGCCGGATTTTCTGGAGGGGGAGAGGCCGACGGCGCCGGCGGCGCCAAGCCGCCCGCCAGGGCACGGTAGAGATCGATCCGGTTCTGGAGGAGCTGGCGGCGGGCGGTCAGGTGGCTGCGCTCCAAGCCCTGCCGGTTCAGGAGGGCATCGAGTACCCGCAGGTAATCGAGATTCCCCCGCAGATAGCGGTCGCGAACTCGTTCGCCGACCTGCTCCGCCAGGACGAGCTGGTTTTCCAGCCGCCGGACAAAGGCCTGCTGCCGCGCCTCCCGGCTCAAGGCGTCCTCCACCTCGCCGACGGCGACCAGGGCCGCCTGACCGTAAGCATGGAGCGCTTCCGCAGCAGCAGCCGCGCTCCGCTGGGCCTCGGCCTGCCGGAACCCGCCGTCAAACACCGGCCCGGCCAGGTTGGCGGCCAGATCGACCAGCCAAGTGGAGAAGAAATTCGCCCCCTGCCCGCCTTCGCTGCCGACCATCGCGGTCAACCCGAGCCGGGGAAAGCGGTCGGCCAGCGCCGCCGCAGTCCGCTGGTCAGCGGCCCGCACCCTAAGCCAGGCACTCCGGAGATCAGGCCGCCGCTGTAGCAGAGCGAGGGGAACGCCGGTTGCCGGCAGGGGCGGCAATGCGGCCAGAATAGTGACCGGCTCGGCCACCCGCTCGGTGGGGGCAAGACCAAGGAGAATGGCGAGCCGGTGTGCCAACACCTCCGCCCGGGCCTCTGCCAGCGCCCGCTCGCCCCGGTTGGCCTCAACCAGTTGCCGCTGCCGCAACACGTCGGCAGCCCCTACCTGACCGCGCCGGAAACGCAGGCTGACCAGTTCAAGCACCTGCTCGAGGACCACCTGCTGCCGGTTCAGCAGCTCGAGCTGGGCCTGCTCTTCCACCAGCTGATACCAAGTATCCGCCACCAGGGCCGCCAGGGTCTGGGCCGCAGCCTGAAGATCCTCCCCGGCCGCCCCGGCATCCAAGGCCGCCGCCTCCCTGGTCGAACGAATCCGGCCCCAAAGATCCACCTCGTAGGCGACCACCAGCCCCAGAAAGACTGTATCGCCGGTCTGCTCCACCCCGGCGCTCCGTTCCCGGCGATGCGCCATCCCGGCCTCTCCCGCCAGACCGGGAACCAGCGCAGCTCCCGCCTTCCTGGCTTGGGCCTCGGCCTGACTGAGGCGGTCCCAGGCGCTGCGAAGGGTAAAATTTCCAGACAACGCCCGCCGGATGAGATCGTCAAGAATGGGATCTTGAAAAGCGCCCCACCATTGCTCGGCAACCTCTTCGGCCCCCGAGGCGGTAAATTGGGCGGGCAACGGCGCCGGCGACAGCACCGGCAGGGTGGCAGGCGCGCAAGCCCAAAGAGAAAAGAGCAAAATGAAGATCCCTCCCTTGCCTGCCGCACGCAGGAGCAACAGGAGGGAAAAAAGGCTGACTGTGGTGATAGGAGAAGTTTTCATGACGGGACAATATAGATGGGAAAGATTGCTTTAGGAAGCGGAAAAATTGATGATCGTGTAACAACTTAAAAACGTAACGCCAAGACGCAGAGTCGCAAAGGCAACATGCTGAAATTAAATGATGAAAACTTTGCTACTTTGCTCCTCTGCGTTAAAAAATGGCCTACGAGTCCACCAAAATTCAGCTAAAAAAGGGCCGCCCCTGCCGGGCCGGACCTTTTCTCCACTTCTTTTTTCCCCGCTTTCCGCCAGATCATTGCACCATGAGACAACTAGCCGAAATAGCCCCTAAAAACCAAGATTCTTCAGGAGGTCGTTCACCGCATCCTGATCAAGGGAGCCATCACCGCCGACCTCCTCGGTGGTCATGGATTTAAGATACTTGTCCACATCCTCCTGGGCGATCCGCTTGCTCTCCTCCACGGTAACCCCGGCGTTCTTCTCCTTAATTTTCAACTGAGAGCCAAAGGAAACCACGATGGCCAGGAGATGCACCTGGAAATCGGTGAGCAGCTTGATGATCTTCATGATCTGCTGGCCGGAGAGGTCTTGAAAACTCAAGGCTTCCGTAATCCGCGAGATATCGTCGGTAATGGAGGAGGCTACCTGGAAGGCATCCTCAATCTTTATAAAGATATCGTGCTGATCTTCGATGCTCATATTGCTCATGCCGGGAGCCTGCCCGGTACGCATCTGTTCCAGACTTTCGGTCAACTCCCCGGCCAGGGCGGAACTTTCCGCCAGCATGGCTCCAAGTTCCGCGATTCTCGGATCGCTCCCCTGCGCCGGAGCTACCGGAACCAAGACAGCAACCTCCGGCCGGGCAGTTGCGACCGAGGCGGGAGAGGCTTCCTCGATCTCCTCGCTGGGCGGCACTTCCAGGGGCAGGCTTTGATCCAGAAAAATCTCGGTCTGGTTGAGATCCATTTTCTTGAGCAGATTCTGGGTTTTCGGATCGGAACAGACGATCAGCAGGGCGGCCAGGACATCGCTTAGCGGAATGGTGAAAAAATTGTCGCTGTCCGGCGCGAGATCCCTTATCTTTTCACCCATGGCCTCGACAAAGCCCTGGTAATCAAAGATCTCCTCGGCTTTTTTGCGGGCTCCGGTGATATGCGTTTTCACCGTTTCGTTGGTGCATAGCTCGTACATAGTCTGAAAAATCGTATCCAGCGAAAAAAGATAACGGGTCCGCTTGACCATTTCCGGCCCAGACTCAACCAGATCAAGCACCTTTTCAACGGCAACTTCCTCACCCACCCCGCCACCTCCTTCCTGCAAGGCAGCAATCAGCGCATTGGCCTGGCCAATCTTCTCTTGCAGGTCTTGCAGGGTTGCGACGGCTGACTTCGCCCCGGCCTCTCCATTGGCCATGGCTTCGAGCTGAAAAGCGCTATGGGTTTTCAAGGCCAGGAGCAGCTCTTTCACGCCGTCGGTCTGGTTCTGGACCTTTTCCACCTGGTCCATGATCTCCATGGTGGCCCTTTCAGTCATGGAAACGATGTCGTGCAGCTGGTTTTTGGCATCCTCGATCTTTTCTCCCGCCTCATCCAGCTCCACCCGTTTCATCCGCCGGTCTTCCATGGGTATCTCCCCCATGGTCGAGCTGAGGCTTTTTGCCAGCTTGCCGATATCATTGAAAATATCGTTGGAAACCTGTTTATAGTAATCTTCTCCTTCCAGCTCAGAAGCCCGCCGGCAAGAATCCAGTCTCTCCGCTTCCGGCTGAGGCGCGGCCAAGCAGGGAACGGAGGGTTTTTCCTCCGCCAGGATATGCCGCACCACCTGGGAGGCTCCGGTGTCCTGGCCACTCAAAACGGTGATGTTGTACACCACCGTGTCTGTGGATATTCTGAAAAATCCAGTGCTTATCTCAAGATTAACTTCCGACTTTCCCACTGTGGACATGCTCAGCCTCCCGCTGCTGTTTTCTGCCTGCGCCCTGCCTGGGCCACGCAGGGCGTACCCCTTACCCATCGGCAACGTGCCAGTTTTCTTGAATATTTTATAACTCTCCAGCAACACTGCATCTGCTTCGCAGTATCGTTAAGCTCGCTTAGCGGTCATCGACCGGTTCAATCGGTGACCATGCCGGAAAAACTAACCCCTGTTTCATAGTATTCCGGCCTGCTCCGGCTGATCGCCACCCAGGAGACCATGCCAACCGCCCGCAACACCCCGACGTCCTCTTCTACCTTGGTGGCGATCCATTTACCGTCTGCCGCTGCAAGCCAGCCGGGAAACTCCAGAGCCATCACCAGCTGACTGCCCAATGGCAGCGCTTCCTCCGTCAAAAAACAGAGCCCTCCCCCGCTGATATCCAGCAATTGCCCCTCCCGGTAAGGAATATCGGCCTGAATATCTTCAAGACGAGTAAAACGGACAAACAGATCCTTAGCGACCCGTTCCTCCTGACGCCGCTCCTCGCCAACTTTTTCCTGTTCAATCATGGTTTACTCTTCCCTTGCTATTTGACGTCCTCTCCGCCAAAACCATTTTCACTGTTCTACCTGTTTTTCCAGGAAAGAAGCAACCATCTTACGGCGCTGAATGTTTTTTTCAAAAAGCAGGACCGAAAAATAGATGGAGGCGGCCCATCATTTTATAAAAGGCAGAATAGCCTTGAAAACCGGAGTCCCTGCCTTGTGCAGCCATTCGTAGATGATCATCTCCGTATTGGCGACGATGCCGCCGGCCTCGCTGATCCGGACAAGTCCGGTCTGGCAGTTCTTCTCCGTCCGCGAGGCCACGCCATCGGCGGGTACCCACATCCGGTAGCCCTGCAAAAGGCCGCCCAGCACCGTCTGGTAGATACAGATATGGGCCTCCACCCCGCAGACCACGATGGTGTTGATCGCTCGCGGCAATTTTTTCGCCGCCTCGGCTATGGCCCCATTATCAAAACAGCCGAATTCCAGCTTGTCGAGCGGCACAACCCCACCCAGCTCGGCCTGAATCTCAGGGAGCAAGGCGCCGATCCGCGTCGCATACTGGGTGGTGGCAAGCACGGGAATCTGGAGGATATTGGCTGCCTTCATCAGCAGCACCGAATTTTTCAACACTTCGTCCCTGGCGGGAATGGCCTGCATCATCCGCTCCTGGATGTCCACCACCAACAGGGCGCATTGTTCCGGCGCCAGACGGTACGCTTTCTCGCTCATGGATTCCATGGGTTCCTTCTCCGCGCAAAAATCATGGTCTGTATTTCCTTGTTCCTGGAAAAATGTATTGCAAAGAACCACTATTTATCCATACTTAGAAAAATTCTCAAGAACTCTTGCAACTATCAAGATAAAGAAACCCAGAACGGCAACTGTTCAGCCGTACCCGCCGGATACTTATGCCCATGAACCAACATTTCCGCATCGCCCAGCTTCTTAAAACGCAACCCCTCAGCCAGACCGTGGAAATTCGCGGCTGGGTCCGCACCCGCCGCGACAGCAAGGGGTTTTCCTTTCTCGAGGTCAACGACGGCTCCTGCGTGGCCAACCTCCAGGTCATTGCCGAAGAAAGCCTGCCCCACTACGAAGAGGAGATCCTTCGCCTCACCACCGGCTGCTCGGTGCGGATCAGCGGCGGGCTTGCCGCTTCGCCGGCCAAGGGCCAGGCGGTGGAGCTCAAGGCCGCCGAGGTCGAGGTTTACGGCTGGGCCGACCCGGAGACCTATCCCCTGCAAAAGAAACGACATTCCTTCGAGTTTTTACGGGAGATCACGCACCTGCGCCCGCGCACCAACAGCCTGGGGGCGGTGGCCAGGCTGCGGAGCGCCCTGTCTTTTGGAGTACACCGCTTCTTTCAGGAGCAGGGCTTTCAATACATCCATACCCCGATCATCACCACCAGCGACTGCGAAGGCGCGGGTGAGATGTTCACCGTCACCACCCTTGATCTAAATAATATCCCCCGCAAGGACGACCGCCCTGATTTCGGCAAGGATTTCTTCGGCCGCCAGGCGAGCCTCACCGTCAGCGGCCAGCTGGAGGCGGAGATCTACTGCCTGGCCCTAGGCAGCGTCTACACCTTCGGCCCCACCTTCCGGGCGGAAAACTCGCATACCAGCAGACATCTGGCCGAGTTTTGGATGATCGAGCCGGAAATGGCCTTCTGCGATCTGGCCGAAGACATGCGGATGGCGGAAGCCTTCATCAAATACCTGGTGCAGTACGCCCTGGACCATTGCCCGGAGGAAATCGAGCTCTTCGGCAATTTCGTGGACAAAGGGCTCAAGGCCCGGCTGGCCGCGGTGCTGGCGCAGGATTTCGCCCGGATCACTTACAGCGAGGCCATCGACCGGCTCAAGAGCTGCGGCAAGGCCTTCGCTTTTCCGGTGGCCTGGGGCACGGATCTCCAGTCGGAACACGAGCGCTACCTCTGCGAGGAGGTCTTCAAGCGGCCCCTGATCGTCAGCGACTACCCCAAGTCCATCAAGCCCTTCTACATGCGGGTCAATGACGACAACGCCACCGTAGCCGCCATGGACATTCTGGTGCCGGGCATCGGCGAAATCATCGGCGGCAGCCAGCGGGAAGAACGCTGCGACCGGCTGATCAGCCGGCTTGCGGAGCTGGGCCTCAACCAAAAGGATTATGAGTGGTACCTCGATCTGCGGCGGTACGGCACTGTTCCCCACGCCGGGTTCGGCCTAGGCTTTGAACGGCTCATCCAGTTTGTCAGCGGCATGGCCAACATCCGTGAGGTGATTCCCTTTCCGCGCACCCCGGGCTCCGCCGCTCTTTAAATCGAGACTCCATGCCCCAGAATATCCGAACCGGCCGCATCTATGATCATGCGCGGTACACGGCCCTGTACGATCTCGAACTGGGAGATTTCCGCGAGGATCTCCCTTTTTATCGCCACCACCTGCCCGCCGAGCCCTGCGCCATTCTGGAACTGGGCTGCGGCACCGGCAGGATCAGCCGATCCCTGGCAGCAGACGGCCATCGGCTTACCGGCATCGATCTCTCCCTCCCCATGCTTACCGTTGCAGCACGTGCGGCAACAGCAGCCGGGCCGCGTTACGCCTGCATGGACATGACGGCCCTGGCTTTGCGCACCACCTTTGGGGCGATCATCGCCCCATACAATACCCTGAATCTCCTGACCAGGCCGGAGGATCTGCGCACCTGCCTCAGCCAAGTCCGCCACCTCCTTGCCCGGGAAGGCGTCCTCCTTCTGCAACTCTATCTCCCGGACCAGAATCTCCGCGCCCTGGCAGGCAAAAAACGCTTCCAGTTCCGGATCTTCAACCGCCCGGACGGCGGGCAGGTCATCAAGGAAATCCTGAAAAGCATCGCCCCGCCATCCTGCCTGATGGAAATCACCGAACGATACCGCCTGCGCTTCCGCAAAGAGCAGCCCGACGAGGACTGGCAGTACAGCTATCAGATCCTTGGTTACGGGTTTACCCAATGGCTGGAAATTTTCACCGAGCAGGGCTTTCGCCTGGAGGCTGCCTACGGCGACTACGCTCTGACCCCTTTTGTTCCGGAAGAGCATACCACTCTGCTTGTGGCGCTAAAAAAGGCTGGTGGCATCCCTCAATAATTTATTTGCTATTCCAAATCCTTTTTGGTATCAAAAAAATAGTAGCTATTGTGCGGTGTTTTCCTTTAACGGGCCGGAATGCCGCGGGTTTCAAGTCAGGGTTCCAAGCAAGGAACGGAGGAATATCATGTTTGAAGGCACAGTGAAGTGGTTTAACGAAGCAAAAGGTTTTGGCTTTATCGCCCAGGATAACGGCAAAGATGTTTTTGTCCATTACTCCGCAATCAACAAGAGTGGTTTCAAGACATTGCAGGAAGGTGAACGCGTCCGCTTCGAGATTGTCGAAGGCCAGAAAGGCCCTGCTGCGGCCAACGTGGAACCGCTGTAAGGTCAGGCCCCGACGTTTGACCATCCAAGGGCTCTCGCCGCCGCGAGGGCCCTTTTTTTATGGTTACAAGAATGTTTCGCTTTTCGGAGTAAAAGAATATGGGCTTGCTGAGCATCCCCCCAAAGACCAGCGGAGCTGAACAGCCTGCCGCCCTGCGCCACAGACAGCGCCGGGGCGAAGGCTTCCTGCTGGCCGAGGAACTGCTCTGGGGCTGGTTCCCCATCGTCACCCTGCTCACCTATCGTCATCTGGCCCCGCTCTGGTCCATGGCGATCGCCATCATGTTTTCCACCATCTTTTTCAGCGGCCTCATGGCCCGACGCCACCTCTGGCCTGAACTGGCCCAGCGGGGGGGATGGCCGGACCTGGCCTGGGCCTCCCTGTTCATCATGCTGCTTTTTATTCTCCTCTTCATCGGCCTTTCCTACACCACCGCCGGCAACGCCGCCCTGATCCTCTTTTTGCAGGTTTTTTTCTCCTTCTGCTATTTTAACCTGTTCAAGGGCGAACAAATGCAGCCGGCCCACCTGGCCGGGGTGGCGCTGATGAGCGCCGGCGCCCTGCTCGTGCTTTTTCCCGACGAGGCGGGCTTCAACCGGGGTGACTTTCTGGTGCTGCTGGCCGCCATGCTCGCCCCGGCCGCCAACCATTACCAACAGCGAGCCCGCGCCCAGGTGAGCGCTGTCACCCTCCTCTTTGTCCGCAACCTGACCAGCCTGCCGGTGCTTTTCCTCCTGGCCTGCCTGTTCGCCCCCCTGCCGGGTCAGGCCGCTCTGAAGGCCACCTGGTGGCTGCTCCTGCTCAACGGCCTCTTCCTGATGGGGCTTTCCAAAATTTACTGGATCGAGGGGCTGCATCGTCTCCCGATTACCAAGGTCAGCGCCATGACCGCTCTCTCGCCCCTCTTCACCATGCTTTTCGCCTATCCGGTGCTGGGCGAAACGCCAGGTTTCTGGCAATTGGCCGGGGTAGCACCGATCCTCATAGGCGGAATCCTGATTACCCGCTGAACGCCCGCAGCCGCCGACAGAAAAACAGACCGAACATAACCCCCGCTATCCCCCGCCTGCCAACCCCGACCCTGGTGGGTTTGCAATAGTAACTATCCATTTTTCCTAAATCTTCCCCATCGGAAAATATTGGGAGATGCCCGAGAATGGCACTTTTCTGATAGTAATCATTATCTTTTTAGCTTATATTTTATTCTTGCAAATGTTTGAGTCTGGCCAGCCGATCAAATATTGGGCGAATCCTGCGGACTGAGAAAAAAATTACCTCGTCCGTCCACCCAAGACTCAGCAATCAGGAGAACGTTAACCATGGAACTCACCGAAGAACGGCCCTCTGCCCCGAGTCATTATGTAGGAATCGGGGCCTCAGCCGGCGGCTTGGAGGCGATCGAGTCCTTCTTTGAAACCATGCCTTCCGACAGCGGCCTGGCCGTGATCATTATCCAGCACCTCTCTCCAGACTACAAAAGCCTGATGGCCGAACTGCTCTCCAAACGGACCCGGATGCCGGTGCGCCGGGCCGAAGAAGGGATGGAGGTGCTGGCCAATCATGTTTACCTGATCACCCCCCAGAAAAACCTCCGTATTTTCCACGGTAAGCTGATACTAAGCGACCAAGATCACCGGCACGGCCCACACCAGGGCATCAACCTGCCCATCGATATTTTTTTCCGCTCCCTGGCCGATGATCAGGGGGAAAAAAGCATCGGGGTGATCCTTTCCGGCACCGGAAGCGACGGCACGCGAGGAATCAGCGCCATCAAGGGGGCTGGCGGCATGGTTATGGTCCAGGACCCGGAAACCGCCCGCTTCGACGGCATGCCCAAAAGCGCCATCGCCACCGGTCTGGCCGACTTTATCCTGCCGCCCCAGGAACTGGCTCCGCAGATTCAGTCCTATGCGATCCACCCCTTCATCGACAAAAGCAAAAACGGCAAAACCATTACCAGCGACGAGGACGGCCTGGCGCGGATTTTTGTCCTTTTGCGCGAGTCATCAAGAGTAGATTTCACCTTTTACAAACCCAACACCATGGTCCGCCGCATCGAACGGCGGATGAGCATCCACCAGGTGCATGAGTTGCGGGACTATGTCGCCTTTATGGAGGAAAACCCTGCCGAAGTTACCGCCCTGTACCGGGAGCTGCTGATCGGCGTAACCAGCTTCTTCCGCGACACCGAAGCCTTTGACGAATTGCGGGGAAAATTCCTGCCGGAACTCTTCCAGCGCAGCAACCAGCGGGAAGTACGGTTATGGGTGGCGGGTTGCTCCACCGGGGAAGAGGCCTACAGCTTGGCCATTACCTGTCGGGAAGTGCTCGACGAGAGCGGATTGGCGTGCAACGTGCGGATCTTTGCCACCGATGTTGACCGGGAGGCGATCGAACACGCCAGCATTGGGGCCTATCCCGACAGCATTGCCGGCGATATGCCGAACCATATCCTGAACAAATATTTTTTTCGTCAGGGCGAAAAGCTGCAAATTTCCCGCCAGATCCGGGGGATGGTCGTGTTCGCCCATCACAATCTGATCAAGGACCCCCCCTTTACCAATATCGATTTGGTCAGTTGCCGCAACCTGCTGATTTACCTGCAACCTGTCCTGCAACGCAAAGTAATGGAATATTTCAACTTTTCCCTTAAAGCGCAAGGGTTGCTCTTCCTCGGCTCCAGCGAGACGGTCGGAGAAATGGGCGACTACTTCCGACCTATGCAGCAAAAATGGCGGATATATGAAGCGCGCGGCAAGCGCCATATCACCGGGATGATACGGGATTCGATGATGTCATCCCCCCAGTCCGGACGGCCCCTGACCCCTTTAAGCCGGCGCAACGGCATCTGGCGAGCCCAGGAGGAGGAGCGGGCTCTTGACCGTCTGCTTCAAGGCTTGAGCGAAGACCTGCTGCCCTTGATCCTGCTGAGCAACGAACATCTGGAACTGCTGCACGTGGTGGGCGACGCCCATCCATTCCTCCGCATTCCCAGCGGCAAAGCGGTCAACGATCTCAGCAAGTGCATTGCCGACGAACTGATAATCCCCTTGACCACCGGCATGCTCAAGATATGCAAGCATGGGCAGGATGTCGCCTTTTCCAATATCCGGCTGACCGCCGGCAACGAAATCCTGCTGGTAAACATGCGCCTGCGCCGCCTGCCCCAGCGTAAAGGGCAGGATCCGCTGGTGGCGATAATTATCAACCCCGCGGTCAAAGTTCCCAGTCCCGTCCAGGACGACAAGACGGAGCATTACGATCTGGACAAGGAAGCGGAGCAGCGGATCGGCGATCTCGAACAGGAGTTACAGTTTACCAGGGAAAACCTCCAGGCCACCATCGAGGAGCTGGAAACCTCCAACGAGGAGTTGCAGGCCACCAACGAGGAACTGCTGGCCAGCAATGAAGAACTGCAAAGCACCAACGAGGAATTACAATCGGTCAATGAGGAGCTGTTTACGGTCAACTCCGAATATCAGAGCAAGATCAATGAACTGACCCTGGTCAACAACGACTACGATAATCTCCTCTACAGCCTGGAAATGCCGATCATGTTTCTGGACGAAAACAAAAAAGTACGGCGCATTTCCCCGCCCCTGACCGCCTTGCTGGGGATCAGCGAGGTTGACCTGGATCGGCCTTTAAGGGTCCAAAGCCCTCGTTTCGCCGGTCTCGAAATCGAAAGATTGGTCGACGAAGTGCTCCTCAAACAGCGTCGGGTAGAACTCGAGGTGAGGGACAACACCGGTCGCTGGCACCTGCTGCGGGTAATGCCGTACCGGGTGGGCGACAATTCCTATTCCGGTGCGGTGGTACTTTTAGTCGATATTCAGCACACCAAGGAGGGCGAGGAAGCCCTGCGCTGGAACCAGGCCCAGACCGATTTCCTGAGCAAATCGGTCGGCCTCGGGATCTGGGACCTGGACGTGGTGAGCGGCAAACTGCAATGGAGCGCCAGCATTGAACCAATTTTCGGCTTCGCTCCCGGCTCTTTCGGCGGAACCTACGATGATTTTCTCAGCTGCGTCCATCCCGATGACCGCGGGATGGTCGAAAAGGAAGTCAAGGCAGCCCTGGCGGGGCAACGTCCGTATCGTCTCATCCACCGGGTGATATGGCCGGACGGCAGCATTCACCATGTGGAGGAGAGCGGCAAGGTGTTCACCGACGCCGAAGGGAAGCCGTTCAGGATGCTTGGCATGACCCGGGGGATGGATATGGAAAAATCTGCCCTCCGAATGCTGGAAGAAAAGGCGATCCGCCTTCAGGAAACCCACCATTTGCTGAACACCATGCAACAGGAAGTAAGCCGGCGGGACAAGATGTTCCGGGAATTCCTGCAACTAGTGCCGGTGGCGGTGGGATTGGCCAGGGACAACATCATCGAATGGGGCAACACCGGCCTGATCGAACTGCTAGGCTATGATGTCGATACAATCCGCGGCCGTGATATATGCGATATGGCTTCCCAACAAAACAAGAAAGTTGCCTGCCCTGACCTGCTCCTCAATGCCAGCCGGGAGAGCATCCCCGTCAAGTGGCGGCAACAAAACGGCAAGGATATCGCCTGTCACATGACCACAATTTTAGTCGATCCTGGCGACCCGGAAGCCGGTGTCGTTTTCATCCTCAAACCAACGGCGGCAAACAAATGAGCAACCTGGGAGGAAACCCTCGGCCCATCATCGCTACCCTTCGCCGCCAGGCGGAAGAACTCATTGAAAAACAGCAGGTGGTAGAGAAGGCCGCCGAACAGCCGTCCTCCGACCTGCAGGCCATCCTGCACGAACTGCGGGTGCATCAAATCGAACTGGAAATCCAGAACGAGGAATTGCGCGACTCCCAACAAATGGCCGAAGCCGCTAAAGCCAAGGCAGAGGAGGCCCGCGACCGCTTCATGCGCCTCTTTCACGAAGCGCCGGTTGGCTATGCCGCAGTCGATCAGACCGGGATGATCCACTCGGCCAACCAGACCCTGCGGGACATGGCCCAGATCAATCCAAAGATCTCCCTGCCCCAGACCGCTTTCGCCTCCCTGCTCCATCCCGACGACGTAGCAATTTTCCGGGCCCGGTTCCCGGCCTTTTTCGATAATCCCAGCCGCAAACGAATGGAATTGCGGCTGGGTCACGGAAAAGATACGGACTTTTGGGTGGAAATCACCGGTCGCACCGTAGCCTGGCACTCCTCCCGCCCCTCGGCTCTCCAGATCGAAAGCCAGTTGCTGCTTATCGTCAACGATCTCAGGGAACGGAAAAAGCTTGAAACCGAGCTGGGATTGGCGGCCCAGGTCTTTGAACACAGTGCCGAAGGGATAGTGATCACCGATCCCGAAGGCTATATCCTGCGGGTCAATCACGCATTCACGGTGGTCACCGGCTACCGGCAGGAAGAGGTGCTGGGCAAAACCCCGCGGGTGCTCAAGTCCGGCCGCCATCCCGAAAGTTTCTTTAATATAATGTGGCAGACGATCAGTAGCGAAGGACGTTGGCAGGGCGAGATATGGAACAAGCGCAAAAACGGCGAGATCTACCCGGAATGGCTGCACATTTCGGCGGTGCGCAACCAGTCCGGCAAAATCACCCACTACATCAGCATCTTCAGCGATATCAGCGAGAAGAAGCAGGCTGAAAGCGAACTGGAGCGGATGGCCCACTTTGACTCCCTGACCAGCCTGCCCAACCGGGTACTTTTTTATGATCGTCTGAAACAGGCCCTGATCAAAAGCAAACGCTATGACACTTCGCTGGTGGTGCTGATGCTCGACCTGGATCGTTTCAAGGCGATCAACGATCATCACGGCCATGCCGCCGGAGACATTCTGCTCCAGCAGGTGGCCCAGCGCCTGGGCCGGGCGGTACGGGCCAGCGACACCCTGGCCCGCCTGGGCGGGGACGAGTTCATCATGCTCCTGGCCGACTACGACACCACCGAACAGGCGGCCAAGGGCGCGACCAAGGTGGCGGAACAGATTATCAGCACTCTGGCCGAACCGGTCGAAATTCACGAACAGTTGCTGACCATCACTACCAGTATCGGCATCGCCATTGCTCCCCAAGATGGCGTCACTCTGGATGAGCTGGTCAAACATGCCGATGCCGCCATGTACAACGCCAAAGACAAAGGCCGCCACAACTACCAGTTTTATTCCGCCGAAATTCACGCCCGTGCCCAGGAACGGGCCAAGATGGAACAGTCCCTCCGCCACGCCATGCAACGAGGAGAATTCTTCCTTCTTTACCAGCCCAAGGTCAATCTTTGTGCCGGCCGGATCGTCGGGATCGAGGCCCTCTTGCGCTGGCGTCATAATGGCGAGATCATCAGCCCGGACCGCTTTATTCCGGTGGCTGAGGAAGCAACCGGGATCATCCTGCCGCTCAGCGAATGGGTGCTTAACGAGGCGTGCTCCCTGGCCGCCCGCCTGGCCCCCTTGACCAAACCGCCATTCCGGGTGGCCATCAATCTTTCGGTGCGGCAGCTGGCCGCTCCCCAACGACTGGTGGACCAGGTCGCCATGGCCCTGAAAAACTGGAAGCTCAACCCTGCCATGCTTGAGCTGGAAATCACCGAAACCACTGTCCTTCAGGAAACCGAGGGAGCCTCTTGGGCTTTGGCCCGCCTCAAGGAAATGGGGGTGCACATCGCCCTTGACGATTTCGGCACCGGCTACTCCTCGCTTACCTACCTGCGTCGCTTTCCCATCGACACCCTGAAAATCGATCGCTCATTTATCCGCGATATCGGCCGCGACCAGGACGACGAGGCCATTGTCCGCAGCGTCATCGCTCTGGCCTACTCTCTGGGGTTGGAAACGGTGGCGGAAGGGATCGAGCATGAAATACATCGCTATTTCCTGCTCGACAACGGCTGTTCCAGCGGTCAGGGCTTCCTCTTCTGGAAACCTATTCCGGGCCAGGAAATAGAAACCATCCTCCATACCACCGACCAGCGCTGGAAGGAGTTGCAACTCACCAAATGGCCGGGCCCGAAAGCGCCGTTCTGTCTCTAAGCAAGGGGCTTATTAAAGGACTGCCAAAAAGGCTTGCTGGTGGCATCCTATATTTCCCTGTCAAGATAAAATGGCGCATATGTCAGTTTTTCTGGCGCAATTTACCATCCCCTTTCTTCGCTTGATTTGCAACTACCAGACAGGCTTTCTTCGCTACATAAAACGTGGTCTGTCTCAAATGACAGACAGGTGGAGATGAAAGCCTTGGGGGAAATCGGTCTGGGCAAAATGGACCTGATCTGTCACCCTGGACAATAAAAAAACCCCGCTTTCCTTTCGGGAAGCGGGGTTCAGGACATCTCCGGACGTTACCGGACTACTAAATGGCGGAGAGCGAGGGATTCGAACCCTCGGTAGAACTTTTGGTCCTACACTCGCTTAGCAGGCGAGCACCTTCGGCCTACTCGGTCAGCTCTCCACAATTTTCATTCGCTTGTTGTTGGCGGAGGAAGTAGGATTCGAACCCACGGTACTTGCGTACAACGGTTTTCAAGACCGCCGCCTTAAACCACTCGGCCATTCCTCCCTAAGTCCGTCAGTTATGTACCATTTCAAAAAAGCGCTGTCAATGCCTGAGGGGAGCCCCAAAAAAGAAAAGTGTCAGATGACGATGACCAACCTAGAAGGCCTCCTAGTGCATAAAAAAAGCTGGTTTGAACAATAAGCTCAAACCAGCTTGAATTCTTCACTAAAGGCTTAATATATTAATTATCCTCTTTTACCCCTTTAACTTCACTATAATTCACCAGCTCCAGAATAGCCATCTCGGCCGCATCACCCAGGCGATTGCCAGTTCTGATAATCCTGGTATACCCGCCGTTCCTGGTCATGTACTCATCCTTGAGGACATCAAACAGCTTGGCCACAACCTTCTTGTCCTGCATGAAAGATAAGGCCTGACGCCGCGCGTGAAGATCGCCACGCTTGGCCAAGGTAATCATTTGATCCGCCACTTTACGAACTTCCTTGGCTTTTGGGGTGGTTGTAACAATCCTCTCATGCTCAATCAGAGAGGTCACCATATTACGAACCATGGCCTGACGGTGAGAGGTTGTCCTGCCAAGTCTCTTGCCTGCTTTTCTATGTCTCATAACTACCCTCTTCCCGGATTTATGACTGCTCTTCAGGCACCTTGTCTGATACGATAGGAGGCTCCCAGCCATCTAATTTCATGCCCAGCGAAAGCTCCATTTCGGACAGCAACTGCTTGATCTCATTTAGAGATTTGCGGCCAAAGTTTTTGGTCTTCAGCATCTCAGCCTCTGATTTCTGCACCAGCTCGCCGATGTGACGAATATCCGCATTACGCAGACAATTTGCTGAACGAACTGAAAGCTCAAGATCTTCTACGCTGCGATATAAATTCTCATTTACAGGCGACCGCAGGTCTACCCGTGTCTCATCAATGACTGGTTCAACAGATTTCTCATCAAAAGCGATAAAAACCTGCAACTGCTCTTTCATTATTTTGGCGGCATAGGCCAAAGCATCTTCCGGCCGTACGCTGCCATCGGTGGTGATTTCCAGAATCAACTTATCATAATCGGTCTGCTGGCCGACACGTGCCTGACTGACAATAGACTTAACATTAACAATGGGAGTGAAGATTGCATCGATGGGAATTACCCCGATCACCTGCTCCTCAGCCTTGTTTTTCTCAGCGGTAACGTAGCCTTTACCCCATTTCACCTCAAACTCCGCCTTAAACACACCCTCGCCGGTGATGGTACAAATCTCCTTATCAGGATTCATCACCTCCACCTTGCCGCCAGAAGAGATAATATCTCCGGCGGTAACAGGGCCAAGCTTGTTCTTTTCGATCCTGACGGTCTGTGAGTCGGGAGTATTCAACTTTAAGCGCACTTCTTTAAGGTTGAGGATGATCTGGGTCACATCCTCCTTAACCCCGGGAATGGTTGACAGCTCATGAAGAGCGCCATCAATTTTTACCGATGTAATAGCCGCGCCCTGAATGGAGGACAACAATATCCTGCGCAGGGAATTCCCGATCGTCGTGGCAAATCCTCGCTCCAATGGCTGACAGATAAATTTCCCGGAACTTTTTGTATGGCTGTCCTGGTCTACTTCCAGTCTTTCAGGAATGATAAGCTCATGCCAATTTCTGTAAAACGGATCAGACTCAAGTGTCATGGTTTCCTATTGCTCCACGGTTGGCTAATTAGGGGCCGTCAAGAAATAACCTCTACATTTCAGACCATTTCGTTACGGCCCCTTATGCCGATCACGATCTTTAAATGTTATAGTTATTTTTGAACAACGGCTTATTTGGAGTAAAGCTCTACAATCAACTGCTCCTGAATCGGCATGGTGATTTCCTGCCGAACCGGCAATGCTTTTACAGTTCCCTTGTAGTTTTCCTTATCAAGCTCCAACCAGCTTGGCACACCACGGCGCACAACAGCCTCAAGGCTCTCATTGATGACGGCAACCTTCCGGCTTTTTTCTTTCAAGGTAATGACGTCATTCACGGAAACCCGGAAGGAGGGGATGTTCACTTTCCTGCCGTTTACCTGAATATGATCGTGCCGCACCAGCTGCCGTCCCTGATTACGAGAATTTGCATAACCAAGGCGATAAATCACGTTGTCAAGTCTGCTTTCCAAAAGCATCAACAGATTTTCACCGGTAACACCCTTAATTCGCTCGGCTATTTCAAAATATTTATGAAATTGGCCTTCCAGCATACCATACATGCGACGGACTTTTTGCTTTTCCCGCAACTGAATGGAATAGTCAGAAACCTTGCGCACCCTAGCTTGGCCATGCTGTCCTGGTGGGAAAGAACGCCTTTCAAAAGCACACTTATCTGAATAGCATCTGTCACCCTTCAAAAACAACTTGAGTTTTTCGCGCCGACACTGCCGGCATTCCGCGCCTCTATATCTGGCCAATTTGGACCTCCACTCAATCTCACTAAATCATACTTTAATTAACAAACACTCTGCGACCCGCCCTGCTCCACTACACCCTTCTTCGCTTGGGAGGCTTGCAGCCATTATGCGGCACAGGGGTCACATCACGGATAACGCTCACATCAAAGCCGTTCGTCTGCAAAGCCCGAATAGCAGATTCACGCCCCGGCCCAGGGCCATTTACCCTGACCTCGACTTTGCGCATGCCATGTTCCTGCGCTTTTTTCGCTGCGGCATCAACCGTGTTTTGCGCTGCAAAAGGGGTGCTTTTCCGTGACCCCTTAAAGCCCAAACACCCGGCACTAGACCAGGATATTACATTCCCCTGCCTGTCCGCAAAAGTAACAAGGGTATTGTTGAAAGTGGAGTGAATAAAACATATTCCCTCGGGTACGTTCTTCTTTTCCTTGCGTTTCGGACGACTCGCTTTCGGACTAGCCATTATAACTCCTATAAACAATCCAGAATGATTATTTAGGGGCCGTTAAAAAATAATCATTACATTCTTGTCTGTTTTATTACGGCCACTTATGCCGCTTTCGATATGAGAATGTTACAGTTATTTATTTACTACGGCTTAATATCTACTTTTTACTTTTAATTGCTGACCGTCTCGGACCTTTTCTGGTCCTGGCATTGGTCTTGGTACGCTGTCCTCGACAAGGCAGCCCTTTCCTGTGACGGATGCCTCGATAACATCCGGCATCCGTCAACCGTTTAACATCCATGGCCACTTCCCGTCGACGATCGCCTTCAACAACAAACTGATCATCCATGATTTTTCTAATGTTGGTAACATCACTTTCAGATAAATCATCGCTGCTCGTTGTATGCGGCAAACCGACCAAATCCAGGATTTTGCGGGCAGAAGTCCTGCCGATCCCATGGATATAGGTTAAAGCAATAACCATATGCTTATTTCTTGGTAAATCAACACCAGCTAAACGTGCCAAGGCATGCCTCCCTTGCTAGTCAAAATAAATTAAAAAATTATCCCTGCCGCTGTTTGTGCTTTTTTATCTTACATGAAACACGCAAGACGCCTTTTCGTTTGAATACCCGGCAGTCACTACAAATTTTTTTCACAGAAGATCTTACTTTCATTACGCAACCCTTTTGTTATGCGGCAAAAAATATTTTACTTTTTCTTTGCCCTGAATGTCACTCTACCCCGTGTGAGATCATAAGGAGACAACTCAACAGTGACACGATCTCCCGGGAGAATCTTGATAAAATGCATCCTCATCTTTCCAGAAATATGGGCTAATATCCGATGGCCATTGTCGAGCTCAACCCTGAACATTGCATTGGGGAGAGGTTCAACGATGGTTCCTTCAACCTGAATGGCTTCTTCTTTGGACATAAAACCCTTATCTCGGCAACGCACTTCTTCCTGACTAAATCCAAACCCTAAATCTGGCAGACAGAAAGCAGAGGATATTACCTTATTTAATTTTTTTTGCCTTATTTTTTTTCATAAAGACAAAAAAAGCTACCCAGACAACTCGCTCAAAATTATGGGCTCACCGTCTGTTACGGCAATTGAATGCTCAAAATGCGCCGAGACTTTCCTATCCCTGGTTACAACCGTCCATCCGTCCCGCAACACATCAACCGCATGTGTGCCAAGATTAACCATGGGCTCTATGGCAAGAACCATACCAGGCATAATCTTGGATGTCCGCTCAACCCTGGCATAATTTGGTATTTCCGGAGCCTCATGGAGCTGGCTACCAATGCCATGACCTACAAACTGCCGGACAACCGAAAAGCCGTGCTTTTCCACATGTTCCTGCACAGCTTTGGATATATCGTTTATGCGATTCCCGGGAACTGCCTGGTCAATCCCTCTATAAAGTGCCGCCCGCGTCACTTCCAACAAGGAAAGCCATTCCGCAGCAACCTTCCCGACAGGAATGCTTACCGCGGCATCGCCGTAATAGCCCTTATATTTAACGCCAAAATCTATACTGACTATGTCGCCATCCCGAACAACAACCTTCTTGGATGGAATCCCGTGCACCACCTGTTCATTGATGGAAACACACAGACTGCCAGGGAAACCGCGATATCCTTTAAAGGCTGGTTCGGCGCCACAATCACGACAATATTTTTCTGCCAGTGAATCCAGAAATAGGGTTGTGCAGCCGACCTCAATCCTCTCGGTAAGCAGAGCCAAGGTCTTGGCAACAATCTGGTTCGCCTCCAGCAATAGCTCAATTTCTCGAGGGGACTTGAGAATAATTGCCATGGTCATGTCACAAAAACGCTATCAACGGCCCTTGAAGCCACCTGACTTCATAAAACCATCATAGTTGCGCATAACCGTATGGGACTCAATCTGCGCTATGGTATCAATCGCCACCCCGACAACAATCAGCAGGGCGGTGCCACCAAAATAAAAGGGCACATTCAGCTTATTAATCAAGATGGTAGGAAGCACACAGATAACACTGATATAGGCAGCACCGATCACTGTTATCCGCACAACAATTTTGTCAATAAAATCTGAGGTTTTCTTCCCTGGCCTGATCCCCGGAACAAACCCGCCATGTTTTTTCAAATTTTCCGCAATGTCAACTGGGTTAAAAGTGACAGCCGTATAGAAAAAGCAGAAAAACACGATAAAACCGATAAACATCAAGGTATGCGGCAAACTTCCCCAACTGAGAGCAGCACTCATCTTCTGCACCCAGTCAACCTGGATAAACTGTCCGATGGTGGCGGGAAACATCATGATGGAAGAGGCAAAAATCGGTGGGATGACCCCGGACATATTAATTTTAAGAGGGAGGTGTGATTGCTGCCCCCCGTACATTTGCCGCCCGACCATCCGCTTCGCATACTGAATGGGAATCCGCCGTTGCGCCGTTTCAAAAAATATAACAAAAGCGATTACCGCCGCAATCATGACCAACAAAACTGGCAACATGATATAGGCAATTTCACCAGCGCTGGCCATTTTAAAGGTATTCACAAGAGCAGCAGGCATTCTCGCCACGATACCAGCAAAAATGATCATGGAAATACCGTTGCCGATACCACGTTCGGTCATCTGTTCGCCAAGCCACATAATAAAAGCGGTGCCGGAAGTCAGGGTCAGCATGGTCATCAAGCGAAAATGCCAACCAGAGACAATGACCACCATTTCTCCGGTTCCAGGCGCGGTCATGCTTTCCAGGCCAATACTGATGAACAACCCCTGAACAACGCTTAACACTACCGTGGCATAACGGGTGTACTGGGTGATTTTGCGGCGACCAGCCTCGCCCTCTTTTGAGAGGGCCTCAAGCTGGGGAACGACCACGGTCAACAACTGAAAGATGATCGAAGCGCTGATGTACGGCATGATACCCAGGGCAAAGATGGAAAAATTTTCCAAAGCCCCACCGGAAAACATGTTGAACATGTCAAAAAGAGATCCGGCGCTTTTTTGAAAAAATTGATTCAGCGCTTCACCGTTGATGCCTGGCGTTGGGATCTGCACTCCGGCTCGGTAGACGGCGAGCATTATCACCGTAAATAAAATCCGGCGTCTTAATTCCGGGATATTTGCAGCATTCTGAACCCCAGCACGCATCTATTTATTCCTCAACTTTGCCACCGACAGCTTCTATCTTCTGACGCGCAGAACTGCTTACCTTGTCGACAGCAACGGTTAGCGCATGCTGCAACTCACCATTGCCAAGAATCTTCACCAGCTTGTCATTCTTGGAAACAAGACCGGCCGCGATCAAGGCCTGCCTGTCAACCCTGGAGTCCGCGGCAAACCGCTCAAGTTCCTGGATATTAATAATGGTATATACTTTCTTGAAGATATTATTAAAGCCGCGCTTTGGCAACCGACGCTGAAGAGGCATCTGCCCGCCTTCAAAGCCAATCTTGATGCCGCCGCCAGAACGGGCCTTGTGTCCCTTGTGACCACGGGTTGCCGTCTTACCATGACCGGAACCAAGCCCCCGGCCTATTCTCTTTCTCGGCTTTCTCGAACCTGGCTGCGGCGATAAATTGCTTAAGGTCAACATAAATTAATCCTCCACCTCAACCAGATGTTCGACTTTTTTAATCATCCCCCGAATTTCAGGAGTATCCTGCCGAACAACAGTTTTATTGATCTTTGTCAGCCCCAGGCCGATCAACGTTGCACGTATTTTCTCAGTGCTTCCGATCTTGCTCTTTTTCAGGGTTACTTTGAGCTGATTTGCCATTTCGATACCTATTAACTCTTCATTAATGTCATGCTGTTTTCAGCACACAATTCAAACCTGGATCAATCCCCTGCAAATACTCGCATATATAACCTAGGGGGAACAAACTGTTCAGGCCGAAATTTCCTCGACTGATTTTCCACGGCTAGACGCAATCTGCTGCGGAGTACGCAACCTCCGCAAACCGTCCATGGTGGCCTTGACCAGATTATGCGGATTATGAGAGCCGATACACTTGGTCAGAATATTATGAACCCCCGCCGCTTCAAGCACGGCGCGGACAGCCCCGCCGGCAATAACACCAGTTCCTTCCACTGCAGGCTTCAACATTACATTTCCAGCGCCAAATTTCCCAAAAACTTCGTGCGGTATGCTCATGTTGGTTATGGAAACACTTTTCATATCCTTACGAGCCTGCTCAACTCCCTTCCTGATTGCCTCAGGAACCTGATTGGCTTTGCCAAGACCGCAACCGACTTTTCCTTTCCCATCACCGACAACCACAATGGCGCTGAAACTGAAACGACGTCCACCCTTGACTACTTTTGCAGTTCTGTTGATATGAACGATCTTTTCAATAAACTCGTCGCCACTTGTGTTCTTATTGAAATCTGCCAAGATTCACCCCCAAATTGCTTTGGAATTTTTTACAGGGATAAGGATTTTTTTTACGAATAAAACCAACTAAAAATCAAGACCGCCTTCTCGAGCTCCATCCGACAACGCCTTGACCCGACCATGATAAAGATAGCCGCCCCGGTCGAAAACCACCTTGCCAATACCTTTAACTTTGGCAAGTTCAGCGATTTTCAATCCGACTTGCCGCGCCTTCTCGGCCTTCCCCTTGATTTCAGCGGCGACCATTCCTTTATCTACGGTGGACATGGCAACCAGGGTGTTCCCGGCAACATCATCTATAATCTGGCAATAGATATGCTTTGCACTTTTAAAAACACGCAAGCGAGGTCTCTCGGGAGTCCCGGTAATATTTTTCCTGATCCGCTTAACCCGTTTTTCACGAGCAATTTCTTTCGGATTTGTCTTACCCATTGTTTTGCCTTATAAATATTTAGGAGCCGTTAATAACAAAAAAATTTATTTTCTTGCCCCTTTTGTTACGGCTCCTTATGCCGTTTTGCCCTTCCGGACGACAATATCATTTTGTTACAACGGATTATCTCTTGCAAGCAGCGGAAATTACGCAACCCCTCTACTTCTTAGAAGCAGACTTGCCAGCCTTCCGAGCGATGTATTCATCCGTGTAACGAATCCCTTTACCCTTATAGGGCTCGGGAGGACGAACAGCCCGGATTTTGGCGGCAGTTTCACCAAGCAACTCTTTATCAATACAATCCAAGGTGACATTGTTTGCTTTGTCGACCTCAGCAGTAACACCTGTAGGAAGATCGAACGCCACCGGATTTGAATAACCTACGCTCAGGTTCAAAACAGCGCCTTTAACCTCGGCCCGGTAACCAACCCCTTCAATGGATAACTTTTTCTGGAAACCCTTATCCACCCCAATAATCATGTTGCTGACTAAGGTCCTGGTTAGACCAGAAAAGGCTCTGGTCCTTTTACTGTTATCCTTCCGCACAACAACCAGATGGTCGCCTTCTTCCTGCAAACCAATCTCAGGGCGGATAATGCGCTCCAGCGTCCCTTTGGGGCCAGCGACCTTAACGTACGTTCCATTTATATCAAGCTTAACCCCTTTAGGAACAGGGATAGGTTGATTGCCAATCCTAGACATGGCGACTCTCCACTTGTTACGAAATACTCAATAGTTAGCAATTACAGAATCGATCTACCAAACTTCACAGAGAAGCTCTCCGCCAATCTTCATGGCCCGGGCTTCTTTATCCGTAAAAATTCCTTTGGAAGTCGAGATAATCGCGATACCAAGGCCACTCATCACCTTGGGAATCTGGTCATGCTTCACATAAATGCGGCGCCCTGGCTTGCTGACCCGCTTCAGGTTGGTGATAATCCGCTCGTTGTTCTGATCGTATTTCATTTCAATACGCAAAACACCTTGCGTGTCCGTATCAAGAACCTGAAAGTCATTGATGAAACCTTCCTTTTTCAGGATAGCGGCAACACCAGTTTTCACTTTCGAAAGCGGCATTTCAACAGTCTCAAACTTGACCATGCCGGCATTTCTTATCCTGGTCAGCATATCAGCCAGGGGGTCAGTCATGCACATAGTGCTTGCTCCCTATGATGTTTTTTAAAACAAAAAGTTAACTGATCTACAGCGATCATACCCCGCTCACCAGCTTGATTTGGTGACGCCGGTAATTTCACCACGGTTAGCCAAGCTCCTAAAACAGATACGGCATACCCCAAATTTCCGATAATAAGCTTTCGACCTTCCGCACAACCCGCAACGGTTATAAGCCCTTACTGGAAACTTAGGGGTCCGCTTGCACTTTGCTATCAAAGACTTTTTAGCCAACTTCTTCCTCCTTACCCTGTGCTATTTCCTGAAGGGCATTCCCATTACTTTCAAAAGAAACCGGCCTTCGTCATCTGACTCGGCGGTAGTCGTAATCGCAATATTGAGTCCCTTGATTTTATCGATTTTATCGTAATCAATTTCAGGGAAAATAATATGTTCCTTAATGCCCAAGGCATAATTCCCACGCCCATCAAACGCTTTAAAGGATAACCCGCGAAAATCCCGGACTCGCGGCAAAGCAATGTGAATAAGCTTAGCAAAGAAATCATACATCCGGTCGCCGCGAAGTGTTACCCGACAACCAATGGGCACCCCGGCACGCAACTTAAATCCGGCAATGGATTTCTTCGCTTTGGTAACGACAGCCTTCTGCCCAGCAATCATGGTCAGCTCCTGAACCGCACTGTCAATAATCTTTGGGTTCTGCACCGCTTCACCCAAACCCATATTCAGCACGATCTTGGTGATCTTCGGCACCTGCATGATGTTCTGGTAGCCGAATTCCTGCATAAGCTGCGGGACACACTCACCCTGATATATCTCTTTTACCCCGGCCATTCTTGCCTCCAAAAAAAATCAGGATCTATTAGGCTTTCGCCTCTACAGATTCAGTACACTTCTTGCAAATGCGAACCTTAGATCCATCTTCCAGTATTTTTTTGCCTACCCTTGAAGTCTTTGAACATTTAGGACAAATCACCATCAGGTTGGAAGCATCAATTGCCGCTTCCTTCTCGATAATTCCGCCCTGCTGGTTCGTTTGACTAGGCTTCGTGTGCCGCTTTATCATGTTGATCTTTTCAACGATGGCTTTACCATCGGTCGCGTTGACCTTAATGACCTTGCCGACCCGACCTTTGTCCTTGCCGGCGATCACCTCAACCTGATCATTTACTTTCAGATGCGTTTTTGCTCTCATAACTTCAGCCTCTCAACCGTCCGGAGAATTCGGACAGGAACTCTTTGAATATCCAGATCTTCGTTTCAACCGCAGTTACAGAACTTCCGGAGCCAAGGAAATAATTTTCATATAGCCCTTCGGACGCAACTCCCTCGCAACAGGCCCAAAAATGCGGCTTCCAATCGGTTCCCCTGAATTTGCCAACAACACAGCGGAATTATCATCAAACCGAACAATCGTATCATCCGTGCGACGAATCTCTTTAACGGTCCTTACCACGACTGCGCGAAGAACATCGCCTTTCTTAACTTTCGCGTTCGGGATCGCCTCTTTGACGGTGACAACAATAACATCACCAACAGAGGCATACCGACGCCTAGTTCCTCCCAAGACTCTTATACAAAGAACCTTCTTGGCGCCTGAATTATCTGCTACATTAAGTACGGTTTCTGTTTGTATCATCTCTTCACCAACCGCAAAACACTTTACAAGTACCAAGCAAACCGCTGGGGTACCTAGTTATCAAAAACCGCAAACTATACGGCTTTCTCTATGACTTCCATAATCCGCCACCGCTTATTCTTGCTCATCGGGCGGCACTCTTCAATCAGAACCCTGTCGCCGACGCTGCAGGTATTTTCAGGATCATGGACCATGCATTTAGCATGCTGACGCATGAATTTCCCATACAGTTTATGGGGAACAAGGCGCTCGGTCTGTACGATAGCACTTTTGTCCATCTTGGTGCTGACAACAAATCCAACCCTTTTCTTTTTATTCGAATTTTCATCAACCATGAATGTATCCTACCCAAATAGGGTTATCAATTGACACAAGTACTAAAAACACCAGTAATCTTGGCCAGAAAGCAGCTGCTACGAAGTATGTTCAGTAAGAGCGGTTTGCATCCGAGCAATTTCTTTGCGCAACTGACGCAGTTTAGCCGTATTCTCCAAGGGGCGGATTCCGTGTTGGAATTTCATCCTGAAATGTTCTTCCGACAATTCCCTTACCTTAACAAGAAGCGCATCTTTACCAAGTTCACGTATATCCTTCATCTTCATAAAGTTGTCCCCACATAAATCACTTTAGTCGGAAAAGGTAGTTTGTTGGCGGCCAAACGCAAGGCTTCGCGGGCTAAATCGTCATCAACCCCGGCTAACTCATACAGGATGCGCCCTGGCTTTACTTGAGCGACCCAATATTCAGGACTACCCTTGCCCTTTCCCATTCTGGTTTCCGCAGGCTTCTTGGTAATTGGCTTATCCGGAAAAACACGGATCCACAGCTGCCCGGTTCTTTTAATCTTTCTATTGATTGCAATACGAGCGGCCTCAATCTGCTGGGCGGTCATCTTGCCACAGCCAACAGCCTTAAGGGCATATTCACCGAAAGAGAATCCAGACCCGCGATACGCTGCACCAGTCAGGCGGCCCTTAAACATCTTTCTATGTTTTACTTTTTTTGGACTTAACATCTGTATATCCTATCTGTGACTGACTTTTTTAAAGCCGTTTCACTCGACAAAGAGTTATTCGGCAATCTGGTCGGCAGCACTCAGAACTTCACCCTTGAAGATCCAAACCTTAACGCCGATTTTGCCATAGGTAGTATTCGCCTCTGCAATACCATAATCCACATCGGCACGAAGGGTATGCAGAGGAACACGCCCCTCCCGCACCCATTCCTGCCGGGCAATTTCCGCGCCACCCAACCGGCCTGAACACGCAATCTTAACACCTTTGGCCCCGAACTTCAAGGCCATATTTACTGACTTCTTCATGGCACGACGGAAGGCTACCCGTCTTTCCAATTGCAAAGCGATATTTTCAGCAACCAGCTGGGCATCTGCCTCAGGACGTCGAACTTCCTGAATATCAAGGACGCACTCTTTGCCCGTCAACTTATCAATTTCAGCTTTAAGAACTTCGATCTCGGTCCCTTTTTTCCCAATAACAATGCCGGGTCGGGCCGTATGGAGCTTAATCCGAAGTTTATCGCCGGTTCTGGCTATCTGAATTTTGGAAATGCCAGCATGAAAGAGCCGCTTTTTGAGAAACTTCCTAATGCTCTGATCCTCAAGAAATTTTTTGGCATAATCCTTGTCGGCGTACCAAATGGAGTCCCAGGTACGTATAATATTCAGTCGTAAACCTATCGGATTAACTTTCTGGCCCAAAACCTTCCTCCATTCTCATTAATATGCAACTCAAAGGACAAACGAATACCTTCTTGCTTCCGTATTCAATTATTGCTCATCCAAAACAACAGTAATATGGCTAGTTCTTTTAAGAATTCTGTTCGCACGCCCCTGAGCCCTCGGCATGGTTCTTTTCAACATGGGCCCACCGTCTATAAAAATAGACTTTACATACAGTGTATCGACATCGATACTTTCGTTCTGACTGGCATTGGCCACCGCAGATTCAATTACTTTTTTCAGCAGACGGGCGCCTTTTTTAGGCAAAAAACGCAGGGCGTTTATTGCAAAATCAACATTTTTCCCGCGCACCAAATCCGCAACCAGCCTGGCCTTTTGCGGCGAAATCCTTATATAACGAGCAAGCGCTTTTGCTTCCATCGAATGAACTCCTTTCTTTACCTGACAACCGTGCCCGAATTAGCAGCTTTTATTTCTTTTTCTTCCTGTCCGCTGCGTGACCATGGAAGGTACGAGTCGGCGAAAACTCGCCGAGCTTATGCCCTACCATATTTTCGGTCACGAAAACTGGAATGAACTTTTTGCCATTATGCACAGCAAAGGTAAGCCCAACCATGTCCGGAATTACATCAGAACGGCGGGACCAGGTCTGAATAACCTTTCTGGAGCCCTCGTCTTTGGCCTTCATGACCTTTGCCATCAAATGGTCATCTACAAATGGACCTTTTTTAACTGAACGTCCCACTTGTAACCCCCTAATTATGATCTTTTCTTAACAATAAATTTGTCGGATGACTTCTTGCCACGTGTTTTATAACCCTTGGTGGGAACACCCCACGGGGTACAAGGATGGCGACCGCCGGAGCTTTTGCCTTCACCACCACCCATTGGATGATCAATCGGATTCATGGCAACGCCACGGACCTTGGGACGGTTCCCTTTCCAGCGACTGCGCCCAGCCTTGCCAAGCTTCTGGCTTTCATGTTCGTTATTTCCAACCTGGCCAATACAGGCACGGCATTTCCGATGAAACTTGCGAACCTCGCCAGAGGGTAATTTTACCGTAACATAGTCCCCCTCCTTGGCCATAAGTTGTGCGGACACACCTGCACTTCTCACAAGTTGCGCACCCTTGCCAATTTTCATCTCAAGATTATGGATAATGCTGCCAAGAGGCATGTTGCCCATGGGCAAACAGTTCCCTGGTTTGATATCGACAGTATCTCCGGCGACAACTGTATCGCCGATCTTGATGCCAAGGGGGGAAAGGATATAACACTTTTCACCATCGACATAATTCAGCAAAGCCAAATTAGCGGAACGGTTCGGGTCATATTCAATGGCCGCAACTTTTGCAGGAATATCGACTTTTTCCCGCTTGAAATCGATCAGCCGATATTTCCGTTTATGACCTCCACCAATATGCCTGGATGTTACGCGACCGTTGTTATTCCGTCCCCCGGTCTTGCTAAGGGGGCAAACTAACGACTTCTGCGGTTTATCCTTTGACAACTCGGGATTGACAACTGTAACTAGTGATCTTCTACCCGGTGATGTAGGTTTATAGGTCTTTAATGCCATTTCAAACCCCGATAATATTTAAACGTATTCGTAACAAAAAATTTCAACTCTTGCCGACGAAACATCCCTTAAATCTTTTCCAGGAAATCAATCTTATTTCCTTCTTCAAGGGTAACAATGGCCTTCTTCCAGTCAGACTGCTGTCCGAAATTCTTGCCTACACGTTTTTTCTTGCCGTGCATATTTGCGGTTCGCACCTTGGCGACCTTGACGCTGAATAACTTCTCAACTGCGTCTTTAATCTCAATTTTATTGGCGCGGGGATCAACCTTGACCACAACCTGATTGTTAATCTCCTGCAACCCAAGAGCCTTTTCTGTCAAACAGGGCTTCTTGATAATGTTATACATATCTTTCATGACAACAACCTCTCTTCCAGTTGGCCAATGCAAGGCTGCAGTAAAACAATGTGCTTATGGAGCAAAATATCATAAACATTGAGCCCTGCCGTCGGGATAACCTTAAAACCCTGCACATTGCGAGACGAACGCTCAAGATGATCATCGCGCTCAGGCACCACGATCAAAGCATTTTCTATATTCAGGGTGTTCATAACCCCAATAAACCTTTTGGTCTTGATTTCATCAATTTTAAAATTATCAAGAACCAGCACCAGCTTATCACTGAAACGTGAACTCAAAGCCATGCGGAGGCCGAGCTTTTTAACCTTTTTCGGCAACTTAAAAGAATAATCGCGGGGCTTAGGGCCAAAAACCACACCACCACCACGCCAGAGAGGGGATGTAGTACTGCCGGCCCGGGCACGACCGGTACCTTTCTGCTTCCAGGGCTTCTTTCCGCCACCGCGCACCTCTGTACGCGTTTTTGTACAGGCTGTGCCCGCCCTGCGAGCCGCGCGCTGCATTCTCACAATTTCATGAATAATATGAGGATTGACTGGAACGGCAAACAAGTTGTCATTCAACTCAAGATCACCCACTTTCACATTATCAACATTGTATATTTCAGTAACCGCCATTTCCGGCACCCCCAAAACAAATCTTAAGGTAACTAAGACTCATTATTTTGTGTAGATATGCAGCAAACCCTGCTTTGCGCCAGGCACGCCACCTTTGACGACAAGCACATTTTGCTCAGGCCGGATATCCATAATGGTCACACTTTTCTTGGTGATCATATTCGTGCCCATATGCCCAGGCATTTTTTTCCCTTTAATAACCCGGCTCGGCCAGGCGCTACAACCAACTGAGCCAGGAGCTCGATGGAACATAGAACCATGGCCTGAGGGCCCCCCCTTAAAGCCGTGCCTTCTGATAACACCCTGAAAGCCACGACCTTTAACAGCCCCGCTCACATCTATTATGTCACCAACCTTAAAAAGATCAGATACCAATATTGTCTGACCTACTTCAAACTGGTCGGAATCTGCAACCCGGAACTCTTTAATGTGATAAAACCCGCCTTTTCCAGAAGCCTTGGCATGGCCGGTCTCAGGCTTGTTCATCCGAGATTCTTTCTTAGAGCCAAAACCTACCTGAATGGCATCATACCCTTCTTTGGCAACGGATTTTTTCTGCAGCACCACACAGGGTCCAGTTTCAATAACCGTTACTGCAAGAGCAGAACCATTTTCGGAATAGATCCGGGTCATACCAATCTTCTTCCCCAGTAATCCTAATTTTTTAGGCATTGTTCCTACCTGTCTTTTTCTTCTCTAACTTCAACTGTGCCGTTACCCGGCACAACCGTTTCATAATCCTAAAGCTTTATTTCCACATCAACACCGGCAGAAAGCTCAAGCTTCATAAGCGCGTCAATAGTCTGTTGCGTTGGCTCAAGAATGTCCAGCAATCGCCGATGGGTGCGCATTTCAAACTGTTCACGAGACTTTTTATCCACGTGCGGCGAGCGCAACACACAAAACTTATTGATGCTGGTTGGCAGAGGAATTGGCCCAGCAACAGTTGCACCAGTACGCTTTGCCGTATCTACAATCTCAGAGGTTGATTGATCGATAAGCTTATGGTCGTAACCCTTCAGCCTGATGCGAATTTTCTGTGTCTGAATCATACTCACTCCATCTTATTCGATAATTTTATTAATAACGCCGGCGCCCACGGTACGGCCGCCTTCACGAATCGCGAAACGAAGTCCTTCTT
>MGTD01000065.1 GCA_001799285.1 Deltaproteobacteria bacterium RIFOXYD12_FULL_56_24
CGCGCCGAAAGTATCATTGTCGGCGCTGTCATGCATCTCAGGCAAGACCCCCGATACTGGGAAGACCGTGAACAAAAATCCTTCGATGGCTGAAGGACACACGAGCCAAGTAACTCGGGTAAATATCGGCCAATACCATCTTGTCTGGGAATTAAGTATTAGGCGTTCCCCGTTTCCTCATTGCTCCGGGCCTTGTGGGGCATTAATGTTCATAATACAATTGAACCCCCGATAAAAAGAAAGTGGTTTCCCCGTTGAAGGTCTTTAAAGAATGATATCGTCCGTGTTCCGGCCCGTTTTATCGGGTCACACCATGTGCCGCAAGAGGTTTGCCGATGCTGGCCGCCAAAGAAGAAGTGAAGCTTATTCTGGATCAATTACCGAATGACGCCACGATTGAGGACATCCAGTATCACCTCTATATCCGCCAGAAGATAGATCACGGTCTCAATGACATCGAAGCCGGGAATACTTTCTCCGCGGAAGGGTTCGACAAAAGGATGGCCCAGTGGTTCGAATCGTAAGATGGACCGCCACCGCCATGGAGGATTTGGCCGAGGCTGCCGAATTCATCGCCCAAGGACTCTCCATATTACGCCTCATCCCTTGTCCGAGAGGCAAGGGCCGCCTCCCGTTCCCTTGGCAATTTTGCCGAACGCGGCAGAGTGGTGCCTGAATGTGAGGACCAGACGATCCGCGAACTTTTCGTCAAAAACTACCGCCTTATCTATCGGCATACGACCGATCACGTATTTATCCTTGTTTTTGTCCACGACGCCCGCGATTTGAGCGCCATCTGGAGACGAAGATCGGGTTAGCGAGAGTACCCCGCGACCTGCCTGCGTGTTCGGCCAAACAGATTTCATCTCCAAGTGAACATTCCCATGCCGAAGTGGCACCCATAACCCAATTAATCAAGAACGTCCTCTGGCTGTTCCCTGAGTCACCGGCTTTGCCGTTGGGTAGCTGACTTTTTTTCTAACAACTTTATGCTTGTCAATCCCTGCCCTGTTGTTTAAGCTGGCCTCCTCGCTGTTCAGATAAATGCCATCGTGGGGGAAAGGCATGCCGGGACCGAGTATCGCTAACAGCCGTCAACAACCAGGAAAACGCAAGCCGCTTCGGGAGATGATCTGCCCGTGAGCGGCTTTTTTTGTGCGTTGCCCTGATTGCATCAGAGGGGATTTTTGCATAATGCGTGACAAAGTCCCCATAGGTGCAGATCATGGCGGCAGGAAAAGCTGATTTTCCAGACCTGGCCCCACTTATTTTCTGGCCCCACTTATTTTCCTTACTGGTTAGAACTCTCATGAAACTCTTGGTGCTACTCGTCGGATTGCTCTCTCCTCTCGCCAATGCTGGCGTCTTCTCTACGGAACATGTGCAGATTTATCCATCAGATTGGCCAAAGCTCTCTGGCATGTCAGACACTTGCGTTGAAGTCCAAGGTACTTTTGTTGATCCGAATATTTGGCGATGGGAGCGAGAGGAGAATCCTGGTTCTCCATTAGGATCTAAATACGGCGGAACCCGCGAGGCAGCTTGGATTGTATTTGGCCTACCCGCTCAAGACGTTCGCTCGGAAGACAAAAAGGTAAAGTCGCGGGTATTCACAATCTCGATTGATCCCGATAAATCCGTAACTGTCAGATACTCGATTGATGAAAAAGTAGTCGCGTCGAGATCTTTCACTAAAGATAAATTGTCATGTGGAAAGGACGGACTCACGATCACAACTCTCAAACGATCAGGTGACGTTCTCGATAAATTGCCGAATGAGGGTCACACGATACGGCACAGCACGATCTATAAGCTGAACGAACATCTTTATATCAAGACCACATACGAAACAAATGCGAGAGTGTTTTACATCGTCCCTCAGTCATTCCTGAATGTCGCGTGGTTCAGATTTTCGGAGCGCCCAAAGTGAAGAGTTCTAACCCAGCGTTCGAGCGGGACACCGCAAAATCGCGGCGCCCCTCAACTTTACGTTATACGGCTCCTTCGACATCGAGCGAACTCATGAGTATTGCGGAATATCAACATGGCATCTGTTGAGACTAAACTTCAATTCAGGCGCATCTCTAGGGCGATGGAAGCCCAAGCCGAGGTGGCCTCAGGAACTGGGCATGCGTCTCTCAACTGTCGGCTGACAAACGAGATACAGCAGCATCCACCGCCGCTACCTGGGCAATGGCTGCCCTTACCTTATCAATATCCTTGCGACCGGGAGCAAACTCCACCCCGGAATTCAGATCCACGGCAAAGGGACGCGCCTGCCGAATCGCCTCACCCACATTCTCAGGGGTGAGGCCACCCGCCAGAACAACCGGACTTACAGGCGACAGTTTTTTCAGCAGACTCCAGGCAAAGGTCTGCCCGGTGCCACCGGCAAGCTTCTCCTGAAAGGTGTCAAACAAAAAGGCGGCAACCTTTCCGGCATAGGGCGCCAGGTCATCCGTGCTCAGGGAGTCCTTCACCCGAAAAGCCTTCAGCACCCGGCAGGCGATTGCCGCGCAATAGTCGGGGGTCTCTGACCCGTGCAGCTGAACCATGGTCAGACCGCAGTAGCGGGCAATCTCGTTCACCTCATCAAGCGGCTGATCGACAAAAACCCCCACCGCATCAACAAAGGGCGGCAGGCTGGCGACAATTTCCCGAGCCCGCTCCGGCTCAATGTACCGGGGGCTTTGCCCGGCAAAGATCAGGCCGATCGCGTCCACTCCGGCGGCCACCACTGCGGCGACCTCCGTGCGCTCTCGCATCCCGCATATCTTGATCCGCGTTCGCCCAATCATCTTTTTCATCCTTGCTCTCTACCCGCCAACGTCCGCAGGGCCTCAGCCGGGTCCGCGGCCCGCATCAGGGTCTCCCCCACCAAGGCCGCCTTTACTCCATGCGCCGCCAGCCGTACCATGTCCCGATGATCACGAATTCCTGATTCGCTCACCAAGGGGATTTCCACCGGAATCATCTTCTGGAGGCGAAAGGTGGTATTCAGATCCATGGAAAAATCGCGGAGATCGCGGTTGTTGACCCCGATCAGCAGGCTGCCCGCAGCCACAGCCTTTTCGACCTCCGCCTCGTCATGCACCTCCACCAGGGCATCCATGCCCAGCTCCAAGGCCAGGGCCTGATAATCCTGGATCTGGGAAGTCTCCAAAATGGCGGCAATCAGGAGAATAGCATCGGCGCCGTAAACCCGCGCCTCCCTGATCTGCAACGGATCGATGATAAAATCCTTGCGCAACACCGGCAGAGCGACCGCCGCCCGCACTGCGGTGAGATAGGCGAGCGAGCCCTGGAAAAAATCCACATCGGTCAGCACCGACAAGGCTTGAGCCCCACCGGCCTGATAGCTGCGGGCGATGGCCACCGGATCGAAGTCGGCCCGGATCACCCCCTTGGAGGGCGAGGCCTTCTTGGCCTCAGCGATGACGGCCACGCCGACAAAGTCGATAAGCGCCCGGATAAAGCCGCGTGGCGGCTCAATCTCCAGTTCGGGTGCAACAAGGCCTCGGGCCTTGAGGGCTGCAACCTCTTCTTTTTTTCGGGCGACGATGGTGTCGAGGATCATTTCCGCACCGAGCGGGAAAAGGCGATGAGCGCCTCCACCTTGTTGAGCGCCGCGCCGCTGGCCACCACCTCCCGGGCCAGAGCCACGCCGGCGGCAAGATCAGCGGTGCGTCCGGCCGCCATCAGGGCGGCGCCGGCATTGAGCAGAACCATGTCGAGACAGGGCCCGGCCTCGCCGCCCAACACCAGGCGCAGCTGCACCGCCGCCTCGGCCGCGGTTGTCCCACCTTTGATCTCGGCCAGGGAGGCCGTAGCCATACCCAGCTCCGAGGGATGGATGCGGTAGGTTGTCAGTTCGCCGTTGGCCCAGTCGGCCACTTTGGTCGCCCCGGTAATGGTGATCTCGTCGAGATTGCCCTCGCCGCAGACCACCAGAGCGCGCTTGGTGCCAAGCCGCCCCAGCACCCTTGCCAGGGTTTCGGTGAGGGAGGGATCATACACCCCCATGACCTGAACATTGGCTCCGGCCGGGTTGGTCAGGGGGCCTAAGATATTAAAGATCGTCCGGATGCCGATTTCGCGGCGCGGGCCGATGGCATGCTTCATCGCCCCATGCAGGGCTGGGGCAAACATGAAACCGATGCCGATCTCCCTGATGCATTGGCCTATCTGCTCCGGGCTCAAGCTTAAGTCCACCCCCAGAGCCTCCAGCACATCGGCGCTGCCGCAATGGCTGGAGACGGAGCGGTTGCCGTGCTTGGCCACCGGCACCCCCGCAGCGGCCACGACAAAGGCCGTGGTGGTGGAAACATTGAAGGTCCCGGAGGCGTCGCCCCCGGTGCCGCAGGTATCGACGAGAATCCCGCCCTCCGCGCCCGCCTCGACCCTGGTGGCCTTGGCCCGCATCACCCTGGCCGCGCCGGTGATCTCGTCCACGGTTTCGCCCTTGATCCGCAGGGCGGTGATAAAAGCGCCGATCTGGGCCTGGGTGGCTTCGCCGCCCATGATGGTTTCCATCACCCCGATCATCTCCGCTTCGCTAAGATCGGTACCCGCCACCACTTTGCCAATGGCCGCTTTCATCATGACGGCATCTCCCGGCGTTGCCTGGCAAGGATTTCCGGGTAGTCCGGATCAAGAAAATTCTTCAGCAACTGCACCCCTGCCGGGGTCATGATGGATTCGGGATGAAATTGCACCCCTTCCACCGGCAGGCTCCGATGTCTTAGCCCCATGAGCTCGCCCTGGTCTGAACGCGCCGAGACCAGCAGACAACCGGGCAGGTCGGATTCCTGCACCACCAGGGAATGATAGCGCATGGCCTCGAAGGGGTTGGGAAGGCCGGTGAACACCCCTAGACCGTCGTGGCTGATGGGGCTGGTCTTGCCGTGCATCAGCCGCCCGGCCCGCACCGTTTGTCCGCCAAAGGCCTCGCCCAGGGACTGATGCCCCAGACAGACGCCCAGCACCGGAATCCGGGTGCTGAAAAAACGGATCGCTTCGATGGAGATGCCTGCCTGGGCCGGCGAACAGGGGCCAGGCGAGATCAGCAGCCGGTCGGGCGCCAGCGCGGCGAGAAAGGCAAGATCCACCTCGTCGTTGCGAAAGATCTTCATCTCGGCGCCCATTCCCCCAAGGGTCTGGACGATGTTGTAGGTAAAGGAGTCGTAGTTGTCGATAATAACGATCATATTCTTTCTCGCGCTCCGCCGGAGCAAGCCGGTTGCCTAAGCCGTTGTTCAAAAAAACTGTAACCTTGAAATATCGTGATCGGCATAAGAAGCCGTAACGAAATGGACAAAAAAAACACTTATTTCGCAACGGCTTCTAAAATTCTTTTTCCGCCAGCTCCACCGCCCGCCGCAGCCCCATGGATTTGTTGATGGTTTCCTGATACTCCAGGGCGGGCACCGAATCGGCGACAATTCCCGCCCCGGCCTGCACCCAGAGATCGTCGCCCTGCATGACAAAGGTCCGAATGGTGATGCAAAAATCCATATTCCCGGAAAAGCCGAAATAGCCGACCGAGCCGGCATAGGGGCCGCGCCGCTCCGGTTCAAGCTCTTCGATGATCTCCATGGCCCGGATCTTGGGAGCCCCGCTCACCGTACCTGCGGGAAAGCAGGCGCGCAGGACGTCGAATTGATCCCTGCCAGGGGCCAGGGTGCCATGCACCCCGGAAACCAGATGCATGACATGACTGTAACGCTCAACCACCAGCAGATCGCGAACCTCCACCGAGCCATAGCGGGCAACGCGCCCCACATCGTTGCGGCCCAGATCGACGAGCATCAGATGTTCGGCCCGCTCCTTGGGATCGGCCAGCAGTTCCTGCTCCAGGGTCGCGTCCTCTTCCGGGGTTTTGCCACGCTTTCTCGTCCCGGCAATGGGGCGCAGCTCGATATCCTCCTGTTCCAGGCGGACCAGGATCTCCGGGGAAGAACCGATCTGGACCAGATCTCCGAGCTTGAGATAAAAAAGGTAGGGGCTGGGGTTGATATGGCGCAGGGCGCGGTAAAGCTTGAAGGGCTCCAGCGCTGTTTTGGTGTGAAAGCGTTGTGACAGCACAACCTGGATGATGTCGCCGGCCTGGATATACTCCTTAGCCGCCTCCACCATTTTCTCAAAAGCCGCCTCGCTCATGTTGGCAGTGAAGGCGTGGGGCGTGGCGGCCTTTAAGCCTGCGCCACCGAGATACTCCGTGGGCATGGGTGCCTGGAGACGGAGGATGATCTCCTCGATCTCGGCCTGCGCTTTTGCGTACAAGGCCGGGATATCCAGCGTTTGCCTCCCGGCACCAGAGGTCTGCACCAGATTGACCACGGTGAGCACTTGCCTGAGGTTGTCGTAGATCAAGACGGTTCGCGGCACCATAAAAGCGCTTTCGGGAAACTCGGCCAGGGGCGGATTGCGCTCGGGCAGCCGCTCCATGAAACGGACCATGTCGTAACCCAAAAAACCAACGGCCCCGCCGAAAAAACGCGGCAGCAGCTCCGGGTCGCAGGCCATCTCCGCATTGCAGGCATTAAAAGATTTCAGCAGACTTTGCAAGGCGGCAAGCGGGTCGCCCTCCTGCTCTTCCGCCATTCCCTCCCGGATGATGGTGATCCGGGTGCCGCAGCTGGCAAAGGTAACGATGGGGTTAAAGCCGATAAAGGAATACCTCCCCCATTTCTCCCCGCCCTCAAGGCTTTCAAAAAGAAAGGCGTGCGACTCCCCGCCCGACACCTTGGCAAAGATGGTCAGCGGCGTATCGAGATCGGCGATAATTTCCCGATAGATCGGCACCAGACCGGCATCGACCGCCAGGTGTTCAAACTCCTGCAGGGAAGGTCGGAACATGATGGCTCCTCAACTCATAAAAAAAGCCATGGAACAATAGCGTCCCATGGCTTTTTATTTTTTTACCGCAAAACACTCTTCATCATAACAGGTCTGATCCTGCGCATGGCGGAAGAGGCGACGCAACCCGGATGGCCAATCGGAGAGTCCCGGACAAAGCCTTCTCCCTCGGGAGAACAACCGCATCAGGACTCCAGCCGTTTCGGCTATCGCCTGATTACACTGCGGCCAACAAAGCATTTACCCGCTTGGTCAAACGGGAAACCTTGCGGGAGGCATTCTTCTTGTGGATGGAACCTTTCACCGCTGTTTTCTCAATAATGGGGATCGCCAACTTCAGTGCTTCCTGCGCCTGATCCCCGGCTTTCAGCTCAACGGCTTCAAGAACTTTCTTTACAACGCCCTTCATCTTGCTCTTGTTGGAGCGATTACGAAGCCGTTGCAACTGGTTCTGACGATTCCTTTTCTCGGCGGATTTATGATTAGCCAATTCTCAACTCCTGTTTGCTGTATTGTTGATTGAATCAAACACTCTGCCCGCGCCGTTTCCCGGCTGGCAGGTTTTCTGCACGGCTACCGTTTTCCGGGAACACGGACAGAAATATGCTGGAAAATTTTGTGAAGTTAAATCAATTCTCCGGCCTTGTCAAGCAACAACTGGGTCGTATGTTTCGATATTTTAAAAGAACCGCTGCAATACTGAGATATCTCCATAACCATTCAGTTAGTGTCCATCCGGAAACTTCAGAAACGCGCCACCCCTGTGTAAAACACAAATCTTTTTGCGCCGTGCCATGCCAGATCTCCTTAATTTTTTTTAAAAAATTCACTCATGCCCCTTGCCTCTGGCCCTGCTTTTCGTTTACCTTATAGATGCAGATATGCTCAACGATTCCATCCTATTTTGTAACTATCCAGCAGCACCGCATCTGCGTTGTTATCAGCCTGCTCATGGGCACCAGCACACTTCGCAGGCTTCTGCCTAGCAGCTATAGCTGAGTTGGGCAGCTTGCCTGCCCAAACGAAACTTATGCCCTTTGGGTGAACGGCACTGCTGGATAGTTACGGCTTGGGTTGTTTTTGTTCTTTTCCGGCCTTGAGTTGGATAGTTACCCCATTTTTTTATTACGGAACCAAAACCACGATGCTGGAATTTGCCCAATCACTCCGCTGGCAAGACATATTCGATATCTTGATCGTTTCGTTCATCATTTATCGTATCATGTTGCTGATCCGGGGAACCCGCGCCGTCCAAATGCTGGTTGGCATTGCTGTCCTCATCGTCCTCTATTTTGCCGCCAGAGAGTTCGAATTCCTGACTCTGTACTGGCTGCTGGGAACCTTTTTAAGCTCGATTTTCCTAATCATCATCATCATTTTTCAGCGGGATATCCGGCGGGCCCTCACCCAGGTCGGACAAACCACCTTTTCCAAACCGCAGGAAAACATGATCCACATTCTGCTCGAAATTGTCAGGGCAGCGCAGCAAATGGCCCAGCGCAAGATCGGCGGCCTAATCGTCATCGAACGGGAAACCGGACTCAATGACTACATCGAGGCGGCCCACAGCCTGGATGCCATCGTCAGCAGACAATTACTGGTCAGCATTTTCCAGACCACCGCCCCCCTGCATGATGGAGCGGTAATCATTCATAATGGCCGGATCCATTCGGCCGGAGCCCTGCTCCCCCTCACCAGGAACCCTTACATCAGCAAACAGCTTGGCACCCGCCATCGGGCCGCCATCGGCCTTTCCGAAGAAACCGATGCGGTGATCATCGTGATCTCGGAAGAAACCCAGAAGATATCCCTGGTCCAGCATGGGGCCATAACCTCTGATCTCGACGAAGATGCCCTCAGAAGACGACTTGACTCAATCTTTGCCCCCAAGGAAAATCCAACCCCACTGCTATGGAAAAACTGGTTAAACAAATAATCCGGCGCTTGCCCATCCCAAACCTCCTCAACTGGCCGAACAATTGGGGACTGAAGCTCCTTTCCCTGATCTTTGCGCTTCTCCTCTGGTATTTCGTGGTAGGAGAGGACAAGATTGACACCACGGTCTTCATTCCGGTGGAAATTGTCAATCTGCCCAAAGAGCTGATCATCGCCAACCAGTTCAAGAAACAGCTGGAAGCTACGGTCAGCGGCCCCCGCGGCCTGATCGGCAGCCTCAACCGCCAGCGGATCACAAGAACCGTCAACCTTGACAAAGCCACCCCAGGCACCATTGTCATCCGCAACGAACCAGAAACGATCCCGTTTCCGCGGGGCATCACCATCTCCCGCATCCAGCCCAGCCACATTACCCTGCTCCTCGACGAACTGGTCGAAATGGAACTGCCGGTCCAGGCCAAGGTCATAGGTACCCCGGCCAACGGCCATGAGAGGGTGGAGGTTATTTTCGAACCCCAGACCATCAAGATTTCCGGCCCCAAGGCTATTTTGGGCCACGAAAAATTCCTGACCGCAAAAGCCATTAATATCAGCGGTCTGAAAGAGACGACAGCCATCCAGGTTCCCCTGGTACTGCGTCCCGCGCTGCTCGAACTAATGGGCGAGACCGTGGTCACCGCCAATGTGGTGATTCGCGAAAAAACAGGAACACCATGAAAAAACTATTCGGCACCGATGGGGTCCGGGGGGTGGCGAACATCTATCCCATGACCACCGAAATCGCCATGCAGATAGGCCGCGCCCTCGCCTTTCTGGTCAGGGACATGCGGCACGGCCACCGGATCGTCATCGGCAAGGATACCCGTCTTTCCTGCTACATGCTCGAAAATGCCCTGGCCGCCGGCATCTGCTCCATGGGGGTGGATATCCTCCTGGTCGGGCCGCTTCCTACTCCGGGCATCGCCTTCATAACTACCAGCATGCGGGCCGACGCCGGGGTGGTAATCTCCGCCTCCCACAACCCCTTCCAGGACAACGGCATCAAGATCTTCGCCAGAAACGGCTTCAAGCTCAAGGACGAGCTGGAGCTTGAAATCGAGAACCTGGTATTCTCCGAGAAGATGTCGGCCTTGCGACCGGTGGCCGAGGAAGTGGGGCGCGCCACCCGGATTGATGACGCCAAGGGCCGCTACATCGTCTCCTTAAAAAATACCTTCCCCCAGAAATACACCCTGGATGCCTTCCACATCGTGCTGGACTGCGCTAACGGCGCCACTTACGGGATAGCCCCCCACGTTTTCGAGGAACTGGGGGCCACCGTCACCACCCTGTCGGCGGAGCCGGACGGCACCAACATCAACCGCGATTGCGGCGCCCTGCACCCGGAACACATGGCCGCCAAGGTTCGGGAACTCGGGGCGGACATCGGCATCGCCTTGGACGGCGATGGCGACCGGATCATCGTAGCGGACGAACACGGCAACATCGTGGACGGCGACCATATCATGGCCATCTGCGCCGCCGATCTGCTCAGCCGCAAAAAACTGAAGAAGAAAACCCTGGTGGCCACGGTGATGAGCAACCTCGGCTTGGAGATCGCCATGCAGCAAATGGGCGGGGCCATGGTCCGCACCCAGGTCGGCGACCGCTACGTGGTGGAAGAGATGCGCCGATCCGGCTACAACTTCGGCGGTGAGCAATCCGGGCACCTGGTGTTTTTGGAGCACAACACCACCGGCGACGGCATCCTCGCCGCGCTCCAGCTGCTGGCGGTGATGATCAAAAAGCGCAGACCCCTGTCGGAGCTGGCCACCATCATGGAAAGCTTTCCCCAGGTGCTCAAGAACGTCCGGACCGCTGAAAAGATCAACACCGCCCGCATCCCGGGTTTTAATAAAAAGATCCAGACCCTGGAAAAAAAATTGGGCACGGATGGCCGAATCCTCGTCCGTCCCTCAGGAACCGAACCGGTTATCCGGGTAATGGTGGAAGGCAGGGACGCTGGGCTGATCAACACCATGGCCGACGAACTCTGCGAGATGATCCGCAAGGCCGACACCGTCCGAGTCTAACCCCAGCCTCTTGCCCGGCAAATCATGAAGACCAGACTAGACCAGCTTGTCCTCCTTCAGGGATTCGCCCCTACCATCCGGCAGGCCCAAGCCCTGATTGCCGCAGGCCAGGTGCTGGTAAACGACCAGCCGGCCGACAAGGTCGGCGCACTCTTTGCCGAGGAGTGCGAGATACGGCTGAAGGGAAAAGCCTGCCCCTATGTGAGCCGGGGCGGCCTCAAACTGGCGGCTGGCCTGGACCATTTCCAGATCGACCCAGTCGGCTTCGTCTGCGTCGACATCGGCGCCTCCACCGGCGGCTTCACCGACTGCCTGCTGCAGCGTGGCGCCGCCAAGGTATATGCAATTGATGTCGGCTATGGTCAGCTGGCCTGGAAACTGCGCCAGGATCCGCGGGTGACGGTTATGGAGAGAACCAACGCCAGAAATCTGAAACCCGGCGATCTTGCCGACCCCTTGGATCTGGCGGTGATTGATGCTTCTTTCATTTCCCTCAAAACACTGCTGCCGCCGTTGCTGGTTTTTTTCCCGGGAGCAATCCGGATGCTGGCCCTGATCAAGCCGCAGTTCGAGGTCGGCCGCGGTCAGCTCGGCACGGGCGGGGTTGTCCGCGACCGCGACCTCCACGAGAAGGTGATCGACGAAATCAGGGAATTTGCCGACCAGCTTGGTCTTGTCCCGATTGGCGTCAGCCCCTCCCCGATTCTTGGCCCCAAGGGCAACCGGGAGTTTTTGATCTATCTTGTTGCCGGAACGGAAGAGCGGACCATTGACCATGCCCAGATACCTTAACCGACTCCTGACCGCCGCAGCCTTTCTTGGCATCACCCTCTCGGCCGCAGGCTCCAGCCCGAGGGAGCAGATCCTGGACGACTATAAAAAAGGCTTGGGGCCGGGCTGGGAAGCGAAGTACTTTGTCGGCCAGACCAATTATGCAGTCGAACACGATGGCAAAAACCCCTCCATTAAGGCGACCAGCACTGCGGCTGCCTCCGGTCTTTTTTTCAAGATTGCCTATGAGGCAAAAGAACAGCCGCTCCTTCGCTGGAGCTGGAAGATCGAGCGCACCATCGCCAAGGGGGACGAACGCACCAAGGCGGGGGACGATTATGCGGCCAGGGTCTACGTGGTTTTCCCCTCCCTTTTGTTCTGGAACACCAAAGCGCTCAACTATATCTGGGCCAACAAGCTGCCCAAGGGCGAGGCCCTACCGAACGCCTTCACCGCCAACGCCATGATGATCGCGGTGGAGAGCGGCAACGAGCGCGCCGGTCAGTGGCTGAACGAAGAACGCAACATCTATGCGGATTTCAAAAAATATTTCAAGACCGAGCCTCCCAGGGTGGGCGCCATCGCCATCATGACCGACACCGACAACACCGGGGAGAGCGCCGTTGCCTGGTACGGCCCGATCAGCATTCGCAAATACCGCCTGTAGCCAAGCGCCGGCCTTCTGCCGGAAAGCAAAAGGGATTTGGAGACGGTTGACTTGCCGGAGTGAAAATGCTACCTTGGCTGGGTGCCGACCTCAGACCTGTTCAGCACTTCCATGCGTTGTGCGGACCATATTATTCTCCAATTTTTCCAGGAGTTTTTCTATCATGGCCAAAAAACATCCCCTTTTCCGACCATCTCTGCTCTGCTGTCTTGCGGGCGCCTTTCTCCTGACGCTCGGAGTCAGCGCCAACGCCGCCCCAAAAAAGGATTCTACCAAGACTTCCTCCAAAAAATCCACCGCCAAAACGACTTCGAAAAAGGCCAGCATCACCGCGACGGAATACGTCAGCGTCCTGAAAGATGGGGTCAATATTCGCTCAGGCCCTGATACAAATAAGGAAATCCTCTGGACGGTATTCAAGGATTTTCCGCTTAAGGTCAGCACCCGCAAGGGGAAATGGGCTCAGGTGGAAGACTTCGAAGGGGATAAAGGCTGGATTTTCACTGAACTAATCAACAAAGAGAAAACCGTCATTGTCAAGGTTGACAGCGCCAACCTGCGGGGGGGAGCGGGAACAGATCATGAAACCGTTGCAGATGTCAAACACGGCGTAGTGTTCAAGCTCCTGACTACCAAAGGAGACTGGGTCAAGGTCCAACATGCGGACGGCACCACCGGCTGGATATTCAGCAAGCTGCTCTGGCCCAATTGACCCCCGATTCAAGGATGGGCAAAATCGTAACCTCACAAACTGATAAGGCCTTCATATGGTTTCCATAGCCACCATCGGCCCGGAAGGCTCCCACGCCTGGCAGGCTGCCCGCCAGTACAGCCCCGAGGCGACAATCAGGCTATTCCCCAATCTGGTCGCGGTATTCAAGGCCTTTGCCGCCGGGGAGGCCGATCTGGCTCTGGCGCCGGTTTACAATACTCGCGAAGGGCAAGTAAAGGAATACAGCCGGTTGGTCAAAGGTTTGGACAAGGGCTTCTGGATGGGCAATATCGTTCTGCCCATCAATCTTTCCCTGGGGACCATCTCCGCCAACGAACCCATTACCATGCTCCTTGGCAAGAGCGGGGTACTGCGGCAATGCGAGGATTACATCACCAGCGCTTACCCGGAGGCAACTCTTACCTCTGTGCATGATCTGGATGGTGCGGTGCGCGAAATCAAGGCCAAAGGCCTTGCCGGCCATGGGGTCATCGAGTCGGAGGAAGCCTTGCGCACTTACGGTTTGGCCATCCGCGCCAGGGAGATCGTCCCCCATAATCGGACCCGCTACGCGGTGCTTGGCTCGACCCCGGCCCTCCGCACCGGTTACGATGCAACAACCATGATTACCACCCCCATCAAGGACCGGGTCGGCATCCTGGCGGACATTTTACATGAGTTCACCAAACGCAGCATCAACCTCATCGACCTGCAGACGGAAACCGACCCCCAGAGCCAGAAGCTGCAATTTTTTATCGAATTCGAGGGGCATCTTTCTGACGAGCGGGTTCGTGCGGCCATCGAGCGCATCGAGCATCAAATCATCGAAGAGCCAGGCTCGGTAAGGGTGCTGGGCAGCTTCCCCAGGGTGGACATGAGGGTCAAGCGCATCAAGACCTTTGGTTTTATCGGCAGCGGTGAGATGAGTCTCTGGTTCGCCGAGCGCTTGCAGAGCGAAGGCTACGAAACGATGATCACCGGCCGGAACAGCGCGTTGCGGCCCGAAGAGATGATCCACCAGGTAGAGGTGGTGGTGATCTGCGTACCCATCAGCGCCACCCCGGCAACGGTGACGGAATACGGGCCGCTGCTGGCGGAAAACCAGGGGCTGATTTTGCTGGCCGGCGAGGCGGAAAACGTGCTGGATACCGCCTTGGCCCACACCAGGGAAGGGGTGGAAGTGCTGCTGGTCCATAACCTGTGGGGGCCGGCCGCCGCCACGATGAAAGACAAGAACGTCTCGGTGGTCCGCACCGTGCGAAGCGGGGTTTTAAGCAGCGAGTTCGAAGCCTTTCTCTATAAGCACGGGGCCAAGATCTCCCTCGACACCCCGGGTCGGCACGATCTCCTGATGGGGGTCAGCCAAAAGCTGCCCACCTCCATCTCGGTGGCCCTGGCCATGGCCCTCAAGGACAACGGCATCCCCCCGGAGGCCATCGGCAGCCACGCCACCCTCACCTCGCTTTACTCTATCCTCTCCATGGCCAGGGTGCATGGGCAAAACCCCCGCACCTATGCGGAGATCATGGCGACCAGCGGCCAAGGGCGCCGCATTGTCCAAAGCTTTGCCGAAAACCTGAACCGGATCACCAGACTGGCCGAATCCGGCGAGATCGAAACGCTCTGCGCCCTGATCGAAGATAACCGGCGATATCTTAGCGAACCGTTCCTCAAGGAAAGAATGCAGCAGGCCCTGGCGGTGGACGCCACCCTGGGCCGCGTACTCAGCCGCGATTGAGAGTAGTTTAGTGAAAAAAATTAGCGGCCCGCGCAAACAACTCTTGACGCTCTATTATTTTTTTCTATATCCTAACAGCATAAGGTAGATCATCTAAATTTTACCACTGCTTCTGGTTAACCAGCGGTGAGGAGACGACAAGTGCCCAAACTAACAATAAGCAAAAAAATCGGCTGCGGCTTCGCGGTTACCTTGACCCTGATCGCCTTGCTCACCGGGGTCTACCAGTTCGCCCTCCTCTCCGTCACCTCCACCTTCACCAGTCTCCTTGGAGTGGAGATGACCATTGCCGCTCGCGCCAACGCCTCCCTTGCGGCACTCAACAAGTGCCGCCGCTACGAAAAAGATTTTCGCCTCACTTACGAAATGGACTATGCCAAAAAACAGCAAGCCAGCATGAATGACCTGCAAGGGGATCTGGACGCCATATTGGCCATTGCCAAAAAAGACAACCAGGCCGAAATGGCGGATAAAATTCAAAAAATCAGTGCGCTGGCGCAAACTTACCAAAAAATCTTCGAAGCCATGGCTGCAGCTCCACAGGCGGACGAGATGCAATTCGCGGCGCAGCTTCCGAAGCCCTCAAGCGAAGCGGAAGTGCTCTTGCGTGAGCTGTACGAGCATGCCATAGAAGACGCAAGCAAACATGAGTTTGCCGCCAAGGACCGAGCCAAGACTTTCAGCTGGCTGGCTCTGCTTGTGAGCGCCCTTGCCATGGTCAGCGGCGCTGCCCTGGCCTTTTTCCTGAGCAGGGGGATTTCCACCTCCCTTAAGCAGGTAAGTCACACCTTAAACGACGGGGCGGATCAAGTGGCCGCTGCGGCGGGCGAGGTTTCTTCTTCCAGTCAGTCCCTGGCAGAAGGCGCTTCCCAACAGGCGGCGTCGGTGGAAGAAACCTCCGCTTCTCTGGAAGAGGTCGGGGCCATGATCAAACAGGATGCCGACCATGCCAGACAGGCTGATGACCTGATGAAGGAAGCCAACAAGGTTATCCTGAGCGCCGACGAATCCATGAAAAGACTCACCGCCTCCATGCAGGAGATTTCGGCCGCCAGCAGCCAAACCCAGAAGATCGTCAAGACCATCGACGAGATCGCCTTCCAGACCAACCTGCTGGCCCTGAATGCTGCGGTCGAGGCCGCCCGAGCCGGTGAGGCGGGGGCAGGCTTCGCGGTGGTGGCCGACGAGGTTCGCAACCTGGCCATGCGGGCGGCGGAGGCGGCGAAAAACACCTCGAACCTCATCGAGGGCACGGTGCAGAAAATCAACACCGGCAGCACCCTGGTCAAGGAAACCAGCGAGTCGTTCAACATTGCCGCCCAATCCACCAGCCGCATCGGCACAATCATCACCGAGATGGCAGGAGCGGCAAGCCAGCAGGCCAGCGCCATCGTCCAGGTCACCAAGGCCATCCATGAGATCGACACCGTGACCCAGAGCAATGCAGCGGCCGCGGAACAATCTGCGGCCGCCTCCGAAGAACTGAGCGCCCAGGCGGAAATGATGAAAGGCTCGGTTGGCTATCTGCTGGAAATGGTGGGCGGCACGGAAGGGCCGAGCAATACACGGCCTGAGACGAAAAAATTGCGCCGCCCCCCCGCCCCGGCATTGGCCAGCACCAAAAAAATCGCTCCTCCCGCCAGAAAAGCTCTGCCCCCTGCGCCTAAAAGCCTGTCCGGAAAGGGAAGCAAACCAGAAGATATCATCCCCATGGGCGATGACTTCGAGGATTTTTGATTATTTTTAATAAAAAGGGAACTTTTACCACGAAGGGACAGTCTGTATTATAAAGGCAAGGTGAAAGATCGGAAATCTCCCACCTGGTTTCTTTTCACTTGCCTGGTTTTCCCCTCTCTCCTCTACGCCGCCACACGCGGCAGACAGAGGCCATTTCCCCCCCTCCGGAAATGGCCTCTGTTTTTTCCAGCCAAGTCCCTCCTCCTTTCTCGTAAAAAAATGGTTTTGTCGAAGCAACAATTATTCGCGTTTTCAGCGAGGATTGAAATTACCAGCCAATCCTGATGATCGTGTAACAACTGAAAAACGTAACGCCAAGACGCAGATGAGCAAAGGCAACATGCTGAAATAAAAAGATAAAAAATTTGCTACTTGATGCCTCTGCGTTAAAGCTGAGCTGAGCAGCTTGCCTGCTCATACGAAACTTATACCCTTTGGGTGTAAAAAATAAGTTATTACGAGTCCATCAATCCTTGCCAGCCCCCCAAAAAATACAGTTGATAAAAATTCTCAAAACGTAGTATCTTGATCGCACAACAGTTTTATCCGCTAAAACGACAATCAATCGAACAGGAGTCAAGCATGGCACTTATAACCTGGCAGGACCGCTATTCCGTCGGCATCAGAGAAATCGACGACCAGCACAAGCAGCTCATCAACATGATCAACGAACTCAATGACGCCATGCTGGCAGGCAAGGGGAAGGAACTCCTACTGCCGGTCCTCAATAAATTGGCCAGTTACTGCGTGAGCCATTTCGCCGTCGAGGAAAAACTGTTCGCCACCCATGCCTACCCGGAAACCGCCGACCACTTGGACAAACACCACAAGATGACCGCCAAAGTCACGGCTCTCATCGGCGAGGTGAAGAGCGGCAAAAGCACGATCAGTATCGAGGTGATGAACTTTCTCAAGAACTGGCTGGACAAGCATATCATGGAAACGGACAAGAAATACGGCCCCTATCTGAACAGCAAGGGCGTAAAATAAGGTAACCGTCCAGCAGCACCACATCTTCGGACGATCGGCCCGGCTTACGTACACGAGGTACGCAGCGCCGGTCCGCTTATCCAAATCTGCACCACTGCTGAAAGGTTACAGTCCGGTGGTTTTGGTACTTTGACGACCGCCTCGGTGAACGGTTATAAAATAAGCGATCCCGCTTCGGGCCGGGGAGCAGCCAGCTTCGCTCCCCCGGCCCCTCTCACTATCCATCCACCCCAAGGGCTCCCCATGAACTGCCGGGTAAACATCGATACTTACCGCTGCAATAGTTGCGAAACCTGCGTGATCATCTGCCCGGAGGTCTTCCGGATGAGCCCGGCCCTGGAAAAAGCGGAACCCACCTCCGATACCGTAAAGTGCAGCGAATCTCTTGATCGGGCCGCAGCCATGTGTCCGGAAAAATGCATCGAAATTGAAACGCTCTGATTCCAGCTGCGCCAACGTTTCCATCCCCATGGATCCATCTTTGCCAAACAACGATGTTTCCCCTATCCCCAAGAATAAAAATCGGCTATAGTTGCTACCCGATTCATGCCGCGACCAGTGACGTTCCGGCAGTCCTGCCCCATTACGGCTCCCTGCCGTCTCTTGCGGCGTACCTTCATAAAAAAAACAGGAGAAACACAACATGAAACTTATTCTTTTGGGCGCTCCCGGCGCCGGTAAAGGCACCGTGGCAAAGCTGCTCACCGCCATTGACGGTTCGGTACAGATTTCCACCGGCGACATTCTCCGCGGCGCAGTCCAGGCCGGCACCCCGCTCGGCAAGGAAGCGGAAGGCTACATGAATCGGGGCGACCTGGTTCCCGACTCGCTTATCATGGGAATCATGGAAAATCGTCTTCAGGAGCCGGATTGTGCCAAGGGCTTTTTGCTGGACGGCTTCCCCCGCACCATCCCTCAGGCCGAGGCCCTGACCGCACTCCTGAAAAAACTGGGCATCGCCCTGGACATGGTCGCCTCCATCGAGGTTCCCCGCGATGTGATCTTCGACCGCCTCTGCACGAGAAGAACCTGCACCAACCCAACTTGCCAGGCGATCTATAACACCAAGAGCAACCCGACCAAGGTGGAAGGGATCTGCGACAAGTGCGGCAGCCCGGCCATCCAGCGCGAGGATGAAACCCAGGAAGCCATCGCCCACCGGCTTGACACCTACAACGAGAAAACCGCCCCCCTCGCCGGTTTCTACGAGAAGGCGGGCCTGCTGAAATCCATCGTCGGCACCTCCAGCGATGTGGTGGTTGACGCCATCAAGAAGCAACTTGGCCTCTAATATCCCGGAGATTGCCATCATCGGCGGCGGCCTCGCGGGATGCGAGGCCGCCTGGCAGATCGCTCAACGGGGCGGCCGGGTAACGCTGCACGAGATGAAGCCGGTGCGCTTCAGTCAGGCTCACGAGTCGCCGCAGTTGGCGGAACTGGTTTGCAGCAACTCCCTGCGCGCCGCTGATGTCTCTTCCGCGGTGGGTCTGCTTAAAGAAGAGATGCGGTGCCTGGGCTCCCTGATTATGGCCGCGGCCGACCAGACCCAGGTTCCGGCCGGTCGGGCCCTGGCCGTGGACCGCGACCTCTTCGCCAGGTTCATAACCGAAAAAATCCAATCGCATCCGGACATCACCGTGGTCCGGGAGGAAATCACCGAAATTCCCCAGCCCGGCAAGTGGCCGGTCATCCTGGCCAGCGGCCCGCTTACCTCAAGCCCGCTTGCCGCATCCCTGGCCCAACTCACCGGGGAAGAACACCTGTCCTTTTACGACGCCATTGCCCCCATCGTTGCCGTCGAATCCCTGGACCTGAGCATCGTCTATCGGGCCTCCCGCTACGACGACGGGCCGGGGGACTACCTGAACTGCCCCCTGAACCGCGATGAATACGCCGCCTTTATCGAGGCCCTGCGCAACGCCGACAAGGTGCCACTCAAGGAATTCGAGGAACAAAAATACTTCGAGGGCTGTCTGCCCATCGAGGTTATGATGGAGCGTGGCGAAAACACCCTTCGCTTCGGCCCCATGAAACCGGTGGGATTGCCCGACCCGCGAACCGGCCGCGACCCGTACGCCGTGGTCCAGCTCCGCATGGAAAAAAAAGACGGATTGTTCTACAATATGGTGGGCTTTCAAACCAAACTGACCTATGGGGCGCAACAGGCGGTCTTCCGTCTGATTCCTGGCATGGCCCAGGCGGAGTTCACCCGGCTCGGCAGTATCCACCGCAACACTTTTGTCTGCGGACCCAAGGTGTTGCTCCCCAGCCTGCAGGTGAAAAGCCGGCCCGATCTCCTGCTGGCCGGACAGCTCACCGGGGTGGAAGGTTATGTAGAGTCTACGGCCATGGGCTTGCTGGCCGGGATCAACGCGGGGCGGCTGGCCAATGGCCAAGCACCTCTTGAGCTGCCCGCCAATACCGCTTTGGGCGCTTTGCTCGGCCATCTGACTCGGACCGATCCAAAACATTTCCAGCCTTCCAACATTAACTTCGGTCTTTTCCCTGCCTGGGAGACCAAGCTCCCCAAAAAACTGCGAGGACAACACCGTGCCCAAACAGCCCTGGCTGCCCTTAAACAGTTCTGCGACGCGGAAAAGCTGGAACCGGCTTGAGCATGGCCACCATTTTTTCTGCCTTCTCCTGCTCGTCGGTCTGCTGATTCTCTCCGTGGTCCACTCTTCCGCCGCAACCCCGCCCCGCCCCCGGCAACAGCTCGATATCGCCTTTGATCTTCAAGCCCGCCGGCTCACCGGCAGATCCCTGATCACCATCCCCGCCCGGATTGAAATCACCGTCATCCTTGCCGGCCTGGAGATCACCGGGTTGCAATTGGATGGAATCCCCCTCCAGGACGCGGGACAGATAACCATTCCCTTCTCCCCGCAAGAGCAGCAGCTGGTTGTCAGCTTTCATAAAACCTACGCTGAGGGGCAAGCCGACGGACTCATCGGGCCAAACGGCATCGCCCTCACCGGTCTCTGGCATCCGCGGCTTGACACCGACTGCCATTATGCGCTGACCGCCGCGATCCCCAAACAGTTTACCGCCGTTTCCGAAGCCGAAGAGATCAGCGACACGGTGACCGGAAATATCCGCACCGTCCGCTTCCGCTTCGACCATCCTCTTGCCGGTCTCAACTTCGTGGCCGGGCCCTATGTGGTGGAGCAGGAGTCCTTCGGCCCTGGGCAGGCCCTTTATTCCTATTTTTTTGCGGAAGATCGGGAGCTGGCCGCAGAATACCGGAAGAAGGCCCTTGCCTATCTCAAGCGCTACCAGGAACTGATCGGCCCTTATCCCTACCAGCGTTTCAGCATCGTGGAAAACCGGCTCCCCACCGGCTACGCCATGCCCACCTTCACCCTGCTCGGCCAGGCCGTGGTTCGGTTGCCTTTTATCACCGAGACCTCCCTGGGCCATGAAGTGCTGCACAGCTGGTTCGGCAACGCGGTTGACGTGGATGCCAGCCAGGGCAACTGGTGCGAGGGGCTGACCACCTACCTGGCGGATCAGGCCTTTGCCGCGGAATCCGGGACCGGGGCCGCGTTCAGGAAGCAGCAGCTTATCACCTACCAGAGCTATGTGACCGCCGACAACACCATGGCTATCAAGGATTTCAGCGGGGCAGGCAGCCATCTTGCTTCCGGGAACAAGGTGGCCAGGGCTGTAGGTTACGAGAAGACCAGCATGATTTTTCACATGTTGCGCCGGGAGATAGGCGATCCCGCTTTTTATGCCGGGCTCCGTGATTTTTATGCCCTTTTCCGGCATCAACAGGCAGGGTGGCAGGATTTGGCCGCAAGTTTCAGTAAAAACGCGGGCCGGGATCTTACCCCGTTTTTCAGCCAATGGCTCAACCGGCCCGATCTTCCCCGCCTGCAAATCACCGCCGGTCCCCTTACGGAAAAAGAAGGCCAACTGCAACTTGCCCTCACCATCAAGCAGCTCCAGAAAAACCCTTACCGGCTGAGATTGCCCCTGGATATCACAACCGCCACGGACCAGGAGAGGCTGGAAGTGATCCTGACCGAACCAGAGACCAAACTGACCGTAAGCCTGGCTGATTATCCCTTACGGGTGATTGTCGACTCCGACTATGACCTGCTGCGAACCCTGGCCCCAGAAGAATTACCGCCCGCCTGGGCGCGCTTCCTCGGCGCCCGTGAGAAGGTGGCCATTATCCCGGAGGGAGAGGCAAAGCAGATCTATGCCCCGCTCAGCGACCTTCTGGCCGCCTTGAACTGCCCGACCAAGGGGGCAAGCGAGGCCACGGACAAGGATCTGGCCGACAAGTCCGTAATTTTTCTCGGCAGCGACAGCCGCCTGGCCCGCTCCCTCTTTGCCGGGCAGCCCCAAGCAGCCCAAGGTTTCACCCTGGAGACCAAGGAAAACCCCCTTGCCCCCGGTCAGGTTGCGGTGCTGACCGCCTCAGCCAGCGCGGCGGAAACCACAGCGGCCGCGCCCAAGCTCGCTCATTACGGCAGATACAGCGCGCTTCATTTCAACCTGGGACGAATCGAGCGAAAAATCATCGCCGATACCGACCAGGGATTGCGCCTGACCATTGACACCCCGCCCATGGGGATCGGCCTGCCCCAGGCATCTTCCTTTGCCGCAATCATGGAGCAGCTCGCCGTTAAACGGTTGGTGTATGTGGGCGAAACCCACACCCGGCATGAAGACCATCTCCTGCAACTTCGGGTGATCCGGGCCCTCTTCGCCCAGAACCCCAAACTTGCCATCGGCATGGAGATGTTTAGCCGGGAGGCGCAGCCCGTTCTCGATCGCTATGTGGCCGGGGAGCTGAACGAAAGGGAATTCTTGCAGCAGTCGGGATATTTTTCCAAGTGGGGCTTCGATTACCGGTTGTACCGAGAGATCATCAATTTTGCCCGTCGCCACCGGCTGCCCATTGTCGCCCTGAACCAGGAAAAGGCGATTGTCGGCAAGATTTTCAAGGAGGGCACCTCAGTCCTGACCGCCGAGGAGATTGGCAAAATCCCTGCGGACCGCGATCTTGCCATCCCTGGCTATCGCCAACGGATAACCGAGGTCTTTGCCATGCACGGTCAGCAAGGCAGCCCAGCCAAAGGGCAGCTCAACGGCTTTTTTCAGGCCCAGGCCCTCTGGGATGAGAGCATGGCCGAATCCGTGGCCGACTTTCTCAACGCCAATCCGGAGAGCCGGATGGTGGTGCTCGCCGGTCACGGGCACACCGACAAGGCCACGGCCATCCCACCAAGAGTCGCTCGTCGCCTTCCGGCCATCAGTCAGGCCGTCATTTTAAACAGCAGAGGCGGGGAACTTGAGCAGACCGAGGCTGATTATCTGATCTTTTCCAGGCCCGTCGAGCTGCCCCCAGCCGCAGTTCTAGGGGTGATGCTGGCCAACACTTCCGGGGGTCTGCAGGTGGAAGGGTTGTCCGAGCAAAGCAAGGCCAAAGAGGCAGGCATCCTGGCAAAAGATGTGATCCTGGCCCTGGATGAGGAACCGGTGGCCACCATCGACGATCTGAAGATCATTCTGCTGGCCAAAGAAACCGGCAAGCCGGTGATGGTCCGGATCAAACGTAAATCCGATTCCTGGTTCAAGCCGGAGGAGTCTATTCTTACCATCCCGGTAGAATTGTAGCAGGAGTCGGCAACCGGCCATGCCCCTCTGCAGGAGTCTTTTCTTTTGGCCTAAATCATGCTCCGGGCTATAATGGGCAAAAATCAAGGAGCACCCATGACCACGCCAGAGCAAAAATATCCCGCAACCTCGCCGATTCCTGCCCAGGCCGCCCTGGAATTTCTCCAGGATATCAGGCAGCTGGTCGCCTTCCAACAGGCAATCGGGATCGAAGGCTATCCCCGCACCCCTGGGATTGCCCGGTTTATTGCCGGTCAGCAGCAAGCTCCACCACCTGCCCAAGCCAAGACCTTAGCCTCCTGCAAGCCGGAGATGAGCAAAACCCCAGCAGCCCGGCCCCGGACTGCGACCGCAGTCATGCCGAACGCCACCCTGACCGTGCTGTATGCCGAGATAGCAGCCTGCCAACGCTGCCGGCGCCAAACCAGAGTAATCACCGGCGAAGCCACGACCGGGGGCAAACTCATGCTCATCACCGATGCGCCCTCTGCCGAGGATGACCTTTCCGGCCTGCCCATGAGCGGAGAGCCGGGGTTGCTCCTCGACAAGATGCTGGCCGCCATCGGCCTGAGCCGGGCAGACGTCCACCTGAGCCTGCTCACCAGATGCCATGCCATGGAGCCTGCGGACCAAGAGGCAGTGGAAGCCTGCCTGCCCTTCCTGCTCAAGGAGATCCTGCTCGTGGCCCCCAAGATCATCTGCACCATGGGGGTACTCACCGCCCAGCAGCTGCTCCATACCAGCAAACCCTTGAGCCGGCTGCGCGGCAGGTTCCACGATTTCCAGGGCATTGCGCTGATGCCCACCTTCTCACCGGAATTTCTTTTGAAAAACCCGGAGATGAAAAAAGCAACCTGGCTGGACCTGCAACTGATCCAGAAAAAGCTCCAAATCTTATAGCCGCCCCATCGGCATAAAGTCCGCGGGCAAAACGCGGCATGGTTCCGCCTGATTTTTACGCCAACTCCGGTAACAATCTTTTCCCTTGGGAAAAATGAGCATGACCAAACACACGGATGATATTCTGGGCAGCCTCAATGATGGAATACTGATCATTGACCGGAACTATACGATTATTTATGCCAACGAAAAGGTGGCGGAATTTTGCGGGAGCCCAACCGGCGGGATAATCGGGCAAAAATGCCACGCGGTCTTTCACTCCAGCTCCACCCCCTGCGAACCAGGCGCCCGGTGTTCCCATCTGGAGGTATTCAGCAAAGAGCAGCCCGTCACCCTGAAGCATCATCATCTTCTGCCGGACGGTTCAACCAGGATCCTTGAAATTTCCGCCTCTCCCCTCCGGGATGGAAATGGAACGGTTGACCGGCTGATTCAGATCCTGCGGGACATCACCGTGGAAGAAAAGCTGCGCCAGGAGCTCGCCGTCAGTCACCATAACCTTGAGCTGATATTCACCAACGCCCCCTTTGTCATCTGCTTCGTTGACAAGGAGATGCGGATAATCCAACTGAATGCGGCCCTGGAAGCCCTGGTAGGAATCAAGAGTGAGGAGGCCAGGGGAAAGCACTGCTATGACTGCTGGGGGCAGTATAGCCGCGATCCCGACCGGCGCGGCAGGGAAAGAATCTGCGATGGCTGCCAGGTTTCGAGTGCCTTGCTTGATGGAGAAAAACACAGTCATGAAAGAAGGGTCGGCGGGAGGATAATTGAGGTTATCAGCAACCCGGTACGCGATGCCGATGGTACGATTATCGGGGCCATGGAAATCGGCTACGACATCACCGAACGCCATAGGGCCAGAGTTGCCCTGCAACAAAGTGAGCAACGATTCCGCACCATCCTTGACAGCGTCACGGACGCGATCTTTGTCACTGACCAAAACGCCCGCATTGTCAACATGAACAGGCGCGCCATTCTCTCGCTCGGCTACAGCAGCGAGGAACTGCTCCGGATGGGCATCGAGGATATCGACCCGGATTTTTCCATGCCCCGGCACAGGGGGATTATCTGGAAAGCGTTTGATCTCGGCGAGGAGACGATCACCATCGAACGACGGCACCGGCGAAAGGACGGCTCCCTCATTCCCGTGGAAATCCATCTCGGCAAGATGGAGATCGACGGGCATCCGGCCATGCTGAATCTGGTCCGCGACGTTTCGGAACGGAAACGCGCCGAACAGGCCCTGCGGGAAAGCGAGAACTACTATCAGGCTCTGTTCGAGAATTCGCCCAACGTCCTCTGCGTGGCCGATTTTTCCGGAATGCGGGAATGTCTTGCCGCTATAGCCGCAGGCGGCGCGACGGATTACGAGGCTTTCTTTCAGAAAAACCCAGAGGAACTGGCCGCCTGTTTATCGCGGCTGCGGCTTTCCAGGGTTAATCAGGCTGCCCTGGCGCTTTTTGGCGCACCTTCGCAGGAAGAATTGCTTGCAGGATTATGCACGATTATCGGGCCGGAAACAGCGGGGCAGACAGCCGAAGGTATGAGCGCGCTGGGGAGAAGCGAAACATCTTTCGAACATGAAATAGTTCTCCAACACCTCCTGACCGGGGCCAGGATATCCTGCATCCTCCGCTGGAACGTAGTGCCCGGTTACGAGGAGAATTACCAGCGGGTCATCCTTTCGCTCACCGACATTTCGGCCAGAAAAAACACCGAAGACAAACTGGCAGACCACAGTGCGCAGCTACGAAGGTTATCTGCCCGGCTGGTTGAAACGGAGGAGGCAGAGCGGCGGCGGCTGGCCAGGGAACTGCACGACAAGCTCGGCCAGCAGCTGACCGCCCTTGCCCTCAACCTCAATATTATTGAGCAGAGCTTGCCGCCAAAGCAGATCATGGCGCAGCAAAAACGCATAACCGACACCTTGCATCTTTTGGAAGAAATGACCGAACAGGTCCGCGACATCACTGCGGATCTCCGGCCGCCGGTGCTGGACGATTACGGTCTGGCCGCCGCCCTGCGCTGGCATGGCGGCATATTCAGCAAGCGCAGCGGCATCTTCTGCGTGCTCAAGGGAGCGGACATCCCACGCCTGCCACCGCCTACGGAAATGACGCTCTTCCGGGTTGTCCAGGAGGCGCTGAACAATGTGGCCAAGCATTCCCGGGCAAGCAGGGTCGAAATCAGAAGCACCCTTGCCGGGAATCGCCTTTCTCTGGTGGTGCAGGACAACGGCAGGGGTTTCCCGAAGGCGGCTGAAGCGGACCTGCCGGAGGCCCTTAAGCTGGGGCTCGTCTCCATGGGGGAACGGATTGCTTCGGTCGGCGGAACGCTGGCGGTGACCTCCGCTCCCGGCTCAGGGACGATCATCTCGGTGGAGATCGTAACAGATCACGAGGTATCCCCAAGAGGTCAAAGAACCACGAAATAAGCGGTCACAGGGTGCCGCAGGTTGCGGCAAGCGGGACGGCGATGCGTACTTTTGTCCGTGAGCCGGATCGATCGCCGCAAGATGTGGTGCCCTGTGATCGCTTACTGGAGATCGAATTATGAGCATCCGGATAGCGCTGGTTGACGATCATGCCATGATCCGAGAGGGGCTGCGTGCCTTTCTGGAAAAAAATACTTTCCTCAAAGTGGTCGGCGAGGCGGCGACCGGAGCCGAATGTCTGGCCATGCTCGAGGCCTGGCGGCCGGAGGTGGTGATCATGGACATCTCCATGCCCGATCTGAACGGCATCGAGACGACTCGGGAGATTGCCCGGCAATGGCCGTTGGTCAAGGTGGTCATCCTCTCGGTACATTCCACGACGGAGCATGTTTCCCAGGCCTTTGCCGCCGGGGCCATTGGCTATGTGCTTAAGGAGTCCATCGGCCGGGAACTGCTGATGGCCATCCGCGCGGCCCATGGCACAAGACGTTATTTGAGCGAGAAAATCGAGGCGACCGGCTGGAGGTATGTGGCGTCGGGGATGGCGAAATCCCCTCTGGAAAGTCTCAGCAGGCGCGAACGGCAGGTGCTGCAACTGGTGGTGGAAGGCCACGCCAGTGTGGAGATCGCCGCTCGGCTTGACCTTTCCGCAAAAACGGTGGAAACCTACCGCAGCCGGCTCATGCAGAAGCTAGGGGTGAGCGATATCACCGCCCTGGTCAAGTTCGCCATCCAGCATGGCCTCACCACCCTGGGGTAGACAGGAGCTGCACCCCACTCTCCACAAAAAAAGAAATCCTTAGGTATTTAGCTATACGCTTAAATATTTTTTCTTTTGTCAAGGTTTCCTGACAGACAAAGCTGTGTTTTGCTTCAATAGTGCAGGCGATTAGGGGAAGCCAACTGACCCCGCAAAGGAGCCTGCCGGATACATGATACGACCTGCTTTGTCTTCCCGCCTTTTCTTCGTCACCCTTTTCCAGATCTGTAGCCTTACCCTCCTTCTTTCCATCACCCTGTTGCTCAATCTCCGTTACGGCGGAGAAAATATCCGAACCCTGGCCAAGACAACGGCCAGAACAAGCGCGACCGAGAGTCTGGAGTACAGAGAGCTGTTCGTGATGACCGGCGGCGCCTATCTGCCGGTCGACGGCTTTACTGTTGTTCCCGGCGCCGGACGGCAGGCGCTATACCCTGGTCACTCCGCCCCGGCTGCTCGCCCTGGTTCATGACGGCGATTCACAAAAAAGTCCCATTCAATCCTCGATAAAAACCTTTCAGCCCCTTGGCGCAGCCGATACCCCGGATGGCTGGGAGAAGCAGGCCCTGGCCCTCTTGAGACAAGGGAGTCCCGAGGTGAGCGCGCTGGTCTCCCTGGAAGGAGAATCATATCTCCGCTTTATGTCTCCGGTAACGGCCACCCCAGGATGCGTAAAGAACAGGCCCGAGCAAAATCTGCAGGTCGGCGATCTCCTCGGCGGACTCAGCATCCGCCTGCCCATGGCGATGTTTGAGGGCGTCCGGCAGGAACACAGCCGGATTACCTTTCTGGTGCACAGCATCCTCTGGCTCCTGGGAATGGCCGGGATATTCTGGTCTTTCAGGGGGATGCAAAGGCGGGACGCGGCAATTATTCTGGCGGAACAGGAAATGCGCACGGCCAAGGAAGAACTGGAAAAGGTTTTCGACGCCATCGGGGACGTCATCACGATTCAGGACCCCGAGATGCGGATTACCGGAGTCAATAGAGCCACCTGCACCATGTTCAATGCCAGGCCGGAAGATCTGATCGGCAAGCATTGTTACGAGGTGTTCCGGGGTGCGGCTTCGCCCTGCCCGAACTGTCCGGAACTTGCCACCCTGAAAAATGGTGAGGTGCATGTGGCCGAGATCGAGCATGTCAACCTGAAGAAGAGGTTTGCCGTTTCCGCTTCGCCCTTGGTTGACCAGGAGGGCAAGGTGGTCAAGGTGGTTCATTACGCCCGCGACCTGACGGAGAAAAGGAACCTTGAGAAGCAGCTTCGCCAGGCGCAGAAGATGGAGGCCATCGGCACCCTGGCCGGCGGCATTGCCCACGACTTCAATAACATTCTCGCGGCGATCATCGGCTTTTCAGAACTGGCCATGCGGGAAATCCCGACCGAGTCTGCGGCGCAGACCGACCTTGCACAGGTATTGCAGGCCAGCCTGCGGGCCAAGGAACTGGTCAGGCAAATCCTGACCTTCAGTCGGCGAACCGAGCAGAAGGTACAGCCGCTTACCCTGCAACCCATCGTCAAAGAGGCGCTCAAACTCCTGCGCGCCTCTATTCCCACCACCATTGAACTACGGCAGCAGATTGCGGAGAAGTGTGGGATGGTAGTTGCTGATCCGACCCAAATTCATCAGGTGGTTATGAATATCTGCACCAACGGCTATCAGGCCATGCGCGAACTGGGCGGCGTCCTGGGGATTGTGCTGGAGCCGGTGGAACTGGGCCCGGCTGATGTGACGAACAAGATGGCCCTCAAACCAGGAAAATATGTGCGCCTCTCCATAAGCGACACCGGCAGCGGCATCGACCCGGAAATCCTTGAACGCATCTTCGAACCATACTTCACCACCAAGAAGCAAGGCGACGGCACCGGCCTGGGTCTCTCGGTGGTGCATGGCATTATCCAGGGGCTGGGCGGACATGTCTCAGTGTACAGCGAGCCGGACCAGGGGACAACCTTCCATGTCTACCTGCCGGGGTTGCCGTCTCAGGCGGACATTCTGCCGATCGGCGCCGTGACGGCGGTGCAGATCCCCACCGGTAATGAGCGGGTGCTGGTGGTGGATGACGAGGAAGGGGTGATGGTTGCGGAACAGCGGATTCTCACGAGCCTGGGCTATAAGGTGCGCGGTTTTACGGACTGCGCTGAGGCCATGGCGGAATTCTTTCGACATTCCGAGGCCTACGATCTGGTAATCACCGACATGAACATGCCCAAGATCTCAGGCGCCGAGCTGATAACGGCGATCAGGGCGACGCGGCCGGATATCCCGGTCATCATGTGCACCGGATTCAGTGAGATCATGAATGAAGAAAAAGCGCACCGGCTCAAGATCAACAAACTCGTCATGAAGCCTCTTACCGTGAAGGAGCTGGCCCAGGCAGTGCGACAGGTACTTGAGGCAACGCGGTAAAATTTTCCCAGGGGTTCAAACAATAAGGATCGGACTCCGGAAAAGATACCCCTTATTTGAGTGAGCATGCATGAAAGAAAACAACGGTGATCAGGCCCGGAAGGCAATCGACGAGTACGAGAAAGAAAGATCCGACCTCGAAATGGTCAAGGATCAGGTGGTGTTGCAACGCCAGCTTGACAGGATTCTGGACGCCCTGCCGCATTCATTTTACGTGATCGATGCGTTTGATTATTCAATTGTGCTTGCCAACCAGGCCGCGCTGGACGGACAGAAAAAGGGAGCTCGCCTTACCTGTTATGAGTTGACCCATAACCGGACAAGCCCCTGCCTGAGCACGGAACATCCGTGCCCCCTGGAGGTGGTGAAGAAAACCAAAAAACCCGCCCTGGTTGAACACATTCATTATGACAGGATGGGCGAACCACATTGCGTAGAGGTCCATGGCTTCCCTATCTTTGATGAGCTGGGTGAGGTTATTGAGATGGTCGAATATAGCTTCGACATAACCAAGAGGAAGCAGGCGGAGCAAAAGCTTGCCCATCTGGCAACCCATGACGCCTTGACCGATCTGCCGAACCGGGCCCTGTTCAATATCCGCCTGAGGCTGGAAATTGAGCACGCGATCAGGGATAAAAACCAACTGGCGGTAATGCTCTTAGACCTGGACGGCTTTAAGGAGATCAACGACACGCTGGGGCATGACGCGGGCGATGAGGTGCTGAGAGCCGTGGCCAGGCGCCTGGAGGCTATCTTGCGGGAAAGCGATACGGTTGCGCGCCTGGGCGGCGATGAATTTCTGGCTCTTGTGCCAACCATTTCCTCTTTCGAGGATGCCGCAATCACGGCCGATAAAATTATTAAAACCTTGGAGAGCACGCTGGAGATTTCAGGGCAGAAGGTTGACATCAAGGGGAGTCTCGGGATTGCAATCTTTCCCGACAACGGCGACGACCCGGAAGCCCTCATAAAATATGCGGACATGGCCATGTATTCCGTCAAGGGACACGGCGGGGGCGGCTATGCATACTATCGCAAGGCAAGAGTGGGAGCAACCCTGAATAAGGAGCAGCGGGGATGACTTTGGCTTGGGGTGACAGCCCTTTCATGGAGAGTAAATCATTCAATCCTGCGGACAATCTTTCCCGAAGTCGCCCTGAAACTATTCAAGAAAAAGCAGGATATCCTCAGGGAGGCGGGACAGGAACATGAGGCTGAGCAGATGGCCCTTTGCGGTGGCTTTATGTGAACGGACTATGGCAAAAATATTGACTTCAAGACTTATGGTGTTGCCGATGCCATCTCTCCGCGACAGGTCAAAATTACAGTACAGCAAGCCATTCGGCAGTTCGGCCCCGTCCCCGTTTTTTGTCGCTATACTCATTCCGCCGCAGGAAAAATCAACCAGAGTTCCGGACAGAGGAGAATCCTGAAGCAAGGCTTTATAGCCGGCGGCAATCTCTCCTTCCTCCTCGCAGAGAAGATCGGTAATCCTCTGTTCCTGGACGGGATCCTCGTAAACGTCCTTCGCGGCTGTCTTGCGCTTCTTTGTTTTGCCTTCTTCCGGCGGAAGCGCTTCTTCCTGTACCGTGGTTTCCTCGTCCTCCCTCAGCCCCTCCATTTCACGGACAAGCTGCAATTTCTCCGCCTGCAACTCAAGAAGAAGCTGAGGGGGAACATTCCGAACAAGAATGTTGTGTTTCGCTACTGGCCGTACCCGTCTGTAATAGCGGGGATCCATGATCTGCAGATCGACTCTGTCAATAAAGACGTTTTTGATGAAGGCCTGCAGAACGTACCTCATGTTATCACGCTCAGCCGGCAGGATAACGATGATCTTTTCCCCGGCCTTGCTGCCTGCCGGAAGCACTTCAGGCGGTAGAAGCAGCCGCCTGTTTCCGGTCTCGGAGATGATCGTTTGCAGGACAGTGCCCCGGAAAAAAATCAGGGCCTTTTTCTTCCCATGCGCAAACTGCTGACGCAGATCGGCATCCAGGGCGTCCAGGGAATGAACCTGGATGTTGTTCCTTTCGAACAGTTCCTTGACAATGCCGGAAACATTGATGTGCATGCGAGCCATGGTCAGACCTGCCTGTTGTTGTAAGGGTATGAGTTCCCTGGGATCCCGTAAAGATACGCCGGACCTCACAGCCGCACTTTTACTTGATGTCCCGGTATGATATACAAAGAGGAGCGGCTCAAGGCAATGACAATTCCGGGATACCGGTCAGGACTCCAGGGTGGTCAGCCCTTCACGAATGGCGTATTTGGTGAGTTCGGGTACGGTGTAGAGATGGAGTTTTCTCATGCTCTGCTGACGATGGGTTTCCACGGTCTTGATACTGATGAAGAGAAGGTCGGCAATCTCCCTGGTTGATCTGCCCTGGGTGATCAACTGAAGCACCTCCCGCTCGCGGCAGGTAAGGGCCGTGGCCCCGGAGGATGAAGTTTCGAGGTCTTCGCTGACCACCGCACCGGCAATCCCCGGACTCAGGTAAATCTTTCCGTCCATAATGGTGCGGATGGCCAAGACAAGCTCCTCAAAAGAACAATCCTTCAGGAGATAACCAGAGGCCCCGGCTTTAAGAGCGCGCTCGACAAAGCGGTGGTCGGAATGCATGGAGAGGACAAGAACCTTGAGGCCATGGGTTTTGTCCGTAATCTGCCGGGTGGCTTCAATACCATTCAGGTCCGACATGGCGATGTCCATGATGACCATGTCAGGGCCAAGTTCTTCCGCCAGGCGCACGCCCTCCCGGCCGGTCCCTGCCTCGGCGACCACCCGCATGTCTTTTTCCTCGACCAACAGAGAGCGGATTCCTTCCCGCACCATCTGATGGTCGTCCACAATGATGATTTTTATCCCCATCCTTGATCCCGTGTGCGTTCGGAAACGGGCGGACCGGATGGTCAAACCACGCAAACCTGGTTGCGACCCAGGAATTTCGCCGTGTATAACGCCTTGTCCACCTTGTCTAGAAGTTTCTCGATGGAATCTCCATCCCCGTCAAAAGAGGCCACGCCAAAACTTACCGTGATCTTGAACAAGATCCCGCCATGATCTATTTCCATCGCGGCAATATGCCGGCGCAGCTTTTCCGCCGTTTTCCACGCCTGTTCTTTGGGCGTATCCGGCATGAGAATCATGAATTCTTCTCCGCCGTAACGGGCTATGACATCGCTCTTCCGCAAGCTGTTGCGCAGGAGGGTGCCCAGCAAGGTCAGCACCCGATCGCCTGCCGGATGGCCATGGGTATCATTGACGCGCTTGAATTGGTCGATATCACAGGAGATCAGGCTGACAATCCCGCCATCACGACTGCTCCTCTCATTCTCCTCCTGCAACCGCTCGTTAAAATAGCGGCGATTGTAGAGGCCGGTCAATTCATCCCGGATGGCAGAGGCCAGAGTTTTCTGGAATTGTTTGGAATTGCAGACCGCCAGCGCTACCATCTGGCTGACCACGGAAAGAGCGGCAACAGCTTCGTTGCTGATGGGATTGCCGGAAAGGGAATTATCCACGAGCAGCATGCCTTCCAGTCTCTCAAAGCTCGAAAAAATCGGACAGACGGCACAGCCGTCCGCCGTACCCGCGGAAGAAGAATCCCGGCAAAGAGGGCATCTGGTCCCAGGAATATGCCAGCAGCGCAGCCAGCTCTTCCCGTGGGCCGGACAATCGGTGTCGGTGCATTCCTCAATTTTCCAGCAGGGCAGATTCTTGCGCTTGATGATGGGAATGAAGGCAAAGTTCCGCAGCTGCAGAATTTCCAGCACACCCATTTCCACCTCGCCCTTCCCGGCTGCGGAACGATACGGCAGACCTGAGGTCAGCAGCTCCGCGAGCGGTTGCCCCGCGGCCAAGGGGACTTCAACCTCTTCCGGAAGGGGCGCAGCAAATCCCCGGCTCAACTTGCCCTGCAGCACCCCCTTGCCATGCTTGACAAAAAAGAAGGCTACCCGGTCGAAGGGAAACAGTTCATCCACGAGACGAAAAAACTGTTCTTCCACGATGGCCGGATCCAGGAAATCGGAAATCATCCCCAACATCTCGATGAGAGGCAAAGAGCCGGGATGAATCGTCAGGGATTTATGAAACTTGGCAGAGGTCACGGGCTGGCCGTTTAGAGGCAGAGGGTCACAGGATGGAAAAGACTTGAGAGCTGTCAGCGTCATCAATCACCTGTTTCAGGTAGCATTATTGCCATCAAACCGGGGAAATACCCAGGGAGACTCGAGCCTCCGGCTGACAACATGAATTTTTTCCAATCATTCCAGAAAAACGAATACTAATGAGATGCGGGCGCTAACGTAGCATGAATGTACGATTCCCTTCAATCAGGGAGACCACTATTTTTGCCTGGGGATTCCCTGAGAGAAAAAAGGCCTGGATATCTGAGGGTGCCGGCTTTCCGGACAGCGGAGAACCAAGGTCCGGGATGTGGCACAAAAAGGATGAGCGGGGGGGATATTCTCTACGAATCCAGGGTGGTCAACCCCTCGCGGATGGCATATTTGGTTAGTTCGGCCACGGTGCGAAGGTGGAGTTTCTTCATGATTTGCTGACGGTGAGTTTCCACGGTCTTGATGCTGATATGGAGCAGGAGGCTGATCTCCCTGGTGGATTTGCCTTCGGTGATCAGCTGGAGCACTTCCCGCTCCCGGGCGGAAAGGACCGGAGGAGAATCAAGACCGTTCTCGAGGTATTCCCGCACCACCAGGCTGGCAATGCCGGGACTCAGATAAATCTGCCCGGCCATGACGGTACGGATGGCCCGGACAAGCTCCTCGAAAGCACAATCTTTCAGGAGATAGCCGGAGGCTCCGGCCTTGAGAGTGCGTTCGACAAAGCGCTTGTCGGAATGCATGGAAAGGACCATAACCCTGACCCCGGTGGTTCTGGCCAGTATCTGCCGGGTGGCCTCGATGCCGTTCAATTCCGGCATGGCAATATCCATGATTACCACGTCCGGGGTGAGTTTTTCCGCCAGGCGGACCCCCTCCCAGCCGTCTCCGGCTTCGGCGATCACTTCCATGTCCTTTTCCCCAACCAAAAGAGAGCGGAGTCCTTCCCGCACCATTTGATGGTCGTCAACGATGATGACTTTGATTTTCATCTGTTCTTCCCTGCGCAGCATTCGGTTACAGTCCGGCGGTTATTGGTGCTTTGGTGACCCACCGGTGAACGGTTACACTGGAACATGCAGAATAACGACCGTCCCTCTGCCGGGGAGCGAATCGATGGCCAGATCGCCGCCAAAATGGGCGAGCCTTTCCCGGATATTGAAAAGCCCGAAGCCGTCCCTGGTTGCCATGGCCTCATCCAAAAGAAAACCCACGCCCTGGTCACGAACTTCGATGCGCAAGCGGTCCTTCTCCTTCTGCATGCGTATCCAGGCCTGGGAAGTTCGGGCGTGTTTGACGATATTGACCAGCAGCTCCCTGATGGAGCGGAAAAGAACCATCTGTAATTCGCCGCTCACCGTCTTTGCTTCGCCGTCTTCGTCAACGAGATGACAATGCAGCCCGTGCAGGCCGGCAAACTGCTCGCCCAGCCATTCCAGGGCCGCCTTCAAGCCAAGTTCGTGTAAAATCGGCGGACTCAGTTCAAAGGTCAGGGAGCGGGTTTCCTGGATGGCCCGGTCAAGAAATTCGCGGATTTCGGCAAAAGACTCGGCATTCTGGCTGTTATCCTGTTGCATGCGACCCAATTTCATTTTGACCACGGACAGGGTCTGCCCGATCTGATCATGAAGCCCCACCGCGATCCGCCGCCTTTCCTGCTCTTCGGCCCGGGAAAGTTTCGAGGCCAGCTTGCGCAGCTGTTCCTGGTAGCGAAGCAGGTTCTTTTCCCCCTGCTTGCGGTCGGTGATGTCCCGGGCTGCGGCCACGATATAGTTGCAATCGTCCTGGGCAACAAATTTAAGGCTTATTTCCGCGGGAAACACGGTGCCGTTCTTTCTCTGTTGCGGAAATTCCCTCACTTCGGCGCCACTGCCCCGGACTCTGGCCACCTGATCCCGCCAGAAAAATCCTTCCGGCAGATTGAGCAGGGCGGCGATGCCCATTCCCTGGAGCTCCTCCCGGTCATAGCCGGTGCTGAAGCAGGCCTCTTCGTTGACGTCGAGGATCTGACCGCGCTCTGCGTCGATGATAAAAATGGCGTCATCGAGTTTCTCGATCAGGCTGCGGAAGAGCTGCAGGGAGCGGGCGGTCTGATGGTGCTCGGTGAGGTCGCAGATTTTTACCACCACCCCGGCGATGGAGATATCTTCGGAAAAAGAAGGGTAGTACGTCACCTCCATATACCGTTTCCCCATACCGCCAAAAGAAAACCAGTTTGTGAAACGGACCTGTTCCCCCCCCAAGGCCCGGTCCAAATTCGCCTTGACCAGATCTGCATAGACCTCCTGCCCAAGCACCTCAGCCACGCTGCGCCCGACAATCTCGGTGCGCTCTTTTCCATGATAGGCCAGATAGGTGTCATTGGCCGCTTGATAGACATATCGGTCATCCACGAAGGCCATCAGCTCCTTGGAGGCGGTGAGCATGTCCTGGAACCTGCGCAGCCGGCCTTCCGTAAGCTTTCTCTGGGTAATATCGCGGCTGTTGACCACAAAGCCCATTCTGCCCGGGCTTTGACCGTCAACCCTTTTGCCCACCGCCTCCAGAATGCGCCAGGAGCCGTCCTTGTGAAGGCAGCGAACTTCGACACTCCGAACCCGGTCGGGATGTGTTCCGTCATCCTCAAGGGCCGCCAGAATTTTGTCATGATCATCAGGATGGAAAAAATCCAGAAAATTCCGGCCGCGCAACTCCCGGGGGAGATATCCCAGGACGCGCTCCACGGAGGGGGTCTGGTAAACGACCTTGCCCTCGTTGCTCATCACCGTGATGAGATCAAGGGTGTTTTCGATCAACAGCCTGGACCAGCTGCTGCTTCTCCACCGCGGAGTAAGCCCTGTCCGGGCGCGCACCTCTTTTCGTTGCTCGCTCTTTTCCTTGCTGATTTTCATCCACACTACTCCAGCAGCAGCAAGCCGACTTCCCTTGACTTGCTTTGGTGCTTATGAAACCTGGCGGACCATTTTTCGGGACGTGGCAGAGCGGTCGCGATTAACCTTCCGTCATTTTTCGAGGTTGATGTTTAAAACACTTACCCTATTTTGCCATTTAGGCAAGAAGCAAAAAATCTCTTACAGCCCTTCCGGCGTGAAGGCCACCACCTGATCGATATTGTCCGCCCCGACAAAGAGCATAACCAGCCGGTCTACCCCCAGAGCAATGCCCGCAGCCGGGGGCATGAGTTCAAGACCGGCAAGAAACACCTCCGGCATGGGGCCAGGCTCACGGCCTTGCCACCGGATGACCTCCCGCTCCGCCAGAAACCTGGCTCGCTGCTCCACCGGATCAACCAACTCGGAAAAGCCGTTGGCCAGCTCCAGCCCGGCCACATATAGCTCGAACCGCTCGGCCACTGTGGGATCGGTCGGAGAAAGCCGGGCCAGGGCGCCAAGCTCCGCCGGGTAATCGTAGAGAAAAGTTGGGGTAATCAAGCCCAGATGCGGTTCCACATACTCCACCAGCAGCTCATCAAACCGGTCCTTGGCCAGCGCCTCCTCCAGCGCGCAGGGCGCATAGCGGCGGAAGGCCTCAGCCACGGTGATTCGCTCCCAGTCCGGGGCAAGATCAATCCTGCGCCCCTGCCATTCCAGCTCTCCAGCCTTCCCGGCCTTGCCCAAGGCCGCAGCCAGGTAGCGCAGCAGCGCCTCGCAATCCGCCATCAGGTCGAGGTAGTCGCTCCCGGCTGCGTACCACTCCAGCATGGTAAATTCGGGCAGGTGGCGGTCGCCGCGCTCGCCATGGCGGAAGCATTTGCAGATTTGGAAGATCTTGGGGATACCCGCGGCCAGCAACCGCTTCATGCAGAGCTCCGGCGAGGTTTGCAGATACCAACCTTCACTGGTCAGGGACACGATATGGGCTTCCGGGGCAGGGGCAGGGATACGGAGGGGAGTTTCGACCTCAAGATAGCCTCGGTCGATAAAGAAGGTGCGCAGGGCTTGACTGAGAACGGCCCGCAATCGCAGGCCGTGGAGAGGGGGGATCATGGGTAAACGTTCAGCAGCACCGCATCTGCTTTGTCATCGGCCTGCTCATGTGCAACAGCACACTTCGCCGGCCTCTTCCGCGCATCTGCAGCACTGCTGGACGTTTACCTCTCAGTGATAAATTCACGGGAGTCCCTTTCCTAATGGACGTTTACAGCTTACTCTTTTACTCTAGTAACGTACACCCCGGTGCGGGTGTCGATCTGCAGCTTGTCCCCTTCTTCGATAAAGGGCGGCACCTGGACCACATACCCGGTTTCCATGGTTACGGGCTTGGAGTCGCTGCCGCTGGTGTCCCCCTTGACCCACGGATCGGACTGGGTGACCTTGAGGTTAACGAAGTTGGGCAGGGTGACGCCGATGGGACGGCCATTGTACTGCAACACTTCCACATCCATGTTGTCGGTAAGAAAGTTGACGGAATCGCCCAACTGCGCCTTGGAGATCTCCAGCTGCTCAAAAGAGACATTGTCCATGAAGATGTAGTCATCCCCCTGGCTGTAAAGGTACTGCATGGTCCGCTCCTCAAGGGCAGCCTTTTCCAGCTTGTCGTTGGAGCGGAAGGTCTTTTCAAAGGCATTGCCGGTGATCATGTTCCGCAGCCTGGCGCGGTACAGGGCCTGACCCTTGCCGGGCTTGGAAAAGGAAAAATCCGTCATGATATAAGGCTCGCCGTCGATCTGAACCTTTAACCCTTTGCGAAAATCAGAAGCGGAATACATACTCGTTTTCTCCCTGTGGCAATCGAAATCAAAGTCAAAAAATACGGTGCGGCACCTTACTAACCGGATTGACGCATTTTTGCAAGGGTGAAGTGAGAGCTTGTTCGTAAACAAATCCTTTATGCTCGCATCCTGCTTTTGGCCGCCTTTGTCCGCTCCTTAATCACAAAATCCTCGCCGTAGCGCTGCTACGCCTCCGGGTTTGCTCAATCGTCGCGGTCAAATCCGGCTCAAAATCAGGCGCGATCCCAACAAGGCTTATTTACGAACAAGCTTTCAGGCCAGCATCACTTCATTTTTATTGATGGCCTCAGCCTTGATGCGATCCAAAAGCTCCCCCAGCACCGGCTTCACATTCTCCCGGATATCGCCGGCCACGATGATGAACAACAGATCATCGCCGGGCTGAAAGCTGCCGCTTTTGGCCTCGACCACTATGGCGAAGATCCCTGGCCTTTGCAAAAATTCCCGGCGAATCTCCTCGACCTTTGCCTGATCCGGGGTGACCTCAAGGGCGGTCACCCCTTCCCTGGTCTTGCGCGACCAGGCCCGGACCACGCCGTTATGAACCAGGACCATCCCCACGTTCTCGGCAAAGGCGGGGTTTTTCTTCATCTCGGCAATCGTTTTGGAAATATCCATCAGCGCACCTCAGTAGCAATATAATTTAAATCTCTTTCACCCCAAACTCTTGCTCACCACCTCATACACATCCCGAGACAACGAGGGCGTTGCGACAAGCCGCTCTAGCTGAGCCCGCATCAAAGCGCGCCTTCCCTCATCATAGCGGCCTCCCCGCCCGAGCCGGGCGGCCAGACGGGCGGCAATCTGCGGGTTAAGCCGGTCCAGGACGAGAATCTGCTCGGCCAGAAAAACATAACCCCGGCCTGACACCTCGTGAAAACAAAGCGGGTTGCCGCCGGCAAAGGAGCCAATCAGCGAGCGGACCTTGTTCGGATTTTTCAACTGAAAGTCCGGGTGCCGCATGAGCTCCTGCACCTCACCCAAGGTATCCGGCAGCGGGGCCGTGGCCTGGACGGCAAACCACTTGTCCAGCACCAGGGGATCCCCCTGCCACTGCCGGTAAAAATCAGCGATAATCTGCCGGCGCTCCCGGCGGGCCGAATGAGCCAGGGCCGCCAAGGCGGCCAGCTGGTCGGTCATGTTGTCCGCCTTGGCGAACTGGACAAGGGCGAGCTGAACCGCCGCATCATCCTCCAGGCTCATCAGATAGCTAAGGCAGAGATTGCCGAGCGCCCTCTGCCCTGCCAGCTCCGGCTCGTAACGGTATGGCCCGTCGGCCCGGTTGGCCTGATAAACCTCCTCCCACATGAGACGCAGGGAGCGGGCCAGGGTCTGCCGGACAAAGGTACGAGCCTCGTGGATTGCCTCGACATCCACCACTCCCATCTGCTCGGCCAGATACTCCTCCGAAGGCAGGGTGAGCAAGAGGGCGAGAAAAGCCTTGTCCCCGCCGCCTTCTCTCTCAAGCAACCTAGCGCAGGCCTCAATAAACCTCTGGTCCAGTGCCAAAGGTCGCTGGTTTCGAAAATCCTCCACCAGCCCCAGAAGCAAACGGCTGGCCAGACACTGTCCAGCCTCCCAGCGGTTGAATGGATCCTGGTCATGGCGAAAGAGAAAAAGCAGCTCATCATCCTCGCAGGGGTATTCCACCTTGAGCGGCGCGGAAAAATTGCGCAGGATCGAGAGGCGCGGCTTTTCCGGTACCGCGCTGAAGCGGATGGTCTCCTCGGCCCCGCGCAGCTCGAACAGGCCGCGCGAAGCCTCTGTCTGCCGTTCCGGGCAGGACAGTTCCATCTCCCTGCCATCGCCATCGAGCAAGGCAAGGGCAATCGGGATATGGAGCGGCTCCTTTCCAGGCTGACCGGCAGTGGCAGGAGTGCTTTGCCCGAGGGTCAGGGTATAGCTGCGGGCCTGGCCGTCATACTCGCCCTGCACCGTGAGCCGCGGGGTGCCGGCCTGGGTGTACCAGCGCTTGAACTGGGTGAGCTCGCGGCCCGAGACCTCGGCCATGGCCTGGACAAAATCATCGGTGGTGGCGGCCTGTCCGTCGTGCCGGGTGAGATACAGGTTCAGCCCCTGCCGGAACAGCTCAGCACCCAGTAGGGTGTGGAGCATCCGGATGATCTCAGCCCCTTTTTCGTAGATGGTGACGGTGTAGAAGTTGTTGATCTCCATGAAGGAATCGGGCCGCACCGGGTGGGCCATGGGCCCGTTGTCCTCGGGAAACTGCACGTTGCGCAGGAGCCGGACATCGTGAATGCGTTTGACCGCAGCAGAGATCTGATCCGCGGTGAACTGCTGGTCGCGGAACACGGTGAGCCCTTCCTTGAGGCTTAACTGGAACCAGTCCCGGCAGGTGACCCGGTTGCCGGTCCAGTTGTGGAAATACTCGTGGGCGATGACCGCCTCGATCCCCTCGTAGTCCGCGTCCGTGGCGGTATCGGGCCGGGCCAGCACGTACTTGGAGTTGAAAACGTTCAACCCCTTGTTTTCCATGGCGCCCATGTTGAAATCGTCCACCGCCACGATCATGTACTGGTCGAGGTCGTATTCCAGGCCAAAGGTCTCCTCGTCCCAGCGCATGGCCTTAATAAGCGAGGCCATGGCATGTGCGCATTTGTCTCGATTGTGCGCCTGTACATAGATCTCCAGGGCCACCGGCCGGCCGGAGCGGGTGATGAAGGTCTCGGCGATCTTGACCAGATTGCCGGCCACCATGGCAAAGAGATAAGAGGGCTTGGGAAAAGGATCCTGCCAGCGTGCGTAATGGCGGCCTTCCGGCAGCTCTCCTGTCTCAAGCAGGTTGCCGTTGGCGAGAAGCACCGGATAGCGCTGTTGCTCGGCGGTGATCGTTACCTCGTAGCGGGCCAGCACATCGGGCCGGTCGAGGAACCAGGTAATCTTGCGGAAGCCCTCGGCCTCGCACTGGGTGCAGAAATTGCCGCCTGAGCGGTACAGACCATCAAGGGAGGTATTGCGCTGGGGATAGAGCTCGGTTTCGACCTCAAGGACGAACCTCTCCGGCACCGTTTCAATAGTAAGGGTTTCATCGCCCTGCCGGTACCGGTCCGAAGGGAGAGCCACCCCGTCCAGAGCAAGGGACTTGAGTACCAGTTCCCTCCCCTGCAGCACAAGGGGAGCCTCCGGCGCGGTCTGGATATTGCGGCGGCAGATCAGCCGGGAACGGACTTCCGCCCGCTCCTCGAACAGGTCTACCCAAAGGGCCACCTCTTCGATCATATAAGCGGGCGGACGGTAATCCTTGAGCAAAATGGTTTTTGGCTTGGCAGTCATGGCATCATCAATCAGGGAATAACTCAACGGACTGCTTCAACCCGGGGCACTACCAAGCGCAGACCGGACTTAAGGTGAGTAAAGTCAATAGCAGGATTGTATTTCCTGATCAGCCAGAAAGGCAGTTCAAATTCCTTGTGACACAGGGACCAGATGGTATCTCCCGCCTTAACCTGATAGCTGCTGGTGCCTTCCAGCAGCCGGTAAGCGGCAAAGAAATCCTCCACCATTTCCTTGTGAAACTCATAGCGTTGGGACTCAAAACGTTTCTTGTCGCCCTTACCCAGGGGAATCTTGACCTGCTGGTTCACCGTCAGGGATTGTTCGTAGCGCAAGTTATTCAGCCGGCGCAGATCCCAGGCCCGCACCCCCAGCCAGCCCGCATAATGGCCCAGGGTTTCCTCGGCCTCCACCCGGACGAGGCCGTAGAACTTGCCCTGCTTCTTGACCAACTCCACCCCGAGATTGCCCAAAACCTTGGCCGGAGTCAGGGGCGGACACTGCGCCCCCTTGACCGGCGCAACCACCGGCTCCGGGGCTTTTTTCACCTTGCTTTGCTGTAAGGCCTCTATAACCGGCACGCCCTCTGATTTAGCCGGGAGCATCAATTCACTACCAAGCCGCGTTGCCTTTTTTTCTTCAGAGACCAGCGGCTTCAGGGCAGCCAGCTGCGGGGTTTCCACCTTTTTCCCGCCGGCGGCCAGCTGCACCCCTCGCTCATCCACCCCTGGAATCCGCAGATTCTGACCAGGGCAGAGTACCGCCTGTTCATCAAGTCCATTGCCCCGTAAAAGATCGGCCACCGTGATCCCATACGCCAAAGCGATGGAATTGGCGTTATCTCCCTGGCGCACCTGATACATATTGGTTTGCGCCTGATCCTCCTTGAAAATCTCCGGAGGGATATTGTCCGCCAGCCGCACAACCTTGCCCTGGTGCGGCACCCGAACCTCGTAGTCTTTGGGAATCAACTTCTGTCCGAGATAAACCGGTTCGCGCAGGGCTGGATTCAAGGCCTTGAAGGTTGCCAGATCAACCTTGAGATGCTTGAGCAGATCATCCACCAGGGCATAGTTGGGCAGGATCACAGCCTTGCTGTTGACCGGCGGCTCAATGGGGATTGGGCCGAAAAACGCCTGGTAGTTTTTGGCCACCTCCCTGGCGGCGAGAAATTCGGAATAAAAATTCCGCGAGGCAAACTTGAACAACTCGCTTTCATGCTCCTGGAAGATCTTTTCATAATCCCCCTTGGCCGCTTTGGCCCGCAGCATGCCATTGATCCCGTGATTGTAGGCGGTCACCGCCAGGGGCCAGGTACCGAGCTTCTCGTAATTATGCCTGAGCATCCTGGCCGCGGCATGCGTAGCCTTGAGCGGGTCGCGCCGCTCGTCAATGGCATAGTCCACCTCCAGCTTGAACTGTTTGCCGGTGGCTTCGGTGAACTGCCAGATGCCGGCGGCGCCGAATTTGCTGTACGCCTTGTAGTTGAAGGATGATTCCACATGAGGCAGATAGGCGAGATCCTCGGGCACCCCGTAGCTCGCCATGATCTGTTTGATCTCTTCGAGATAGGCACCGGAACGGATCAAGCCCTTACGAAAATTATCCTTCTGGCCGGATTGGAAACGGATATTGTCCTTGGCAAGCAGGAAATCCTCGCCCGTGGCCTTGGGACCGAAAAGCGCGGCAACCCGTTTTTCCTCCCTGGTCTGCGGGGGAGCACCCGCGGCCAGGGCATCGAAGATCTCCAGATACCTCTCCTTGGCCCGCTCTATCCTCTCCCTGTCCCGTTCCCTGGCACCCTTTTCCCAGGTTCCCTCGATATCCAGCACCTCATAGATAATGCGCAGGTTCCGCTTATCGTGAAGCACCCCCTGGCTGGAAGGATACCTGCCGTAAATATCCATCCAGAAGGCAACATTGGGCGTGACGCAGTCGTAGAGGGGAAAGGGATCCTGGCTGGCCCGGACCGGAAAGGCACCAAGGGTGGCCAGACAGAAAAACAGCGTTGCCGCCAATAAACGAAGATGCACCATAACCGCTCTCATAACCCTTATTTTTAGCCGGAAATTCACAACGCACGAGGAGATCAGTGTACTCTCTCCCGCCGTAATTAGCCGCTAAAATCAGGTTCAGCCTGGAATTTCAGGCAAGGGGCGGGAAGAGTTTTTCGGCTGTTATCTTTTCTTCTTTTGCGTGCCCAAAAGAAGAAACAAGAAAAAGGCACCCCAACCAGTCTTGGCCCTGCGGGCTTCCCTTACTTCTCGCCGAGGGCGGGACGCGGAAAAACTTGGGCTTCGCCCTCAGACAGTTCCCGCGTTTTTTTCCGCCCCCGTCTGCGAGGCGCGGCAGGACAAATGGGGGGAGGGAGGGGCGAAACAAACCAACCGTCCAACTCACCTCCAAGGATCAACCAGCCAAGGTGCTGAACTTCTCCTCAAGGTAGGCAAGAAATGGCCTGGCGGCAAGGGGGGCGCCCGTCACCCGTACCAGCAGCTCCTCGGGCAGATAGATACTGCCGTGGCCATGAATTTCCCGTCCCTGCCACTCCCGGATCTTGGCCAGATCCCCCTCGGCAATGGTCCGCTCGAAGCCTGGATCATATCTTTTATAGGCCTCCCAGATCTGGGCGGCGGCCAGATTGCCGATGGTGTAAGTAGGGAAATAGCCGAAGCTGCCGTGGGACCAATGGATATCCTGCAAGACCCCGTCGGCGTCCGACTCGACCTCCACTCCGAGATACTGCCGGTACTTCTCCCGCCAGATCCCGGGCAGCGCCCCGACCTCCAGGCTCCCCTCGATCAGCCCCTTTTCAATCTCAAAACGAATCAGGACATGGAGGTTGTAGGTCAGCTCGTCGGCATCCACCCGGATCAGGCCGGGAGTAACGGCGTTGATGCCCCGGATAAAATCCTCGAACCCGAGGCTGGCAAATTGGGCTGGAAATGCCTGCTGCAGCTCCGGGAAAAATCGCTGCCAGAATGGCCGGCTCCGCCCCACGACATTCTCCCAAAAACGCGATTGCGACTCGTGGATGCCTAAGGAAACCCCGTCATCCAGAGGGCTGTGGGCCAGACGCGCGTCGATGCCCTGCTCGTATAAGGCGTGGCCGCCCTCGTGCAGGGCGCCGAAGATAAAATCAAGGCTCCTGGGGGCATAGCGGTTGGTGATGCGCCGGTCGTGGTGCCCCAGGGTGGTGGTGAAGGGATGGGGGGAGCGGGCCAGACAGCCCCGGCTGAAATCAAAGCCCATGGCCTGGAGAAGGTGTTCGGCAAACTGCTCCTGACCTGGCTGAGAAAAAGGCTCGGCAAAGGCCAAGGGAGTCAGGCGGCCGGCAAACCTTTTGACCAGCTCCACCAAGGGCGCTTGCAGCTCAGCGAACATCTCCGCCACCTTGGCGGTGGTGAGCCCTTCCTCGTACAAATCGAGCAGCGCGTCATAGGGATGGGCCGGGTAGCCCAGGTATTCGGCCTGCTGCCGGGACAACGCCACGAGCCGTTCCAGCAGAGGCTGAAAAATGGCGAAATCGGACTGCTCCCGGGCCTCAAGCCAGGCCATCTGGGCCTGGGAGGTGAGGCGGGAAAACTCGGAGACAAACTCCTCGGGCAGTTTGCTGTTCTGGTCATAGCTGCGCCTCATGACCCGCAGCAGGGCGCGCTCCTCCACGGACAGCCCATCTTTTTGCGCCTCGGCCTTCGCCAGAAGGGCGCCAAGCTCCGGGGACACCTCCCTCCGGTGTACCAGAGCGCTCAAGGTGGCAAACTGCCAGGCCCGCTCTTCCGCACCCCGGCGGGGCATGCGTACTTCCTGATCCCACTGCATGAGGGCCAGGGTATGGTGCAGGTCAACAAGTTCGGCGGAATATTTTTTTAGTTGGGTTAGGGTTTCCATTGCGTCCTCCCTTTTTTCCTTTGATTATCAAACATCTCAGCCAGGGGCTTTGACCTGGCTGTCCCCAAGTCAGGCCGCCAACGCCTTCACCAGCAGAGCGATCCCGCTGCCAAGCAAAATCATGCTCACCATGCGGACAAAAGCCGCATGGCTGATCCGCAGATGCACCTTCCCGCCAAGCCAGAGGGCCAAGCCACCCACGGGCACAATCGCCGCGCAAAGCGCCATGGTTTGCAGGGTATAAAAACCACTCAGGGAAAAACCCACAATCCGGCAGAGCCCGTCGACCACAAAGATCGTGGCGATGGTGGCGCGGAACTCGGTTTTGTCCGGCTGGCGCAGGGTAAAGTAAATCACATAAAACGGCCCTCCGGTGCCAAAAAGAGCGCCCACCACCCCCCCGAACAAACCGGCAGGCCCGGCCAGCCACCGCCCGCCATGCAAAGGCGGAAAGGGCAACAGGGCATAGACCGCGTAGAGCAGGACAAAAATGGAGAGGGCGAGGAGCAGACTGGCCGGGGCCACAACCGTATGCAGATAGATACCTGCGGCAACGCCCAGCACGGTAAAAGGCAAAAGCGGCAGCATATCACGCCAGCGGATGAGGCGCCGGTTGGGCAGCCCCTGGCTAACCGAGGCCAGCCAATCAAGCAGCCCGATCAGGGGCACCACCTGGGCAACCGGGAAAAAGAGGGCCAGCAGAGGCACGGAAATGAGCGCCGAGCCGAATCCGGCAATGCCGCGGATAAAATAGGCGAAAAACAGCACCCCTGTAGCAAATAAGATCTCGGGCTGCACCATCGAAATATAAGTCATGCCGGGTCAACACCCCTTTTTGTGGCTGCAAAAAAATTTGATGATCTCGCAACAACTAAAAAACGTAACGCAAAGGCGCAGAGACGCAAAGACAACGTCTTTGAAATAAAAGGATTAAAACTTTGCGACTTTGCGCCTCTGCGTTGAAAAAATGAGTTGTTACGAGTCCATCAAAATTTGGTTCATGCAAGTTGGTAGGTCGGATAGAGCAACGCGAAATCCGACGCAATAGCTCCATCGCAGTAGGAAAATCAGGCAATTCCGACAGTCGAGGGCAAGAGGAGCGGCTTTTTTCTTTACCGGCATGACCTGAGAAAAAGGAAGGCGGCCCCCTTTTGAACCCTAGAACGATGTCGGATTTCGCTTTGCTCTATCCGACCTACTGACTACACCGCCTCTTTGTACGGGAACTCCGGGTGATTAATCAGCTTTACCATTCGCTGCTTGCTCTCGGTATGGGCATCGTGAAACTCCACCAACTCCGCCACTGCCGCCACCACCCCCTGCTCGTCGAGATCCCGCAAAATCCTGCGGCCCACCCTGGGGCTGGGACCGCCCTTGCCGCCCACGTAAAGATCAAAGCCCTTGCGGGTGGCCATGATGCCGATATCCGAGGTCGCCGCCCCGGAACAACTCAGGGTGCAGCCGGAAATGGCGATCTTGAGCTTTTGCTTGGTTTTCTCCCTGCCCTTGAAATGATCGAGGATCAGGGCGGAGATCCGCTCCGGGTCGCCGACGCCCATGGTGCAGTCGCGCACCCCGATGCAAACCCTTGGCACCGGAAACCTGCCCGGACCCTTGAATTGGGCGCCCAATGCGGCCAGCTCCCCGCGGATCACGGGCAAATCTTCCTCCCGAATGCCCATGAGCCGCAGATTCTGCAGGGTGCTCAGATAAATTTCCAGCTGATATTTTTTGGCCAGCTCATATGCCTTGGCCATAATCGCCAGGGGCAGACGGCCTGCGGGCAGCAGGACAGTCAGCCGGGTTGAAGCAATAGCGTTTGTCATCTCTCACCTCATCGTTGCAGAAGAAATCGGATTCGGAACGGAAAAGAAACATTCATCTTCCCGTTGTTTAGCAAACATTTTTATCCTAAGTCAAAAATTCTCTTATCTTTACCCTTTCCCTTTATGTAATTTTCCGTTATTTAACTAAAATTCATCCAAACATCATTTTGCATTGCACAGGCGCGGGAGAAAAAAAGAAATGGGCAGTCACAGCAGACCTCACAACGACACGGCGGGTGGAGCAATCGACCGTAAACGCGAGCGGGAACGGCGTTATATGATGCAGCTGCTCTACAAGAACGCCGATGAGTTGGCAACCAAGATGGTACAGCGGTTGCTGGACAAAAAGATTCTCGAGATCACCGACGAAACCGCGATGCGGAAACTCTTCAGCGAGCTGTTCGAAAAGCTCTCCAACATGGAAGAGTTCGACATGCTGTACAAGATCGCCCCGCTTCGGCAGCTGGTGGCCGACCCCAGTTTCCTGAGCCTCTATGTGACCCAGTACATCTGCGAGGATCTGGTGGAAAACGACAAGGTTCAGGACGTCTATGGCGACGACCTGGAAATCTACCAGGCCGTTGAATCCGTATTCAAGGTTCTCCGCCCCCAGGACTGATGAAATCGCCAGAAGCCGCGATTACATCGGTTGTTAATTCGCCTCTCGCTCCTGCAGCGTGGACCTGTGACTTTTCCCGGTTATTCCGAGTCCGTTTTTTTGATCAGCCCTTCTTCCGCACCTTCTTGAGGTCCAGGTAGGTGTAGCCCTTCAGCCCCTTCTCATACTCGCCCAGAAGCCGCATGGCCTCATTGGGCCGCAGCCTGTCTTCCTTAATGGCGCTGTCCACCTGACTTTTCATCTTCCGCTTCAGATCGGTGCCGGTATACTGGACCAGGGCCAGCACCTTTTCCATGGTGGTGCCCTCGATGGTCTCCTCGATGTAGTACCCGGAATCCTCATCCTCATCCAGAAAGACATGAGCCTCGTTTACCCTGCCGAAGAGGTTGTGCAAATCGCCCATGATATCCTGGTAGGCGCCGGTGAGAAAAACCCCGAGATAATAGGGCTTGCCGTTTAAGTCATGCAGCGGCAGGGTATCCACCCCCTCCTCGTACAGGTTGATGAACTTGGAGACCTTGCCGTCGGAATCGCAGGTGATGTCGGCCAGGGTTCCCCGCCGCTGGGGCTCCTCGTTCAGCCGGTGCAGGGGCATGATCGGAAAAAGCTGGCCGTAGCCCCAGTGATCGAGAAGAGACTGAAACACACTGAAGTTGCAGAGGTACTGGTCGGAAAACTTGCTCTCCAGCTCGACAATATCGTCAGGCTTGTATTCGGCCTCCTTGAAATGCTCCAGCACCCTGGCGCCGGTGAGCCAGAAAAGTTTCTCCACCTCCGCCTTCACCTCCAGGCCGATGAGGCCCAGCTCGAAATGGACCTGAGTCTCCTCCTTGTTGTGCAGGGCATCGTGGTAGGCCTCCAGCGGGTTGCTGGGATTGACGTGGGTGTAGTTGTACCAGGCCTCGTCAACCAGTTTGTGGCTGATCTCCGGCTTGGCAGGCTCCCGGGCATGCTCCATCTTCTTGATGTCGCCGAAGGTCTCCACAACCAGCACGGAATGATGTGCCACCACGGCTCGGCCCGACTCGCTGACGATTACTGGGTGTTCGACCCCCTGAGAATCGCATACATCCATGATATTGTGGACGATGTCCCGGGCATATTCGTTGAGGGAATAGTTGATGGAAGAATGAAAGGTGGTACGGCTGCCATCGTAATCAACACCTAAGCCGCCGCCGACATCGATGTACTCCAGGGCATGGCCGAGCTGTTTGATCTTGGCGTAAAACATGGCCCCCTCCCGCACCGCCTTCTTGATCGTCAGAATGTCCGGGATCTGGGAGCCGCTGTGGAAATGCACCAGCTTGAGGCAATCGGCAAGGCCGGCCTTCTTGAGCAGGTCGGAGACCTGGATAATCTCCTGGGTGGAAAGGCCGAACTTGGCATCCTCGCCGGTTGATTTTTCCCACTTGCCCTTGCCGCCGCTCATCAGGCGAACTCGCAGGCCGATCATCGGCTCCACCTTTAATTCCTTGGCGTAGCGGATGATGTTGCTAACTTCCTCGACTTTTTCCACCACCAGGATGATTTTCTTGCCCAGCTTGCGGCCAAGAAGCGCGGTCTTGATATATACGGAATCCTTGTAGCCGTTGCAGATGATCAGACTTTCCCGATCTTCGTGAAAGGCCAGGACCGCAAAAAGCTCCGGCTTGGAGCCGACCTCAAGACCATGATGAAAGGGCTTGCCCGCATCGATGATCTCCTCGACCACTTCCCGCAGCTGGTTTACCTTAACCGGATAGACGCCACGATAGATGGATTTGTATTCCAGATCGATAATGGCGTCGTTAAAGGCCTTGTTGATCCGCTCCACCCGGTTGCGTAAAAGATCGTGAAATCGGATGAGCATGGGAAAATGAAGGCCCTGCTCCACCGCTTCCTTGATTACATCAACAATGGCGATGGAGCCGCCCTGTTCCTTAAGAGGGGCCACAGTCACCTGTCCCTTGCCATTGATATCAAAATAACGCAGGCCCCAGCGGGCAACGCCATACAGCTCCCTGGCCCGGTCGATACTCCAGGCCTTTGTTTCCGCTGTCGTCTGCTGCATCTGATATCCTCCTCGGTAGATTAGGAGCCGTTACGAAAAATCTGTACTTGCCGTACCTTTTCGTTACGGCTCCTTATGCCGATCATTGCATCCCAAATTGTAAGCGGTCACAGGGCACCACATCTTGCAGCGATCGGTCCGGCTCACGTACAAAAGTACGCATCGCCGCTTATAGCCGAGCTTGGCAGCTTGCCTGCCTAGCGAAACTTATACCCGAAGGGTGATTCCGTGTTTATTTGACCTTTGTGGGTTTGCCCCGTGACTGATTATCCCAAATTGTTTCACTTTCCGGACAACGGCTTGTTGCCGAAATCAAGAGGGACAAAATACACAATTATCACAGAAACTCAACAGGTTTTTGCCTGATTGCCGTACGCTCGCGGCAGAGTTGTCTACAGAAAAAAATTTTATGCTTGCCTTCGAAAATCCATTCACTATATACATTACAGATAAAACGACCCCTGGGTAACCTTTATTCATTTACTCGGCTCCCCTTTACAGGAGTTACTCAAAGCCACATGAACCGTTTAAGAACCAAATTATTTTGGCGCCAGCCGGAAAATTCCGCTGGCCATTTTTTCTTTTTTATTGTTTTTCTCGGGCTGCTTTCCATCGGGCTAATTATTTTTCTGGCGACGTATGGTTTGCAGAAGACAATAAGCCAACAAATTTACATCGACGCAGAGGATGATGCCATTAATATCAGTCAGGCCATTATGCGTATTGAGGAGGCCTGCTTTCTCAAAGAGAACAGCCCGGACAAATGGCAGATGCAGATTAACAAAGCCGACCTGAAGGCCTTCGATGAGAGAATGCGGCATTTTTTAATGTTGTTTAAAATTGCCAAGATTAAAATATATGACGAACATCGCACGGTGATTTACAGCACTGATCTCTCCATCGTCGGCATGACAGACAGGGATAATCATCGGCTGGAAATGGCCATGGCCGGCTTCAGCAATTCCACTCTGAAGCGAAAGGAGTCAATGGTCGATCTGTCAATGGAAGAGATATTTGATGTCGACGTGGTGGAAACGTATGTCCCCATTTTCATCAAACAGGGTAAGGTGATCGGCTCTTTCGAGATTTACAAGGACATAACGCGCTACCGGGATACCATTTCTTCGCTGATCAAGAAAAATATCGGCATTCTTGCCATAGTTCTGCTCATGGTCTTTACGCCGTCCATGCTAATAGTCAGATCGCTGACCAGACGACTGACTATTATCCAGGCGAGACTTAAGCAACAAGCCAGCGTTGACTCTCTTACCGGCCTCTTGTCCCGCAGTGAGATTCTGGCGCAGGCGCGCGGCAGGATTGTCGGTCCACACCGGCGATGCAACGATCCTCGCCATGAGGGGACAGATGGCATCATCATGCTGGACATCGACCACTTCAAAAGAATCAATGATACATACGGCCATCTGGTGGGCGACCTTGTGCTCGCAGAGTTAGCTCAACGCCTTATCGCAGCTCTGCGGCAGGATGATATCGTCGGACGATACGGCGGCGAGGAATTTCTCGTGGTGCTGCCGGATAGTTCCCTGGAAACAACCCGTTCTTCAGGGGAGCGGATCAGGCGAATCATTGCAGACAATCCGATTATCTGTGAAGGGCACCACCTGCCGATTACCGTGAGTGTGGGTATTTCCTGTCTTGAGAGAAGCGATGAGCAGGGATTCTCACTTGCCTTGGAAGAAGCGGACAAAGCTCTTTATCTGGCCAAGAATGCTGGTCGCAATCAGGTCCGGAGCTTGCTTGGAACCGGAGAAAATGAAATAGCTCCATGATCTTTCGCATTGCCTGAGAGCCTGTCCGTAAATAGTGCCCGCAATGATCTTATCGGCGGCGGCCTTAAACGGAGCCAGGGAGAAAAACAAAATCACGAATACGAAAGCTTTGACGAAAGGGTACTGGGGAGCGGTGATTTCGTTGACAGCCTTAAAGAGGATTTCCAGCTGCGGGGCAGGATGAAAAGGGTTGTCGCTCTCACGCAACTGCTGGCGATTGTTTCGGCGGTATTGGCGCTTGAGCCGGATTTAATCAGGAAACCAAGCAAAAACAGGACGTCGGCTGCGGCGCGGGGGATAATCTGCCATCTGGCCATATACGAACTAGCTTATACCGGTCGTGAAGTCGGCAAGTTTCTCCACCTGGGTCCGACAGGAGTCAGCCTGGCCTCAAGGCGCGGTGAAAAGATCCTGAAGGCAGATTCGGTGCTGTTTGAGAGAATCATGGGCGCAATAGAAAAATAGATAAAATGTCCCCCCGCGATACCCCAGATTCGCACCAAGTGCGATCAAGGACTTGCCGACAGAACGCAGGAACTCCCGGCGAGCATTCGCTGAATTGCCATGACTAAAGCCTGCTCTCCAATCAGCCAATCCAGGAGTCCCCGCATGGAAAGCCCAAATTTTTCCAGCCAGCTGCGCAGGTCCATCCTTGTCCACTCCACCATGGGGATCCTGACCATAGGTCTGACCGTCTCCATTGTCAGCATCGCCTTCTTCTACTTCAATCTCAGATCCGAATTGATCGACAAGCTGGCCTACTCCCTCCGGATAAAGAGTATGACCGTTGACGAGTTCTCAAACCGGGCCCAGGATATCACTTTACAAATCACCAGCAGGACCAAGATCAGAGAAAAGCTGGAAGAGTTTAATCGAGGTGAGATTCGCCGTGAGCAACTGGCATCCTTCAGCGCCCCGCTGCTCGCCGACGCCATGCGCCAATCGTCGGAAATTGCCGGCATCAGCAGGCTTGACGCCAAGGGAGAGCTTGCTGTCAGCATCGGCATCCCGATCCCCCCAGCAGTATGGCCGATTCCGGAAACCACGAGCGGAAAAGTACGGTTCCGTGGGCCGCTGATCCTGGAGGGCAACTCGTATTTAGTCCTGGGGGCGGCTATTATCGGCCAGGAGAACCGACGGGCCGGGACGGATATCGTCCTCTTCAACACCGAAAAGCTGCAAGAGTTCCTCAAGGACTATACCGGCCTCGGAAAAAGGGGAGAGACGATTCTCGGCCTCCCCGGTAACGGCGGCATCAACCTCCTCGTCCCCTTACGGGCCGAGATGAAGAGACGCCACCTTGCCGCCCCCATTGTTCTTTCCCCCACGGCTCCGGTGGCCGAGGCCTTGCGGAGTGGCTTGGCAAACAAGAGTGGCACCCTGATCCCGGACTCCACATCCATTATCGCCTATGGCCCCCTCCCCCGTCCCGGCTGGGCGCTGGCTGTCCGGATGGATAAAGATGATCTGTACGCCCCAATGTACCATGAGATCTTGATGATGGTCGCAATCATTCTGCTGCTGCTCTTGATCGGGTACTACGGGATGATTGTTGTACTCCGGCCGCTCACCAAGGCAATCCTGATCAAAGCGGAAGACCTGGAAAAGCAGATCAAGGAGAAGACCGCTCAGCTTGAAGTATCTACCGCCGCCTTGCTCGACGAGAAGGACCAGCTCATTAAAAGTCATGCCGAGCTTGGGAAAACCTACGCCGATCTTAAGGCTGCCCAATCACGGATTCTCCAGCAGGAGAAAATGGCCTCCATTGGCCAACTGGCCGCAGGTGTTGCCCACGAAATCAATAATCCTATGGGCTTCATCATCAGTAACCTCAACACCCTGGCAAAATATATGGGCCGAATCTTTGAAGTAATGAAGGCTCAAGATGTGGCCTTGGAGGGCCTTGCCGCCAATGGATCGGAGGAGCTCACCGAGGTATCCAAGCGGGTGAATGAAAAAAAACGCCAGGCCAAAATGGATTACATTACTGAGGATACCGCCGCCCTTATCCGGGAGTCATTGGAAGGAGCGGAGCGGGTTAAGAAGATCGTCCAGGACCTGAAGGAGTTCTCGCATATCGATGCAGCAAAATGGGGCGACCAAGACATCAATGCCGGCCTTGATAGCACCCTGAGAATGCTGACTAACGTGCTGAATCAGGCGGTTGTTATCAAGAAGTATGGCGACCTGCCCCTGATCCGCTGTAATATTGGCCAGCTCAATCAAGTCTTCATGAACATCTTGACGAACGCAGCCCAATCAATAGCCCCGCAGGGAGAAATTATCATCGAGACCTGGAGCGACCACAACAGTGCCTTTATCTCGATAGCGGATGACGGCTGCGGCATCCGGCAGGAAGACCTCAACCGGATATTTGAGCCTTTTTTCACCACCAAGGAGGTGGGGCAAGGGACCGGCCTGGGATTGAGTATCGCCTACGATATTGTCAAAAAACACAATGGCACCATGCAGGTGTGCAGCGAAGTCGGGCATGGCACCACCTTAACCATAAAGATCCCTGTTGTTTGAGTTGACTGACATCCAGCCCTAAAATAGCCATGACGCCCGGCCAGAATCTGCTCGCCAACTTGAAGTCTTCCGCCTCACGGACTGTCCAGAGCGCCATGAACGTCCTCAAAGAAATCAGGAACAGATCCGAATGGCGCTAGTTTAAGATTTTTCCTATCGTTCCCACGGTCTCCGTGGAAACGCAGCCCTGGAAACTCCAGCGTCCTTTCGACCTTTGGTGAAGCGGACGCATCGCCAAATCCCGTTCCCACGCTGGAGCTTGGGAACGATGGGTATTACTCAACCCCAAAAACCTTCCTGATTAGCGCCATTCTGGTCTGCCCTCGATTCCTCCGATTATTATTACCGCAAAAATCCAGTCAAGACAGGGTTACAGCAACGATTGGCACAGAGCTAAAAGGGGGCTGGTGGTATCAAGGAAACAGGAAGAAAGCCGGGCTCCATTGCCGCAGGCAACCAGATTGAGCAAATTGCTATTATCTCTGAAGGCCGGTTGACAATGAAACTGGGGGGCGGCCCGTATTTTTTCTTTTGCTGATAAGTGGAAAAAGAATATATTTCTGGACACCTGCCTGTTACCAAGACAGATTTATGCAGCGCGGCCTGGCGGCAGTGAGGTTGATTTACCCTGCCCAGATTATCACATGTTTGTTGGACATACATGCGTATTGACAACCCCGCTCTTTTGCCATATTTTATGTCTTACTGATTTCTTACCTCCCCGCGCCTGACAACAGGAGAATTCCCATGCCGACCACCAACCTCTCCAGTAAGGGGCAGGTCATCATCCCCAAGCCGCTCCGGTCGCTGCACAATTGGCGTCCCGGCCAGAAATTACAGGTAATCGACATGGAGGATGGCATTATGCTCAAGGCCGCACAACCTTTCGCGGAAACAATCCTTGAGCAGGTTGCCGCCTGCCTGCCATACCACGGCAAGGCCAAAACCCTTGCCGAAATGGATGAAGCCATCCGGGAAGGCGTCGAGGAGGCGAACCGTGACCGCGGTTGACACCAATATTATTGTCCGGCTGCTCACCGGAGATGATGCGGCCCAATTCCAGAAGGCCCGGCAGGTCTTCGCAAGCCAGGACATCTTCATCCCCGACACGGTAATTCTTGAGGCCGAGTGGGTGCTGCGGTTTGCCTACAAGTTTGAGCCAGCCGCCATCAATACCGCCTTCACCAAGCTGCTTGGTCTGGCGAATATCCGCGTGGCGCGGCCGGAAACAATGGCCACGACGATGGACTGGCACCGGCAAGGGCTTGACTTCGCCGATGCCCTCCATCTGGCGGCCTGCCATGAACAATCGAGATTTTTGACCTTTGACGCACGCCTTGCCCGTAAGGCCAAAGGTCTTTCCTCCTGCCAGGTGGAAGCTCCGTGAGCAGCGGCCCCCGACACCCAAACAAAATCCCCAGCCTGGTTTTTGCCAACGCCGCAGGCGAGATCACGGATTTCCCCAAACTCGACATGGCAGGGCGCAGCGGCAGCAATTTTTCCCGACCCAGCCTCGAAGACCTTATCCCTCTGCCCGAAGGCAGCGACATCTTCGTCCTGCCTGGCCGCCTGCCGGTGGGCATCGACCCGAAAACCGGCGAGCCGCTTCTGGTGGCGGAAAACCCGCTGGATCCGGACGGTGGCCTCCAGGCGGTGGCGGCCTTCATGTCCCCGGCCCACACCGCCATCCACTGGGCCGGATTTGAAAAGCCCAAAGCCGACCTTGCCCATCTGCCGCTTTTCGCCTACACCGCGGTGGGCTGGCACGATGGCCAGTTCTGGGTCAGCGCTTTTCGCAGCGACCCGGACCGGCGCCAGGAGATGAACCGCTTTCAGCCGGAAAAACTCGTCCGCCGCACCGAGCAGTGGCTGAGGCAGCACGAGCATAACCGGCTCATCCAGCACCTGGGCAAGTGCTGCCTCACCTACCGCTGTCCGGCGGCGATCAATTATTTTCTCCGCCAATTCGAGGCACCCCTGCCCTGCTCGCCGGTGTGCAACGCCCAATGCCTGGGCTGCATCTCGCTTCAGCCCTCGGGCTGCTGCCCCTCCACCCAGGACCGGATCACCTTTGTCCCTACGCCGAGGGAGATCGCCGAGATCGCGGTGCCCCATCTTAAGGCAGTCAAGGGCGGGGTGGCGAGCTTCGGCCAGGGTTGCGAGGGCGAACCCCTGCTCCAGGCGGAGACCATCGAACAGGCCATCTTACTAATCCGCAAGCAAACCGATCAGGGCACCATCAATCTCAACAGCAACGCCTCCCTGCCCAGGGCCGTTGACTGTCTGGCCCATGCCGGGCTGGACAGCCTGCGGGTCAGCATGAACAGCGCGCAAGACGTTTATCACCAGCGCTATTACCGGCCCAAGGGGTTCAGCCTGGATTCAGTCAGGCAGTCGATCCGGGTAATGAAGCAGCATGGCCGCTTTGTCTCGCTCAATTATTTCATCCTGCCGGGATTTACCGACGACCCGGCGGAGTTTGCCGCCCTTTGCGAGCTGATCACGGAATACCAGCCTGATTTTCTCCAACTCCGCAACCTCAACATGGACCCGGACTGGTATTTTGAATCCCTGCAATTCGAAGCGGCCGGCGCGCCCATGGGCATCCTCGCCTGGCTAAAACAGCTGAAGCAACGCTTTCCCCGGCTGCGCTTCGGCTATTTCAACCCGCCCCTGCGCTGAACCAAAATGACCGACGCGCTCAAGATCCTTTTCTTTCTCTTCTGGGGCAACCTGCTGCCGCCCCTGGCCAGCCTGATCATGGGCGAACGCTTCGCCCGGCCGGTGGACTTCGGGGCAACCTGGTTCGACGGCAGGCCGCTCTTCGGCCCCCACAAAACCATCCGGGGCATCCTGGTATGTTTTACCGGCTCCACCCTGGTCTTCCCGCTGCTCGGAGTTTCCTGGCAGGTGGCGGCTTACGCCGCAGCCCTGCTCATAGCAGGCGACCTGCTCTCCAGCTTCATCAAGCGGCGGCTGCGGATGGCCAGCGGCGAGTCGGTCTTCGTTCTGGACCAAATTTTCGAATCGCTGCTGCCCGCCCTCTATCTGGGCAGCCAGATGCAGGCCCATCTCTGGTCAAATGCCCTGATTCTGGCCGTCTTCATGCCTGTAGCTCATGCCGGAGCCCGCTTCTGGAAATACGTCCTCTCCCGGCCTCCCATGGAAAACTATTCCCGCATTGTCCGCTCCACCGTGCGGCTGCGGGAATGGCGCTCCTGCCACCAGCCCCTGGCCCGCTGGCATGTCTGGCTCAATCTCTCAAACCTGCTCTACAACCGGGGGCTGGTGTCCACCGTCTTCCGACTTCTGGGCCGCTACGAGCAAGGGGTTGCCAACGCCCTCAAACTGGAGCTTAACGAACACGAGATCGTCTGCCCCACCCTGCCCAAATCCTTTGACGGCCTGACCATCCTGCTACTCACCGATCTGCATCTCGACGGCCTGCCGGGGCTGGTCGATGTCATTCTCGCCCGGATCGAAGGTCGAAGATTCGACCTCTGCCTGATCGGCGGCGACATCCGCATGCAAACCTACGGCCCCACCGCCCCAAGCCTCAGGGAGCTTCGCCGCCTGCTGCCGCGCATCCGGGCGAAGCACAGAATCTTCGGGGTGCTGGGCAACCACGACTGCATCGAAATGGTTCCTGATTTCGAGGAGGCAGGGATGCTGATGCTGGTCAACGATGCGGCCCGGATCGAACAAGACGGCGAAAGCCTCTGGCTGGTGGGCCTCGACGATCCCAACTATTACAAGACCCACGATCCGGCCAGAGCCTTCGCGCCGGTCCCGCCGGATGCCTTCAGCATCCTGCTCGCCCACTCGCCCGAGGCATACCAGGAGGGGGCCAGGCACCAGGCGGCCTTGTATCTCTGCGGCCATACCCACGGCGGCCAGATCTGCCTTGCATCGGGCAGACCCATCTACACCAACAGCCGCGCCCCCCGTTTCACCGCCAGAGGACGCTGGCAATACCAGGGCATGCAGGGCTTCACCAGCCGGGGGGTCGGGGCTTCCGGCGCGCTGCTGCGCTTCAACTGCCCCGGCGAGATCGCGGTCCTCACCCTGCGCGCCGCGCCAGCCAACCCCTTAACGGATAAGCTCTAGCGCCTTTACGGGAGAACCGCCATGCCGAACCAGCCCCAGGTGTTCATCGCCAACCGCTCCCTCACCATAACGGTCAACCCGGCCTACAGCCTGCTCAATAATTACCTGATGCAGAGGATTCCCGTGCAGACGCTCTGCGGCGGCAAGGCCGCTTGCGGCCGCTGCCGGTTCCGGGTGCTTGCCGGCAGAACTCACCTGAGCCCGGTGCGCCCCGCCGAGCTAGCCCGCCTGGGGGAAACGCTGATCGCCGCAGGCTGGCGGCTTTCCTGCCAGAGCCACGCTCTGCGGGATCTGACCATCGAGCTGCCGGAGATGGACGAGGAACTTGAACCATAAACAAGCACCAACCAGCCGGCAAGCGGCCATAATTACCTCGCCCGATACATATTGACATTCCCGCATTCCTTGTGCAATAGTGATGGGCAGTCGCCATCCGCCTTATCATGCCACCTGCCCGCCCCAAGGACTACCAGAGATGAGCCATGGCCGCTGAGCTTCCAGACAGAGATAAAAACCGCGACTCCCCCCCATTTCAAATTCTGCTTCGCATCTGTGCCGGGTTTATAGCCCTAGCTGGAAGCGGCGCTATTTTAGGTTGGCTGCTCGGCTCGCCTTTTCTCTTAAGCCTCGGCTCCGGCAATATCCCGGTGGCGCCAAGCACAGCCCCGTTGTTCGTGCTGTACGCTTTGGCCCTCTACCTCCGCTCCCGCCCTCCGCACCGCAAGACTTATTGGGCAGGCCTGATCATCACCTCGGCTGGAGCTACAATCGCCCTGCTGCTTTTCACTCTCTCCTCTCAAGGCATACACCTGGAGGCGGAACACCTCGGCATTGCCATCCTTCATCCAGCCGGGAAAACACCCATCGGGCATATGTCTCCGGCCACTGCCCTCGGCTTCCTGCTTGCTTCCCTTTCGTTTCTCTGCTCGTCTACAAAATACCCCTGGTCGGCCAAAATAGCGGGGTTGCTCGCCGTGATTCTGGCCGGAGGCGGGTTCGTCTTCACCATCGCCTATGCATATGGAGCGCCATTGCTCTACGGCAGCGACTACATTCCGCCCGCGGCCCTGACCAGCCTGGCCTTCTTCTTTTTGGGCAGCGCCCTGTTCGTCCTTGCCCTGTCACCTGTCTGGCTGACCCGCCTGCGAACAGAGTCGCCCCCCCGCATCGCGCTTAAAATGGCTCTGCTTTTTTCCTGCTTAGCTGCGGTCATCATCGGTATCGGTTTTTTCGCTTACCGAAACTTCGAGCTTCACCACCGATCGGATGTGGCACATCAGCTTTCGGCCATCGCCGAGCTGAAGGTAAACCAATTGACGGAATATCGCCGGGAACGGCTTGAGGATGCCAAGCTCCTGTCAAACAACACCTCCATTGCCGCCCTGGTCCGCCGCCAGCTAAAAAACCCTGAAGATACGGGCAACACCCGGCAACTTCAGGAATGGCTGAAAAAAATCCAGACGCACGACCAGTACGACCAGATCCGTCTGCTCGATACCCAAGGGATAACCCGCCAATCGATCCCGGCCGATTTAAAGCCGGTTTCGGCGGTTATCGCCCAGCGGTTGCCGGAGATTCTCCGCTCAGGCCAGGAAACCATCCAGGATTTTTACCGGCACGACTACAATGGCAAGGCTTATCTTGCCATCCTGGCGCCCATTCTCGACCCCGAGAACGGCGGCCGGCCGCTGGGGCTGATCGCCCTGCGCATCGATCCGGCTACATACCTCTACCCCTTTCTCCAGCGCTGGCCCATCCCCAGTCAGACGGCGGAGACCCTGCTGGTTCGCCGGGAAGGCCGGAAGGTTGTCTTTTTAAACGAACTCCGTTTCCGAAAAGATGCCGCCCTGCGCCTGCATTTCCCATTGAGCCAAACCGATCTTCCCGCCACCCAGGCGGTGCTGGGCCAGAGCGGAGCCTTCAAGGGGTATGACTATCGCGGCAAGCCGGTGGTAACCGATGTGCGCGCCATCCCTGATTCGCCCTGGTTTCTGGTCAGCAAGATAGACATCCTGGAAGCCTATGCGCCGCTAAGGACCCAGTTGTGGCTCACGGGCGGCTTTGTTCTGGTCCTGCTTTTCGGACTCGGGTCGATCCTGGCCTTTGTCTGGCAGCGCCAGCGCGTGGCTTTCTTCCGGGAACGGCTTAAAACCTCGGCAGCACTCAAGAAACTGAACCGGGTCTATGCGGTGTTGAGCAACATCAACCAGGCCATCGTCCGGGTCCGCGACCCGCAGGAGCTGTTTCGGGAAGCCTGCCGCATTGCCGTGGAAGATGGCGGCTTTCGTCTGGCCGGAATCTGCCTGCTTGACAAGGAGTCGGGAACTTTCCGCCAGGAGGCCGGCGCCGGGAAGGATGACGGCTACCTCGCCCGGCTCTGCTCCACTCCGGAAAACATCCTCTCCGAGCAGGGGCCGACCGGCTCGACGGTACGGGAAGGCCGGTACAGCGTAGTAAACGATATCGAACATGATGAACTTTCGGCCCCCTGGCGGGCCGAGGCGCTTGCCTGCGGCTACCGCTCTCTGGCGGCCTTCCCCCTGGTCGTCTTTGCCGAGGTCCGGGGAGTCATCAGCTTCTATGCCGACGAACCCCATTTTTTCAATGCCAACGAAGTCCAACTGCTTGACGAGCTGGCTCGCGACATCTCCTTTTCCCTGGAGTTTTCCAAACAGGAAGATAGCCGCCGCAAGGCTGAGGAGGCTCTGCGCGAGTCGCAGCAGCTCTTTGCCAGCATCGCCAACACCTCGCCCGCCCTGCTCTGGATGTCCGGCCTCGACAAAGGCCGCATCTGGTTCAACCAGCCCTGGCTGGGCTTTACCGGCCTCAGCCAGGAAGAGGCGGTGGACAATGGCTGGACCGCCGGGGTGCATCCCTATGATCTGCCCCGCTTTCTGCAAACTTACAACGAGGCCTTCGAGGCCCGGCAGCCCTTCAGCCTCGAATACCGCCTGCAACGCCATGACGGCGAATACCGCTGGCTCCTCAACCAAAGTCAGCCGCGCTACGATGCCTCCGGCGCCTTTGCGGGCTATATCGGCTCCTGCCTGGATATCAGCGACCACCGTAATCTGGAAAACCAGATGCGCCATGCCGTGAAGATGGAATCCATCGGCACCTTGGCCGGAGGCGTGGCCCACGACTTCAACAACATCCTCACCGCGATCATCGGATACGGTCAGTTGACCCTCATGGCCATGGCCCCGGACGACCCCCAGCGGTTAAACATCCAGCACATACTGGAGGGAGCCGACCGGGCCGCCCATCTCACCAAGGATCTCCTGCTGTTCAGCCGCAAGCAGATCAGCGAGCGCCAGCCCGTGAACCTGAACAAAATCATCAACACCGTGGAAAAATTTATTGTTCGGGTGATCGGCGAAGACATCGCCTGCCAGATCCAGCTCCCGGAAAGGCCGCTCACCGTGCTGGCCGACAGCCATCAGCTCGAGCAGGCGCTGATGAACTTCGCCACCAACGCTCGCGACGCCATGCCCGCAGGCGGCACCTTCAGCATCACTGCGGAAGAGACCATCCTGCACCGGGATTTCATCGCCGCCCATGGTTTCGGCAAACCAGGCCTATATGCGCTGCTCACCATCGCCGACAGCGGCTACGGCATGGATGAAAAAACCCGCAACCGGATCTTCGAACCCTTCTTTACCACCAAGGAGGTGGGTAAGGGCACCGGCCTGGGGCTGGCCGTGACCTACGGAATCATCAAACAGCACGAGGGCTACATCAACGTGTACAGCGAGCCAGGGCAGGGCACCACCTTCCGGGTTTACCTGCCGCTGCTCAGCGCGGGGGCACCGGCAGAGAAAAGCCCTGTAGAGGAAGAAACCCCTACCCAGGGAACAGAGGTCATCCTGGTAGCCGAGGACGATGAAGCCCTGCGAGCTCTTACCAAAACAGTCCTTACTCAGTTCGGCTACACAGTGATCGAGGCGGGTGACGGGGAGGAAGCGGTACGAAGATTCGCGGAGAATCGGGCCGCCATCCAGCTGCTGCTGTTCGACATCATTATGCCGAAGATGAACGGCCAGGAGGCCTTCGAAGCGATCAACCATATCCAACCAGGGATAAAGGCCATCTTCATGAGCGGCTATGCGCCTGACACGATCCGCGAGAAGACCACCCTGGATGACTCCGTGCCCATGCTGGCCAAGCCCCTCTCGCCCACGGAGCTGTTGCAGAAGGTGCGGGAGGTCCTGGATCAGCAGCCAGCCAGCGCTAACTGAAAGAAATGTAATCGTTCACCAGTATCGTTGAACGTGCAAATTTCACCGGACAGTAAACGTTTATCGAGTGCCCCAGATGCGCGTGTCAGTCGTCGGCAGAAGTGTCCGACAAAGCTTGCTTGCGAAGTGTGCAAGTCGCACATGAGCTGGCCGCTGACTGTCAATCATCGACAGCAGTGCCGATAAAGCAGATGAGGTGCCCGGTGATCGTTTACAAAGAAATGGCGCTGACCGGGCAAGAGGCTGCGGCATCCTCGCAGTCGCAGGTGTGGCACTGGTCCGGGCCGATCACCCATGACTTGTCATCCCGCAGTTCAAAAACCGCCGGACACAACTCCACGCACACCCCGCAACCGATGCAGGTATCCTGATCCACTATTGGTCTAGCCATGATTTTCTCCTTTGTTTTTTAAACAATGTGTATGGGCACGGCATGCTGTGCCCATACAGGATTCCGGCCTCAGCTGGAATGACGAAGGGATGGACTTTTTCCTGATCCCGGCTATATTGTGACAGTTTTGGCGGCTTACGGCAAGAAAACCTCGGAGGAAAATCCCATGGGCAAAAAAAGCGGCACCGGCCTTACCCGCCTGCGAAACGCCTTCGGCTGGTCCATGGCAGGACTCGCCGCCGCCCTGAAGCACGAAAAGGCCTTTCAGCAGGAGCTTGGCCTCTGCCTCATCCTGGCGCCCCTGGCCCTCTGGCTGGGCGAAACCGGGAGCGAAAAAGCCCTGCTCCTCGGCTCTCTCTCCCTGGTGCTGATCGTCGAGTTGCTGAACAGCGCCATCGAAGCGGTGGTGGACCGCTTCGGCGACGAAATCCATCCCCTGTCCGGCCGCGCCAAGGATATTGGCTCGGCCGCGGTGTTTATCGCCTTGGCAAACGTGGCGCTGGTCTGGATTCTGGTCCTCTTCTGCTAACCTGCGGAACCACCGCGGTCAGCCTTCAGCAATCTGCTTTCAGCTTAACGTGTTTAGTTAATTAAGTTTTTTGCTGACCGCTGATAGCAGCTAACTATTTCGCGTACATGGCCGCCATCTCCGCCGTGTCCGCGCCAACCTTCTCCTGCCGGAGAAAAAGCGGCGGCAAAACTTCCAGCCCCTCCCCGCCGTCCTTAACCGCCTCCGCCAGCACCAGCCTGGCCTCCGCGCCCGGCCAGGGATGCACCAGCCGCAACCGCCTCGGCGTCAGCCCGTTTTCCCGCAAGGCGTCAAGCAGAGTTGCTTGCCGGGCCGCAGGATAAACAAAGGCCGCCCTTCCGCCGCTCTTAAGGGCGAAGGCCGCTGCCTGGGCCATCTCGCTGATCCCGCCAAAAATCTCGTGCCGGGCTTTGCTCCGTTCGCTTGCCGGATGATATCGACCGCTGCCCGTCGGGTGGTAAGGGGGATTTGCCGCCACCCAGTCAAAGGAGCCTTTGGCCAGCAGGGTAGCAATCCGGCGGCAGTCGCCTTCGACAACCGTGACCCGGCCGGCAAGACCATTGAGGGCCACATTCCGGCGGCTGACCTCGGCCAGGCGCCGCTGCACCTCAAGGGCGGCAAGGCGGACCGTGGGGTGGCGGTGGGCAAGGATCAGGGAGATAACCCCGCAACCGGCGCCAAGGTCGAGGATGCGGGCCTCTGGTTCCGGAGCGAGAAAATGGGCGAGAAGAACGGCGTCCACGGAAAACCGGTAGCCCTGCCGGGGCTGCAGACAACGCAGCTTGCCACCAAACAGGGGCTCTTCGCTGAACTCCTCGGCAATGGCCATCCGGCTTTGGCTCAGGAGGGGACTTTCTCTTCGGGCACGATCTTATTGAGCAGCAACCCGGTGAGCAGTTTCGGGTAAAAATAGGTGGACTTGTGGGGCATGACCAGCCCCTCGTCCGCCACCCGTTTCACTTGGGAGACCAGGGTCGGATTCATCAAAAAAAGCAGGGGGCTGCGATCGGCGCGGCTTTCGCCCTCCTTGATCGCCACATCGAGGGCGGTATCCGGGTCGCTGTAATAGTCCACCAGGCTTTCCTTTACACACCGATCATGATCAAGCTGCAACAGCCGCTCGATGATGAGATCGGAGAGGATTACCACGTCCAGCTCCCGCAGGGGTGCGGGCTGCTTGGCGCCGAGCGCCTCGTCGATCACCCCGTCCCGCAGGGTGAGAAGCAGACAGCGATCCTCCTGGGGATGGTACACTCCGAACATCGTGGCCCCCTGAAGGTTTTCCGCCATGCGGGCCAAAACCTCGGCCACCAGGAACTCGCGGGAGCCGCCGATGATCTCCTCCACGATAAAGCTCTGGGTAAGCTTAGCCATCAGCCCGGCCAACGATACAGCCTCAGGCATCCGCACCAGCCGATGGGTGGGAAGCACGGAGAGACCGGGGTCTTCCATGCCGCAGAGATACATCATCGTATGGTTGTAAGGGCTGTCACCGGGCACCTCGCCCAGCCTCTCCCGCATCAGAGCGCGGAACTGGAGGGCGGTGGTGTAGCGGTGGTGACCGTCGGCAATGTAGAGGGATTTTTCCACAAACAGGGCGCGAACCTGGGCAAGGATCGCCGGCTCGGTAACCGCCCAGATGGTATGGTTGCAGCCGTCGTGATCCGTGGCGGCGGCGAGCGGCTCCGCGGAGCGGCCGGATTCCAGCAGAGCCATAACCTGCCCCTGGGCATCGGGGTACAGGGAAAAAATCGGGCTGAACTGGGCATGGCAGGTGTCCAGCAGGCTGAGCCGGTCTGAGGTAACCCCGGAAAAGGTTTTCTCATGGGGCTTGACGATGCCCTCGGCAAACTCGGCCAGCTGCACCAGACAGAGCAAGCCCTTGCGGGTAAGCCGCTTGCCGGAGGGCAGGGAATACTCGGTATGGTAGAGGTAGATGGTGGGCACCTTGTCCCGGATCAGCACCCCTTCCTCCTGCCACTTGACAAAGGTTTCCCTGGCCTGGCGATACCTCGCCTCGGTCAACTGCTCGGCGCTGAAATTCTTGCTTAAGTCCAGATGGATCATGTTGTAAGGATTCTTGCCGGCAAAAGCAGCCTGGGCCTGAAGATCGATCACGTCATAGGGCGGGGTGACCACCTCTTCCAGATGCTGGATCTTGGCCGAATTATAACGAAGGGCGCGAAAGGGCGCGATCAAAGCCATGGTTTTGTCTCCTTGCCGGCAAGCCGTTGTAATATAATAACTTGCACCTTCGCCTGTCGTAATCGCATAAAGAGCCGTAACGATCAAGCCGGAAAATACAAGTATTTCGCAACGGCTCCTAAATTTTTCCGGCGCACATGAACCGGTTGACTTCCCCAGGGGGAATAGATATGTTTCAAGAGTTGAGCCATTACATAGTAAAAAAACAGCCATATTTCAAGTGGACATTGTACCCGGTCCACTTTCTTTTCCAAACGAACTTTCCAGTATCGAAGAGGTGTTAAAATGTACGATATCTTCACCCGCACCCATTTTTCTTCGGGCCACCATCTGCGCAACTATCCCGGCAACTGCGAACGGCCGCACGGTCACAACTGGCAGGTGGAAGTAACGGTCCGCGCCACCGAGCTTGACTCACTGGGCATGGGCATCGACTTCAAGAATCTGAAAAAGGCGGTGCAGGTGGTCATGGACGAGCTGGATCATCAGAATCTCAACGAACTGCCGGCCTTTAAGAAAAAGAACCCCTCTTCCGAAAACATCGCCGCCTACATCTTCAGCCGCTTAAAGGAGTCGCTGACTTCCGAGTGCTACCGGCCTTACAGCGTCACGGTCTGCGAAACGGAGAACTGCTGCGTGACCTACCGTGAAGGCTGAGCCCTGCCTGCAACTTTCCGAGATTTTTTACAGCATCCAGGGGGAGTCTTCCTTTGCCGGCTACCCCTGTCTTTTCTTCCGCCTCTCCGGCTGCAACCTGCGCTGCTCGTACTGCGACGCCAAGTACACCTATGAGGAACCGGCCACAGTCACCCCGCTCAGCACCCTGTTGCGCGAGGCGGCACGCTACCCCAAAGCCCTCATCGAGCTCACCGGCGGCGAACCCCTGCTCCAGGAGGAGGTCTACCCGCTCATGGAGGGGCTGCTCGCGGCGGGCCGCACCGTATTGCTCGAAACAAACGGCAGCCTCAGCCTTGCCCGAGTGCCGCGGGAGGTGGTGAAGATCATTGATCTCAAATGTCCGGACAGCGGCATGGCTGAAAGGATGGAGCTGGCCAACCTAGACCTGCTCGCCCCCCACGACGAGATCAAGTTCGTGCTGAGTTCCCGGCCCGACTACGACTGGGCCAAGGCCATAATGGCCCAACACCGGTTAGCCGAAAAAGCGAAGGTCATCCTCTCCCCGGTAATCGGCCGCCTTGCCCCCGCCCTGCTGGCCGAGTGGCTCCTGGCCGACGCGCTCCCGGCCCGGCTCCAGCTCCAGCTTCATACCCTGCTCTGGCCGGGGCTGAAGAGGGGGATGTAAAACGGTTCGTCAGCCTGTCCCGGCCTTACCGGGTAATTAGGTCAGCTTTGGAAGTCAGGCAATTTACGAAGAAAATACTGAGTAACCAGAATTACTTCCCTTCCAGGATATCGACCACGGACTTGTACTTCTCGTGAATCATTTTCCGGTCGAACTCCCAGAATTCGGCAAGCATTGCCTGATCCTCAGCTTCAGAAAAATACGCTCGGACGGCAGGAAAGAAAACCTTATCCTCTTTTTCGATATGCCTGGGGTAGAAATCCGCCAGGGTGCGCAAACTCCTGACAATATCGTCCAGGGCAGCGGAGTCGCCATTGCGATACCTGGTATTGGCCTCAACCAGCTCCCTGGTCGTACTCCGGCCAAAGACATGCTCTGCAATCAGCTCGTTCATCACCCGCCGGTCTGGCTCTGACAGCCCCTTGTTGTTCAACACCCGGAACATGATATCCTCTTCTTTTCCGTGGTGGGTGCGGTCGGCATAGCTCCGGACAAAATCCACGGCAGTGTCGACAAACGAGGCATCGATCTTCCTGGTTTTCTCCACCTCTCCCAGCCTTTCCTGAATAATCACGAGCATCCGTTCAATGAGCCGGTGCTCTATCATGAGTGGTCCGCGTGCCTGCATCTGTTGCCCTCCTGTTTTTACCATCGTCTTCTCTTCGCCCCAAACTTGGCAGCAAACCTCTCCTTGTTGATGACGGACCGTTCATGCCGCCCCTTGAAGAACGGATCTATGCCATCGTAACGCGGCGATGGTTGAATTGATCGCGGTGGAAGGGAAAAAGCTCGTTTTGCCGTAGAAGCCCTACCCCCCTGGAAAACCGGGCTCCGTTCGCATTTCCTTTTTTTCTTATAGCAGTTAATCGGCTATGCAGTATTCAATGATACTTTCGCAGTGTATCGCGGTTGTGTTTAAAAAGGGTATCCCGAATTCGTTTTTGGTTAGAATCAGTGGAAGTTCGGTACATCCCAAAATCAATGCATCTATTTTGTCCTGATCTACCATCCGTTTCGCAATATCAAGCAACTCGCTCCGGGTTGAATCCTTGAATATGCCCAGCTCAATTTCTGAAAACAATCTGTGGTGGATGAGTGTTTGTTCGTTCTCGGCAGGGACAACCACAGACATCCCTTTTTGCATAAAAGGCTTCCTGTAAAAGTCCGATTCCATAGTGAGCTTGGTTCCCAAGAGGCCAAGTTTTCCCAAGCGCATTTGTTGTGCTTTTTTGCTTGTTTGCTCCACAATGCTCAACAGGGGAATGGGAGATAATGCCTGTATTTCATCAAAAACGATATGGGGGGTGTTGGAAGCGATAACCGCAAATTCCGCGCCGGCGTTGTGGAGGCATTGTATCTTTCCCCCCAGCCACTCAATAAGCTTGTCCCAGGCGGATATTTTTACCATATGCATGAATTCGTTAATATTGGCGCTGTAGATAATAATCTCCGGATAGGCACGCTCGGTATATTGGGCGTTAAAAGCCGAGATAATCTCCCTGTAATAGTCGGATGTTGATTCTGGCCCAAGCCCACCAAGTATGCCGATAGTTTTCATCTGTCTCCTTTGTGTGCCACAACGTCATCCGGAACGGAAGGTTGGGCGACGCAATAAAAGTACCGAGCCATTGAAGCCCAATTTGTTTGCACTTCGCGACATCAAGATCGCTCGGCCAATCGGAAAACACCTTGCAAATTGTATTAAGCCCGCTCGAATTAGGATTGAAAAGCAGGAACGGAGCCCGATATAATATAATTACCGCTTTCGGATGATCCTCACAATCCTCCGAGAAAATCCCCTGTTCCAAGCAGATCCGTTTCTTTATTCTACCTAACTCAGCTCGGGTTGCAATGAACGATTATCTTGCCTTGACTTTGGGTGTTGTCTGCGCCGGCGTCGGCGGCGAGCTTTTTGTGCGCGGCGCGGTCGGTCTGGCGCATTGGGCGCGGATTTCCCCTGGCATTATCGGCGCAACCGTGGCCGCCTTCGCCACCTCAAGCCCGGAATTGTCCGTCGCCATAAATTCCGCTCTGGCGGGAAAGCCGCAAATCTCTCTTGGCGACGCCCTTGGCAGCAATGTGGTGAACGTTGCCCTGATTCTTGGTCTTGCCTTAGTAATTTCCGGAATCCACAGTCCCCGTCACAGCGTCAAGCGTGATTTTCCGGTGGCGCTGCTGATCCCCATAATCACGGGGGTTCTGTTTCTGGATGGCGAGCTTTCCCGAATCGACGGGGTATTGATGCTGAGCATGTTTTTGGCTTGGCTTGTGGCGGCGGCCATGGAGGCACGAAGGCAACGAAGCGCGGCGGAAAAAATTCTTGGCGAACACCGGGTATGGCTGATTATTCTTTCGTCCCTCGCCGGGCTGGCCCTTCTTGTCGCGGCCGGGAATCTCATTGTGGGGGGAGCCAGGGGGATCGCCCTTGCCTTTGGCATCGATGAATTCACCGTTGGGGCAACCATGGTCGCAATCGGCACCTCCGTGCCCGAACTTGCGACAACGATAATCGCCAAGCTTCGCGGACACGACGAGGTCGGTCTGGGAACAATCCTTGGCAGCAATATCTTCAACGGCATTTTCATCGTCGCCGTCGCGGCCCTTATCCACCCCATTACCGCTGCCTGGCGCGAAATAGCCATTGCGCTGGTATTTGGTCTCGTGGCCCTGGTGTTTACTTACCCTACGCGCACAGGCTTTATTGAGCGAAGGCGGGGGGTCTTGCTTCTGGTGCTCTATGCAGCCTATCTCGCCACCATCCTGCAACAGGGGCAAGCCTCCTGACAGCCCCCCTGCCTGGCGCATCACAAAAAAAACTATTATTGCAGTACAAAGCTATGCCTATAATATTTCAGGCGTAAGATTTCCGTAAGCGTTCAGCAGCACCACATCTGCTTTGTCATCGGCCTGGTCCGCATACCGTATGTTTAGAGCCCCTGCCCGAGCATCGGGCTTAGGGGCTTTTATCCAGCTTCGCTGGGATAGCGGACAGGCCTCTTTCGCGCATCTGCGGCACTGCTGAACGCTTACAGTCCCGGGTTTACCTGAAATGGGGTGCCCTTGGTGAACGATTACAGATTTCCGACGAACAAAACTCAGCACGCCGGCAGAATTCCTCCGTGGCCAAACCCCAACCAGCGAAACACCATGCCTCCAACCATGACCGACAGCCTCTGCCCTTCCGAAACATTGCAGCAATCACCCCGCCCTCAGGTTGAAATCGAAAACCAGAGCAAAGCCATCGGCAAGAACCGTCAACTGCTGGACGTTCTGGATAGCTTTCCCGGCGCGCACCCTCCCTCTCTCGTCCCGGTTCTGCCGGGCAACTCCATCCCTTTGCATCTTTGTCTTTCCTGCCCCTGATTTTTTTCCGCTTGACAGGTGGTGGCGACTTCTTATAGAAGATTTATATATAAACAATAGTTTATATAACGAATGGTAAACCTTATTCCTGATGGGGCAGCAGTTGACTACAACCAAGACACCGGACGAGATCATTCCGAGTTCCATCGTTTTTCTGGCCAGGGCGCTGGCTGACGAGAATCGGCTGCGGATCATCATGTCGCTTGCTAAAGGGGAGAAAACGGTTTCCGCCCTAGTCGAGGAACTGGGCATTTCACAACCCCTGGCCTCTCATCACCTTAAGGAACTCAAGCGGGCGCTCCTGGTGACTGTTGAACGAAGCGGCCCTTTTATCTATTACGAGTTGGTCGACCCACGCATTGCCACAATTGCCGGCGATCTAGGTGGATTGGCAGCCCACCTGCTTGCCAATCGAACAACCTTTTAGAGGCCGTTAAGAAGGAGGACTTCCATGAAGGAACTGCAAGAAATTTTGGCCAGGTTGGAACCTGCCGCTGCACTTTCAGCCCTGGCCCCGGCCCTGAAAAATATCCTGGCGCATCTTGCGGAAGAGGAGCGGGTCAGATTTATCACGGACATGATCAATGATCCGGACGGGGACAAACTCTCCAGCATGGTGCATCTCTGACTGGCCGAGTGCATGGACGAAGGTGTCGATCCAACACATATGTGTCAAAGTCTGGTTCACAAGGTAGCCCAATCCAAGCAGCTTCTGGCGGTGGCCGACCCGGCCATCCTGGAATTTTTTGAAAATTGGCTGGACGAACTGGAAGACGAAGCGATGGCGTATCTAAAAAAACACCCTGGGGCGGAAGCCCCGGCCCTGGCTGCCGATTTGGGGCTTTCCAAAAGTGGCGCCGATTTTCTGCTAGCCAAGATAAATCTGCAAAAGTCGTAACTCTCCAGCAGTGCCGTAGCAGATGCGGTGAGGCTGGACACTTACCAAAAATCAACAAAGGAGAAATGAGATGCCGAAAATTCGCGTATTCCTCAATGAACCATGCGGCAAGACCTGAAGCCATTTCACGACTATGCTGCCCAGGTTGGGCGAGCTATTCCCCAATAATGCCATTGAAATGATCTCAAAACCACGCCAAGAGTACCAGACCGTGGCCTATGCCGAACTTGGCCTGCCCAAGGCCCCAGCCATCATGGTGGGCGGCGAAATTATCGCCGAAGGCAGAGACATTGACGAATCGGCGCTTGAAATGGCCATTCGCCGTCATCTTGGCCCGCCAGTCCTTTAACCACCCAATGGGGTTTGCTGTCCAGACTGCCCGAATCATAACCAGAACATGAAAAGGAGGAACCCATGAATCTGGCAATCGTCATCTCAACCAAGAACAGTGAGAATATCTTCAATGCCATGCGCCTGGCCAACGTGGCGGTAAAAAAAGGCGACGAGGTGAGCGTTTTCATGCTGGGCGAAGCGGTTTGCTACGAAGAAACCACTACTGAGCAGTTTAACGTCCGGGAACAGGTCGAGCAATTTACCGGCGATTTCTATGTCTGAGGCGCCTGCCTCAAGTCCCACGGTCTGGTGGGATCAAGCTCCTGTCCAATCGCCTGGATGGACGACCTCTACGAACTGATCCGGGAGGCGGACAAGGTTCTGACTTTTTGAAAACGCCACAGCCGCATCACTAACAGCCGGGAGCACCGCCATGAGCACCGCGAAAAAAGCATCCATCATGATCTTCCACGATGAACTCTGTCAGGTGTTTAACGGCCTGATGACCGCCGTCAGCCTGCAACGGGCCGGGGCCGAAGTCACGGTCTTTTTTGGCTCGCGGGGGATCAATGCCGTACACAAGGACAAGATTCACCAACTCAAATGCCTGCCCGATCAACCGGAGGAGGAGCAGAAAAGAGTGATGGACCGCATGGAGGCCATGAACCTGCCGATGCCGGAGGATATGTTGCTCATGCTGCACATGGAGGGGGCAAAATTACTGGCTTGCCCCTTGAACAAAGCGGTTTTCGAATTTCAGGATGATGATTTCGTCGAAGGGGTGGTGCTGGCCGATCCTGAAACCTATTACACCGGCACCGTCATCCCGGCAGATATGAACCTGGTCTTTTGAGGAGAAACAGTCATGGTAAAAATCGTAGTGCTGGGCGGTTCCTTCGGCGGCTTGACTGCGGCCTTGGAGTTGAAGAGACTGCTGGGTCTGAAGGCTGAAGTGACGGTGGTGAGCGAGGAAAACCGCTTTATCTTTCTTCCTTCGCTCCCCTGGCTGATCATGGGTTGGCGCAGACCCGCGGACATTACTCTGCAGGTCGCCGATATCCTGGCGCCTCGGGGGATCAGGTTTGTCCACGCCGCAGCCCTGGAGGTGCAGCCGGAATCCGGTCGGGTTCGGACCGCAGCCGGCGAACTCGACTATGACTACTTAGTGGTCTCCACCGGCCCCCGGCTTGTTTTTGAGGAAATCCCCGGCCTGGGCCCGGACAAGGGCTACACGGACTGCACCTTCACCCTCGATCATGCTCTGCAAACCGGACGGAACTGGCAGGCAATCCTGGAGAATCCCGGCCCGGTGGTGGTCGGTTCGGCCCAGATGGTGAGCTGCTTCGGCCCGTCCTACGAGCTGGCCTTTGAAATGGATGCCGAATTGCGGCGGCTCAAGATGCGGCACAAGGTGCCGCTTCTCTATCTCACCTCCGAGCCCTATCTGGGGCACATGGGGGTTGGGGGCTTAGGCAATTCCAAACGCTTCATGGAAGACGAATTCGCCAAGCGGGAGATCAAGGCCGTCACCGGCCAGGCCATCGACGAAGTGGCGCCGGGGGAGATCCGCCTGAAGGAAGGCGCAAAAATCCCCTTCAAAATGGCCATGCTCGCCCCGCCCTTCAAAGGCGTGCCAGCAGTGGCGCCCCTCGGTAATCCTCGGGGCTTTGTCCCGGTTGATCAGCATTACCGCCACACCAACCACCCCAACATCTTCGTCATCGGGGTCGCCATGGCCATCGCTCCGCCGGAACCCACTCCGGTACCGGTGGGTGTGCCCAAGACCGGCTCGATGACGGTGAAGATGGCCAAGGTCGCCGCCGCCACCATTTTTGCCGAAGTAGAGGGCGCACCGCTCCCCGGCCCGGAAGAGCTGGCGGTTATCTGCCTCATGGACATGGGCAACACCGGAGCCCTGATGAAGGCCTGGCCGCTCCTCCCGCCCCGGCAGGAGTCTTACACCCGCAAAGGGATGTGGGCAAAGTGGCTTAAACTCTCCTTCGAGAGTTATTTTCTCTTCAAGATGAAGCATGGATTAAGCCAGTTGCCGTAATCTTGGCGGCAACGCCGTGTAAAGAATCCCTCGATAGCGCTGTCTTTATTTTTTATCTTGACATTCAATGGCGGATAACTTCTAAGATATATATAAACATATAAACAACTTTTTATTTATATCGTGCCTGCTTTATCAGGCAGAACAAAAAATCTACAATGACCGCGTTCCGGAAGCATTAGACCAGAGGTATCCACGGCGAATCTTATTAAATATCGACCCCAGTCGGATGGGAACATCCCCTTGCTATCCAAGCTCCGGTACGGGGAGATTATCAGCAATCTGTGAGAAAGGAGTCAGGTAATGGGAAGAACAAAAATTATTTATGCGGTGCTGTCTTTATTTTTGCTTGTTCCGGCAATAGGTTTTGCCGCGCGGCTACCTGACGCGGAGGAACTGACCAGGTTGATCCAAAAGATCAGCGAGCGACAGTCCAAGGACATAAAAACCTTCGAAAAGAAGAGCAAGGCCTATTTCTTTGAGGAGCAGAGGCCGGAAACGATCAGCAAAGTGATCGGTCAGGTTCCTCCGGGCGAGGCTGTCACCGTATTTGTTCTCTCCAAGCTGTCAGGGAAGCCGACACAGGACATTATAACGATGAATAAAGCGGGCAAGACCTGGCCGAAAATCGCGCAAGAGACCGGCGTGAAACTTAAGGATTTAGTGAAGGATGTGAAAGATTTCAGACTTGGCATCGGCTGAGAATAGCATATTTCAGGGCGTGTCCCTGAATAAGCAAAAATTGACCTTGTAGTTACTGCACTCACTGCTCAGCATCAACATGGGCTTGTGCAGGAGAAGAATCAGGCTTGGCACGCGCCGGGGACGACCATCTTCCGCCATTGGCCTAAGGTTAACCCGGACCGCCCAGCCTTTCGGAAAGTGTACTCAGGCAATGGCAGGAAAGAAGATAAATCCCTGAATAAGGAACAAGGAAATGAAAAAACCCATAGTGAGCGTATTCATCATAATTGTTGCTCTGTTTTTGGCCGCCCCGGTCTTCGCCCAGGACGATATCGCAAAGAAACTGAACGATGAATTGAGCAAGGGGCCGGAAGAAGGCCACTGGTGGGTGAGCGCAGAGGAACTGAGCATGTGGCTCAAAACCGGGAAGACCGATTTCATAGTCCTGGACGTGCGGCCCAGCGAACTAGCCTTCAAGAAAGGGCATATACCCGGAGCCATCTTCATGCCCTATCACAAGGTACTGACTCCGGAGAATCTGGCAAAACTGCCGAAAGACAAAAAAATCGTTCTGGTCTGCAATACCGGTCAGCTCCAGAGCCTCCCCGTGCTGGGGCTGCGGGTTCTCGGCTATGACGCGGCCACCCTCACCCTCGGGTATATCGCGTGGCAGAAAGACTCCTTCGGTTCGCAGCAGGCACAATCCGTCTCTGAAAAGGCGGCGAAGAAGAATTACCCGATGCAATCGGAATCCATCATCTTCAAGGAGGAATGATCGATGCCTTCTATTTTTAAACGGCCTTGGTCCTTTGTTTGGGGCGGGTTCCTGGTGGGGCTCGCCGAGGTGCTCTACTTCCTCAATTACGAGACCCCCATCCCGGTTACCACGGGACTGGCAAAGATGTTCGGCACCCTTGAAGCGAATATTACCCATACCGATTTCATCACCAGGACCTACAGCGCCGATATCCATTGGGTGCTGATCGGCTTGATCGCGGGAGGAGCTCTGGTAACCCTCATCGAGAGCGAACGCCGGAGCTGGGTCAAGTATCCGCCCCGGGTGGCGGTCCTTGCCTTTATCGGCGCGATGATCTTCGGCTTCGGCACGAGGCTTGCCCAGGGCTGCACCGCATGGCATTACCTGGGCGGCATCCCGGCGATGAGTCTCACCTCGATTGTGGTGGCCATCGTGAGCATCCCCTTCGCGTACCTTGCTTTTCTGCTCATGGCCAAGCTCAACGCGGGCGGGTTCATGAAACACCATGAGGTGAAAGCAACGGTCCAAAAATGCGTTGAACTTGAATACCAGACCGAGACCCTAGCCTACGATTCGAAGTACAAGCCGCACAAAGACCCGCTCAGGCTCGGGCTTACCGCCTTCTTTTTTCTGGTCATCGCCTCGGCCGGATGGACAGCGCTTCAAGGGGCGTCGCCGAACAGCATCGGCGGACTGGCCTGGGGAGAGATCCTGCTGAAGGCCATGATCGGTTTTCTTGTCGGCCTCGGCATCGCCAAATCGGGATTCGGGACCGAGTGCGCGGTGATGTCGCCCAAGTCGCTGCTTATGAAACCGAGGCATTTCGAGGCCATGAAGGTCGCGAAAATCACCCAGACCATGTTTACGGGCATGATGCCTTTTGCCGGTCTCCTGGTGGCGATCCTGATGTTTAATCTGACGATCCTGTTCACCTGGATCGTCCTGGGCTGGGATGTGCCGGTGGTAGCGGAAGCCGGGAGGTACAAGTACGGTTTCCATCTTGGCCACCTGATCGGCGGCCCGATGCTCGGGATCGGCAGCGTTATGATGCTGGGGTGTGAGATTCGCACCTATGCGCGGATCGGCATGGGTTATCTGACGGGTCTTGCCGCTCTCCCCGGTTTCATGCTGGGATATCTCCCCTACTCACTCTTCAAGGAGCAGATCGACGAGATCTTCTTCTCGCGTGGCTTTATGAAAGAGAAGAACATGCTGGAGCTTCTGCCGGATAGCGCCTTTTTCCAGTATCCGTTCGCTCTTGCCTACACGGCTCTACTTGTCGCCCTTCTTGTCTGGACGATCAGAAAAGGCGCCAAGATCGCCAAGGTGAATAAAAAAGAATATGTTATGCTATCGACAGATGAAATATTCCTGAAGGGTCTGCATAATCAAGATCCGGATGGAGCCAAGGTCGTAGTTCCACACAGATGAAGCACGATTTCAGCCGGCACCTTGATGATGGAGGCAATGATGCGTAAAAGATCCCTGGTAGCGCTGTCAATCGATTATCCCAAAACCGTGGTCTTTTTCTCGGTGCTCCTGGCCCTGCTCTTCCTGACCCAGTTCCCGAAGATGACCACGGACACCAACCCCAAGAACATGCTCCCCGCCACTTCCGCGGTGCGGGTCGGCAATGACGGGGTAGAAAAAACCTTTGGCCTCTACGAGGACATGATCGTTTTGGGCGTAAGCCACGACCAGGGGGTGATCAACCCCGCCACCCTGGCCAAGCTCAAACGGATCACCGAGGCGATTCTGCAGATCCGGGGGGTGGCGGCCCGCGATGTGGCAAGCTTCACCACGGTCGACAACGTGACTGCGGAAGAGGGCTCCCTGCGGGTGGCGCCGCTGATGACCGAGGTGCCGGAAGATGAACCCGGCCTCACGAAGCTGCGGCAGGCCCTGGCGGAAAATCCCCTGTTCATCAATCGGATCATTTCTCAAGACGGCAAGACCACGGCCATCTATATCCCGCTGGAAAAAGGCGCGAACGGCAAGGTAATTGCCGACCACATCCGGGAGATCGTCAGTGGGGAAACAGGGGCAGAGCGTTATGCCATCGCCGGCGACCCGGTGGCCCGCGATACCTTCGGCGCCGAGATGTTCAAGCTCATGGGCCTGTTCGCGCCCATTGCCGGCATGATCATGTTCGGCGTGGCCTTTTTCATGTTCCGCAGCCTCTTTCTCTCCATGGCCATTATGGCCCCGGCCATGGTCATCATCATTTGTAGCATGGGGCTCATCATCGGCATGGGGTATCCGGTGCACATCATGAGTTCCATGAGCCCGGTCTTTCTTATGGCCATCGCCACCGACAGCATCCACATCTTCAACGAGTTTTATTTCCGTTTCCACGAAAAAGGGGACCGGAAAGCCGCCATCCTCGACACCATGCAGGCGGTCGGCAAACCGATCATCTACACCGACATTACCACCGCCGCCGGCTTTGCCTCGCTCATGCTCGCCAACATCATCCCGGTCAAGGTCTTCGGCTTCGGCGTGGCCTTCGGCACCATGCTCCTCTTGCTCTTAAGCTTCACCCTGGTCCCGGCCCTGCTCACCTTTATCCGGCTTGACAAGGTCAAGCTGATAACCGCCAACGAGGACCTCCACACCAGCAAGACCGCCGGTTTTCTGATGAACTTAAGCCGGATCGGCAGTTACCGCCCCCGGGCTACCCTGGTGGTGGGCGGCATTCTCCTGCTCGTCGCCGTGCTCGGGGTGAGCCGGATTCATGTCAACAACAACCTGGTGGAGTGGTTTAAGGCCGGCAGCGAGGTCAGGACGGCGGACCGGGTGATCAACCAAGCCCTCGGAGGCACCTCGCTCGCCTATGTCGTCGCCGGCGCCAAGGAAGACGACTTTATGAAAAGCCCCGAGGCCATGCGTTATCTCGAAGGGTTGCAGCGCCACCTTGAGGCCCTGCCCATGGTGGGCAAGACCTTTTCCGTGGTCGATTACGTGAAACGGATCAATCTGGTGCTCCACGACAACGACCCAAAGTTTGACGCAGTCCCCGAAACCCGGGAAATGATCGGCCAGTACCTCTTTCTCTTTGCCATGTCCGCCAAACCCTCGGACCTGGACAATGTGGTTGACTACCCCTTCCGCCAGGCCAACATCTGGGTGCAGATGAAGACCTGGGACGCCCAGGCCATGCGGCAGGTGATCGCGACCATGAACGAGTATGCCAAGGCCAATCCCCTGCCCATCGAACTGAAACCGGCGGGCATCGCCTATTTCAATCTGGTCTGGAACAACGAAGTTCTTGGGGACATGGTGAAGGGCTTCCTGGCGGCCCTGCTCATGGTCTTTGTCATCCTGATCGTCAATTTCCGCTCGGTCAAATGGGCCTTGATAAGCTATGTGCCCCTGCTCTTCACCATCCTCCTGCTTTACGGGGTGATCGGCTTTGCGGGCAAGGATTTTGACATGCCGATCTCGGTGCTCTCCTGCCTGTCGCTGGGCATGGCGGTGGATTTTGCCATCCATTTCGTGGGCCGCTTCCGGTTGCGGCGGGCGGAAGCCACAGACGACGAATCGCTCGCCGACAGCCTGGCCTGGACCGCGGCCCGACCCGGCAAAGGGATCATGCGTAACGTCCTGCTCTTTGCCGCCGCCTTTTCGGTAATGCTCTTCGCACCGCTTACCCCCTACATCACCGTGGGCGCCTTTATCGTCAGCATGATGTTTTTAAGCGCCATCATGACCATCATCTATCTGCCGGCCCTCATTACCCTGATGCAGGGCTGGTTACTGAAAGGAGAATGAAATGAAACGACTTGCCTTGCTCCTGTTCCTGACCATCGGCCTTGCCTCCAGCGCCCTGGCCGCCACGCCCGAGGAAATCGTCAAAAAGTCCCAGGCCGCCTTTTTCTATCCCGGCAAGGACTTCAAGGCCAGGGTGATGATGAAGCTGATCAGCCCAAGCGGTCAGGAGCGGCTGCGGGAGATGACCATGCTGCGCTTAAACACCGGCGAGGCGGGCGGCGAGCAGAAATACTTCATGTACTTTTTCCAACCCGCCGAGGTGAAAAACATGACCTTTATGGTCTTCAAATATCCGGCAAAAGATGACGACCGTTGGTTGTTCGTTCCGGCCATCAATATGGTGCGGCGGATCGCCATGCAGGACAAGCAGGCAAGTTTTGTCGGCTCGGATTTCACCTATGAGGATGTCTCCGGCCGGGATCTGGCGGATGATACGCACGAACTGGTCAGAGAAGAGACGCTGAACGGGAAGGCGTGTTTCGTGATCAAGAGCACGCCGAAGAAGGCGGACAGCGCGGGCTACGGTCATAAACTCGCCTGGATCGACAAGACTACCTGGCTGCCCATGAAAGAAGAATACTATGATCGAACCGGCAGAACCGTCCGACTTTTCAGCGCCGATGAGGTGCAAATGGTCAAGGGTTTCCCCACCATCACCAAACGAACGATGAAAAATTCCCAGAGCGGCTACCGGACCGAGGTCTCCTATGCCAGTCAGGATTACAATGTTGGTCTGGAAGACAGCCTCTTTTCGGAGCGCTTTCTCCGGCAGCCCCCAAAAAAATGGATCGAGTAGCCATGCCGACACCACGAACATGGCTCGCCGCTTTGCTGGCGATCTCCTTGCTGCTGAATGCCGAAAACGGCAAGGCGGAGCTTAACCTGCACGGATTCATCCAAGGAAATTACGGGATCAACACGGCCTCAGCAAACCCCGATGGCCGAGACGCAAAACTGACCGAGGAACGGGTCCAGCTCAAGCTTGAGGCGGATCAGGGGCCGTTCAGTTTTTTTCTCAAAACCGACCTGGCCTGGGATCATCTGGATGACCAGGAGAATCTGGAGCTGCGGGAAGGCACGCTTGATTATGCCGCCTCATCCTGGGATCTTAAACTCGGCAGGCAGATGGTCACCTGGGGGCTTGGCGACCTGGTGTTCATCAACGACGTTTTCCCCAAGGATTATGAGGCCTTTTTTGCCGGCCGGCCCCTCGAATATCTGAAAAAGGGTGTAGACGGCATAAAAATCGGTCTCTATCCCGGCTTTGCCTCGTTCGAGGTTATCGCCCTCCCGCGCTTTACGGCCAACCACTTTCCAGACGCTAAACGCTTCTGGCAGTTTGACCCGCTGCCGGGGGTAAGCAACCGGCAAACCGTCGAGCCAAGCTCAAGCCTGGAAAATACCGAGGTCGCCGTGCGCGCCTACCGCGACCTCGCCGGCTTTGACCTCTCGCTCTATGGCTATCGGGGGTTTTTTCGGCAGCCCGCCATGCAGCTGGACGATCCGGCCCCCCCCACCAGGCTGACCCTCTGGTATCCGAGGCTTGCCGTTTACGGCGCCAGCCTGCAGGGCAGCGCCTTGGACGGGGTGGTCAGCCTGGAGGGCGGCTACTACGACTCGCGGGATGATCGGGCTGGCAACGATCCCCTGATCCCCAACAGCCAGGCCAGGTTTCTCCTCGGTTATCAGCGTCAGTTCTGGGAGGATTTCACCGTCGGCCTGCAGTATTATGGAGAAAGGATGCTGGACTATGGGGACTATGCCGCCACCCTGCCCTTTGGTATGCCCGCGGAAAAAAGACTGCACCACCTGGTCAGTGTCCGCCTGACCCAACTCCTCCGGCATCAGACCGTAAAGCTTTCCCTTTTCGCCTTCCGGGGACTTTCCAGTGCCGATTACCTGATCAACCCCGAGGTCAAATACAATTTAACCGATCAGCTTTGGCTGGCGGTGGGGGCCAACTTCTTTGGCGGCGGCGAGCCCTGGACCCAGTTCGGCCAGCTCGACCGCAACGACAGCATCTATTTCCAGACCCGCTATGAGTTTTGAATGCTCCCTGATTCGCAATTTTCCCACAACCTCCTCCGCCTGAACCGCCTCGGCAAAGAGTGGACCGGCTGCTACTCCAGCATTCCGGCCAAGGCGATGCGTTGCACGCACTGCACCTCGGAGCTCCAGGCGGGATAAAGGGGGAATGAAAATTTGGGAAATGGATAGGAGGGTTCCCCTGCCGACTTAAAGCTGAATTGAACAGCTTGCCTGCTCAAACGAAACGTAACCAATCACGGGATGAGCCCACAAAGGTCAAATAACCACGGAATAAGCGGTTACAGGGTGCCGCAGGTTGCGGCAAGCGGGACGGCGATGCGTACTTTTGTCCGTGAGCCGGACCGATCGCCGCAAGATGTGGTGCCATATGATCGCTTCCAACGAAACTTATACCCCCTAGGGTAACCAGCGGTGGCCACTGAACTCGCACGATTAGCGCAACGCTGCTCCCCGCCGTCTGGTTTGGTTAGCCCGCTTGTTAGCAGGCGCTGTTTGTTGTGGGGAGCGCCGACCTCCATGAGGAGCCCGGAAATTTTGTTCTTCATTTAGATGGCAGTACGGACCACCAGATTCCGATAGCGCAGGATTCGCCGCAGCTCCCGTAATTCCTCGGACATCATGGTGCATTCCGGCAACAGGTTGACCCGCAGAAGATCCGCGAGCTTTTCCGCATCGGCCCGGTCGTTTTTCTTCTTGGCCGCAGTGATCGCTTTGAGCATCTCAGGATGGGCGACCTTCAACTCCACGGAATGGGGTTTGAGAAAGTCATAAATCCAGCCGGTGAAGAGCGCCGCCTCCATCGCCCCCCTCCAGGGGCCGGGCAAGTCCGCTATCCATTGCCGCAACTCGTTGCGTCCGGCACCGACCACTCCTTGTCGGATGGTCTTGCCTCCGACGGTTTTTACGCAGTAGGCAATGATTCGTCTACATCCTGTTTCCAACGGCTCAAACCTGACGAATCAGATAGTTTCCCCGGTGGCTATGACCAGGGAGGGGAAATCTCCGGCTTTGCGGGAAGGGGTCACCACGCAATTGCGGCCGATCACGGTTTGGGGAGGCACTTCAGCCTCTTTGCCGATCATGGTGAGCCCGGTATAAAGATGTTTGGGGCAGGCCTTGTTGGGCATACCCTTGTCCTCGCCCTGCCCCACCACCGCCCCCCGGCCTATCTGGACTCTTTTATCAAGAATAGCCAGATCCACCACCGCCCCTTCCTCCAGAACACAGTCGTGCAAAATAATGGAATCCCTGACTAAGGCATTCTTCCCCACCCGCACTCCAGGCGAGAGGACCGAATTGACCACCTTGCCCTCAATAACGCAACCGGCGGAAATCATGGAGCCCTCCACCACGCAACCTTCGATAAACCGGGCCGGGCAACGATCCACCTCCAGCCGGTCCGCATAGGGGTTTGGCCGGATCCCCCAGGCCTGCGGGGAGATCTCCGAATCGGCTTTCAGCAAATCCATGTTCGCCTCCCAGTATGCCTGGACCGTGCCCACATCCCGCCAGTAGCCGTGGAAGGGATAGGCAAAGACATTGTCCCGCTCGATGGCCTTGGGGATGAGGTGCATGCCGAAATCCACCTCCTCGCGGTCTTCTTCCAGCAGCCGAAGCAGATACTCGGTGTCAAATACATAGATCCCCATGGAGGCCAGATCGGTGCGGGGCACCTTGGGTTTCTCCTCCCATTCGACGATGCGGCCCTCACTGTTGGTGATCCCCGCCCCGAACTGGTAGATCTCGGAAAGCGGCACCACCATCATGGCAATGGTCACCTGGGCCTCTTTCCGGCGATGGAAGCGGAGCAGGTCGTCAAGATCCATGCGGTAGATGTGGTCCCCGGAAAGAATCACCGTCTCCCTGGCCGGATGTGCCCGAATGAAGTCGATATTCTGACGCACCGCATCGGCGGTGCCTTTGTACCAGTCGGAATCCTGGAACCCGGTGCGTGGAGGGAGGATTGTTACTCCCCTGGTGCGGCCCGTGAAATCCCAGGCTTCGCCGGTTCCGAGATGGCGCATCAGGGAAAGGGGCTTGTACTGGGTGAGAACCCCCACCTGGGTAAGGCCAGAGTTCATCACGTTGCTCAAGGAAAAATCGATTATCCGGTAGAACCCGGCAAAGGGCACGGCCGGCTTGGCCCTGGACTGCACCAGGACATTGAGGCGGCTGCCGACCCCGCCGGCCAGCAGGAGAACCAGGGTATTATCGCCGTGGATCATCGAACCACCTCGCCATTCTTGATTTCTCCGTTCATCTGCTCCGGGCGCAGATTCGGGTGCAGGGTGCATCCGGAGCCGATCACCATCCCGTCCAGGAGATGGTTATTCCAGCCGACCACGGTAACCTTGTCAGCCTGCGGTGGCCCTGGCTCACCGATCCGCACCCTGGCTCCGAAGGTCACGTTAACATCGCTCACCACCGTGTTGAGAACGGCGCCATACCCCACCACATTATCGTAAAAGAGCACGGAATTTTTCACCTGCGCCCCTGACTTGACATGGACTCCGGGAAAGAGGATGGAGTTCTCCACCAGCCCCTCCACAATACAGCCATTGTAAACCAGACTGTTTTCGATGCTGGCGCCGGGCCCCGCCTTGAGAGGCTGGCAGTCCCGGACCGCCCGATGTTCCAGGTTGGTGCGGATACCCCACTCCTCAAGCGGAATCTTTGCAACCGGTCCCAGCAGATCCATGTTGGTCTGCCAGTATTCGGCAACGGTCCGGGTGTATCCCCAGTAGCCGTGAAACTTGAAGCCGTACACCCTCCGCTGGCTCGCCATGATCCGGGGCAGAATATCCCGACCAAACTCGAAGGAGTCATCTTCCCGGGCGTTGGCCCCCAGCACCTCATAGAGTACCGAAGGCTTGAAGCAGTACACGGTAAGCGAGGCCCAGTTGAAGCTGGGGTTGGCAGGTTTTTCCTGATACTGATGGATACGGCCGCCTCGTTCGCCATCCTCGTCGTCGATCTCCGCAACCCCGAAACGGCTGGCCTCGGCCATGGGCACCTGTAGGCAGGCCATGGTCAGGTCGGCGTCTTTTTCGCGATGGTATTGCAGGATTTCCCGATAATCCATGTGGTAGACATGGTCGCCGGAAAGCACCAGGATGGTTTCCGGATCGTGGTACTGAACAAAATCGAGATTTTGATGGATGGCATCGGCCGAACCACGGTACCAGCTGCTCTGGCCTGAGCCTTGAGAAGGAGGCAGGATAAAAACGCCGCGGTGGCGGCCGATCATGTCCCAGGCAGTACCAACCCCGATATGGCTGATCAGGGAAAAACTCCGATACTGGCTGAGGATGGCGACCAGTTCCAGGCCCGAATGCATAAGATTGCTCAGGGCAAAATCAATTATCCTGGCAAAGCCGCCAAAAGGGACCGCCGATTTGGGTCGATAGGCAGTGAGCACGTTGAGCTCGTCAACGCGGCCACCGGCAAGGATCATGGCCAGAACCTTCGGTTTAAGTTTCATGAAATTCCTGAGGGAGAGGGAACGCCGTTCTCGCGGCATAAAGAGCCGTAACGAAGTGTTCAATAAACAACTCGTCCGTAACAGCTCATAAACTTATAGTTAGTGTCCTTCCGAAAACGAGCAATTTCGTTCGAGTGCAAGGCGCAAGGAAGACGAAAAGGCGGAGCATACACGCGGTACGTGAGCATTTTTCGGCGACTGAGCAACGCAGCAATCGGGAGAAAGGGCCATTTCCGGATGGGCATTAGTTAGCTTCCGGATGCAAGACCATTATGAAAAGGGTTGCGCCAAAAAGCAAGCACAGGAATTGGGGGAGGAAAGAAAAATTTCCAAGCGGCTACCTAACCCGGGCACCCGGGAAACGATCGCCTTGGTGACGAATGCGCGGAAGAGACCGGCGAAGTGTGCTGTGCCCCGAGCGGACCGATGACAGCCAAGCGAGACGGGAAAGCAGATAAGCGAGCGTGCGAGACTTCGGAGTACCTACAGAAAATCGCTTCCTATTGCAGGTATTTAGTGGTGAGACGCATCAGGGTTCTGGTGGAAAAATCCTGCATCTCAAGCGGCAGATTTCGCAGCGGCACCTCGGCCCGGGCTGTTTCCCGGTGCCCGCCGGCCGAGCCGATCGCCTGAAACATCTTCTCCGCCAACCGGCCGGCATTTTTTTTGTAGCCGTCGCAGCGGAAGATGACCACCAGTTTGTCGTTATGCAGGCCGGAGACAAGAACCCAGGCGATATCGTGAACCTGGTTCAGAAAGTCGGCAATGAGTACCAGCATATCCGGGCTGGGCACCCTGCCGAGATGGGCATAGAGCCGCTGCTTGCTCACCTTCATCTCGTTGAGGGCGGTTTTGAAATAGTTCAACTCGGAACGGCGGAAGGAGGATTGCTCTATCTTGCGGACCAGATTCTGGTTGGCGATATTGAAAAGATAGCGGAAGGAAATGGCATCCGCCAGGGTGGCTTTTTTCTCAAAATTCTTGGTATCCACCTTGATCGCGTAAAAAAGGGCGGTGGCCAGAGCCACCGAGGGCTTCAGGCCGGCAGCCCGCAGGTATTCAACGAGCATGGAAGCGGTGGCGCCGAAGTCCTTGCGGATATCGACAAAAGGCGAAACCCAGCCTTTGGTGGCAGGGTGGTGGTCGATAACCACATCGAAAGTGATATTCTCGAAACAAGGTAGATGACAAGGCTGGGAATCGAGCATCACTTTTTTAGTGAAATCCCCGACTTTAATCGTATGCAGACGTTCCATGGGAATCTTCAGCAGATCCACCATGACCACGTTGTTGAGCCGCCTGATCTCATTGGGATAGGCGATGGTGACTCCTCTCACCCGGTAACGGAGCAAACGCTTCAGGGCCATGGCGCTGGCAATGGCGTCCGGGTCGGCATTGATGACCACCAAAACCTGATCTTCCTTGCCAAAAAGAGATAACAGCTCAAGCAACCGCTCCTTGGCGCTTTTCTTTTTGTTGGACACCAGTTTTTTGGGAGCTTCAAGGTTTCCCTTCCCGTTCATACCCTCATTCCCTCCGCCCATAAAAACAGGCCGAAACCGGCCTTGCGTCAGTCGTAACCATCCAAATCAAAGCCGAAAATGGCCAATAACACTGACCGTAACTGTTCGGCAGTGCCGTAGCTGCTAGGCAGAAGCCTGCGATGTGTGCTGGTGCACATGAGCCAGGCTGATAACAACGCAGATGCGGTGCTGCCGGACAGTTACGGAGACAACCGATGCCCTATAACACATGCCGAAATAAGCCGCCGTTAAAAAAATAACCATAACATTAAAATACCGTCACCGGCATAAGGAGCCGTAACGAAATATTTCGTAACGGCTCCTAAATTTGTTGAAATCGCAAAAAGCCGCGATTACAACGGTTGTCGCTTTGTAACTCTTTGATTTTGTTTTACGGACCTGGACCTTTTTCCATTTTTACGAGTTCATCAAATTTCAAAGGTTGCCTTTCAGTGCTTATTCCCCGGCAAAGAACGGAACCGAGGGAAACAGGGCATGGTCGGTGTGGGGAATAAAGCGGGAGCCGGAAAAACGAAGCATGAACTCCTGGTTGACGTTCAATTCGATATAGGTGATTTTCCCGGCCAGTTGCAGGCTGCGTTCCCGCGCCTGACTTTCGAGCAGAATCAGCTGAGCGCCGCGCAGGGAGCTGTTGCCCACCGGCTCATAGATGGCAAGGGGCAGATCGGGCAGCATCCCAAGAACAACGGCCTGCCTGGGCGAGATATGCCGACCGAAGGCCCCGGCCACATAAATGCGGTGCAGGTCGGCAAAGGCGACGCCCACCTGGTTGGCCAGGGTGGTTAGAATGGCATACATGGCCGCCTTGGAACGCATGAGCGCATCGAGATCCACCTGGCCCAAAACCACCGGCCGGCCGTCCGCCGAATCCTTACCCGCTACCACCACGAACTGCCGGCCTTCCTTTCCCTCAATCAGCCGCTCTCCGGCAGCCTGGGGCCGGAACTTGCCCCGGATATCAATCTGCCGGGTCAGATAGAGTTCGGCCACCAGATCGATGAGTCCGGAACCGCAAAGCCCCTTGGCCTTGCCGTTGCCGATGGTTTGATAACGGATGTCCCCGCTTACCGGGTCGATCTGCACATGCTCGATGGCGCCGGGGCCTGCCCGCATCCCCATCCGAGCCACGCCGCCCTCCAGGGCCGGACCTGCCGCCCCGGCGCAGGCGATGAGCCACTCCCGGTTGCCGACAATCACCTCGGCATTGGTGCCCACATCAATGAGCATGCAGGTCTCCGCCTGCTGATCCAGGCCGCTGGCCAGCAGCCCGGAGATCAAATCTCCGCCGAAATAGCTGCCCACGCTGGGCAGCAACCAAACCACCGCGGCCGGATGGATGGCCAGCTTGAGTTCTCCGGCCAGACAGGGGTCCGGGGCGTTGACCATGGGGATGTATGGCTCGCGACAAAGATGGTGGGGATTAATATTGAGGAAAAAATGAACCATACTGGTGTTGCCGGACACCGAAAGCGCCCGAATCTCGGTCTGCGCCAGGCCACCACTTCGGGCCAGCTCCCCCGCCAGCTCATTGACCGAGCCGATTATCGCCTGGTGCAGCTCGGCCAGGCCATCGCCTTTGCCGGCATAATGGATGCGAGTGAGAATATCGGCCCCGTAGCGGATCTGGCCGTTTTCCCGGTCGGCTCGGGCCAGGGTTGCGCCGGTTGTCAGATCAAGCAGGGTTGCTTCAAGATGGGTGGTCCCCAGGTCAAGGGCCATTCCGACAAGAACCGGCGGCAGCTGGGGGAGAAAATCTACCAGGACCGGACCGCCCGCCAGCTCATTGACAATGGCGGCGCCGGTAAAGCCTGCGGCACGGAACCGCTTGGCCACCTTGCTCAGCCGCTGGTAAGGTACCAGCGGCATACTCCCGTTCAGCTTAGGGGCAAGGGCCTTTTTTAACCGGTCGATATCGCCGGTGTTGTCACCAATAGTGGGAGGAGGCGCGGCCACTGCAATGGCGCGCACCAGGGGGGTCAGCATCAGCAAACTCCACGAATATTCACGATATCAACGGCAACCTGCCCGGCATACTATGCCGCCTACCGGGAAAAGTCCCTAAAAAAATGGGTAACCGTTCAGCAGCACCACATCTTCGGATGATCGGCCCGGCTTACGTACACGAGGTACGCAGCGCCGATCATCCAAATCTGCGGCACTGCCGAATGGTTACAGTCCGGCGGTTATTGGTGCTTTGGTGACCGAACCGGTGCACGGTTACAGAAATGGGCCGGTCAGCCCCCAAGCGCATCAGAACCGCGGCAGGCTTGACGTTCAGGATGACCAATGGTAAAGAGCCAGATCAGGGTCGGAAATTATTAATAGCCTCAGGCCTGTAACTGTTCAGCAGTGCCGCATATGCGCGACAGAGGCCTGAGAGCTATACATCGGTATGCGTTCAGACCGAGAACAAAGCAGATGCGGTGCTGCTGGACAGTTACAACCATGCCTCTGTTGCTCTACACCTATCTCGCCACCGAGATCCTGGCCCCGTTTTTCGCCAGCTTTCTCATCATCAACGCCATCCTCTTTCTGGGCCGGCTTGTTCCCCTGCTCAACGTGATTTTCGACTTCGGCATCCCTGCCGGTGATTTCTTCCGTCTTTGCGCCTACATGCTGCCCAAGCTGATGATGTTTTCCATCCCCATGGCCAGCATGACCGCAGTCATTGTCGCGATAACCAGGATGGTGAACGACAAGGAGATCATGGCTCTCAAGGCCTCCGGCATCGGCCTGCTCCGTCTGCTGCCGCCGGTGCTCGTCATCGCCCTGACCACCTCCCTGCTCACCTATTTTTCCGCCGTCACCCTGATTCCTCAGGGCACTCTGGCCATGAAAACTCTTTTTTTGCAAATGGCCAAGGAAAAAATCGACAAGGGTATCCAGGCCGGGCAGTTCAGCGAAGGACTCGCCAATGTTGTGCTGTATATCAAGGCGGTTGATCAGGAAACCCGGCAATGGCAGGGGGTGTATGTTTCCGACCTGCGCCACGGCGACACTCCTCTTACCATTGTCGCCAAAACCGGCAGCCTTGCCACCCAGCCCGAAAACATGCTGATCACTCTTACCCTGACCGACGGCACACTGCACCGCGCCAGCGGGGATATCACCCAGACCATCCGTTTTGACCGCTACCAGATCAACCTGCCCATCAAGACCCCCGCCGAAATAGCCGGCACCTCCGTTACCGAGGTCGGGAAAAACGGCCTGAATCAGAGGCAGCTGCTGGAACAGGCAGCAAGCCATGGCCCCAAAAGCAGCCTCGGCCTGAGTATGCTCATTGAGTACCATACCCGCATGGCCTTGCCGGCGGGCGGCCTCATCCTGACCATCCTGGGGTTGCCCCTGGCCATCCTGGCTCTGCCTGGGAGGAGACCGTTGGGCGTGCCGCTGGGCCTGTTGTTTTTTGTCCTCTACTATATCCTGTTCACCGCCGGTAGGGCCAGCACGGAAAGCGGCCAGCTGCCGGTCGCTCTCGGCATCTGGCTGCCCAATATCCTGCTCGCTTTTTTCACCGCCCTCCTCACCAGACAGGTGGCAAACGAGACTGCCCCGCTCTTCCTTGCCCGATTTGGCGAGCCGGTCCTGGCCTTGCTTGCCAGGCTTCCGGGAAGCAAAGCCGGAGGAAAACAGCGATGAAACTGCTGGACCGCTACCTCATGACCCAGTTCGCCAAGAATCTGGCTCTGGTCATCTGTTCCCTGATCGCCATCTATCTGCTGGTCGATTTTTTTGAACGGGTGGACAACTTCCTGGAAGCAAAAAAAACCATCGGCCTGGCAATCAAATACCTGCTGCTCAAGCTGCCATTCATGTATGTCCAACTGATCCCGGTCTGTCTCCTGTTGGCCGGAGTTATCACTCTGGGGGTACTCAACCACCATCTTGAATACATGGCCCTCATGGCCGGCGGAATCAGTGTTATCCGCATCATCCGCCCCCTGCTGGTTGCGGCAGCCCTCTTCACCCTGCTCACCGTGGCCATCGGCCAATGGGTGCTGCCCGCCACTACTGCGGCAACCAACCGGATCTGGTACGAAGAAGTAAATCACAAGATTCCTCAGGGCATTCTCCGGGACGGCCGCACCTATTTTCGAGGCCGGGAGGGAATTTTCTCCTTTGTCCGCCCCAATCCTCAAAAAAATGAATTCCGCAATTTCTCCTTCGCCGCCTTTGATTCCGAACAAGGCCTGACAACCCTGCTCACCGCCGAAAGCGCCACCTGGGAAGGCGGGACCTGGCTACTGCTGAACGGTCAGCGGAAAGAACGCGCTGCGAATGGCTCCTTGTCGGTAAAGCTCTTCAAGACGCTCTCCCAACCCTTTGCCCAGCAGCCGGAAGAGTTTTTTGTCCCGCCCTACAAAATCGAAGAACTCTCCTACAGCAAGCTTCTGCGCCAGGCCATGGACAGCATGGCTCCAAGCCATGAGTCGCTGCTGGAATTTCACCGCCGGTTCTCCTACGTCTTTCTGGGCATTCCCCTGCTTCTCCTGGGGATTCCGGTGCTGCTTTCCGTGCATCAAGCCGGGGGCCGCGACCTGGCTTATGCCATCCCGGCCAGCTGCGGCATGGCCTTTGCCGCCTGGGGCGCCTGGAGCGCCACGCAAGCCCTGGCCAGGACCGCTATCCTGCCGCCCAGCCTCGCCTCCTGGTCCATTCACGTGCTGGCCATAGCCCTTGGCTGCTTTCTTTTAAAACGGCACAACCAGTAACATCCTGAATATGAACTTCGATCCCCCACCCTCAATCGCCACCCTCAGCCGCTTTCGCAAGATCGGTATCATCGGCGTTCCGCCCCTGGAGGTGATCCGAGGGGCCAACGAGCACGGTTTGCTCATCCATGATCTGGACGAGCCTCTGGTCCGGGAGGATCTTGAGGCGGCCAGCCCCTTTCTTCCCAGGGTATACTGCGCCATCCTCCGCACCGCCGTGGTCAACGCCCTGCACCTGGAGCTGGACGCCATCTATGCCGACACCGGCCCCGGCAAGTGCGACTGCGCCCTACACACCGCCACGATTCTGGCCGAGGCCCTGCCCATTCCGGTGATCCGCACCAGGAACATGGACAGCGTGGCCTTCGGCACCCCGCTCTGCCAAGCCAGGCTCCCCCTGATCGAGCGGATGCTGGCCATCACCGCCGGGGTCAAATCCGCGGCCCCCTATCAGAACCAGCCGCCGCCCTGTGCGCCAACCGCCGGGTTCTGGGGGGTGCCGCCCCGGGATTTCTCCATTCTCGGGCTGTTCCCGGAAACCACTCACCTCTACGGCTGGGCCCGCTGCATGGAAAACAAGACCCCGGCCGACCACGATCTGGAGGCCCGGTTCAACCCCGAAGTGCCCACAGTGTTCTTTGCCCAGTCCTTTTGCGCGAAAACCGCCCTGGCCCGCTATCTGGCGAAAAAACATCCCCATGCTCTTTACCTCGATGTGGATGTACATACCACCAGCAGCGCCCGGGCCAAGGTGCAGGCTTTTCTTGAACTTTCCGGAGTCAAATCATGATCCTGGGCGACTTCGGCACCTCCTACTGCAAGTTTCTCGATCTCGACGCCCCCGGCGGTGGTGAGCCGACCATCATCGCCACCAGGGAGCTGCCCAGGGAAACCAGGGTGAAGCTCGCCACCGGCCACCTGGGCAAACGGTTTGCCGACCGCTACGTCAACGAGCTCATCGCCCTGGCCCGAGGCGGCGAGGCCCTGATCCGGGAAGACGATTATGTGCTGCTAGACTGCGGCAGCCGGGACATCAAGTTCATCAAGTATCAAAAGGGCAAGCTGGCGGACATGGGCTGGAACGCGGAATGCGGGGCCTCGATGGGCTTCACCATCGAGCTGCTGGAGCGGTATTACGAGCTGGATTATACCCAGCTGCGGGTGCCGGAGCAGACCTTTTCCGTAACCTGCGGGGTGTTGGGGATGAGCGATATCTTCGACACGGTGATCTCCGGGGTGGAGGTGGCCGAGGCGGTGGCCCGCTTTGTCAAGGGCATTGCCCTCAATGCCTACCGCTTTGCCGGTTCGCCCGCCCGCCTCTACCTCTCCGGCGGGCTGTGCGACAACCCTCTGTTCGTGGGCAGTTTTCCCTGTCAGGTAATGCCCCTGGGCCGCTTCGTTCTGTTGCGCGGTCTTGAAGCGGAGGCGCATCAACCCATCCCACCGCCCCATGCTTAAGGTGCAACCGATGCCTCCTCCGCCCCCGGAACGGCCAAACTGCCTGGCCTGCCTCCATTTCTTCATCACCCACCAGCCGCGGCACCCCTACGGCTGCCGGGTTCTGGGCTTTAAATCCCTCCAGTACCCGGCCGTCGTGGTCTTTGCCAGCTCCGGCATCCATTGCCAGGCCTTTGTCGCCAAGAAGCCCCAGGCGCCAAACCGCTGACCATGCCACCAACACGTTTTTTTCAAGATGCAACTTGGGTCAAAACCACGCTCTGCCGGGGCTGGCCGGGGGTGAACACCGTTTCCACCCCCTCCAGCAGCCCCAAGGCGGTAAGCCGCTTTACGTTCCCGTTCCCCCTCCCCCGATAGATGGACTCATCCGCCTTGGCCAGCGACAACCGGTGAGATTGGCCGGACGAACGGGCAAAAAGCACGGCGCGGACCTGCTTGAAAAAAAGCCGGGAAAGCACCAGCTCGCCAAAGGCCGGATGATAAGGCCCGGCCAGCACAGCTTTTTCCAGCGAGGCCGAGGGTTGCAAGCCCATGCGGACCACGGGAATCCGGTGCGCCTCAAAAATGGCCCTGAGCCTGGCGGCCAAGGCCACGGCCCGTAGCAGGGAAAGAGGCTGATACCGCCCCTGGCGATAGAGCTCCGCCAGGGGGCTGCCGGAAACAACCAGACAGGGGTAAAGCCGGACCAGATCCGGCTCCAGCTCTGCGGCGCGGCGACCGCCGGCCAGGGCCGTGGCCGGGCAATCGCCGGGCAGGCCGAGCATGAGCTGAAGCCCGACCTGAATCCCGGCCTCCTTCAGGCAGGCCACTGCCGTCCGCACCTGGGCCGCGGTATGCCCCCGGCCGCTGTCGGCAAGCACCCGGTCATCCAGCGACTGGGCGCCCAGCTCCACAATGCCCACCCCCTGCATGCGCAAAAACCCGGCGATCTCCGGGGTCACATAATCCGGGCGGGTGGAGAGCCGTAGTTCCTGCACCTGGCCTGCGGCCAGAAAGGGCTGCGCCGCCCCAAGCAACTCCCGCTGCCGCGCAAGAGTCAGACCGGTGAAGCTTCCCCCGTAAAAGGCCACCTGCACCGGCGCCTCCGGATGGCGGCGTGGCCAGGCCAGCTGGCCCAGGATGGTCTCCCGCACCTCGCGGGCGGTGACCATGCCCTCCGCAGCGCCGGTTATACTGCGCTGATTACAGAACAGACATTGATGGGGGCAGCCCTGATGGGCGATAAAGATTGGAATGACAAAAGGGGAAACCATCGACTTATACCCAAAGGGCATAAGTTTCGTTTGAGCAGGCAAGCTGCTCAACTCAGCTTTAAAAGAGAGGTGCTCTGACACGACGGCTCACTGACCAGCCTGGGACCCGGCGAGATTCTTGAGCGCCATGGCGGCGGCCTCCTGCTCCGCCTCCTTCTTGCTGCGGGCGCTGCCCTGGCCGAGAATTTCCTCCCGGAAACGGACCGAGACATGGAAGATTTTGCTATGATCCGGACCTTCGTCCCCCTCCAGCACATAGCGGGGTCCCTCATTAAACCGCTCCTGCAGAAGCTCCTGAAGCGAACTCTTGGCGTCGGCCAGAAACATGGTCTGCTGCCGGTCGTCAAACCAGGGATAAAAATGACGTTCGACAAATTCAGCAGCCGCCGGATAGCCGCCATCGAGAAAAATGGCCCCGGCCACCGCCTCTAAAGCACAGGAAAGAATGGAAGCCTTTTCCCTGCCGAGATTGGTATCCTCGCCCTTGCCCAGCAACAGATAGCGGCCCAGCTCCAGATCACGCGCCATCCGGGCCAGATGCCGCTCGTTGACCAGGGCCGCCCGCAACCGGGTAAGATCGCCCTCCCGCATCTCCGGGAAATGGCGGAAAAGCGCATGGCCGACGGTGAGATCGAGGACCGCATCCCCCAAAAATTCAAGGGTTTCGTTGTCCTTCTGCGTCTGCCGACCCTGTTCAAAGGCGTGGGAGCTGTGGATCAAGGCCTTCTGCAGATGGGCGCGATCCCGGAAATGATAGCCGAGACTTTCCTCGAGAAGGTGCAAATCCGGCGGCGGTGTTGTGGCAAGGGTGTAGGTAGTCACGGTCAAGGCATGGGTAAGGAGTAATCTGTGAGGGATTGGCCCTCCTGCCGAAAAATACCATACCCTAGCTTCCGAAAAAGGGCAACGTAAGTGGTTATTTGACCTTTGTGAGTTTGCCCCATGATCGATTACAGGGCAACGGCTCACCCGGCCCGGCGCGAGTTCGGCCGCCCTTCTCCTTGCCTGCCGCAGACCGCGCGCCGCCCACATTTTCCCTTGTCAAAAAAACGATCTGCGTTTAAGATGTGGCCCCACCAAAAAGGCGGCGTAGCCAAGTGGTAAGGCAGTGGTCTGCAAAACCATTATTCAGCGGTTCAAATCCGCTCGCCGCCTCCAGTGAAAATCAGAAAGGGTCAGCCGTTGTTATACGGTTGGCCCCTTTTTTTGTGCGCAGGCCGATGGCAGCTAAGCAAGCGAAGCGATGCCACGCCGCAGATTCGATACTGCCCAGCCTTTACGAAAACACCATTATTCCCCTGGAATGCTTTTAAGTTAACATGATAAGATAAGGGGTATCCTGGATAATTTTCATTACCCATGATACCCCAACCCATTATCCCTTACGGCAGGAAATGCTGAAAATTCAGGAGGAGGCCAGATGTCCCATCATGCAACCTGGGAAAAAAAAGAACCCCTGCGGCAGCTTGTCCGCTGGTCGGCCATTGCCTGCCTGCTCTTTGCGGTTGCAGCCTGCGCGACCGGCACCGGGCTGCGCGTTGTTTCCACCGCTCTCCCCCCAGAGGACGGACGGCGTTATCGCCTGTTCCTTTACGGCGGGATTGATTCCAATGACTTTGAAAGCGTGGCGATTCTGGACCGGGAGGATGATCGCTTTCTGTTCGTTTCCCATTCCGGCGCGATCAGTGTAAACTTGAGGGAAGGCCTGACCATAACCGAGGCCCAGGCCGAGGCGAGACACTTTCTTGGCCGGAACAACTATTTCAGCGACACGGAACCAAAGGCGATCCTCGGGCCGAACGGCCAGGTAATCGGCTACGAAATCAGGGCACGATATTCCTTCACCGCCGGACGCCAGGCTGATGATCTCGACACCACGTATCTCTTTGGTCCGGATGACACGGTGATTTTTTACGTCTACTACCCACCGGAAGTCGACGGCGGTGTCGATGACGTCCACACCGATAACTCGTTGAAAAACTCTTTTTCAGCCCAAACCGCATGGCAGCTGAAAAACCAACAAAACTGCGACGCAGAGGAGCTGCGGCTTGACAGTTTCCCTGAGGCAAAAACATGGGACAACATAAGGAAGGAATCAAAACGGCGATCAGGGATGAGTTTCTCGGCCGCTTCAAAAACATGAAAGCCAGGGCCGGTGATCTGCTGCCGGGGACTTGGCTCTACGATGATTTCATGGCGAACCTGAGCGCCAAGGAACAGCTGACCCTGGAGGAAATCATTAACGAAATGATCAAAGATGGATTAATTGCGTACGTAGGCGGGACAAAGCCAACCTACGCGCTTACTCAAAAAGTGGTGGATATTCTCTGCTGACCGGAAGCGTATGGTCAGCCCTGGCACTGGCATCGCAAGATCAACACAGTCATGCCGGCAATCAGTCTGCTGACTGCCTATGACACCGGCCTGTCGGCCCATGCCCTGCTGCAAAAAACAACAATCTGAAGAGGAGCTGAAAACCATGCGTACCGGAATCATTGCTGTTGCCATGCTGTTGCTGGGCTGTGGCATGGCGTTTGCCGACCAGGCTGCGGAAAAACGTGTTGTCGCCACCCTTGATCCCGACGGGGTGCAGCGGGTGCAGATGACAGGCGGGGAGTACTATTTCAACCCCAGGGCAGTGGTGGTTAAAGTCAACACCCCCGTGGAGCTGCGGGTCAAGAAGACTGAGGGACTCGCGCCCCATAATATCGTGCTCAAGGCGCCCGAGGCGGGGATCAATTTTGCCGAGGATCTGGGCAGCGAGATCAAGATCATCCGCTTCACCCCGACCAAGACCGGCAGCTATCCCTTTGAATGCAGCAAGCAGTTTCTTTTCTTTGCAAGCCACAAGGCGCGGGGCATGCACGGCGTGCTTGAGGTCATGCCCTGACAGGGAGGAAAGGCAAATGATTCCAATCGGCGCGGAGACCCCGCAGGCAATCAGGTTGCTGATCCCCTGGCTCGCCCTGGGGCACGGGACCTTCAACTCTTTGGTGATGCTGTTTTTCTGCTACCAGGGATGGCTGGGGTATGTCATCCGGCACCACCGGCTGACCGATGCCCCGGCGCCCCTGCCGGTGATGCGCAGACACCGCCGACAAGGGCCATGGCTCGTCATGCTCGGCTGGACCGGTTTTGTTGCCGGGATGGTCATCGTGCTGCTCGACAAGGGGAAAGTAATGACCTACCCGCTGCATTTCAGCCTCGGGCTGGCGATTGTCCTGATCCAGGGTGGAGCCTGGGCCGCTTCCCGCAGGATCAAGGGGCGCGGCCCGGAAGGCCGCAACCGCCATCGTCTGATGGGCATCCTCCTCCTGTGTCTCTACCCGATCCAGATTATTATCGGGCTCGGCATCCTGCTGTAAGGCGCGGTGCTGCTGGATAGTTACGTTGCGGCAAATAACGCCACCGCCGCCAGCCAGCCGCAGGCCTCACCCAGTTCACAGGAAGCGCCCAGCACATCGCCGGTCACGCCGCCCAGCGCCTTGGTTGCCTTGAACCTAAGCCAGAAAGCAGGCAGCATTGCGGCGCCGAGGATAATCAGGGCGGCCGACCAACTCCACCAGATAAGCGGCGCCAACAGGAGAAGGCCCAGCGCCAGTTCCCTTAAGCCGACCTTGCCGACAAAGGCGTGGCCTGTGCCGCCGGCCCGCGGGTATTGCCCGCCGCAGGCCAGAGCAGCCATGGCCCAGCGGGCCGTTACCGGCGCGGCGAGCAGCACAAAGAAAAAGAGTTCCCCGCCATTGATCAAAAGCGAGGCCAGACAGGCGATCTTCAGGACAAGCAGCAGCACCAGCCCGATCACCCCAAAGGCGCCGATGGCCGAGTCTTTCATGATCGCCAGCCTGCGTTCCTGGGTCTGCCCCCCGCCCAGGCCGTCCAGCAGATCAGCAAGGCCATCGAGGTGCAACCCCCTGGTCAGCCAGGCGCCAAGGACCACCAGCAGCACCGCGTTCACCAGCGGCGGAAGACCGAGCCAGGCCAACAGCCAGGCCCCCCCGGCCAGAAAGCCGCCGATCAGCCAGCCGGCCAGAGAAAAAAAAGCGGCACTCCGCTTAAGCCCGTCCGCAGGCAGCTCCGCCGGCAGCCGCACGGGCAGGATGGTAAGAAAGGCAATGGCTGTTTTTGCGGCGAGCAGCATGGTGGTCAATAGGCCTCACGGTAACTATCCAGCTTGCTGCCGGAATTGGCTAGAAGTATAAAGCAGATGTGGTACTGTTGGACATTTACGCCTCGCTTACCCCGGCCTCGCCGAAGGTAGCCATCTCGTTCATGATCTTGAGCCCCGCCTCCACCAGATTCATAGTCAGGGCCGCGCCGGTTCCCTCGCCCAGCCGCAGGTCAAGGTGCAGCAGGGGGCTCAAATCCATCTTCTCAAAAAAGATCCTGTGACCCTGCTCCGCCGACATGTGACTGAAGAAACAGTAGTCCAGAACATGGGGCGCCAGACGCTGAGCGACCAAGGCCCCGGCGCTGGAGATAAAGCCGTCCACCACCACCGGAATCCTGCTTCTCGCCGCCTCCAGGATACAGCCGCAAATGGCGGCGATCTCCAACCCGCCCACCGCGGCCAGCGCCCCGAGGGGAGAATCCAGGTGCGCCCGGTTCACGGCCAGGGCCTGTTCGATCACCGCGATCTTGTGCTGGAGCATGGCGTCGTCGATGCCGGTGCCCCTCCCCGTCACCTCTGCTGCCTTGGCGGGCAGTAGAGCGGCAAAAAGAGCGGCAGACGGGGTGGTGTTGCCGATGCCCATGTCGCCGGTTCCCAGAATCTCGGCCCCATCCGCAATGGCCTCGCGGGCTTCTGCCATGCCGACCCCGATGGCGGCTACAGCCTCATCAAGGCTCATGGCCGGCCCCTTGGCCATGTTGGCGGTGCCGGGCCGGATCTTGCATTGGTGCAAGCCCTCGGCCTCAATCGGCACGGCCACGCCCACATCGATCACCCGCACCTCGGCCCCCACATGGCGGGCCAACACATTGACCCCGGCGCCCCCGGCCAGGAAATTCAGAACCATCTGCGGGGTAACCTCCTGGGGGAAAGCGCTGATCCCCTCGGCCACCACCCCGTGATCCCCGGCAAAGGTGAGGATGATCTTCTTTTCCACCTTGGCGCCAATAGATCGCCGCATGGCGCAGGTACGAGCCGCCAACATCTCCAGCTTGCCGAGACTGCCCAGAGGCTTGGTCAGATTATCAAGCCTGGCCTGGGCCTGGGCCATGACCTCTTTGCAGGCCGGCTCAATGGCCGCACAGGCTGCCTGCAATTCTTCCGCTGTCCGTATCATAATTCTCCGCTCCTTCAAGCCTTCGCGCCCCGGTTGCGGCGCAAGGCAATTTTATCCGAGTTATGCTTATCCAAACCGAAAGCGCCAGCCCGGACAATTCGGAAAAGACGCTCCGCAATATACACATAAATATTGCCCAGGGAAAGAGTGAGCTGACGATGGCACGCAGGAGCGTAACAATTCTAAAAAACAGGGCGATGTCCTAATTTTCCTAATTTTTTCGCAACTGGTTGCCGAGCCAATTTTTCAGTTCCAAATTGGCCGTAAATAGGTGTACTATTGCTCCATGCTACACACCGCTAATCTCCAGATCACTACGGACACCCTGAACCTGATTGCCAGGATTGAAGAGTTCAAATAAAAAGATGGGGGACAGGCTTGACCCCCATCTCCTCCTGTAAAACAACGGCTATGCCCTTGATATCATCAAAAAAACACCTGCTGCTGTTTCTAGCTTTTCTCGTTCTGGGATCAGCCATGCAGTTCTTTCACTCCCTTGACTGGGTTGACCGCAAAATACTTGACCAGCAATTCGCCCTGCTACGCAAACACCGTCCACAGCCGCTCGCTAATGACGTAGTAATCGTCGGCATTGACGAAAAAACCTTCGCGACCTTTAAAGAACCATTTGCCCTTTGGCACCCGCATCTTGGCAAATTCCTGCGCGCCATGGCCTTAGCCAGACCATCCACCTTAGGGCTGGACATTGTTTTACCCAAACATTCCTACCATTTTCTACTTCCTCAATATGACCAATCTCTCTTGCTGGGGCTGATAGCGATAAAACCGGTGGCCCCGGTTTTTCTGGCTCAGAATATGGATCCGGAGGGGAATTTAAACCAGATTTTCGCGCCCTATATCTCGATTGCGGGAAAAGACAGTCTTGCTTCGGTTATGGTATGTCTCGACGAAGATGGCGCCGCCCGCCGCCTTGACCATTCTTCCTGCCCCCAGCTTGAGCAATTTCCCACCATGTCCGGCAAAATGGCGCACCAGATTGGCATCCAGCGCAAACAGACTGGCCTGATTGATTTCTCTGTTGGCGCACCATTTTCTTATGTACCTTTTATCGAGGTCCTGGAGTGGTTTGATCAGCACAACGAACAGCAGCTTACCGCTCTTTTTCGTAACAAACCGGTGCTGCTCGGGGTTATCCTGCCCTATGAGGACCGCTTGACCATGCCGGTTGCCCTCCTGCGGGATGAACCGGCAGCCCGTGCAGTTCCTGGCGTGCTCCTCCACGCCCAAGCACTGCGTTCCCTTATGGCCCAAGGCATGATCCTCCCTTTCCCTCAATACTATCTTGTTTGCCTGGCAGGCTGCGCCGCCCTGTTCTGGTTTGGCGGCAACGGCCTTAAAAAAGGCTCGGCATTCGCCATCTTTCCCTTTGTCATGCTGGGCTTTTCTTTTTGGCTTCTCGGCAAGGGCCTGCATTTCCCGGTTGCCGGCATTATTGGAAGCGGCGCCCTTGCTTTTACAAGCCGGCTTAGCCTGGATGCCATTTTGCAGATCAGGGAAAAGCGTTTCCTCCGCGATACTTTTTCCAGCTATGTAAGCCCACATATTCTCAAGGAGATCGTAGCCGGCCGTTTATCCCAGAACCTTGGCGGCACACGCCGCAAAGTCTGCGTGCTGTTCTCCGATATCCGCAATTTCACCACCCGCAGCGAAGGACTGCCCCCGGAAGATCTCATTAGTCTGCTCAACGAATACTTCACGGAAATGACCCAGGCGATACACAATCACGAAGGTACGGTGGATAAATTTATCGGGGATGGCATGATGGCTTTTTTCGGTGCTCCCAATGATCTTGACTTCCCGGAGACAAACGCCATCCAGGCAGCGCAGGAGATGCTGACCCGCCTGCAACTGGTAAACGCCAGCCTGCAGTCCCGCGGCATAGAGCCTATCGACATCGGCATTGGTTTGCATGCCGGGGACGTGATAATCGGCCATGTTGGCTCAGCCAGTCGCCACGAGTACACCGCCATCGGGGATGTCGTCAATACCGCATCCCGACTTGAAGGACTGACAAAAGAATTAAAATATCCCATCATTTGTTCCGCTCAGGTGGCAAAGGTGGTAAAATATAAACATGGTTTAACAGATCTTGGTGAGCACGCCGTAAAAGGGCATTCAGCAGTTCATGTGTATGGCTGTAATCCAGCCGCCAACATAGAAGGAGGTTTGTAATGTTTAAAAATCACCTGTTAAAATCTCTGCCCGGCCGAAAAGATTTCTGGAGCCTATTGCTGCTTCTTACCTTTATCCCTGGCCTCGCCATGGCAGCCGAACCCGTCGCCATGGTTACCGATGTAAAAGGGGCGGCCCGTTTAAAACAAAACTCGCAGACTAAATCGCTTGCCGTGCTGACCTATCTTGCCCCAGATTCGGAAATCGAACTGGACAAGGGGGCACATGTCGTGATGACCTATTTTTCCCAGTCTGCCGAATACACCTTCAAAGGCCCCGCGCACATTGCAATCCAGACGGACAGCGCCAAGGCAATTACCGGTACGGGAGAACTGCGAAAACTGGCTAATGAAAAAAGCGCCCCGGTAAAAAAATTCATCCAAACCGCAAGAGTAACCCAGGCAACCATTGCCATGCGCAGCCTGCCTACCATTAAACCACACCTGCAATCTCCACTGGACAGCAAGATCAGCAGCGTCACTCCGACCTTTAGATGGAAGGCCATTGAAGACACGGCCAAATACCAGCTGACCCTGACGAACAGTATAGACGCAGCACCCTATGATGTCTCAGTCGAGACGAACAGTTGGCAAGTTCCAGGAGCCAGCGCTCTTAAGCGTGGCATACCTTATTCCTGGAAAGTGACCGCCATTATGAAATCGGGCGAGAGTTACTCATCAAATAAGAGCAGTTTTACCATAGCGCACGAGAATGAGATCAAGAGCATAGAAGCTAGACGTCCTGCTGCTGACGCCTCTTTTTCAGACAGGGTCGTATATGCTGTGTACCTTGAAACCGAGGGCTTTTATGACGCAGCTCGAGGGCAATGGCAAGAGCTTAGCAAGGAACGGCCCGATGATGCCAACCTGCGAAAACGTGGAAGACCGTAAACATGTTGAAGAAAACGGGAAATACGGGAAGTCCCTAATTTTCATTCCATGCATAAAACATTGAACATTTGCATGAAAACACCATGGAAATGACCGCTGTATTGATTCCCGCTCCCAAAGGTGGATTTCCTTGAATCCGGAAACCGGATCAAGCTCACAGGGAGACACAGTTGAAGAAGCTGTTGCCAATTTGCGTGAGACAACCGAACTCTATTTAGAATAATTTCCACTCTCACAGACAGGCCGCCCATTTCTGACAACCTTCGAAGTTACGACACAGGCCTAACTTGCCCATTGTTTTCGGTGCCGCTGTCGTGCGTTTCTTGCAAAGGCTTGGCTTTGTCGTTGAACTCAAGACCGGGAGACTTTGTCTGGCCTGCTCAAGCAAGACATTCGGCAAGAAATATGCTCAAAAACTTGCATTTCAAGACCTGGCCCCATGCTTGCTCCTAAACAGGGGTTGTCCGCCCTGCACATCATCAGCCCTTAAAAATTTTCAAATTCTTCGTCGTCAAAGGGTATCACCTCTTTCGGCGCGCTCTTTTTTTGGTGGGAGATGGCGCGGGGCTGTTCACTTTTTTTCTGAAATTGTGGCGATCGTTTTGTCGCTGTTTTTCCTGGCAGTGGAGTGCTGCCTGATCCACCGGTGATCATGGCCTGCAGCTCGCGAACATGGCCGAGCAGGGTGTTGCTTTCGGCAAAGAGCTCCTCCGAGGCGGAGGCGGATTCTTCGGCGGTGGCGGCATTGCTCTGCACCACGGTGTCCATTTCCTGCAGTGCGGTGTTGACCTGGCCCACACCATCGGTCTGCTCTCTTGCCGCAGTGGAGATCTCGTTTATCAGCACTGAAACCTTGCCGGTGCCTGCGGAGACCTTGTTGAATTCATCATTGGTTTTGTCAACGAGCACGGAACCATCCTGCACCTTGCTCACCGTTTGTTCGATCAGGACAGAGGTTTCCCGGGCCGCCTCCGCTGCCCGCATTGCCAGGCTGCGCACCTCGTTGGCCACCACAGCAAAACCCGCTCCGGCTTCCCCGGCGCGGGCGGCTTCCACTGCGGCATTCAGGGCGAGCAGATTGGTCTGGAAGGAGATTTCATCAATGGTCTTGATGATTTTTGAGGTTTTCTCGCTGGCTGCGGAGATCTCTCCCATGGCGGTGATAAGCTGCTGCATGGAAACAGCGGCCTGGCTAGCGACTTTGTTTACCTCCGCCATGACCGTATTGGCCTGTTGGGCGTTGTCCGAGCTTTGCCGGGTCATGGAGGCAATTTCCTCCATGGAGGCGGAGGTTTCCTCAAGGGCGGCCGCCTGTTCGGTGGCGCCTTCGGCCAAAAGCTGGCCTGCACCGGCAACCTCACCGGCCGCGGCGGAGATATGGTTGGTGCCTGCGGTCAGGCCGTTGATCGTCTTTTTGAGGGGGCCGGTTATGCCGCGGGTGATGACTACGGCCAGGGTGCAGCCGCCGACGAAGATGCCGACGGCGATGAAGATGATCATGGTCTGAAGCGCATTGCCTTCTTTGAAGGCATTGTTGGCGACCTTCTCACCCTCCGTGGTATTGAGTTTGTCAAATTCGGAGATGGCATCATGGATCTTGCCGGTCACCGCCTCCTGAGCGTCCGCCTTTTCCCCGACCAGGGCAGAGTTGTCCGCCTGGGCTGCGTCCATCATCTCCCAGGCTGTCGGGGCCAGCTTGTCGTGCAATTGGACGATGGTGTCGATTTTGTCTAGCCAGCCGGCCTGAACCAGTTCGTCATCGGCCTGGATAGTTACCCTGGCGCGGGTAATGATTTCATCCACTGCTTTGTCCAGGCTGTCAAACCGCTCCCGGTAGACGGGGTCTTTATGGATGACAAAACTTTCGGCCGCGAGTTCCTGGCTGCTGACCTGCAGGGCCAGTTCTCCGCCGATATAGGCCAAGGGCAGGTGGGTTTTTTTCAGGTCTTCAACGGAAGTTACCATCGTTGAGGACTTGAAAACGGCTACACTGGTTCCAATGGAGGAAAGAACAATCAGGAAACCAAAGCCTGTCGCTAATTTTTTTGCCAGAGAGATCTTCGTGAAATTCATAGTGCACTCCCAACGTGGGTTGACAAGGTATCTGTTGCCTGCCTGTTAAGGAAAAGGCAGAGACAGTGTCAGCTTACAAGATATTATTTAACTTTTTACCTATATAGTAATTATAACTATTTTGCACCAACCTTTTGCCAAAAATGAAATGTCCGGCTGAAAAGTAAAACCCTCCCTTGGTTAGGGAAAATGATCTGTGTTTATTCAGGTAGGAAGGGTAAGGGGGGCTCCAGGTGTCCACTTCGGTGATTTTCCCGCTGCGGTGGATCGGAAGCATATAGGAAATTTTGTTATTTGATTACATAGAAAGTCAAAATGTTAAGCTTGCCCCCATTAGCTCCTTCGCTGTTTTTTGCTTGGCCTAACATAAAATGTTTTACAAGCGCAGGCTATTTCTTTACACCTTTTGCATGCTTCATTTTGGAGTTTGGGAGGATTTCAAGAGAGAGCGAACTGGTAAAAACCCATCCCAATAGTAGTCATGAGCAGGACCACCGCAAAGCCACAACCAATTTTCTTGCCTATTGTTGCCTATCGTTTGGTCATTTGTCTCCCCCGTGTATATGGGTAATTATGGGAAAATTTGTCTGCATCATAGCTATATAAATAACAGCATATAAAAAAACGCGAAGGAGAGTCAATCTTTGTTTGCAGGGACGAATTACCCCGAATTGCCTCCAAAAGGATGTACCCGAACGCTACGGAGCGCAGTGGGACCAGGTCTTGAAATGCAAGTTTTTTACGCAGATTTCTTGGCGACGACAACAGAAGACCGGGACGTCCCCAAGTTTCTCTCAACACAGGCCGAAATTCGGGACGGAGCCCGATTTCTAATGGTGGCTTTATGAAAGTAATCAAAAAATATCGGGCTACGTCCCCATTTTCGCAAGCTTTGCGTAATCAGCAGGAAAAAGCTGAAACAGTTTGACAATAAAGCGGATTCTGGCAAAATAATGGAGCCTGACGACAGGAGCAGACAAGAAAGCGGCTGGAAACAGAACAAATAACCCGGGAAACCAAATCGGGAGCGGCGGAAAAATTAAGTCGCCCTCATTCGGCAAACCATTTAAAATCGAGTTTTCCTACAGGCTCGTTGGGCATCATACTTGGCCCGTTACACGATGTAGACAATGGAATTGATGTCGAATGATTGAGTACCGCGAAAACCAGCCTCTTGAGCCTGTCGAAATTGCTCGCGTCTTCGAGGCATCGGGCATTAGCAGACCGACGAAAGATATTCCTCGCATTGCGCAAATGTTTGCGAATGCAAACGTTGTCATTTCAGCATGGGACGGAGCCTGCTTAATTGGCGTAAGTCGGGCGTTGACGGACTACAGCTATTGCTGTTACCTCTCCGATCTTGCAGTTGATGTCACCTATCAGAAGCATGGCATCGGCCGGGAGTTAATTCGACGCACACAGTCCATTATTGGAGAAGAGGTTTCCCTTATCCTTATGTCTGCGCCCGGGGCGATGGCTTATTACCCCAAGGTTGGCTTTGTGTTGGCGGACAACGCTTATGTCATTCGCCGGGAGCGTTAATGATGCCAACTCTTCGTTCGAGACGACCTACGCAAAAGGCCGCGCAGGAAAAAGAAAAGGATCAGACTTGACATTTTGACTTTCTACGTAATCAAATAACAAAATTTCAAGCCTGCTCCTGTTGGGGCATTCGGGACAGACCGCGGTTTATTGTAGTTTCAAGCAAAACAACCGTGGTCTGCCCTTTAATAGTCGATAGAATCGTATCCGTTTTTCTTCCCAAAGTTTCCAGGAGAAAGAAAAAATGCCTGACGATAGAGCGGCGTGCGAGGGTATAAAATAGTTTGTGTAAATGGCCATTCAGGGGTACTTCGAGACCCCACTCTAAACAGGAGATCATATGGCCATTGAAAAAGAACTGCTGGACCGTCTACTTGTCGACTACAATTACACGAAGCCCGAAGATCTAATCGGGGAAAATGGGCTGCTCAAGCAGCTCACCAAAGCCCTCTTTGAAAGGGCACTACAGGCGGAGATGACAGCCCACCTGGGGCACGAAAAAAATGGGGCGATTACCAGCCAGGGCGGCAATGCCCGCAATGGCAAATCGGCCAAGACTATTAAGGGCGAGTTCGGCAAGCTGCCGATTGAGATCCCACGTGACCGCGATAGCAGTTTCGAGCCTGTGATCATTCCCAAGGGGCAAACTCGATTCGCCAGCTTTAATGATAAAGTCATCTCTCTCTACTCACGAGGGATGACCACCAGAGAGATTCAGGGACACTTGGAGGATATTTATGGAGTCGATGTTTCTCCCACCCTGATTTCAACGGTCACCGATGCCGTTGCTGACGAGGTTAAAATCTGGCAGAATCGCCCGCTGGATGCAGTTTATCCCATAGTTTACATGGATGCCATCAGGGTTAAGGCCCGCAACAATGGTCATGTTATCAACAAAGCAGTTTATCTGGTTATCGGCATCACCATGGATGGCGTCAAGGAGGTCCTTGGAATGTGGGTTGCCGAAAACGAGGGCGCCAAGTTCTGGTTGCAGGTCGTGACTGAG
>MGTD01000066.1 GCA_001799285.1 Deltaproteobacteria bacterium RIFOXYD12_FULL_56_24
AAGGTTGAAGGTGATGCGGAGAAGTCGGCGTAGCCGACCCCGCCAGCTTTAGCTGTTATCCGAAGCCACCGGCTTTAGCCGGTGGAGTATTCACTTTTATGAAAAATAATGGCTCATCCGGAAAAGTCAATGTCCGCAGGGCCGACTGGTAGGCGCTCTGCGGTAAGCGATCACAGGGCAGGGTATCTTGCGATCGGGCCGGCTCACGGACTGGAGTACGCATCGCAGTCCCGCTTGCCACAACCCGCCCCACCCTTAGGCCGCTTGTTTCTGGGCGATACGCCCTTCCGGGATTTCCCCTGTGATCGCTTACGCTCTGCGCGGTGAGCTGGTCGGTGGTGTCGGGATAAGGTAAGGTCATAACCGTCTTATTATTAGAGAATATGCGATGAATGAAAATTTTTTTCTTTTTCTGGCAGGGGCGGGGCTGGCCGGGTTGTGCGGCGGGGGCATCCTGATTTGGCTGCTCATGCGCGGCCGTCTGTCGGAACAACGCGCCCTGGCCGATGAGCGGGTGCAGCTGCGGGAGGGGCAGCTTGTTGATTTAGAGCGGCGCTTGGCGGCAGGAGAGGAGGAGAAGGCCGGACTGCGGCGGGAAAACGGGGTGCTGCAGGCCAGGGCTGCGGAGCTTGCGGCAAGGCTTGAGGCGGAACAGCGCCAACTCAAGGAAAAGCAGGAGCTTTTGCAGGAAGCCAGGCATGAGCTGGCCAACGCCTTCAAGGCCGTGTCCGCTGATATCTTTCAAAGCAACAGTCAGCGGTTTCTGGAGCTTGCCCAGCAGACCCTGGCCAAGTTTCAGGAAAGGGGCATGGCCGATATGGAGACCAGAAAAAAGTCCATTCAGGAGCTGCTTTTGCCCATGCACGAATCCCTGAAAAAGGTTGACGATCAGATCCGGCAGGTGGAAAAGGAGCGGGTCGAGGCGTATGCCGGGCTTACCGAGCAGGTCAAATCCCTGGCCACCAGTCAGATCAGGCTGCACGGAGAAACGGCCAATCTGGTCAACGCCCTGCGTAAACCCTCGGTGCGTGGCCGCTGGGGAGAGATGCAGTTGCGGCGGGTGGTGGAGATGGCCGGGATGTTGGAATATTGCGATTTTGTCGAGCAGGGGTCGGTGGATACCGAATCCGGCAGGTTGAGGCCGGACCTGATCGTCCGGCTGCCCAACGGGAGGAATATCGTGGTTGATTCCAAGACTGCGCTGTCCGCCTATCTTGAGGCCATGGAGGCGGAGGATGACGGAACCCGGCAGGCCCGGCTTAAGGAGCACGCCCGACAGGTGCGCACCCATCTGGGGCAGCTGGCCGGCAAGTCTTACTGGGAGCAGTTTCAGCCTTCTCCGGAATTCGTGGTTCTTTTCCTGCCCGGCGAGAATTTTTTCAGCGCGGCCCTGGAGCAGGATCCGCAATTGATCGAAGCCGGGGTGGCGCAAAAGGTCATTCTGGCCACGCCCACCACCCTGATTGCTCTGTTGCGGGCGGTCTCCTACGGCTGGCGGCAGGAAAAGATCGCCGAGCACGCCCAGATTATCGGCGAACTGGGACGCACCCTCTACGAGCGGCTCGGCGTCTTGGGCGACCATTTCCACGACCTGCGCAAGGGGCTCGACCGGGCGGTGGAATCGTACAACCGGGCGGTGGGTTCCTTTGAGGGGCGGGTGCTGGTCACCGCCCGGAAATTGCAGGAGATTGATCCGGCTCTGGCCAAGGACATCGCCCCTATGGAACCTCTGCACAAGATTCCGCGTGCTCCCCTTGCTCTTCCGAGCGATTAGGCTGTTTTACCTATGCGGCCAAGGGCTGCCGGGGCGTGGCCGCAAAGTTTTCCTTGCTGGAAGCATGCCCCTTTCGTATAATCAATCGATTGTAGCGCAGGCAGGGTTTGCCTGTTAAATAAAAGAGCAGAAGGAGATTGTATTCTATGAAATTAGGCATTAACGGACTGGGCCGGATCGGTAAGCTTTCCCTCTGGCATCATGTTTCCCGCAAGCATTTTTCCGAGATTGTGGTCAACGTGGGCCGGCAGGTGGGCACCGGAATTCAGGATATCGCCAGCTCCATTGACCGGGACAGTTCCTACGGACGGCTCGGCATGTACCTGCATGGCTGCAAGGAGAGATGCCAGATTATTGAAAACCTCAATGACGCGGACGGCACCATGACCATTAACGGGGTGGTGGTTAAGATCCTGCGCGAGGCCAGAAATCCGGCCGGTATTCAGTGGAAGGAAAACGGGGTGCGTCTGGTCGTTGACACCACCGGCGCCTTTACCGATCCCACCGCCGACGCCGATGCAACCAAGGGCGCCTTGCGGGGCCATGTCCAGGCCGGGGCCGAAAAGGTACTCCTCTCCGCGCCCTTCAAGATCAAGAACAAAGGCTTGGAGATGCCCGCCGATGCCGTGACCACGGTGATGGGCATCAACGACGGCGATTTCAATCCGTCCCGGCACACCCTGATTTCCGCGGCCTCCTGCACCACCACCTGTCTTTCCTTCATGATCAAGCCCCTGCTCGATCATTTCGGCGCGGACCGGTTTTTGAGCGCTTCCATGGTCACGGTCCATGCCGCCACCGGCAGCCAGCAGGTCCTGGACCGTTTGCCCAATGCCGGGGCCACCGATCTGCGGAAAAACCGCAGCATCTTCAACAATATCATCCTGACCACCACCGGCGCGGCCAAGGCCTTGCCCCTGGTCATCCCGGAGATGAAGAGCATCGGCTTCATCGCCGAGTCGGTGCGGATTCCCACCAATACCGGCTCTCTGATTGTCCTGGTGCTCAACCTGCAGGATGAGAGCATGGAAACCCCCACCAAACGGCAGCTGGTTAACTCCATCTACCAGGATTACGCCAAGAACTCGCCATATCTCAAATACAGCGACGAGCAGCACGTTTCCACCGATATCATCGGCGCGCCTTTTGCCGCCGCGCTTATCGAGGGCTCGGAGACCCATACCCGCACCGGCAGCCTCAAGGTGAATCTGGCCAAGCTCGGCTGCAATATGGGCCCGAAAACGCTGGAGGTGCCGGTTACCCAGGCAGTGGTCTATGCCTGGTACGACAACGAGTTGGGCAGCTATACCAATATGCTGGGCGACCGGACCGTTTCCATTGCCGAACAGATGATCTGAAAAAGCAGGAAAAAGGTGAAAGGTAAAAGGTTCAAGGAGCAAATCCTCCAGCCTTCCGCCTCGCGCCTTGAACCTTGCGCCTTTATAGTTCGGCCCATGACCGGCGATGATCTTGCAACGGTGGCGGCCATCGAGGCGGAAAATTCTTCGCCTTGGACCGCCGAACAGCTGGCCGGCGAGCGCGGCCAGGCCGGCGGCTGGCAGTTCGTTGCCGAAGCGGCCGCTTCGGGCCGGGTGTGCGGCTTTGTCTGTGGCCGGAGCTGCGCCGGGGAGGCGGAGCTGCTGAAAATCGCGGTTGCCGGGCAATGCCGCCGGCAGGGAATAGGGGCGCAGCTGGTGGCGCAGGTGTTGCGCTATCTGGCGGAACAGGGAGTGGGGCGCTGTTTTTTGGAACTGCGGGGAGGCAATCTCCCGGCCCTGGCCTTGTATGAACGGTTCGGCTTTCGCCGGGTAGGGCTGAGAAAAAATTACTACGCCTCGCCGCCGGAAGATGCGATAATTATGAAAAAGACGATCCTGCCCGTGCAGTGAAAAAATTTGAGGGAGAAAAGCTCCATGAAGAATATCCGTGATCTTGACATCAAAGGTAAGAGGCTGCTAATCCGCGTTGATTTCAACGTGCCGCTGGATGAACAGCTGAACATTACCGACGATATCCGGATTCGCGGAGTGCTGCCCACCCTCAATTACGCTCTGGATGAAAATGCCAAGGTCATCATCTGTTCGCATCTGGGTCGGCCCAAGGGTGAGCGCAAGCCGCAGTTCAGTCTGGCCCCCGCGGCCAAGCGCCTTTCCCGGCTGTTGAACAAGGAGGTTGTTCTGGCTCCCGATTGCATCGGCCCGGAAACCAGGGCCATTGTCGAGGCCATGCAGCTCGGCAGCGTGGTCCTTCTGGAGAATCTTCGCTTCCATGCGGAGGAGCAACAGAACGACGACGGCTTTGCCAGCCAGCTGGCCGGGCTGTGCGATATCTATATCAACGACGCCTTTGCCGTGGCGCATCGGGCCCATGCCTCGGTGGTGGGAGTGACCCAGTTCGTCGAGCAGTGCGCGGCCGGCTTTTTGCTGCAAAAGGAAATGGATTATTTCCACCGCTCGGTGAGCAACCCCATGCGCCCCCTGGTGGCCATCGTGGGCGGGGCCAAGGTTTCGAGCAAGCTCGGCGCCCTGGACAATCTCATGGACCGGGTGGACAAGATGATCATCGGCGGGGCCATGGCCAACACCTTTCTGAAAAGCATCGGCCATGACATGGGCCAGTCCAAGGTCGAGGATGAACTGCTCGATACGGCCCGGGAGTTGCTCAATAAGGCCAAACGTCTTGGGGTAAAGCTCTACCTGCCGGTGGACTGCATCGTCGCCGACCGCTTCGAGGCCAGGGCCGAATCCAAGCGGGTAACGGTGCAGGAGGTGCCGGCCGACTGGATGGTGCTCGACATCGGCCCGGCCACCACGGTCCTTTTTTCCGAGGCCATGGAGTCCGCCAAGACCATTATCTGGAACGGTCCCATGGGCGCTTTCGAGCTGGACGCCTTTTCCCGGGGGACCATGGCCATGGTCCAGCATGTGGCCCGCTCCCACGCCCTGACCATTGTCGGCGGAGGCGACACCGATGTCGCAGTGCACAAGGCCGGGGAGTCAAGCAACATCTCCTACATCTCCACGGGCGGCGGCGCCTTCCTCATGCTGATGGAGGGCAAGGAGCTGCCCGGAGTTGCGGCCCTGGAAGCAAAGGAATAAGGTAACTGTCCAGCAGCACCGCATCTGCGTTGTTATCAGCCTGCTCATGTGCATTACACACGTCGCAGGCTTCTGCCTAGCAGCTACGGCACTGCTGAACAGTTACCGTGCGGAATAAATGCGCCATTTTTCGCTTTGAGCCGGATGGTTATGGAATAAGGAGCAGCCCATGCAGCGCATCCCTTTGATTGCCGGGAACTGGAAGATGCACACCTCGCTGGCCGAGGCCAGGGAGCTTGCCACTGCCGTGGTCTCCGCCTGCAAGGGGCTGAGCGACAGGGAGGTCATGATCGCCCCGCCCTTTACCGCCCTGGCCACGGTGGCCGAGGTGGTGCGCGGCTCACAGGTCCGGCTGGCGGCCCAGAATGTCTGCTGGGCGGAGCAGGGCGCCTTTACCGGGGAGATCGCTCCCGGCATGCTGCAGGAGTTGGGGTGCAGCATGGCCATTATCGGCCATTCGGAGCGAAGGCAGATCTTCGGGGAATCCGATGTGCTCATCAACCAGCGGCTGGCCGGGGCCATGCATTTCGGGATCATCCCGGTCCTCTGTTTTGGCGAAACCCTGGCCGAGCGTGAGGCAGGCCAGACCATGGCCGTACTCGAGCGGCAGGTGAGGCTCGGGCTTAGCGGCATTACCGTGGCAGAGCCGGACCGCTTGGTTCTGGCCTATGAACCGGTCTGGGCCATCGGCACCGGCAAAACCGCCAGTGAGCAACAGGCCCAGGAAGCCCATGAATTCGTGCGGAATCTGCTGTTTGCGATGTACGAGAAAAGTATTGCCCAGCAAATAAGAATACTGTATGGTGGCAGCGTCAATTCGGGGAACGTGGATGCCCTGTTGCGACAGCCTGATATTGACGGGGCCTTGGTTGGCGGGGCATCGCTCAAGGCTGAGTCTTTTGAACGCATCATCCACTTTCTGCAATAACGGTAACCAAGAGAGAATGCTCACCTTACTGACCATTGTTCATATAGTTGTTTGTCTGTTCCTTGTCGTGATCGTCCTGTTGCAGCACGGCAAGGGCGCCAGCATGGGCGCGGCCTTCGGCGGCTCCAGCCAGACCGTGTTCGGCACGGAAGGCCCAGTGCCTCTGTTGAACAAGATTACGACCGGCGCCGCTATTATTTTCATGCTGACCTCCATCTCCCTGGCTTACCTGTCAACCAGGGTCGGGGACGGTTCGGTCATGAAAGAGGTTGCTCCCATTGCCGAGCCGCAGAGCAAGCCGATTCCGTTGCCATCCGCGGACAAGGATGTGCCCATGGCGCCGGTGCAGGGCAAGTAGCATTTGTTGTTTGCTAACCAATCACGGGGTAAGCCAACAAAGGTCAAATAACCACGGAACAAGCGGCCACAGGGTGCCGCAGGTTGCGGCGCACCCAGAGGGTATAAGTTTCGCTAGGCAGACAAGCTGCCAAGCTCAGCTATAAGCGGGCTGGCGATGCTACTTTGCTACGTGAGCCGGACCGATCGTCGCTGTCAATCGTCGGCAGAAGTGCCGACAACATGTGGTGCCCCTGTGACCGCTTACGTTGTTTTATCTGAGAAAATAAGGAATGCCGAAGTGGTGGAATTGGTAGACACGCAGGCTTGAGGTGTCTGTGGGGCAACCCATGCCGGTTCGAGTCCGGCCTTCGGTACCATATTGATAAAAGGTCCTGTAACCGTTTGCGGTTACAGGGCCTTTCTTTTTTTGGGAAAAGCGCCGGGGGTAGGGCGTGGTCCTGCTCGTGTAATTTCCGTAAGGTAAACCTCGGCTTTGCCGGGAACCAGAAAAAGACACTGGATTTCGGCCTTCGCCGGAATGACGGAGAAATAAGAGGTGTAATACTTGATTTATAAATTGAATTACTGGAGAACAACGGAAGGGGACAAAATATTTTCCTGTGTGGTGGAGGCCGACAGGTCGAGCTGCCATTCGGCCCTGCGGGCGGAATCAACAAGGATGCGGTGAAAACCGCCGAACAGGCGGACATCGAGCTGAATTCTCATGCTTCGCCCGTCAGCCAGACCAAGATTAAGCACGGCACCGTCGGCGATGAGCTGGATATTGCCCCCGCTCACCAGCACGGCGTCTTCGCCAAGCGGCAGGGTCTTATCACCCGGATCGTAGGCCCGGCTGAAATCCCCCTGCATGGTCAACTGTTCCCGCTTGAAATCCCGCAGCAGCTCACGACCGGGGATGTCATCCGGGGTCATGGTTTCAGCCCAGGAATCAACGGTGCGGCCGCAGGCGGTGAGGAGCCCGGCGACCACACGGCGGGTAAGCCAGAAACGGAATTCCTCGTCGGCCTGGCTGGAAATCCGCAACAGCAGCCTATCTTCCGCGGGAAGATAGGCTGCGTTGATCTGCTTGATACCTGCCATGCAGCTGCCGGTCTGAATCAGGCCTCGCGCTGGGCGATCTTGTCAACCAGGCGGGAGAAGTTGCCCATGGAAATCAGGTGAGCATAGATCCAGCCCATCTGTCCGGACTTGAACAGGCTGAGGGCTTCCTTGTCCTTGAGAGCGAGGAGAGCCTTCTCGTCAATCACCTGAAAGCCACGGAGCATCAGGCTGCTGTTGTCCTTTTTCATAACCGCCTTGGCGTTCATCTCGGTGAGCAGTCCGAGCTTTTTGAGTTTGGCGGTAAAAAGCCCGGTCTGCCGGTTCTGCTCGTGGTACTGCTGCATAAAATTCTTGGCATTGACCAGATAGGGGGTCTCTTCTCCATTTTCATCGAACAGGGCCTGGCCTTCGTCATTGCTCAGGCTGCTCTTGTCAACACAGATAAGAAAACGGCCATCGTTGCCGTCAGCCAGCACAAAGGGGTAACGTCGGACAAAAGCGGGGACATAGCGGGCGTCCCACTTGCCATCGCTGTCGATGAAGGCGTTTTCTTTGTCGCGCAGACCAAGAATAGCAGCCGGCACTACCTTGTCATCACCGGCGTCAACAAAGACAATGGGGTATTCCTTGGACGCCTCGACAAACTCTACCCCGGCCAGAACGATGGAATTGGTATCCCGGGCAAAGCCGTAATCCTTGGGGGCCGAAACCTTGCTCTCACGGTGGGTTTCTTTGTTGAGCGCGACCGGCTCGTTATAAAACATCAAAGTGCTCATTTCTGTTTCTCCCAGAAGGTTTGAGATTAAACGGGCAAGACCGCAACAAGCCGTACCCCTAACTATTTACAGTCTTGGCAAGGTATCGTTCAGCGGAATTAAAGTCAATAACAAAATCCGCTTACGGCTCTCTGCCGGAATGAACAATGGCGGCAAAGGACTTTATCCGGGGGGTGAGAGCGGCATCACTTTCCCGCAGCTTCAGGGCAGCAGCGGCGGCTGCCGGCTTGGATGAATAAGAGCCAAGAAGGATGAGATAAAGGGGTGCGCCATTTTCAGCGGACACAGAGCGGAGCAGACGAACCGGGTCGTCAAAACGAGAACGGCCGATAAGCTGCGCAAGTTCTTCAAGATGCCCCAGAGCGCCCAACTGCAAAGTGAAATGAGTGCCGGGCTGATCATTGAGCCACCGGGCGCCGGACTCCAGGGCTGCAGCATACCGGGCTGGTGGATGATCCTGCGGGGGTATGACCGTCAGCGGCGGCGCTGCTTCCGAAGCCTGGCCGCCATCTCCTGATAAAGTCAGGCCCGCTCCCGGCTCGGCAACCTTTTCCTCGTCCTCAAGCGGCGGAGCCTGATCCGGCGGCAAAGCCAGGGGCTTTGCCGCTTCCAGGGCCGGTCGGCCTGCCTCCGGCCCTGGAAGCGGAACAAAAAACGAATCTGCAAACCGGTACAGGAAGTCGGTGGGAAAAAATAACAGATAAAAGCCGGCGCAGGTGCCAAGCACAGCATAAACCGCAGACCGGAACAGCGGCCAGTCTCCCCGGAGTACAGGCGGCGCCTCCAGCCGCAAAGCGGCCATTTCCGGCAAGATGTCCCCTAGATTGCTTAACCTATCCAGATTGATAACAGGGCCGCCGGCATCGATCAAAAAGGCGCGGCGGAAACTCCGGTCATGAAACGGCAGGGGGTCAAAGCCGCCATTGCGCATGGTCAAGGCCAGAACCCTGAGCGTCTGGGCATAGAGAACTCCGGAACACCAGGCAAACAGCTCCTCAAGGCGGCCTGGGCTGGCCGGGACAAGGCGAAACATCCCGGACTGAATGATCTCTGCGGAATACATCGCTCTTCCGGCCATGGTGGCGGTAACCCGCAGTTGCAGCCATACTTCATGACAATCTTCGTACCCGGCAATCGGACTGTTGCCATGGCCGAAATCAAGATTAATCTGCGGCGCCGCCGACCAGGCGCCGGGAAAATCAGAAGCGCCCTTCCAGGCAAGCTTCTTGAGATAAAGACGCAGAAGCTTGCCCTCAACAGGGCGGTCATTTTGTATAAAGGGGGATGACATCAAAACGGCTCGTAAATGGCAGTGAAATACTGCTGGCTGTCCATGTCGGCCTGAAGCCGGTCCAGGCTCACCGAAGACGGAACAAAGCGGTATTTAGATTTGAGCGGACGCAGAGTGCCGCTGAAGCCTGCGGCAACCCGGCATTCAAACCAGCCCTCGCTGTCGCTCGGGACGCAATCCGTATTCCCGGCCCGCACTTCCACCCCGGCCAGGCCATGGGAAGCCCCGAACCTCTGGAGAAGAACGCGGCCACGGATAAGCAACTTTTCTACCGGCGGCGGCAGCGGAGGAGGAGGAGAGGCAATCACTACTTTGGCCGGGGGCAAGGGCGGAATCGCCTTCCCGGTGCTGGGCGGTAAAGTGGCGGCCGTAGAGGCACGGGCAGCACCTGCCGGCGGCGCAGCTTTGGGTGGGGAGGCAGCCTGAGTTGCGGCGCTTGCCTTAGCCGCCGCCTTAGCCGTCGCCTTAGCCGCCGCCTTTGGCAAAACTGCCGGAACCGAAGGCGCCGCAGCCAGAGACTGTGGCAGGGCTTCGCGGAACCAGGCGGCAGTCAGGGCAACCCTTCTGGGCAAGAGCGCGCCCCGGCCCTGCTGCTCTTTGCCCCAAATAAAAGCCTTGCCTGCCAGATCGACCGCCCCGGACCGGCTGCCTCGAGCAAAAATCTTTGCGACCGGCTCTTTGAGCCTAATCTTTACCGGCCTGGCCGTATCCAGGTTGCCGCCATCACCAAGCTGACCATGCTCGCCTGCTCCCCAGGCCCAGACCGAGCCGTCTGCCCCCAGAGCAAGGGTGTGATGGTCGCCGGCGGCAAGGGCCTTAATCGCCACCGGCAGAAAAACCAGCCCAGGCAGAGGCTGGCTGGCAAAGAAGTCCAGGCTGCCATTGCCGGTTTGCCCAAACTGGCCGGCGCCCCAGCTCCAGACCCGGCCGTCGGCAGCCAGAGCCACGGAATGCCGTCGGCCCGCAGCCACCGCCACGATCTTCTTAAGGGCCTCAACCGCGACCGGCTTGCGCTCAGGACGAAACGAACCTGTCCCCAGCTGGCCGGCGCTGTTGCTGCCCCAGCTCCAGACCCGGCCGGCCTGATCGATGGCCAGGGCATGCTGTTCCCCATCGGCCAGGCCGACAAAATTGGGCAGGCCGTTCAGGGGGCGGCCATATTCTCTGATCCGCCCATCCGCGCCAAGACTGGCCTTAAAGGCAAAGGCCACCTGCGCCGGCAGCAGGAATGCCAGCAGGATAAGAGCCGTCAGAAAACGAAGGAAGCGAGAACAGGAAAAAATCAAAATGGCAGCTGTCAAGGCATGGCGGTAAGGGCCTGGGAAAAGCCCTTCAAGTTAATCTTAACCTGAACGGTCTCCTGGGAATTCCAGGGGCGAAAGCCGATGCTGGCAACCGCTCCGTTTCTGAAATCATACACCAGGGTATCCGGCATAATGACCATAGCCTGACAGCCATTGGCCAGGCAGGTGGTGAAGGGGATATTCACCTGTTCCCCTTCACCCACCCGCACCACTGCGCCGGGGCGAAGATCGAGCCCGAACGGCAGGATCAGATGCAGATATAATTTGCCGCCTTCCAGTCGACCGACCGAGGCCTGCAACAGACGTTTAGCCGCGCCGCTCTCCTGTTTTGTGTCGAGGGCCTGAATAACCTGGCAGCTGCCGGCCTTTGGCTCCGCCTCGCTGCAAGCAAGTGTCCAGCCGTCAAAAACCTTCCGGTAACCCTTTGCTTCTTCGGCCCCAGCCGCAAGGCCGGGAAACAGACAGGCAACCACAAGGGATGTCAGCAAACAACAATTCCGCAATCGTTTTTCAATCATTTTTCACCTCGTTCTTTTGTTTGTTAGTGCCCGTCCGGAAACGAGCAATATCATACGAAAACCTGATTAGTGCTAATCTTACTCAGGCCTTTTTCTCCAGTCAAGTTTGTTGAAATCGCAAAAAGCCGCGATTACAACGGGTATTAATGTGTAAGTGTCTGATTTTGTGCGGTGGGCCTGTAAACTTTTCAGGTTGTTACGAGTTCATCAAATTTGATGGACTCGTAGGTCATTTTTTAACGCAGAGGCGCAAAGTCGCAAAAGTTTTATCCTTATTTCTCCCATGGATTCAGAAGTTTTACCCCTGTTGCCTGGAAGTCGACGATATTTCGAGTAACAACGATCATCCCTCTCCCCCCTCTTTCAAAATATTCCGGCAGTTATTGCGCCCAGTTTTTCAGGAGCAGGCCGTCAACTCTTTCGAATTCCTTGGTGTTGTTGGTCACCAAGGTCATGTTTTGAGACCGAGCCAATCCAGCAATGAGCAGGTCGTAGGGGCCGATAGGCAGGCCTTTCTTTTCAAGTTCTGCTCGAATGACAGCGGCGTCGGCAGCGGCAAAACGGTCCAGGTCAAGGAGATTGAGCGGCAGGAGAAATTTGGCAAGAGCATCTTGGGAGCGTTGGCGGTATTGGCTTTTTTCAACTCCATACTCAAGTTCGAAGAGCGTGATCGTGGAGATTGCAACATCTTGTGGCGAATGCTGCCTGAATTGCGCAAGTGCTTGCGGGGGGCGTTGCTTGATAAGATAAATGCAGATGTTGGTGTCGAGCAGATAGCGCATTAGAAAGACTCTCTTTTCTGCATATTTGGTTGCTCCCGTCCTCCGGCCATGAAGTCCTCGGGAAAATCGCCGAGTGAGTCGAATAACGAATCCCAGGTTGTTTCCAGCGGTTCCAAAATGACCTGGTTGCCTTTTTGGGATATTTTAACCATGTCGCCAGGCATCCGGAATTCTTTCGGGAGTCTTACTGCCTGCGATTTCCCGTTCTGAAAAAGTTTAGCGGTTTCCATTTATTCGCCCCCCCCTGATAGTATATATTTTTAATCTATACTTTATCGTAGTTAAGAGCAACATATTTTTAATATGGTGCAGCAGCAAGGGAGAGGAGAAAAGCGAATTGAATCGGAATGCTGGCTGGATAACTTAGGGGCACTCCCCAATTTCCTGCCTCCTAAAAATTTAAAAATTGGGAAATGGCCATAATTTACCCTATGCTGCGTGGTGCGTTTCTTTCTCCAGAGTGGCGACAATCAGGCTATTCAAACTCAAACCGCGCCTGCTTGCTTCGAGCGCAAGTTGGCGGTGCAGGTCACGGCCAACCCGCACATTAAATGAACCCTTAAATGGCTGCTCCGGCGCGATATTTTTCTCCTTGCACATCGATAGATAATCATCGACCCCATCGTGGAAGTCCTGGCGCAACTCTTTTGCGTTGCTGCCTTCGTAGCTGATCAGCGCCCGGATAAACTGCACCTTGCCAAAAAAAATCTCATCTCCATCGCTATATTCAACCGACCCGGCATACCCCTTGTATTCCATCGTATTCTTCATAACAAACCCTCCTGTTTTAAAACATCCAGCACATGATCAATCTGATAAGGCTTCAGCACCGGCGACGGGTGCGGCTTATGCATGAATAACGGCGCACAACGCTCATGCTCGAATCTGACCCGTGAGCCGCTGCCACCCTGATTGAGGACATAACCGAACCCTGCCAACAGAGTGGCAACCTCCTGGAAAGTGAAATCCTTGGGGCGGCTTTTGAGTTTCGCCAGCAACTTATCGTGTTTTCCCATGGATGGATTCTATCAAACAAACAAAAATGCAGCAACTATGTTTAGTTGCAATTGGTGCCAGATCATGAAGACTACTTGAGGGCAGTTAAAACAAAAAAAACAGGGGCGGCCACCAACCGGCAACCACCCCTGCATCTATCTTTTGTTATCTGGCTTTCAAGCGAAAACAACCTTGGTATGACCGCTTGTCCGAGAGCGGGAACTTTTCCGAACAACTATTTCCACATCACGCCCAAGTCTATTCAAACATTCCAGCATTTTGGTTTCACCAATGCCCCTGAATTGTCCTCGTAACATCCCGGAAAGTTTAGGCTGAGTCATTCCAAGAATTTCAGCAGCCTGAGTTTGCGTAAGGTGCCTATATTTAATAATCTCGCCGATCTTGCTTGCCAGGCTGGCCTTTACCTGCATTTCGGCCGCATCAGCATATTCAAGGTCGGAATAAACATTGCCACTACCTTTATCGATATCAATCATTTTATTGTCCCCTTAGTCGTAGGTCGGGTAGAGCAAAGCGAAACCCGACAACATTAAGGCGTTATGCGATTTTTCTTCTTTTCATAGGGGCATTGATAATTCCCAACAATCCATTGATTGAAATATCTTCGTCTAACAGTGGCCAATGGATTCCATACCCTGAAGGCGAAACCTCAAAAGTTTCTCTCTCTATTGCACTCGCTTTTTCAAGTAAAGGAGATACATCTTTGAGTCTAAATCGTTTTACATCCCCATCAATCGTTGCTTCAAGAACATCTCCAAGGAATTTAATTTCTTTAATATCATGGTAGTTTTTCATTGCTGGCGGCTCCTCTGAAAATCATCCCATTGTGATTCAATATACTCAAAATGCTCGTATATTATTTTTCTGATTTGCCTCTTATCTTTCTCTGACATGTGGAATGAAAATGCTTCTTCAATATCAAATGACAACCTATCCAGCCAATACTTGCATTCCATCTCACCTTTTCGACAATGGATATGGATTGGTTCATTCCCCTCATTTGTATAAAAGAACAACCTCCAACCAAGTATTACAAGTATTGATGGCATGGTCAATTTCCTGTCACTATTTTTTGCCTTTTCAGTAGTAGGGCTGTGTCGGGTTCTGCGATAACGCTCTACCCGACACCCTCAACCTCCACCACCCCATCAATTATCCAAAACCCACTCGCCACTCTGGCGAATCTGTTGGTGCATGGCATCGGGTGCCAGATCGAGCTCACCTGGCCAGGTTACAGCTCCGTTAACTACCGTAACTCGACGAAACTGATCCGGATCAACAAGATGAGAAAAAACCCCTCTGAAAAAACCAGGTTTAAAACGAACAATCCCCTCAAGTCCATCGAGGAAACGGACGCTGATCGTATATTCTTCAATCACCCGAACATCGCTGATTCTCCAAGGGGCCGCCATAATCTACTCCAATGGGGCAATCGGTTTTGGTTGCTGTTTTGCCTGACAAAGATCCCAATCCACAAGCAACTCAGTCTGATGCAGTTCAGCCCAGTCCAGAACAAGGTTAAGCGCGCGACGTGGCATTTTACCTTCTATCACTGCAAGTGTCCTTATATCAATAAGGGCTTCATGCTCGCCGTATGTGCAGTGAAAATGAGGAGGCCGGTGCTCATTCCAGTACATCTGGACAATAATTCCAAAGAAAATGCTGATAGTGGGCACTGCGCACCTCCTTTTTTTTCTATCTTAACAGCCTGAATATCATTTCTCCAGACAAAAGACCAGATCAAAAAACCCCCGCCCTCCGGGGATTAACCGGAAAGCGGGGGCGGGTACAGTTTACAGGTTTGGATGTGCTGTGTCGGGTTTCGCTTTGCTCTACCCGACCTACTCCCTTATTTCTTCGCCATCCGACGACGGCGGGCTGCCGCTTCGTCGTCCTCGACATTCATCGGAACCGCGATCCCGGAGCCGCTGATGGTGATGATCGGCTCGAAGATCGTGGACTGCGGATCGCGGGAATTAAAGAGCCGCGCCGGAGCCTGGGTCGAGTACAGGGTTTCCAGGGTAGAACCGACAACCGAAGCAGGCTGCGGGTAGGCCCCGATGCCTTGAGCGCCGTCGCCGCCGATCAGGGTAAGGCCAAGGGAAGCCTGGACTTCAGCAAGCTCGGCCCGGGAATTAACCCCCGGCACCTGGATGGGATAGATCATCTGCCCATTGAGCATCCAAGTGCCCTGCGGGAAGTTGTTGCCATACGGCCAGGGGTTTTCCATGAGGATGGTATTAAGGTCCACCGTTCCGGAAAGGTTGGCGTAGATCAAAGCATTGGTGTTGGCCGAGGCCACATACACCACCGGGGTATCGATCTCGATGGGGTTGGTAGTAGTCTGCCCGACGTTGAGCACATGCTCACCGATCGTCCCGGTCTCGGCCCGGAGAATCGCTGATACCGAGGCGGTGATGTTCATCACCGGGGTAGCAGCATCCGGGTCGTTGGCGTCGAGCAGGTTGTCATAGGCGGAGAGCATAACCGCATTGCCGGTTACCGCGCCCACCCACATGGTGTTGCTGTCGTGGATGGAGATATCGGCGCCGTCAGCATTCATCCGATAGTTCAGTCGGGTGGCGTAGCTCTCGGCAAAGACATCGCCGGCCTGGTCATAGCCGAAGTCATTGTCGGCATTGATCAGGATTATGTCCGCCATGTCCCCGGGCAGTCCGGCAACCAGGGTGGTCACATTACCCACCTGGATGTTGCTGTTCGGATCAGCCCCTTCCGACACCTGGGTCATGATCCCGCCGCTGCCATTGACGGTGCCGCTGGTGGCGGTCAGGTTGTCGCCGGCATCGAGCTGAGCGAAGGTGATGGTCGTGCCCGCGGTCATCGTGATGTCGCTTACCGCGATCACGCTGCTGCCGGCATACTGCTCGATCCTCTCGTCGATGGCTTCCATGACGATGTCGTTGCCGGCTTCCACCTCGCCGCTGATCAGGATGTTTTCTCCCGCTTCCATGTAGATGTTGTTGCCCGCATCCATCGTGGCGTTGAGGGTAATGTCATTGAGCGCATCCATGTAGATGTTGGCGACCGCGTCCATGGCCGCCCCGACATTCTGGAGAATGTCGTTATCAGCCATCATGTAGATGTTGTTGCCCGCATCCACTGTGGCGTTGAGGGTAATGTCATTGAGCGCGGCAAGGTCCACATTGCTGCCCGCATTCATCGTCCCGCCGACATTAGACAGAATGTCGTTGCCGGCAAAGATCATGATGTGGTTGTCAGCGTTAAGCGCCCCGTTCAGGGTCACATCGGTGTCAGCGTCAACCATGATGTCCCCGCCTGTCGCCGTTACCGCGGCAAGGGTCACATATGAGCCGGTGGACTCAAGGTAAACATTCACCCCGCTCAATGCCGCAGTCGCGGTTACCTCGTCTGCCCCACTGACCGTCAGGTCGCCAACATCGCTCATATCGGCATCCGCCGTCACCGCCGCAGTGATATGCACGAAGTCGTCACTGTTAATGGTGATGTCGTTGTCCGCGTTCATCAAACCGTTAATCGTCACCGAGGCGGAGGCATCGTTTTCACCAATCAGGATATCGTTGCCGGCCGTCACCGGGCCATTCAGCACAATGCTCGTCCCGCTGGCGTCAATGACCACATCGCTGCCGGCGTCAAGATCAGCGCCGACTGCCTGCTCGATATTGTTACCGGCTGCCAGGAAGATGTCATCACCTGCGTCAACCGTGTCGTTGAGGGTAATGTCATTGCCCGCATCAAGGCTTACATCGGTGCCCGCAGCCATCGTCCCGCCAATATTAGACATAATGTCATTATCTGCGGTCATGGTTACTCCGCCGGTAGCGGTCACCGCGTTGCTCACCAAAATATCGGCGGCAACGCCGTTGGCATCCAAAGTAACCGAGCCGCCGGTGGCGGTGATACCGGCTCCCGGAGCGCCAAGGACGATGATCGTGCCGCCGGCAGTGAGGTCAATCGAGCCATTGGCCGCATCGATGCCGGTCAGGGTGACGCCGTTAAGCTCATTAATGGAAATGTTGCCTGCATTCGTGTTCATCGCGGAAATAAAGTCTGCGTTGGTGTAGATCGCCGTTGCGCCGGTCGATGGCAACACCCCTATTCCAGTCGCGGCCATCAGGTCAAGAGACTCACCGGTAACCGTACCGGCTGTACGGGTAATGGCGCCGATATTGTCAGCCGTGGTCTCGTTGGCGCTGTTGGCCTCGATGTTTACATCGCCGCTGCCCGCGTTGACATTGCCGCCCAGGGCCACGGAATCTGCGGCATAAAGGTTGATATTGCCATCATTGGAAACGATGTTACCAGTGCCCACCGTGATGTTGGCAAGCTGCGTTGCCGGGGCGCTGGTGTCGTTGGCGGTAAAGGTTATGATGCCGCCGTTGCTGGTCACCGCCGCGGTGCTGGTATTGATCGGCCCGTTGGTGGTGCTCAGGGTAAGCAGACCGTCGGCAACCTGATTACGGAACACCTGCGAATGGGTCAGGTTGGTAATCTGGGCTGGGGCAGCCACATCAGCGGCGTTGGTATTACCCAGGGCAGTACCCAGGGTGACCCCGTCCGCCTCGACGATGGCAACATTGCCGCTGGTGGTGTTGTCCACTGCCAGGTTGGCCACTGCGGTGTTCAGGGTGATGCCGTTGGCAGCCCTGATTTCCAGGTTGGTGGCGGTAACATCGTTGCCGCCGTTGCCGGTAACTTCGCCGTTTTCAGCATTGAGCAGGAAGCTCGTTACCGTGGCCACGCTGTTGATCACGATATCATTGTCTTCCCGCACGGTCACGGTTGCGCCGTTGACGACATCGAGCGAGGCGACATTGGTTATCACCAAGATATTGCCGGCCGCGTCCTGCTGGATCGTCAGGTTGTCGGCCGTCACCTTGCCTGGGGTACCCGCCAGTTGCGTGATAACCGCCCCTGCCGCCGCATTGGAATCAAGCAGCACATCGCCGCCGGTAGTGACGTTATCCAGGGTCATGGTATTGGCCCGCAAAGTAATGTCGCCGGTACTTGAGGTGATGCTGGAGTCATCCGCCATGGTCAGGCTGACCGCCTCGTCAGCCGCAGTTACACCTGCAATGGTCAAGGTGCCGGTATCGGTACTCACCACCACCCCGTTAGCCGTGGAGATCGCCCCGGTGCCCTGGATCAGGATGGTGCCCGCCCCCGTGGTCGTTACATTGGCATTGATCGCGATATCAACCGGCGGATCGATCCAGATGTTCCCACCGCCACTCGAAATCGCCCCGGCGATGATTAGATTCTGGCCGGTCTGCTTATAGGTAATATCGGAAGCATCAGCGGTGGTCATCGAGTTGATGGTAACCGTCCCGCCAGGTACGTTGGCCAGGTTGATCACCCCGGCGGTGGTGTCGGCGGTCAGAGTGGTCGTCACCAGATCAATCTCTTCAAGAGCAGTACCGATGCCGGCCGCTGCGTTGAGGTCAACAGTGCTGGCGGTCACGTTGGCGGTTTCCGCCACCAGGTTGTCGAGGATCTCATCACCTGCGGTGATTGTCGCGGTGCCGCCGGTGGCGGTCACCGAGCCGAGCAGGATATCGGAGGCCGCCCCGTTGGCGGTGAGGGTAACATTGTTGCCGGCGGTGTTGGCCGCCACCAGATCAGCGGTGATGGAACCGCCCGCGATCACGGTAATGTTACCGTTGGCGGTAGTCACGCTGGTCAGGGTTACATCATCGGTTTCGGTGATGAACATATCAGCCGCGGTATCTACCGCATCCACCATGTTGGTGCTGGCCGCGGTGATGGTATCCACCGTGGTCATGAGCGGAGCGCCGCTGGCGCCGATTCCACCCTGCACGGTCATGAAGAGATCAGCGGTGGTCACCCCGGCGGAAGCCGCCTGCTGGGTGATGGCATCCGCCGAGTTCAGGGTTACGGTGTCGTCGGCTGCGGTTATGGTGCCCACGATCAGGTTGACATTGCTCGCATCAACTTCGGCGGTTTCCTGGGTGGTCAGCACGATGTCGCTGCCTGCCCCGGTGGCCACCACGCTGTTGGCGGTCAGGGTGCCGTCGGTGACGGTCACGGTGATGTCGCCGGCCACGTTCATGTCAAGAACCACACTACCGGTCTGGTCGATCGCCACGCCGCCGCCTGCGGTCACGGTCAGGCTGGCCACGCTGGTCTCGATAGCGGCATCAGCGGCCGGATCAGCCACATGGGTGGCATCGATACCGATGCTGCCGGCAATGTTCAAGGTCAGCCCGCCCGTAGCCTGGATGTCCGCGCCGCCGAAATCACCGCCGTCGATCAGATCGCCCACCGAGGTGGAGATCATGATCGCATTGTCCGCCGCGTTGTCGGTGGCGTTGGTGGTCACCAACCGGCCCAGGGTGATGTCGCCCTCGCTGTGCAGATCAATGACCCCGCTGCCCGCGTTGATCACCGTGCCATCGCCGTTACCGACAGGAGTGGTCATGGTGATGGCCCCGGCATTTGCGCGCACCTCAATGCTGCCGGTGGTGGTGGTGATATCGGCCGCTGCGGTGAAGGTAACATCGTTGCCCTCCGAGGTCAGGGTGATATCGCCATCTTCGGCGCCCACCGTGCTCTGAAGGATCAGGTCGCCATTGCCACTCGTGTCGCTGTCGCCGGCCACCAGGTCAACCATGCCGCTGCCGCTGGTCACAACCGCGCCGGTAACGGTCAGACTGCCGTTTTCGGTGCGGATGTCAATGTTGCCATCAGCCGCGTTGCTCGCCCCGGTAAGGGTCAGAACCGTGCCCGCCGCCACTTCGTTCAGGCGAATGTCGCCGGAAGTACTGTTGGTAGCGGAAACGCTGGTGGCGTTCAGCTCGATGTCGTCATCCTCGCCGATGCCGGTGGCCGCGGTCAGGGTTACGACATTGGCGGTGATGTTGGCGGTTTCGCCGCCCTTGGATTCGCGGATGTAACCGACGCCATCGGCGAGACCATAAGTATCGTCATCGGCGCTGACCGTTACATTGCCGCTGGTGCTTACCGTGGCGACCACCACATTGTTGGTGGCGGTCAGGGTAATCTGCCCGCTGCCCGAGGTGATTGAGGTGCTGCCGATCATGCTTACGCTGCCGCTCGCATGGCCTGCAGCCAGAACAGGCAGGGTGGTCGCGTCCACGCCGGCGCTGATGCTGATGTCGCCGGCATTGGCTGCGGAGATCACCGTGGTGCCGTTGAGGGTTACGTTATGGCCGGCGGCCATGTTGATATCCCCGTCGCCGCCCAGGGCGGTGACATTGGCGTTAATGGTCAGGTCGTCGGTGGCCGCGAGGCCAAAGGATGCCAGGTAGATATCGCCGCCATCGTTATTGACCACCGCCGCGTTCACGGTCAGCGGGCTGTTCGCGCCGATGGCGATATGATCATCACCGCTGTTGTCGCCGCCAGCGGTTGCATCAAGAATGGTCACCCCGGAAAGGGTGCCGATGGTGCCGATGGTCAGGCCGCCAATGTTGATCACCGCAATGTCGCCGGCCTCCGTGGCCGCAGCCAGGGTGCTTACCGCCGAGTAGATCGGGGCGAAGACATCAAAGTTGCCGATCCCGGTGTTGGCGGTCATGGCCAGGGTGCTGCCGGTGATAAGATTGGTGGCGGTGCCGGTGATCGCTCCGTCGGTGGCGGTAAGAACGATGTCGCCCACCGTGGTCGAGGTGCTCAGTACATTGGCTCCCGCAGTCAGGGTGATGCTGTTGTCGGCAAGGATGGTGATGTCGCCGCTGGTGCTGGTCACCGGTCCGCTGATGATCACGTCGTTATTGCTACCGATACCTGCGTCGCTAGCGGTAAGGCCGATGTTGCCGCTGCCGTCCGCGGCAAGGGGGCCGCCCACGGTCAGGGTGCCGTCCAGGGTTTCGATGTCGATGTTGCCGTTGTTGGCGGTGGTCAGGCCACTCACGCTCAAGTCTCCGCCCGCCGCGACCTCGTCGATAAAGACATTGCCGGTCGCCGTAAAGGCAACGCTGACGGCATCAGTGTCAACATTGATCCCGCCGCCGGTGGCCGAAAGGATGGCGGCATTGGCGGTGACATCTGCGGTGGCATCGCTATCTTCAGTGATGTTGCCGTTGAGGGCGGTGATCGTTACAGTGCCCGTACCGGTTACATCTTCAAGAACGATGGCGTTGGCGTCAACCAAAGTGATGTCCGCGCCAGAGGCCGTCACCGCGCCGGTGAAGTCGTTGGTCACGGTATCGAGAACGATATCGCTGGTAGCGGAAAGGTTGGTCGTCCCGTCTACATTTACGGTGCCGGTATCGGTGATCGTGCCGCCAAGAGCGGTGACACTGAGGTCCCCGCTCGCGGTGATCGTGCCAAGAACGATGGCGTTGGCGTCAACCAGGGTAATGTTCGCCCCGCTCGCCGTTACCGCGCCGGTGAAGTCGTTGGTCACGGTATCGAGAACGATGTCAGCCAGACCAGAGTTCAGGGTGGTCGTGCCGTCAACATCCACGGTGCCGGTATCGGTGATGGTCTCGCCGGCTGCGCCGCCCGCGGTCACCGACAAGGTACCGGTGGCGGTGATGTTGCCGAGCACAATGGCGTTGTCGTCCACCAGGGTGATGTTGACACCGTCCGCACTTACCGCGCCGCCAAAGTCGTTGGCCGCCGTGTTCAGCGTGATGTCAAATCCGGTTGCGTCAACATTGGTGGTGCCCGCCACAATGATGGTTCCACTGTCGGTTACCGCCCCGCCTGCCGTTACATCAAGGGTGCC
>MGTD01000067.1 GCA_001799285.1 Deltaproteobacteria bacterium RIFOXYD12_FULL_56_24
GAAGGTGATGCGGAGAAGTCGGCGTAGCCGACCCCGCCAGCTTTAGCTGTTATCCGAAGCCACCGGCTTTAGCCGGTGGAGTATTCACTCTTCTGTTCATTTCTTTGCTTGCCCAAAGAAACGAACCAAAGAAAGGGCACCCTGTGTCCCTTGTCCCGCCAGGGGCGGGAGCCCCTATGCTCCTCGATGCTGCCGGGGCTTTGCAAACTCGGCTGCGCCTCAAACAGTGCAAATCCTTTTTCGGCAGCCTCTCCGGTGCTCGGCGGCGGGCCAATGGGATTTTGACTGCATCGGAATAAAGGCGCTGACTTGGTAAGCAGAACAAAAAAAGGCAGACCCCGGTAGGGATCTGCCTTTTTTGTTGCAAGCGAGGGGAAAACTCAGATGCCGGAAGCGGCGCTGGTCATCTGGTCGTAGAATTCGGTGATCTGGTTTTTCTTGTCGGATTCCATGCAGGCCATGGCCGCCCTGGGATGCTGGTTCATGACCCCGCCGACCATGTAGGGGATGAAGTAGCCCCAGTCGATTTTTTCCCGCCAGGGGAGAATCTCCTCTTCGATTACCTTGATCAGCGGGCGCACATTGAACTTGGGGTTTTTGAGGAAGGAGAGCAGCAGCTCCGTGGGGCAGTTGCCGGCCCCGCGGCCCATGCCGTAGAGGGTGGCGTCCAGATAGTTGATCCCGCAGATTACCGAGGAGATGGTGTTGGCAAAGGCAAGCTGCTGGTTGTTGTGGGCGTGGATGCCGATGGTCTTGCCCGGCAGCCTCTCCATGTATTTTTTGGCCAGCAGCTCGATGTCTTCCTGGTAGAAGGCCCCGAAGCTGTCCACCAGATAGATGACCGGCACCCGGCTTTGGGCCAGGTCGGCGAGCCCTTCCTCCAGCTCCCGCGGACCCACGGTGGAGACGGCCATCAGATTGATCGTCGTCTCGTAGCCCTTGTCCTGACAGTGGTGGGCCAGGGCGATGGCCTTGTCGATCTGGTGGATGTAGCAGGCCACCCGCACCATGTCGAGAACGCTTTCCTTTTGGGGGCGGATATCGTTGTAGTCGATGCGGCCGATGTCGGCCATGGCCGAGAACTTGATTTTTTTCCCCCCTTCGCCGATGATGCGCAGCAGATCATCCTCGGCGCAGAACTTCCAGGGGCCGACCTCGCTGCGGGAAAAGGCAGATTCGGAGCTAAGGTAGCCGATCTCCATATAGTCAACTCCGGCTTCGCTCAGTCCCTGATAGACGGCGCGGACGAACTTGTCGTCAAACTGCCATTTGTTCATCAGGCCGCCGTCGCGGACAGTGCAGTCAATAACTTTGATTTCCGGTCTGAACATGGGTGAGTCTCCTTAAAAAGACGTATTTTTAGCAAGTAAAGGAAGGGATCATACCCGATCTTTCGCCTCGCGGCAATGCTCAATGAAACTTTTCACGTTTTCGCTGATCCGGGCGAGGTTCTTCTCTCGCAACGCCGTGGCGCCGAAAAGGCTGGTGGATACGCCCACCGCCGCAGCGCCAGCGGCAAAATACTCGCCAAGATTGGCAAGGGTTACCCCACCCACGGCAACGAGCCGGAGCTGATCGAAGGGGCCGAGGAGATCCTTGAAGTACCGGGCTCCTCCCATGGCGCCACAGGGGAAGACCTTGATCAGCTCGGCTCCGGCGGCCCAGGCAGCGTACACCTCGGTTGGGGTCAGCGCCCCGACGACGATGGGGATGCCAGCCGCCCTGGCGTATTCGATCACCTTCAAGTCCAGGTTGGGAGTCACCAAAAACATGGCTCCGGCCGCTACCCCCCGCTTCGCTTCCTCAAGATTGCGGATGGTGCCCATGCCCAGCAGTCTGCCATTGGGTACGGCGGGGCGGTGTTTTGCGACGATTTTTTCGGCGTCCGGGGTGTTCATGGTGACTTCCATGGCGGTGAGTCCGGCGGCAAAGGAGGTCTGCATGACCTCGCCGAAGAAATCGCCCTCCACTCCGCGTAGTATGCCGATGACCGGAACTTCAAGCTCCATGAGTTGCTCCTTTTCAGGCTTTTGTTTTGATTATCAGGCAATCTCAGGAGACAGAGGAAGATGTTTTTCCTTCTGTTCATTTCTTTGCTTGCCCAAAGAAACGAACCAAAGAAAGGGCTCCCCGCCACTTGTCCCGCCGCAAGCGGGATGCCCGGAGTTTATGCCCCGCATGGGGTACTCCTCGATGCTGCCGGGGCTTTGCAAACTCGGCTTCGCCTCAAACAGTGCAAATCCCTTTTTCGGCAGCCTCTCCGGTGCTCGGCGGCGGGCCAATGGGATTTTAACTGCCTTAACAGCAAAGAATCTCGTTGGTCGGCAGATTTTTTTCGCCGGGATATTCTACCATGCAGTTGAGGGAGTGCACGCAGGATTTGACTCCTCAACTTCCGTCTATTTCCGGGGTTTGATTCGGCATGTGGGCTGGGCCTGCCAGGGGTCGTCCGGCCAGTGGTGCTTGGGATAGCGGCCTCGGAGTTCTTTTTTCACCTCATGGTAGGCCCCTTCCCAGAATCCGCGCAAGTCCTGGGTAATCTGCATGGGGCGCTGGGCCGGGGAGAGGAGATGGAGGAGGACCGGCACCGTATTGTGGCAGACCCTCGGGGTGTCGGCCAGGCCGAACATCTCCTGAAGGCGCACCGCCAGGACCGGTGGCTCGCCGGGGGTGTAGCGCAGCCGGACCCTGGAGCCGCTGGGCACCGTGAGATGGGTGGGGGCCTCCCGGTCCAGGCGGCTCTGTTGCTGCCAGTCGAGCCGGGCGGTGAGGATGGCGCAGAGATCGAGTTTTTTTAGCTGTTCGGGGCTCCGCATCCCGGTGAGCCATGGGGGCAGCCATTGGTCAAGATTTTCATGCAGCCACCCATCCGAGACCTCCGGCCAGCCCGCTTCCGGCTGCCATAGGCGCAGGCATTCCCACCGGGCCTGCAACTCCCTGGCCTTGTCGTTCCAAGGCAGGGCTGCAAGGCCAAGGGTGCGGAGGCCGGAGAGCAGGGCGGCCTGCACCGCCTCGGCGGAGGGCTTGGCCAGATGGGCGGTCTCCAGGATCAGCTCGCCCAACCGTAGAATACGCTGGGCTTTGACCGTGCCGCTCTGCTCCTCCCAGTACACCTTGTCTTCCCGCTGCAGCCGGTCGGCGAACATGGTCAGCAGGGCTTCTCTGGCAAGGGGGGCGGCGAGAAAGATTCTCCCTTCGGTCTTGCCCGCGTCCAGTTCGGCCACTGCCAAATACTCGTGGGCCGCGAGCCGGTCATGGGCGGGAAGAACCGCGCCCCGGCCGGAAGCGAGTTTGTACTGGCCCCGCCCCTCACCCCGTCGCTGAGCGATCCGGTCCGGAAAGGCCAGGGCCAGGAGTTCGCCCGCAGTTGCGGCTGGCTCTCCTCCCTTTTGCCGGGCGGGCCTGGGCAGGTGCTCCAGTAGCTGTCTGCAGGTTTGCATTACCCGGCGGCAACCGTCGGTGTCCGCCTCCATGGCTTTGGCCGCAGCCGGACCCTCACTGCGGAAGACCGCCAGGGCGTGGAGCCGGTCTTCGATATCCGCCGAGCGCTCCCGCCCCTTGCTGATGTCCCGCTCCGAGAGCAGGGCGGCAAGGTCGCAGGCCAGAGGGATTGTGTTATGTTCGGCTGCGGCCAGCAGCATGTGGCTGAGGCGCGGATGGGCCGGCAGCTCGGCCATTTTTTTACCGAGAGGGGTGATCCGTCCCTGCTGGTCCAGGGCGCCGAGGGTCTGTAGCACGGCTTGCGCCTGGGCGAAATGGCCGGCCGGCGGCGGATCGAGCCAGCTTAAAGCCTCCGGGGCATGCACCCCCCAGCGGGCCAGGTCCAGGACCAGCTGGCTAAGGTCGGCGGTGAGAATCTCCGGCGGGTCGAAGGGCTTGAGGCCGTGCTCCTCGCCCAGGCTCCACAGCCGGTAACAGTACCCCGGCCCGAGGCGTCCAGCCCGCCCGGTGCGCTGGGTGGCCGAGGCGCGGGAGATGCGCTGGGTGGTCAACCGGCTCAGGCCGCTGTTGGGATCGAATTGCGGGCTCCGCCTCCAGCCGCTGTCCACCACGGTATGGATCCCCTCGATGGTGACGCTGGTTTCGGCGATGGGGGTGGCCAGGATGATGCGCCGCCTTCCCTTGGGGTCCGGTTGCACCGCAGCGGTCTGGGCGGCGAGGCTCAGACCACCGTAGAGGGGATGGATAGCGATTTTCTCCGGCACCAGGGCAGAGGAGAGCAACGCCTGGGTATAGCGGATCTCGGCCGCGCCGGGGAGAAAGGCCAGGATGTCGCCCGGCTGCTCGTTAAGCGCCCGCTGAATGGCGCCGGCCACCTGTCCGGCGATCTCCCGGGGTTGAGGTTGGCGCAGTTGTCCTGTCCGGCTGTATTCCACGCCCACCGGGTAGCTTTGCCCCTTGCCCAAAACCACAGGGGCATTGCCCAGCAACCGGCTGACCGCGGTGGTGTCCAGGGTGGCGGACATGATCAGGAGCTTGAGATCGTTGCGCAACCCGGTCATCACGTCAAGGCAGAGGGCCAGGGCCAGATCAGCCTGCAGGCTGCGTTCGTGGAATTCGTCGAAGATGATCAGCCCCACCCCGGCCAGTTCGGGATCGGCCTGAATCCTCCGGGTGAGCACTCCTTCGGTGACTACCTCCACCCTGGTGGCCGGGGAGACCTTGCTCTCGAAACGGACCCGGTAGCCCACGGTCTGGCCGACCTCCTCGCCCAGTTGCCGAGCCATGAAGGCTGCGGCCAGCCGGGCTGCCAGCCGGCGCGGCTCCAGGAGCAGGATGGTCCGCCCCGCCAACCAGGGCTCGGTGAGCAGAGCCAGGGGCGCCACCGTGGTTTTGCCCGAGCCGGGCGGGGCGCTGAGGACTACGGCCTGGCTGCGGGCCAGTTCGAGCCGCAGCCGGGGCAGAATTTTGTGGATGGGGAGGGCGGAGTTCAAGCTTGGATTCCCGACTGAGGCGGCTGGGGTGTCGGCAGGGCTTTTTCCCAGGTAAGCATGGCGCGTTTGCAGGCCTGGCCCCAGCGATAACCGCCGATACCGCCCGAGGTCGGCAGCACCCGATGGCAGGGGATGAGAAAGGCGATGGGGTTTTTGGCCACCGCGCCTGCCACGGCCCGGACGGCGGTGGGTCTGCCGATGGCCGCGGCTAGTTGCCCGTAGCTGAGCGTGCTCCCGCAAGGTATGCGCAGCAAGGCCTGCCAGACCATGACCTGAAAGGGGGTGCCCTGGGCAAAAAGGGGCAGGGTTTGGCGTAAGCGATCACAGGGCACCACATTTTGCGGCGATCGGTCCAGCTCGCGTACCAAATGTACGCATCGCCGTTCCGCTTGCCGCAACCTGCGGCACCCTGTGACCGCTTTTAGCTGAGTTGAGCAGCTTGTCTGCTCAAAACGAAACTTATACCCGGAGGGTGATTCATTGGCTTTCCCTGCTTCGGCTTCGGCAAAAATCGCCGCCGCTGTCCGGGCCGCAGCGGTATCATCCCGTCGCAGCCGCGCCTGGGGCCAGGCCTGCCGCAGGGCACCCCATTCTCTTTCTTCTTCCGCGGCATCGGGAAAGGAGAGGCGGCAGATACCCGCAGGGCTTTGCGCCACCAGGCATCTGCCGAAAGGACTTTCGGCAAAACCGGCGGTGATGGGCAGATCCTGGCCGGAGGAGGTCAACTCGCCGGGGTTGGCGAGTTGGGAAATTTGGGCGGAGGGGCACGGATAATCGTTCATGGGCCTATGATGCCATGAATAGCGGGGCGTTGCCAGCCGATTCTTGCGGCGATTGGATCGGCCGGGGCCGAAAAAATGGAATTTTGTCGCGGGGGCATTATATGTTACAGTCCTGACAGGTCTCGCTGCCGCCGGAGGGCACATAGGCATAGAGGATGTTGCCCTCCATGCAGCAACAGGGTTGCTTTTCGGCGAAAGGATCAGCAGGATCGGTGGCGGCGGGAATGCGCAGGCGCCTTTTTTTTCATTATACTGAAAAGCGATCCAGGCAATTGCCTTTTTTGCAAAAAAATACGCTGATTGCCGGGGATAACTATCCGCCAATATTGTCGCCCATGCCAGGTCTGGCTTTATTCGGACTTTATGGGTGTGACAATTTACCGCATTTGCCCCCCATTATTTTCATGGTAGTACTCCTACATTGTGATACGAACCACGTCATGTCCATGGGGATAACGCGGGGTTCGATGCTTGAGCGAGGCTGCGGCCTCATAAAAAAGGAGGAAGTGTCTATGTCTATGGAAGAGAAGATGGACGACAACGGTGTATCCCGCCGGCAGGTCATGATCGGCGCCGGGGCTCTGGCGGCAGGTGTGGCCCTCACCCATTTCGGCGGCCTGGTAAATTCTGCTCAGGCCATTGGCTGCAGCTCCGAGAAATGGCCCTGGCCTTATGAGAAGCTCGACCCTACCAAGACGGCGGAGATTGCCTACAAGGAATGGTACCGGGTTTTCTGCGGCGCTGCGGTGATCAACAGTGTTTTCAGCCAGCTCCGGGAAAAGTTTGGCGAACCCTACCAGTCTTTCCCTGCCGATTCCTTTGTTTTTCTTGAGGGCGGCCAGGTAGGTTGGGGGACAATCTGTGGTTCCCCGGCCGGCGCCAATATCGTCGCCAACTGTATCATCGGCCCCCGGATTGCCGGGGACACCGCCGGCCACCACATTGCCGAGGATATCATGCAGTGGTATTCCGAGGCGCCCATGCCGGTCTTTATGCCAAAGCAACCAAAAATTACCGCCGAGCTGGTCAAAACTACCAGCAACTCCCCGCTCTGCCACATCTCGGTTGGCAAGTGGATGAAAGCGGCCAACAAGCCCATCGGCAGCGCCGAACGCAAGGACCGTTGCGCCCGGGTCGCGGCCAGCACCGCCTATCATCTGGTCGTGCTGCTCAATGACTGGAAGGACGGCAAGTACGTGCCTAAGGCCACCCATATGCCGGTGAAGGATTTCGGCATCACTGCCCAGATGAACTGTATGGAGTGTCACGGCAGCAACATTCCTACCCCACCGATGGCCAAGAAAAAGTAGTTGTCGGCTGTTCCCCCCCCCTGCCGCCAAGTATTGCATTTTGCCGGAATCGTGCATTATGCAATACCTGGCGGTCAGGTCTTTGCCCTGCAAAATACCTCCCTCAAAGCTCGTCTTTATATTTTTTCTTGTAATTTCATTGGCTTTGTCCTGATTATTTTTTATTTCCATCAGCTCTTGTTCTCTGGCACCAACCTTGCTCCAGCATGATGGCAAAGCAGGGACCACGCTAAGGCAGCGGTGTCCTCACCACACCACTCGTGCATACAGGAGAAAGATTTATGTTAAAGGCAAAAAATATCTTTTTGGTCCCAGCCCTGGCAGCAGCCACGCTGGCAATCATGACCGGCCAGGCTGTTGCCGCCAAAGCCCAGGTCGTTAAGAATTGCGTTAAATGCCATCAGGATGAGGCCGGCACCGTCCGGGGCTTCATGAAGGCCGGCAGCCAGACGGACTCGAGCTTTGCCATTGATGTGGACGGCAAGACCGTGGAAGTTAGCTACGACGGCTCCACCAAAATGGCCAAGAACCTGACCACGGCCAAGGAATTGGCTGACGGCAAGTTGATCATGGTCAAGGTCAAGGAAGAGGGCGGCAAGAATGTCGCCACCGAGTTGAGCTATAAGACTCCGGAAGCATACAGCCATCAGGAGCGGATTATTGAGGCGGCTGATCTTGCGGCCCTGCTGAAAAAAGATCCGAAAAAAGCCAACTACGCCATCCTCGATGTCCGGGGCGTTTCCTACTATGAGGAGGGCCACCTGCCCGGGGCCATCGTCATCCCCAACTACCGCTTTGCCAAATACAAGGATCGGTTGCCCAAGGACAAGAACACCCTGATCGTAACCTACTGCAACGGTTACACCTGCTCCATGTCGCCCAACTTCTACCGGGTGCTTACCGAGGGATATGGTTACAAGAATGTCAAGATGTTCGCCTCTGGGTTTCCGGCCTGGCGGGTAACCGGTCAACCGATCCACACTGAGCCGGAGTTTGTGAAGTATGTGATGGACAGCGGCCAGAAGGATGCCTTTGTTCTCGTTGACCTGCGCAGCCCCGATAAGGCCAAGGCCGAGCACATCCCCGGTGCGGTCAATCTGCCGGCCTCGGATATGAAAGCAATCTGGCAGGCCATGCCCAGCGATAAGAAGGCCAGGATCATCCTTTACTCCGACAAGATGGCCGAGGCGGAAAAGGCCATGCGCGACTTGCGGGTCAACGCCTATGACGTGGTCTCGGTGCTGGCCGGCGGGGTTAAGGGCTGGAAGGCCAAGGGTTATCCGGTAGCAGCCAACAGCCTGGTCGCCGAAGTGAAGTACAAGAAGCAGCTCATCCCCGGCCAGATCAGCGTGGATGAGTTCAAGGCCATCGTCAAAAACCAGCCGACCGACAAGGTAATTGTTGACATGCGCCGGCCGGACGAACGGGCCAAGGGCAAGATCCCCGGTTCGATCAGCATTCCGGTCGATACCCTTGATACCCGCTGGACCGAACTGCCCAAGGACAAGGAAATCATCATCCACTGCCAGGCCGGTCCCAGGGCCAGTGTGGGTTTTGATGTCCTGAAGGAGCATGGAGTCAAGGCCCGCTATCTCTTTGCCGGCTTCAAGTGGAACAAGGACGGCAGCTACGAAATCAAGGGCAAATAAATCCGGCGCGAGCTGGAAACCGGGAGTCCCCTTCTTCTCCCGGGCTGTGAGTGGCAGCGTCTGGCCAGCCCAGACGCTGCTTTTTTGTAAGCGGTCACAGGGCACCCCATCTTGCGGCGATCGGTCCAGCTCACGGACAAAAGTACGCATCGCCGTCCCGCTTATAGCTGAGCTTGGCAGCTTGCCTGCCTAGCGAAACTTATACCCTCTGGGTGCGCCGCAACCTGCAATGTATAGGGTTGAATGATTCCCATGAACCGACATTCTCCCATGCTCATCATTCTGGTTTTTTTCGTTGTTCTGTTCGGTTTTTTTTCCCCGGCCTGCGGGGAGGAGCTGATTTTCAGCACCCATCCCTTTGCCAACCCGGCCGCCATTCACAAGACCTTTCAGCCGCTCATCGAGTACCTGCGCCGGGAGACGGGGGTTGCCATCCGGCTCAAGATCGCCCCCAGCTATACCGCACATGTCAGCGCGGTGGGACAGGGCAAGGCCGATCTGGCCTTTGTCGGGCCGGCCCCTTATGTGCGGATCAAGGATAAATTCGGCGGGGTCGAACTTCTCGCCCGCCTGCGGATGACGGACGACATCAGCGATAAGATGGTGGTGGTCTGTCAAGCCTCGGCGCCGTTTGCCGCACTCGCCGATCTGCGGGGCAGAACCTTTGCCTTCGGCGACCCCCAGTCCTACGGCAGCCATTACCTGCCGCGCTGGCTGCTCCGCAACAGCGGCGTGCCGGTCGGCGCCCTGGCGGCCTACGATTATGTCAAAAGCCATGACAATGTCATCCTCTCGGTGCTGCACGGCGATTTCGATGCCGGCGGCGTGCGCCTGGATGTGTACCGCAAATATGCCGACCGGCCCCTGCGCGTGCTGGCCGGTCCTTTTCTCACTCCGCCCCATGCCATTGTCTGCCGGGCCTCTCTGCCGCAAGTCTTGCAGGACAAGCTGCGGCAAAGCCTGCTCGCCCTGCGCGACCGCAAGGTACTTGAGCTGATCGATCCGGCCATGCAGGCTTTTGCGCCGGTGACGGACAGCGATTTTAACCAGGCCCGGCAGGTCATCAAGGTTATCGAGGCCCGATGAACCGCTCGCTCAGAAATATCTTTTTCCGGCGCCTCAATCTGCTCGCCATTGCTTCGGCTGCCATCTTGGGTCTTCTGCTGGTACAGGCCGAGCGGGTCATCCTGCTTAACGACTTGCACAACAAGGGGGAAAGCATCGCCCGAATCCTGGCGGCGGTCACCCTGGACGCGGTCATGGCCCATGATTACGCCACCGTGGAACGCTATGTCAGCGACATTGTTGCCGACTCTAGTATCGTCTCTTTAACGGTGAAGCGTGCCGACGGTGAAATTCTTGCCTCTTACGGGGAAACGGCAGGCGGGGAGGATCTTCTGGCCATCTCCCATCCGGTTATGATGGGCGGCGAGGTCTTCGGTGAGGTGCATCTGGATTTCTCCACCGAGCGGGTCCAGGCCATTTCCCGGAACTTGCTGCTGGCTACCGTGGCGGCGGTGATCATTTTTCATCTGCTCGGGGTGCTGATCAGCCGTTCCGCTCTCAAGAGCGCGGTACTCATGCCGCTTAACAAGCTGAACCGGGCCATCCATACCCTGCGCCAGGGTGATCTCGACCAGCACATCGACATCGGTGAGCCGACGGAATTTGCCGATCTGGGCAAATCGTTCAACGAGATGGCCGGCACCATCCGGGAGACCTTCGACGATCTCAGGCAGCAGCGGGAACGGGTACAATTCGAGCAGGCCAAGCTGGCCGCCATTGTCAACAATATGGCGGATGGTCTCTTTGTTACCGATACCAGCGGGGTCATCATCTCCTTCAACAACTCCGCCGAACGGATCACCGGGTTCAGCGAGGCCGAGGCCGTCGGTCATAAATGTTCCGATCTCTTCCGCAGTTCGCTGTGCCGGGATGCCTGCGCCCTTTACCACGCAGGCGAGACCATCAACAATCGGCCAACGACGCTGACCACCAAGGGTGACGAGAGCATGGCGGTGGCGGTCAGCTCCGCCATGCTCTTCGATGCCGAAGGCGAGGTGGTGGGCGGGGTGCAGACCTTCCGCGATATCACCGCCGACCAGAAGCGTCAGGAGGTTTTCTGCCACACCGAAAAACTGGCGGCCATCGGGCAACTGGCTGCCGGCCTGGCCCACGAAATCAACAACCCTTTAGGCAATATCCTGGGCTATGCCAAGTATCTGGACCAGGCCGCGCCGCCGGAGGAATTTGCCAAACGGGTGGACATCATCGTCGAACAGACCAACCGCTGCAGCGGCATCGTCAAGGGGCTGCTCGATTTTGCCCGTCGCTCGGCCTCGCGCCCGGAAGCCATCGCGCCCAACAGCCTGATGGCCAGGGTCGTCGATATCGTCCGCTTTCAGGCGGACAAAAAGGGCATCGCCATCCACCTCGATCTGCAGTCGCCGGGGATGATCGTCGCCGATCCCCAGAAGATTGAACAGGTGATCTTAAATCTCATGCTGAACGCCATTCAGGCCATGAGCGGCCCCGGCAATATCTGGGCGGGCACCGCCAGGCGCGGAGAGACGATCCTGCTGACCGTGGCCGACGACGGGCCGGGGATTGCGCCGGAAATCAGCAGCCGGATCTTCGACCCGTTTTTCACCACCAAACCGGTGGGCGAAGGCACCGGCCTGGGCCTCGCAATTTGCGAGGGCATCGTCACCGAGGCGGGCGGGGCCATCGATGTCGAGGATCGTCCTGGTGGCGGGGCCATTTTCACGGTAATCCTGCCGGGGACAAATTTTGCTGCCAATGGTCCTGTTTCAGCGGGAGAGGGAGGGTAAAGTTAAGGCCATGAGCAAGCCGACAGCCAACAAACAACACCTGCTGCTGGTGGATGACGACCAGCGGATGCGGGAGCTGTTGACCGACGTCTTCACCGGCAAGGGCTATCAGGTCACGGCCATTGCCGATGGCCGCGAGGCCCTGCTGCATCTGGAGACCTCCGCCTTTGATACGGTGATTACCGATCTGATGATGCCGAAGGTCAGCGGCGCCGAAGTGCTGGCGGCCGCCCAGCGGCGGGACGCCCAGCTGCCGGTCATCATCATTACCGGCTACGGCACCGTGGATTCAGCCATCGCCGCCATGAAGATCGGGGCCCACGACTATATCCAGAAGCCGTTTGATCCGGAAGAACTGGCCCTGATTGTGAAACGAGCCCTGGCCCATTATCAACTGGTCAAACAAAACCGCGACCTGACCGCTTCCATCACCCTATTGCAGGGCACGGGGCTGATCGGCTCATCCCCGGCAATCCAGGGGGTCAAGGAGATGATTGCCCGGTTGGCGCCGCTTGCGGTCTCGCTGCTCATCAGCGGCGAAACCGGCACCGGCAAGGAGCTGGTCGCCCGGCTCATCCACCAGAACAGCGGCCGGGCTACGAACAACTTTATCGCCATTAATTGCGGGGCCTTGAGCGAGACCCTGCTGGAATCAGAGCTGTTCGGCCATGAGCGGGGCTCCTTCACCGGCGCGGTGGAGCAGAAAAAGGGGTTGCTGGAAGCCGCCCACGGCGGCACCCTGTTTCTTGACGAGATCAACAGCATGCCGCTCTCGCTGCAGGTCAAGCTGTTGCGGGTCTTGCAGGATGGGACTTTTTTGCGGGTGGGGGGGACAAAGGAAATCACCACGAATCTGCGGGTGATCAGCGCCAGCAATACCGACCTGAAGGCGCTCATCGGCAAGGGTGGTTTTCGCGATGATCTTTATTACCGGCTGAACGTCATGGAAATCGACCTGCCTCCCCTGCGCGACCGGCGGGAAGACATAGCCGAACTGGCCTATCACTTCTTAAACCGTTATTCCCGCAAATACGACAAGGCGATTCAGGAGATCTCCCCCCAGGCCCTGCGCATGCTGAGCGAGGCCCCCTGGCCCGGCAATGTTCGGGAATTGGAAAACGTCATGAGCCGGGCGGTCATCATGGAGCCCGGCGCCGCCATCAGCACTGCGGCTCTACCGCCTGCCCTCGGTGCGGCCAGTATGCCGCCTGCGGCCGCAAACCTGATGACCCTGGAGGAGATGGAACGGTACATGATCAACAAGGCCTTGGCCGCCACCAACGGCAACCGGGCCTTGGCCGCGCAAACCCTCGGCATCGACGCTTCAACCCTCTGGCGCAAGGCTAAACGCTACAATTTGTAAGGTAAGCGTGCAGCCGAGCCGCCTTCGCGTAGCCACCGGCTACGGCGTCCCGACACCCACGAGGATGAACAGCAAGGCCAGGATCAGGGTCTGAATGATCCAGCCGATCGCGCACACCCCAACCGCCCGCCAGGTACTCTCGTAGTCAAGGGCCTGCCGGACCGCGACCACCATCGTTACCAGCATCCAGACGGAAGCCACCGCAAAGACCAGCGAGCCAAGCCCCGGGATGATTCCCAAAACCCGAATCAGGCCGGGGGCGCTGGAAAAGCCGGTGGTCCGCAGTAATTGGCCAAGGTCGGCTTCGGTCTGTGCTTCCGGCAGCAGCTTGGTGCCGATGAAATAGGTGAGGTAGGCCCAGATATACCACCCGGCCAGGGCGGCGACGGTGCCAAACAGAATCCCGCCCAGGCCGATGCTGCCGATGCTGCCCACCCCGGCGGCAAGGCTGCTCAAAAGTACTACTCCCATGGCCGGACGGGTTGCGTTCCCGTCGGCCTCGACCTCTTCATAGAGATGAACGTCCAGTTTCGCGGCCCGAATCATTCGGTTCATAAAATTGGTCATTGTGGCTCCTTAAATTAAGTAAAATTTAAAATTCCAAACTCTGCCTGACACCGCTCCCCAAAGGGTTATGGATGGTTAAAGGTGATGATGACCTGGCCGCCGTTTTTTTGCCAGCTCACCTTGTCAGCGCAGAATCTGATGATGGCAAGACCCCGGCCATGCTCCTCGATAAGCCGGTCCTGGGTGAAGGGATCGGTCGGGGCCTGGCAGGCAAACCCCGGCCCGGCGTCCATAATCTCGATGGTGAAATCATCGTCGAACCGCCAGCGGAAGGTGATCGGCAGATCAGGCCGCTTGCAATGGCCATGTTTCCAGGCATTGACCAGAGCTTCGTGCAGGGCGAGATGGATTTTTGTTTCCCTGGGACCATAGCCCAGCTGGCTCAGGCCCTCTTTTACCATACCCCAGCAGGCCTCGATGAGCTCATCAATCCCGGCGAAATCGGCGGGGGTCAAGCACTTTTCCCCGTGGCTCTGGAAAGAAGAGGGGGATTTCACTCCGGCTCTGCCGCTATTTGCGGTCCGACGCGCCGCCGCGGTCATGGCGAAAGCTTGCCCAGTGAAGGTAAGCGATCACAGGGCACCACATCTTGCGGCGATCGGTCCGGCTCACGTACAAAAGTACGCATCGCCGTCCCGCTTATAGCTGAGCTGGGCAGCTTGTCTGCCCTAGCGAAACTTATGCCCTCTGGGTGCGCCGCAACCTGCGGCACCCTGTGACCGCTTGTTTCGTGGTTATTTGACCTTTGTGGGGTTGCCCCGTGATCGGTTACCGGTGAAGGGCCGAAGTATTTCTGTTGATCCGGGCGACCGGTGTAGCGGATGGCGAGCATGGTGACATCGTCGGGAAAATTAGTATGGTTGGAGAAGCGCAGTATTTTTTCGAGAAATTCCGTCAGATTTTCCTCCGTTTCCGGAAAACCGTGGGCATCGATCAGGCCGCTCATGCCGCCGCTGCCCAGCATGGCATCCTGGTGGTCGGTGATCTCCACCGCCCCGTCGGTGAAGAGAAGCAGGCCGTCGCCAGGCTCCAGGGGCATCAAGGTCATCTCGTAGAGGTGGTCATAGATCAGGCCTAAAGGCAAGCCGGCCATAGTGACTTTGCGGGTTTTCCCCTCACGGGTCAGCAGAAAGGAAGGGCTGCCCGCCGCGCAGAGGGCCACCGCCTCGGCCCGCAGGTCGATGTAACCGAAAAGCCCGGTGGCAAAGGATTCTCCGTCCCGCACCAGTTGGCAGAGGCTTTTGTTGAGTTGGGTTACAAAGGAGGCGGGCCGGTCGAGAATCCGGCGATTGGCCTCCCAGAGTGAGTGCAGGTGCATGGCGTACATGCCGGCGGCGGTGCCGTGGCCCATGACATCGACAATGCAGAAGGCATAGCGGTCCTGATCCAGCTTTTCCACCGTATAAAAGTCTCCGCCGATGATGTCGTGGGGCAGATATTTGGCCGCGAAGCTGAGACGGGGATTGTCGTTTGCCGGCATCCGCATGGAAAGGGTCTGGATAGTGCGAGCCCGCTCCAGATCCCGCATCTGGCTGGAGGCGTCTCGGAAGATCTCCACCCCGCCGACTACGGCGCCCTGGTCGTTGTGGATTGGCGCAACACTGACCTCAACCGGAATCTTGCCGCCATTGCGGCCATGGGCGAAGATCAGGATCGGCTCGGAAGAGCCGGAGGCGGTGACGATGGCCCGGTGCAGGGGGCAATGCTCCTTGCCGCACAGGCTCCTGTTGTCCTTGTCGGTATGACAGAGGATATTGTCATGGCAGTTGCGGCCCACCACCTCTCCGGGCCGCCAGCCGGTGATCCGCTCGGCCGCCCGGTTCCAGTAGACGATGCGCCGGTCAAGATCGGTGACGTACACCCCGTCATTCAAGGACTCAAGAATCTGTACAGCCGAATACTGGAGAATGGCGGCGGCGTTCATGCTCCTTATCCTTTCTGCACGGAAAATTCCGGCCCCGGTTTGCCGACATGATAACCCTGGGCATAGTCGATGCCCAGGGTGCGGCAGGCCTCAAAGATCCGCGCATCCTCCACATATTCGGCCACGGTCTTGACCTTCAGTTCCTTGGCCAGGGTAACGATACTCTTGGTGTAGGCCATGTATTCGACATCTTCCAGCATGTTGCGGATAAACTCCCCTTCGATCTTGATGTAGTCGATGGGAAAGAGTTTAAGGTACTTGAAGGATGAATAGCCGGAGCCGAAATCGTCCACCGCGAACTTGAAGCCAAGGCTTTTCATCTGGATTACGAATTTTTGCAGCATGGCCATGTTGCGCACCGTATCCCGCTCGGTAACCTCGAAGACAATCCGGTTGGGGTTGATCTCGTAGCGCTTGGTCAGCTCGAGGACATTCGGCATGAACTCCGGAATAATAAGGGATTTCGGGGTGAGGTTGATAAAGAGTTTGCCTGGGTATCCATCGGCGTTGGCTCTTTCGTAGGCCTTCTGCATCAGAAGCTGGTCAAGCTTGGGCAGCAGGCCGATCCGCCCGGCCGCCTCGATGAATTCTCCGGCGTTCAAAACCGTGCCCCCGGTGGTGGGAATCCGCATCAGCATCTCGTGGGCCAGGATTGTGCCGGATTCCAGATCAAAAATGGGTTGGAAATAGGGGATGATGTTCTGCTGCTCCAGAGACTGATACACTTTGAAGTTGATTTCGCTTTCATGCTTGAAGATTTCGGCGATGTCGCTCTCTTCGGCCACGGCCAAGGCATTTTTCCCTTCCTCCTTGGCCTTGTACATCATGTTGTCGGCCACCAGAAAGATATCCTTGGCGCTGCGACCATGCTCCGGATACATGGCCATGCCGATGGAGATGGTGCACTGGATCTTGAATCCCTCCGTGGTCATGATGTTGAGGGTCGCCACCGATTCGATGATCCGGCTGACCACCATATGGGCTTGTTCCTTGCTGGCTTCCGGCAGCAGGATGACGAATTCGTCCCCGCCGTAGCGGGCCACTATATCGCCGTCCCGCACCGCCGGGCGCAGGGAGTTGGCGATCTGCTGAAGAAAGAAGTCGCCAAAGACATGGCCGTAGCGGTCGTTGACCGTCTTGAAATTGTCCAGATCAATGACCAGCAGGGCAAAAGTGGTGTTGTGCCGGTCGGACCGTCCGGTCTCGTAGCCGATCAGCTCCCAGAACATCCGCTGATTGTAGAGATGGGTCAGCGGGTCCCGGGTGGCGTAGTATTCCAGATCCTTGGTGTATTTGTAGATGGCTTTTGCCGAGCCCACCAGATTGATCAGGGTGGCGAGAACGCTGTCCAGAACGATGTGGTAGATGGAATCCATCGCCAGGTTGGACTGGACCCCGATGCCGACAATACCGCCCACCTTGGGGGTTTCAAGAAACAGCGATTTAGTGCGCAGTTCAAAATCTTTCTGGGCAAGATTTTGGGGCAGAGGAATATCAGAGCCGCTGTCGTGGTGAATGATCCGAACCGAGGGGCTGTCGGCGGCAAGCTGGAAACGCCGGTAGATCTGCTGCTGGATTAGATTTTCAAAACCGGCCTTGATCTGGTCGGAGGGGGCGCTGCGCCAGAAGATATCCAGCTCGTAGTCTTGTTCATTCTCTTGGAAAAAGGCCATCAGGGCGTAAGTGTCAACGATGCTGTTGATGTCCACCAGGAGTTCTTTGACAAAGGCGTGCCAGTCCTGCACCACATTGGAGGTGATGATGAACTTGTTCAGGATTTTGATTTCAAATTCGAGCACATCCTTGTCCACCGCCACGTCCCGGAGCCGTTCGGCCAGTTCCCCCACCGCACCGAAGGCCTGATTAAGTTCCTTAAACCCGAAGGTGCTTTTTCCCAGTTCGCTGACGGAGGACAGGTCGACGACAGACCTGATTTCCGAGGTTTTTTCCCGGAACTGCTCCACCGCCCTGGTAACTTTCGCTACTACCAGCAGGGTGACGAATATCACCAGAGCAATGGCCAGGCCGCCGTAGAGGACAAAAATCCAGAGGTATTCTGAGCGCATCCTGGCCGCCATATTCTTGACGTTCTGTTTTACCTCCACCACTCCCAGCACCGCTCCCGCTTCGGCCCCGGCATGGCACTGATTCAGGCAGGCTGGTTTGGCCTCCAGTGGATAGAAATGCCTGGTCCATGTGCCGTTTTCAAGAATTTCCTGCCGGCCGGCTCCGGTCATGATCATGCGAATCGTCTCGCTGGGGGCGGGCGCGCCTTCGACGGCGCCGTATTGATCATCCACCAGGCTGCTGCGGTACACCTCGATCTGGTAGGGGGAGGTGGAATGGGCTTTCTTGATCGCCTCGACGGTGGCAAGAAGTTTCTGGCGACTGGGGCCGTAGGGCATGAGCGTCTCGATGGAGACGTAGGTCTGACCGGCGATACCCCGAGCGGTGTCCCTGGATTGTCGGATGATCAAGCGGTCATACAGTATGGTGCTGGTCGCCAATACCAGCACGAATACCACCAGGGTAGCTCCCATGATCCGGGAAAAAAGGTAGCCTCGCAGGGATCTATCGAAGAAGGGCAGATCCGGCAGCCGGTTAAGGCATTTATGATAGAAAAGGGAAAGACTGTTGAACATGGCCGGCTCCGACGGGTTTAATTTTACTGGACTCGCAAGAACTTAAAAATCGCAGCATTCTGTCATCCAGGCAAAGGCTGGAATCCAGGGTTCTTGGGATGTTTCAGCAAGGCTTGGACCCGGCCTTCGCCGGGATGACGGTGGGGCGTGGCCATCAATTTCAAGGCGGCTGGCAACGGCTAAGGTGGATAGGTTGCGGGTATTCAGGTGGACAAGGGGAAGCCTCATCCGTCATATCCCAGCCGAGGTGTGGCGGAATTTTCCCCCTCACCTGTGGCCTCCCTCTCAGACTCCCCATAAATGAGCTTTTCAAGATCGGCCACCACCGTTTGCAATTCTTCTGCCTGGGCGGTGAGCTGGACGGCGGCGGCCGCAGATTCTTCGGCGGCCGCCGCGATCTGCTGGGTGGCGGCGGCGCTTTCGTTCATGGCCAGGGAGATCTGGGCGATTCCTCCGGACTGCTCTTCGTTGGCCTGGGTTATGGCGGAATTTTTCTCCCCGATCATGGTGGCTGATTCGACAATGCCGTCAAAATCGCTGTTGACGCTTTTCAGGGAAGCGGCGCAGGTGGAGATCCGCGCCACGGTTGCGTCCAGCAGGTTCTGGATGTTCTTGGCCTCCTGAGTGGTTTTCATGGCTAGACTTTTTACCTCGCCGGCCACTACCGCGAAGCCCGCCCCGGCCTCGCCGGCCCTGGCCGCTTCCACCGCGGCGTTCAAGGCCAGCAGATTGGTCTGAAAGGCGATGCTGTCGATGGTGGAGATAATCAGCCTGATCTGGCCGCTGTCCTTTTCGATCTGGGTCATGTTCTGGGTGAGTCCGGCCAGGGCCTTGAGGGATTGGCCGGATTTGGTGATATTCTCCTTCATCAGTGTTTCCGACCCCTGGGTCAGGGCGGTGGTCTGCCGGCTCTGGGCGGAGAGCTCATCCAGGGAGGAGGAAGTTTCCTCCACGATGGAGGACTGCTCGGAGGCGGAATCGGACAGCACCTGGCTGCCGCTGGCGATCTGCTCTGATGCTTCGGAAATCTGGGCAGCGCTGCCTTGAATGTTTCGGGCCGCCAGGCCAAGAACCCTGGTGATCTGCACCGCCAGGAGCCGGGAAATAGCCATGCCGATCAGCAAGGCAAAAATGGCCAGCCCGCCCACCGTGTACTTGGTGGTCATGGCTGCTTCCAGCATGGCCTCATCGGGGAGAATGCTTGCCTCCGCCTCTTTGCGAAGCTGGTGGAGCAGATCCTGGACCTGGTGCAGGGCGGGAATGGTCTCGGTAAGATAGGCCGCCTTGGCTTCTTCCCTGTTATTCAGGCTGACGATCTTGACCGCGCTCTGGTGCAGGTCGGCATGGGGCTTTTCCATCTCTTTGAAGAGAGGAACCAGCTTGGGCAGCATTGTCTCGGCCTGCTTGCGCTCGTCACCATACAGCCATTTGCCCAGTTTGCACTTGTGGTCGTCTGTTTCCACTTCCAGCTTGGCAACGGCGGGATCGGTGAAGAAAAGGCCCACCTTGCCGGCCCAGTTGAGATGGTCCACTTCCCTCTCGGTCAGGGTGAGGTAAAGTTCATGGCCGGCCACCACCTCCTGGGCGTCTCCAATGACATGGTTGATGCCGATAAAACTTATCCAGCCGCAGAGGATCAGGAAGGTCAGCACTACGACAAAACCGATGGTGATCCTGGCATTGATGGTAAGATTGCGGAACAGGGAGGTGGCGCCGGATGTTCGCTGCTGCATGGCTGGTTGCTCCTGTGGCTGGTCTCTTGGCGTTTTGCGCCTTTCCTGCTAAGCGGCCTGGGTGATGGAGAAAAGGGTGTTCAGCTTCAGTTCGCTGAACAGCTCAAACATGGGAGCGGACAGATTGACGACCGAAAAGGTTCCGCCCTTGGAAGCCAGTTTTTTGTAGAGCAACAGCATCTTGCCGATCCCGGAGCTGCCGATGTGGCGTACCTCCCGGCAGTCAATGATCACCTCCCGCACCGAGTCGAGGTTCAGCTGGACCACTTGTTTTTTTAATTCCTCGGCCCCTTGTTCGTCCACAATTCCTTGAAGCACGATGTGCACCTGATCGCCGTTTTGCGTGGTTTTGATATTCATGTAATTCTCTCTGGTAAAAATTGATGGTTTTGCAAAAAAAGGATCATAGCTCCTTGACACCACAGCAAAGAGTTACGAAGTAATAACGGTCTCCGGCCACTGCCTGGGGTAAGCGCAATGTTTTGCGGTTGCTACAAAAGCAGGGGCTGCCAAGGGACACTATTTAAGTTCCAGTGTTCGTGCCAAGCCATTTACAGCATAATTACAAGATAGCATGCCATTATTGTCTTGACAGTTCAAGGGGAAAAGAATGCATTAATCAGCAGCAAACCATTATATAAACAGTCCATAATAATCATGACGGTTCTGCTTAATAAGCACGGAACAAAACACCAGGCCGGTCGTTTAATAGTCCAGGACCCGCAACTTCCTGCCAGCTGGCCCTGGCCCCGGACGGCAAGTACTTTTCACTGTGGCCTTTTAGCACAACCTCATGGCCAAGATCGATGTGGCCGGAATGGAGCTGATCTCCACCATGCCGGTGGCCAGGGCCTCGATGTTTTTCGCCATCAAGGAAGGGGATGGCTACCTGCCCACGGAATAAGGCTGAAAATCGTAATTGCGCAAAAAATCCTCTCTACCGACGGTCGATCTGCTGTGGCTCGACCGTAATTTTCATTAAAGAGTACCCATGCCTCCAGATCTGTACCTGATAACCAGAGCCAAGGATGGCGATGCCTCGGCCTTCGAGGAGCTGGTCTGCACCCATCAGGACCGGATCTACAACCTCTGCCGCCATATGCTCGGCCAGGCTCAGGACGCCGAGGATGCGGCCCAGGACTCCTTTCTCAAGGCCTACCGCAATCTGGGCAGCTTCACGCCCGACGCCTCCTTTACGACCTGGCTCTACCGCATCGCCATCAACACCTGCCTTGACCGCCGGAAAAAACCCCTTTGGCTCTCCCTGTTTCAGAAAAACGCCAAAGGCGAGGAGTTCATGCTTGCAGAACCGGCGCACGGCTTCACCCCCGAGCGGCTCTACGAGTCAAAACAGCTGAGAGAGCTGGTGCAGGCCTGCCTTGCCGGGCTGCCGGTCAAACTGAAGGCGGCCTTGGTGCTCAAGGAGTTGGAAGGCTGTTCTTACGAGGAGATCGCCGAGGCCTTGGATGTTTCCCTGGGTACGGTAAAGTCCAGAATTTCGCGGGCCCGGGAGGAATTGCGGCAGATGATGCGAAAAAGTACGGAAACTATCCAGCTCAAAGCCAAAAAGTGACTAAAACCACGGAATGTAACTATTCAGCAGTGCCACAGATGCGCGTGTCAATCGTCGGCAGCAGTGCCGACCAAGAGACCTGCGAATTGTGCTATTGCACATGAGCAGGCCGATGACAAAGCAGATGTGGTGCTGCTGGATAGTTACAAAGTACGGAACAAAAAACCGGCACAATCGTTTAACCAGATAGGAGAAGAAAAATGCGATGCCGAAAAGCGCAGGGACTGATGTCAGCGCACCTGGACAAAGAATTGCCGCCCGGCAAGCAGGCGGGGCTTGAAGCCCACCTCAACCACTGCGAAGCCTGCGCGGCGAAATTCCGCGCCAGCCGGGAGATGCAGCGGCTTCTGGCCGAAACGGAAAGGTTCGCGGCGCCTGCCGGTTTCAGCCGGCGGGTAATGGCCCGGCTCGATCCTGTGCCGTCTGCGCGGCCTTTTTTCACCCCGCTCTGGCTCCGGTTCGCCGAGGTGGCGGTGGTGCTTCTGGCCATTGGCAGCGGGTTGCTCTTTGGCCGTCTGCTGAGCCTTCCTGCGGGACAGGCGGGTCTGGAGAGCGCGAGCGCCGGTCTCTCCCTCGACCTCTTCGCCCCGGCCCCGGCCGGCTCCCTGGGCGGAGTCTATCTGGCGATGCTGGAGGATGGCCATGCGCAATAGCACGCTCAGATACCTGCTGCTGGTCTCGGTGCTCCTGAACCTGACGATCGTGGGGACTGCCGGCTACCGTTATTACCAGCATAATGACAAATGGACCTCTCCCTTCGGGCATCGCCTGCCCCGGGATCGTTTTTTGTTTGAGGAGCTGGCCCTGGCGCCGCGGCAGGTCGAGGCCCTGAAGAAAAAAACCGTTCCCTTCCGGGCCGAGCTGGACCGGCAGCGGACTCATATCGCCGAAAACAGAAGGGAGCTGGTCGCCATGATGCGCCGGGACAACCCGGACCTGCCCGCCATCAGGGCCTTGATTTTCGAGCTCAGCGTCCGGCAGGAAGAGATGCAGCAGCGGGTCGCCGCGCACATGCTTGAAGTGAAAACATTGTTGAACAAGGAGGAGCAGCAGCGCTTCTTCGACTTGATCGAAAACGCCATGAGCAAAGGAAAAATGACCGGATGCCCCTCAGTCGAATAAAAACCGCAGGCACAACGCTTGCCGCCCTGTTGCTCCTCTGGGCCGCAACTGCCGCCGGCTCTGAAACCGTGACCATCGACCAGCAGACCCTCAGCTTAAGCCAGTGCCTCGACCTTGCCCGGCGCACAAATCCCGCGGGCCATCTTGCCCGGCAAAACCTCAGGGCGGTTCGGGAAAGAACCGGCGAGGGACGGAGCGGCTACTACCCGACCCTGAAATTATCCTCCGCCTACACCTACACCACCCCGCAGGAAGGGATGGCGCAGACCTCCCCCGACAGCTACGACACCCGGCTGGCGGTCCGCCAGCCCCTCTTTGACGGCGGCGCCACCAGCAGTCTGCTCGAAGGCATCGAGCACAGCGTCAACGCCCAGGAACACGAGGTCGGCAAGAGCGACCTGGATATCGCCTACGCCGTCCGCGCTACCTTTCTCGACATCCTGAAAAAACAGGCCCTGCTTGAGGTGAGAAAGACTGCCCTGGCCGGCAACGAACAGCAGCTGGCCCAGGCGGTGGCCCTCCACCGGGAAGGGGTTTCACCCCGGGCGGATGTACTCAAATCAGAGGTTCAGGTCTCCAGCGCCCGTTTGGAGATCGTCAGGGGCGAACATGCCGTCCTGGCGGCCAAGGCGGCGCTGGCTGCGGCCATGGGGGTGCCGGTAACCAGCCGTTTTGCGGTGGAGGGGGGGGCGGAAAACGATTCTCCCCCCGGCAAGACGGCTTCGCTGGAGGAGGCGCTGGCCGAGGCCCGCGCCATGCGCCCGGAGCTGAAAGGCTTCAGCGCCCGGCTTGAGGCTGCCGACGCCGCCATCCGCCAGGCCGAGAGCGGCTTCTACCCCAATGTCAGCCTGGACGCCTCCTATGGCTGGCAGGAGAACAGCTTCGCGCCGATGGACAGAAAGTGGGGGGTCGGGGTGACCGTCGGCCTCCCGGTTTTCGAGCAGCTTACCACCCGTTCGAAGGTCGCCCAGGCCCGAGCCGGCCGTGACGGACTCAAGGCCGCGGAGATGCAGGCCAGGCGGACCATTGAGCTTGAGGTCGAGCTGGCCTGGCTCTTGCTTAAAGAGGCGCAGGAGCGGCTTGCGACCAGTAGGAAAAGACTGGAACAGGCGGAGGAAGACATGCGGGTTTCGGAAGGAAGATACAAGGAAGGGCTCGGCACTCTCCTTGAGGTTATCGATGCCCGGACCGCGCTGACCGCCTCCCGCACGGAGGTCGTCACCTCGACTTACGATATCGCCGACGCCCTGGCAAAGCTTGACCGGGCAACCGGCAAAGGACTATAACGATGCGGAAACAAATGAAAAAGTGGTGGTTGCTTATCATCCTGGTCATCGCCGGCGCCCTGGTTGCGGCCGCGGCTTATTGGCAGTTTGCCGGATCGGGGCAGACGGAAAAGCCCCTGGCAACGGAGAAGGTCCAGAGGCGCGACATCGCCTCTTCGGTCCAGGCAACCGGGGTGATCCGGGCCAGGATCGGAGCCGAGGTCAAGGTGGGGGCCAGGATCTCCGGTCGGGTGGAAAGGCTTTATGCCAACATCGGCGACGTGGTCAAAAAAGGCCAGCTCATTGCCCGGCTTGAACAGGAAGATCTGAAGGCCAAGGTCAACGAGGCCAGGATGAACCTCCGGGTCGTGGAGGCTAATCTCGAGCTGGCCCGGAAGAATCTGACCCGGATGGAAAACCTCTTTGCCAAGGATTTCGTCGCCCGCGACAAGGTGGATGTGGCTCAGAAAGACTACAAGGCCGCCCAGGCCCAGGCCGACCAGGTCAGAGAAATGATCCGCTTCAACTCAACCCAGCTTTCCTACGCCGACATCCACGCCCCCATCGACGGGGTGATCGCCTCGGTCGCCACCCAGCAGGGTGAGACGGTTTCCGCCACGGCCCAGAACGTGCCGACCTTTGTCAGCATCGTCGATCTGAACCGCCTTGAGGTCTACGCCTACGTTGATGAAACCGACATCGGCAAGATCAGGCCGGGCCTTGAGGCGAGCTTTTCGGTGGATTCCTTCCCGGAAACCGAATTCAAGGGCACTGTCTCCGCCATCTATCCCAAGGCCACCATCCAGGACAACGTAGTTTACTACATCACGGTCATTTCCATCGAAAATCCCGAGGGCAAGCTCAAGCCGGACATGACCGTGAACGCCACCCTCTATCTGAACAAACGGAACGCGGTTCTCGCGGTCCCCAGTCAGGCCATCGGCCGGGAGGGCGGCAGAAAGGTGGTCCGGGTTCTGGAAAACGGCAAGGGTGTGGCAAAAACGATCAAGACCGGCTGGAAAGACGGGCAGTACACCGAGGTGGTTGAAGGGGTGCAGGAAGGCGATCTGGTTATCACCGGCACCGGCGAGCAGGAAGCCGGGAAAAAATAACAGGAGGAAACAATGATTGAGTTGCGAAACATCACCAAGACATACAACAAGGACGGCGGGGTCGAGGTCAAGGTGCTGCAGGGCATCAACCTCACCATCGGCCGGGGCGAGTTCGTCTCGATCATGGCGCCATCCGGGATGGGCAAGTCGACGATGATGAACATCATCGGTTGCCTGGACCAGCCCACCGGCGGTGAATATCTCCTGGACGGGATCGAGGTGGCCGGGATGAACGATGACGATCTCTCCAGCATCCGAAACAAAAAGATCGGCTTTGTCTTCCAGTCTTTCAACCTGCTGCCCAGAACCACGGCGTTGGAAAATGTCGAGCTGCCCCTGATCTACTCCCCGGACGATCTTGATATCAAGGCCAAGGCCAAGTCCGCCCTTGAGGCCGTGGGCCTGGGCGACCGGGTCGGCCACCAGCCCTCGGAACTTTCCGGCGGCCAGCAGCAGCGGGTCGCCATCGCCAGGGCGCTGGTCAACGACCCGACCCTGATCCTGGCCGATGAACCCACCGGCAACCTCGACTCCGCCTCCAGCCAGGAGGTGATGGCCATCTTCAAGAAACTCCACCTGGACGGTCGCACCGTCATCCTCGTTACCCATGAGCCGGAGGTGGCGGCGCAGGCCGACCGGATCATCCGGATGAAAGACGGCCAGGTGGTAAGCGATGAAAGGAGGGCCAACTGATGAAGACTTCCAGAATCATCGGCCTCGCCATGAGCGGGCTTGCCAGACAAAAGATGCGCACCTTTTTGATGATGCTCGGTATCGTGATCGGGGTCGCCACCCTGACCGTCATCATCTCCCTGACCAAGGGCGCGCAGCATAAGGTCATGAAGGGAATCAAGAACTTCGGCGCCAACTCGGTCATGGCCTCGGCCGGCGGCGGCAGGATGTTCGGCCCCCCGGACGGCAGCACCGTCACCCTGACCATGGCCGATGCCGAGGCCATGCAGGCCTCGATCAAAGGCATCAAGCATATTGCCCCCTTCACCATGCATGTTGCCCAGACCGTGGTCGCCGGCAGCAAAAACACCGAGGCCGCGGTGTTCGGGGTCACTCCGGCGTTTGCCGACGCCTGGCAGTGGTTTGCCGAGAAGGGGGATTTCATCAGCGACGAAGACGTCTCGGGACTTAGCAAGAATTGCGTCCTCGGCCAGACCGTGGTCAGGGAGCTATTCGGCGATCAGGACCCCATCGGCGAGACGGTGCGGCTGAACAACACCAACTTCACGGTGGTCGGGGTGCTAACGAAGCGCGGCGCCAGTCCGCACGGGATGGACATGGACAACCGGGTGCTGGTGCCGCTCTCCACGGCGATGCGCCGGCTTTATAACACCACCGCCCTCGGCATGATCCGGCTTTACGTGGATGATCCGGACCGCCTCGACGAAGTGACCGCCTCGGTAACCGCGATCCTCAGGGAGCGCCACCACATCGCCCCGCCCCAGGAAGACGACTTCCGGGTGACCAACTCCATGGCCATGGCGGGAACCATCAAGGGGGTCTCCAAGACCCTGACCACCTTCCTGCTGCTCCTGGCCTCGATCTCGCTGGTCGTGGGCGGCCTGGTCATCGCCAACATCATGCTGATCTCGGTGAATGAGCGGAAGAAGGAGATCGGCATCCGCCGGGCCTTCGGCGCCAAGGCCAGGGACATCCGTCAGCAATTCCTGGGCGAGGCCCTGATTGTCACCCTGTTTGGCGGCATCGGCGGCACGCTCCTGGGAATTGCCATCTCCCTGGCCATCGCCGGGATTAAAAAGATGCCAGCCGTACTCTCCTGGGAACCCTTTGTCCTGGCCATCGTCTTTTCCGCCGCGGTCGGCATCGTCGCCGGCCTGCAACCGGCAAGAAAAGCGGCGGGGTTGGACCCGGTCAATGCGATCAAAGGATAAATGAAACTTCTTAAGGGCACCCGCATCGCGCTGAAGACCCTGTTCATCCACAAGGTGCGGACCGGTCTGGCGACGCTCGGCATCGTCATCGGCGTCTGTTCGGTAATCGTGATGGTGGCCATCGGCGATGGGGCCGAGCGCCAGGTGCTGGCGAAGATCCAGGCCATGGGCACCGACCTGGTCATGGTCACCGCCGGCCAGGTCAGAATCATTGCCGGCCGGCCGCGGCAGACCGGCAACGTCGCCAGCCTTACTCTGAAGGATCTCCGGGCGCTTGCGGAGGAGGCGCGTTCGATCAAAAATCTTGCCCCGGCCCAGGGTAGAAAGATGCTGGTCAAGTATGACGCGCTCAGCACCAGCACGACCATCACCGGCACCAGCGAAGCAATGGTGGCGGTCAGGGGGCTGGCCCTCGCCAGGGGAAGGTTCTTCACCGAGGAGGAGGATCGCGCCAGACAGCGGGTCGCGGTAATCGGCGCCAGCGTCGCCCAAAATCTTTTTGCTGATCGCAATCCGGTGGGCGAGGAGATCCGGATCGGCAAGGTGTCGTTTACCGTCGTCGGGCTCCTGGCGGAAAAGGGCACCGACCTGGCCGGCGGCGATCAGGACGACGTGATTTACATCCCCATCCAAACCGGCCTGCGGCGGCTGTTCAATCTCACCTACATCAACAACATCTTTATTCAGGCGGCAAGTTCCGAGAGCATCGAAGCGGCGGTGGCGGAGACCAGGGAGATCCTGCGCGAGAAGCACCGGCTGCGGGCAAAGCCCGACGACTTCACGATCCAGAGCCAGACCGAGATCGTGGCCGCGGAAAAGGAAACCAGCCAGGCCTTCACC